>NZ_CAMFHX010000012.1 GCF_945952365.1 uncultured Cetobacterium sp.
AAAATTACATCATTGCATTCTGCCAAAAAACCTACAATTTATTCTACCATTAACAGTATATCATATTTTATAGAAATAGGAAAGATGGAATGATATGAAAAAAGAGAGATTTAGAGGTGTTTTTTATAAATAATCTTATGCTATAATATTTACAAGTCTAAGATAGGAAGGGGAATTTTGATGACTATTAAATTAAAAATGGAGAAGTGGGGAGTATTACGTATAATTTATGCAGCATATTTACTATTCTTTTGTAAAGAATAGTAAAATCTGGGGTTTAAATTAAAAATAGCAAGGTTAACTTATACCTTGCTATTTTTAATTTCTTGTAATATAAGGTTATAAATATTCAACGGAATTTTTCCTTCTAATCTTCTAAGAAATTCTTTTCTATTATATTTGGAAAATTTAATATGTTTGTAGTCTTCTAAATCAAGAGCGTAGATTTCATTGTTTTTTAAAATGAAATTATCTAAGCTTAGATCACCGCAATAGATTTTATTTTTTAAAAGGATTAGTATAATATGAACATATTTGTTAATAATTTTAAGATCATTAGGATTTCTTTCTAAAAAATTTTCTAGAGATTCTCCATGTAGATTTGCAGTTTCAATATGATATTTTGAGTAGTTTATAACTATGGGTGTTTTGATGTTCAAGGAATTTAATAAATTACATATGTAATAGAAATTGTTGCCAGGATATAATCGTAAATTTATAAAAAATTTAAAACGATTTATAAGTTTTGGTGAAAATGTTTTGATAAATGTGTCAGTTTTTGAATTGTAGAAAACAGAGCTTCTGGCATGACTTACTATAATTTTCATATGTTATCTCCTTCATGTTATTAAATAACATTATTATAGCATAAAATGCCTAGCATGTTAAAAAAAAACTTAAAGTGTGCTACAATAAAATATAAAAATAAAAAATGAATATAAGGTAGGGTATAGAATGGAAAAATATTTATACAAGGATAAAACGCTATTTTATTATGATGAAAGATATAGAGATATTTTAAAAGCTATTTTAGATAGAAATATGAAAGTTCTAAAAATTTTAAAAGAAAATCGTAGAAGTTATATAGCTGTGGTTGATGTGAATGGGGAAAAGTATATAATAAAAGAAAGTAGAAATGAATATAGAATATTTCAAAGAAAATTAATGAGTTTATTTAAAAAGGGGGAGTTTGTAGTAACTTTAGAAAATATCCACAAAATGATATATGAAGAGGGCATGTTAGAGTATGCAGAACCTTTCGGAGCAGTTTTAGAGAGAAAAAACGGAATGATATCTTATAATCTTTTGCTAATGGAATATGTAGGTGAAGAGATATTTCCAGATAATTTTCAAAATATGATGAAAACTATTCAAAAGATTCATAAAAAAGGCTATTATCATGGAGATTTCAACCCTTCAAACTTTATTCTTAATTCAAGTGGAAAGATAAGAGTCATTGATACTCAAGGGAAAAAGATGGGGTTTGGAAACTATAGAGCACATTATGATTTAATAACAATGCAGATGGACAATTATCCTGAGATGATTTATCCATATAAAAAAAATATATTTTATTATGTAGCTTTGGGAATGAAGAAGTTTAAAAGAAATAAAATTGTAAGTGCTATAAAAGCTTTTAAAAATAGGATGAGAGATAGAAGATATAACGATTAGGAGATGAGTTATGAAAAAGAAGATAGTTTTTTCTATTGATACACTACTTGTAGGTGGAATAGAGAAAGTTTTAATTGAATTATTAAAAAATATCTCAAAAGAGAGATATGAAGTAACACTTTTAATAGGCTATAAAATGGATGAACTCGAGAAATTAAAAAATGAAATTCCTAAAGAGGTTGAAATAAAATATATATTAGAAGAGAATATTTATACCGATGGAAAAAAAAGAAAAGCTATGGGAACTTTAGATAAATTAGGAAAAATATTTTTTGAAGCGACATCATTTATTAGAAAAATAGCTTTTAAAAAAAGACTGCTGGAGTATGTAAAAGGTGCAGATACAGTTATTGATTTTGATATGACATTAGCGTCTTATGCAAAAGATGTAGATAAGAACATAGTAACTTTCTGCCATTTTAGTCCAAAAAATTATAATAGAGGAATAAAGAGAAGACAGGAAAGACATGGGAAAAAACTAGCTATGTACGATAAAGTTGTAGTTATATCTGAGGATATGAAAAAAGAAGCAGAAGAGATGTATCCTTTTTTAAGTAATAAGCTAGTAACAATTTATAACTCTTTTAATATTGATGAACTTTTAAGAAAATCTAATGAGAGTATAGATGAAAATGATAAAAAATTAATGGCTAAAAAGTATATACTTTCAATTGGAAGACTAGAAGAAACTCAAAAAGATTTTACTACACTGATTAAGGCTTATAAAAATGCTAGTAAAAAAATAGAGGAAAAATTATATATAATAGGTGATGGTAGACATAGAGAAAATTTAGAAAAACTGATTGAAGAACTTGATTTAAAAGATAGAGTGGTTCTTTTAGGGTTTAGGAAAAATCCTTATCCTTGGATAAAAAATGCAAGTTTCTTTGTTCATAGTTCTAAATTTGAAGGATTACCTACAGTTTTAATAGAGGCATCAATTTTGGGTAAAGCGATAATATCTACAGATTGTCCAACAGGTCCGAGAGAGATTTTACTTGATGGTGAAACTGGAATCTTGACTAAAATTGGAGATTCAGAAGATTTAGGAAAAGCAATAGAAAAAATGAGTCAGAGTGAAGAGTTAAAAGCTAAATATAGTATCTTAGCAAAAGAAAAATCAAAGAGATTTAGTTCAGAAGAAGTTATGAAAAAAGTAGAAATGGTTATTTAGGGGGGAGTTATGAAAAAAATAGTTTTTAATACAGACTCTCTTATATTAGGTGGAGCTGAAAAAATAGCTTTAGATTATGTTGCAATATTATCTAAAAAATATGAAGTTGAGTTATTAATAAATGAAGATAATGGAGCTGGGAATAAGTTAATTGAATCTATTCCAAAAAATGTAAAATATAGATATGTCGTATCTAAAGAGACAATTGAAAAAATAAATAGATATAGAGATAAAAAGAAAAATATTTTATATAAAATTTTATACAGTTATTTTTTAAAGAAAAGAAGAGCTGAGTATAAAAAAAATATAGTTCAAATATTAAAGGATATGGAGTACGATTATCTTTTTGATTTCTATTGCAAAATTCCTATAGAAAGTTTAGATCAAAGAGCAATTACTTTTTTACATTCAAGTTTGGGAGAACTTAAAGATAAAAAAAGAAAAGAGCTTCAGAAAAGATTTGATGCTGTAGGTAAAATTATTGTGGTGAGTGATTCTTTAAAAAATGAGGTTCAAAAGAACTTTAAGGAATATAATAGTAAATTGAAAAGAATATATAATTTCTTTGATTTTAAAAAGTTAAAAGAGTTATCAAAAGAAAAGATTGAGTATGAGAAAAAATATATTTTAGCATGTTCAAGGTTAGATAAAAACAAGGATTTAATAACATTAATTAAAGCTTTTAAAAGTATAGAAAGTAAGGTTGAAGAGAGTCTATATATAGTTGGGGATGGACCAGAATATAAAAATATTAATAATTTTATAAAAGAAAATAGATGTGAAGATAAAGTTAAAATGATTGGGCAACAATCTAATCCATATAAATGGATGAAAAATTGTGAACTTTTTGTCCACAGCTCTAAAAGAGAAGGATTTGGGATGGTTTTAGTTGAAGCTATGAGTTTTGGAAAAAATGTAGTTGCAACGGATTGCCCGATAGGACCAAGTGAAATTTTAGGAGAGGGAAGATATGGAGAGTTAGTATCTGTTGGAGATTGGAAGAAGTTAGGAGAATCATTAGTTATATCTTTAGAAAAAAAATCTAGATTTAATGAAGATAATATAGATAGAGCTTTAGAATTTTCAAAAGAGAACATAGAGGAAGAGATATATAACTTGATAGGAGAGTAAAGTATGAAAAAAGAGATACCAGTTTTAATGTATCATCAATTTGTAGATAAAGCATTAAAAAATAGTAAAGTGCATACCTATGTAACAGCAAAACAATTTGATTTACAGCTTAGAATGTTAAAACTTTTAGGATATGAAACTATAACCTTCAAGGATTTGAATAAAATAGGATTGGAAAATAGATTTAAAAAAAAGTATATAGTTTTAACTGTAGATGATGGTTATGTTAATAATTATGAATTTATGTTGCCAATATTGAAAAAGCATAATATGAAAGCTGTTGTTTATTTGGTTGAAGGGATTAAATATAACAGATGGGATGTAGAGAAGTTTGGTGAAAGTGAAAAACTACCTATAATGGAAACAGAGATGGTAAAAGATTTGATAAGAAGTGGTCTTATTGAGATTGGAGGGCATACTTATACTCATCCAAGCTTACCAAAGTTAACCTTGGAAGATAAAAGAAAAGAGATTGTTGAATCTAAAAAAGCGACAGAGGAGAAGTATGGAATAAAGCTAGTTAGCTTTGCATATCCTTATGGACATTTAGATGAAGAGAGTGTACAAGTTGTAAAAGAAGCTGGTTATAAATTTGCAGTTTCAACAGACACAGGAACTGGAGTTTTTACAGATAATTTATTTGATATAAGACGAAGTGGAATCGATAAAACAACTATTTTTGATTTTTTAAGAAAAATATCTTATAAATATTCTATTTATAAAGGAAGAAAATATTCACAAAAAAAAGAGAGAAGGTAATATGTTAAGTATAATTGTTCCAGTTTATAATGTAGAGAAATATTTAGAACAATGTTTAGATTCATTATTGAAATTGGATTTAGAAAAAGAGATTATAGTAGTAAATGATGGATCAAAAGATAAAAGTTCAGAAATTTTAAAAAAATATGAGAATATGAATTTAAATAATTTTTTAGTGATAAAAAAAGAGAATGAGGGCTTATCTGAAGCTAGAAATGTAGGGATGAGCTTAGCTAATGGAGATTATATCTATTTTATTGATAGTGACGACTTTTTGAATCCAGTTAAATTTGAAAAAATGTATACTGAAGGTATAAAAAATAAAGTTGACATAATAGTAGGGAGTGGAGTCTATTATTATGATTCTGGGAAGATTGAAAGTATAAAACGGGGACAAAGATTATGGGGAGCCTATGGTGCAGAGATTGGAAATATATTGCTATATCTTCTATCTAAGAAAAATTATGAAACAGTTGTTTGGCTCAATATTTATAAAAAGGATTTGTTAGAAAAAAATAATCTTAGCTTTGAAAAAGGTTATTTACATGAGGATGAAATTTTTACTCCACGAGCACTATATTATGCAAAGAGTATATATGTAGATTTAGATGAATTTTATTACTATCGTCAGAGAGAAGGAAGTATAGTTAGTTCGAAAGGAAAAAAATATCATGTAGATTTGAATCATATGGTAGATCTTTTGATTGATTTTACGCTGAAAGAGAATATAATAGATAGAAAATGGTGCGATAGAATTTTTTGGCTATATTATTCTAATTTGAGGGATGGGGGATACTATTCGCAAGCAACATATAAAAGGTTGGGTAAAATCAATTGTGGAATGAATTTATTGAAAAAAGTAAAGATTTATTTTGAAGTAAAATTCTCAAAGGGTTTAGAGGTAATATCATGAAGAGAAAAGTTCTAATAGTTATAGATTCATTGACTGGTGGTGGTGCTGAAAAGGTATTGTATGATATTTTAAAAAGATTGGACAAAGATAAATTTATAATTGATGTATTTTTATTTTCAAAAAGTGGAGTATATTTAGAAAGAGTAAAAAAAGAGATAAATAAAGTTTATGGTTTTGATCCGAAAATAAAAGATAAAACTAAATTAATAAGTTTAATAAAGAATCGTTGGAGAAAAATATATAGATTTCTTGTATTGAAAAAAATGATTCCGCTATTGCCAAATAACTATGATGTTGAGATAGCTTTTTTAGAGGGTGAAAGTACTAAGTTTATATCTGAAAGAAAAAACAAAGCAAAAAAAATAGCTTGGATTCATACTGATTTAGCAAAGCATAGAGTTTTAAGTAAGGAAGTAGAAAAGGAAGTTTATAAAGGAATAGATAAAATAATCTGTGTATCAAATGATTCTAAAAATAATTTTATAGAGATTTATCCAGAATTTAAAGAAAAAGTTGAGGTGATTTATAATTTAATAGCAAAAGATGAAATTTTAGAAAAGTCATCAGAATTAAATGAAAAAGCAAATCAACCAACCAAAATTACTATTATTTCTGTCGGAAGATTAATAAGTGTAAAAGGATATGATATTTTACTAAAAGCTCATAAAATAAATTTAAATTTAGATTTGGATTATAATTTAAGAATTTTAGGAGAGGGATCGTTGAAAGATGAGTTACTGCAATATATAAAACAAAGTAAAATAGAAAATAATACTGAAATTTTAGAGTTTAAAGAAAATCCATATCCATTTATGAAAAATGCGGATATATTTGTGCTATCATCTAGATACGAAGGGTTGCCTTTAGTGTTATGTGAAGCTCTAGTATTAGGATTACCTATCATTTCTACGAACTGTGTTGGACCAAAAGAGCTTTTAAAAAATGGAGAGATAGGAAAAATAGTTGAAGTTGAAGATGTAGAAAATCTAGCTTTAGCTATAAGAGAATTAATAGAAGATGAAGAGAAGCGAATTTATTATTCAAAAATGTCAAAAGACAGAGCAAAAATATTTGACGAGTCTGAAACAATAAGAAAAATTGAGGTAATACTTCAATAGTATGAGGGGGATAAAAGTGAAGGATTTGATATTAAAGTTAAGAAATAAGATTACTCTTGATAAAGGAAATGAGATAATTCAAGAAAATGGAATTAAAATTAGGGACTGTGTTATAAAAGTTAGAGGAAAGGGAAATAAGATTATTTTTAAAAAGAACTCTAATTTAAACAAGGTTAATATAGAGATAAGAGGTAATAATTGTACTTTAGAAATTGGTGAAGAAACAGTTATAGGTAAAAATACATATTTTTCTGTAAAAGGAGAAGCTAAAAGTATTGTTGTTGGAAAAGATTGTATGTTTTCTAGGAATAATAAAATAATGACAGATGATGGTCATGATATCTTTATGGATGGTAAAAAAATTAATGAATCTAAAAGTATAAAAATATGTGATGAAGTTTGGCTAGCAGATAGCTCAACAATTTTAAAAGGTGTTCAAATATCAAAAGGAAGTGTAGTTGGATTAGGGTCTTTAGTAACTAAAAGTTGTTTTGAAGAAAGGGTTATTTTAGTTGGAAATCCTGCAAAAATTATAAAAAGAGGAATAATATGGAAAAAATAATAAGATATAGAGATAAAATAGAAAAAGTAGGATTAGCTGGAGTATTTATATATGGAATATCTCTTGTGGCAGCAAAAGGTGGAGTTAATATAGGGTTAGCATTAATGACTTTATCGGCATTATTTTTTATAAAAGATTTGAAGTTAAATAAAATAGAGAAAGAATATAAATTTTTATTAATTATACTCTTTCTGACACCGATATTTGATATTTTTTCACCAGGTGGAGTGAAGTCTTCAAAAGAGAGTATAAGTCAAATGTATAGATTATTACCGTTATTTATAGCACCTATTTTTCTAACGTCTAAAGAGAGAATAGAAAAATTCTTATATCTTATAACAGGTTCGGTGCTAGTTAATTGTGTGTATGGATTAAATGTTTATAGATTAGCAAAATGGAACTTTAAATTAAGATATCAAAGCATAACGAATATAATGGATAGTGCCCATGCTCTTGTAGGGTTATCTTTTATAGTTTTAACATTGATTGTACTAGAAATAAAGAATAAAAAATATAAAAGATTAGCTTATTTACTGCCAGTATATTTTTTAAATTTAACATGTATTTTACTAGGACAAACTAGAGGAGCTTGGCTAGCTTTAATTGGTGGATTAGGAATATTTGCGTTATTGGGATTGACTAGAAAGATGTTATTTACAGTTATAGTAGGAATTACATTACTAATTGGATTTAATGTTAAAAATTTACAAAATAATAGGTATATTAAGAGGCTCCAAAGTATATCAAATGCCAAAAAAGATGATTCTAGTAAGATAAGACTACTTATGTGGGAGGCATCTACTGATATTTATTTAAAGCATCCTGTTTTTGGAGTTGGAAAAGATAATTCATCAAGCTATTATTTAGAATACTTTGAAAAAAATAACTCTTATAATAAGGTTGCAAAGTGGTCAGTTCCTATGATGAAAAGTGTTGCTACAGCAGGAAACCCTCATAATATGTATTTCGAAAACTTAGTAGATATGGGGGCTTTATTCTTTGGTTTATTAGCTTTTTGGGGGTATATACTTTATATCGCTTTAAAAGCAACGATAAAAAGTGAAAAGAATAGTGATGTTTATTGGTTATATTTAATGTCAACCTCGATGATAATAGCATACTATATAACTGGATTAACAGAGGCTTCGTGGGGGAATTTTATAAAAAGACACGTATATCTAGTAGCTATAATTGTTTATATATCTAATAAGAGGTTAAGTAATGCTCAAAAGTAAAAAGAGAATTTGTAATATTTTTTATATAAAGACTAGTTATACACTTATGATTGCATTACTACTTTTAGATAAAAATAGGCGTGGTAGATATTTTATATTGAGTGATTCTATTTCCAATAAAATAAAAAATGAGATTTTGAAGAGATACGAAGGAATTTCTATAGATGAAAGAATTTCTTCAAAAAGATTTGGAAAATATTTAAATAAGCTAACTATAGCAGGAAAAGTTAATAAAGTAAGAAAAAATATATCTAGAAATTCTATAGTTTACGGATATATTTATAATACTTTTTTAGGGGATATATTAAAAAGTAAGTTTAGATATTGTATTTTAGAAGATGGATTAGCTAATTATGAATTGAAACATAGAAATAAAAAAAAGATTAACTTTAAAAACTTTTTATTAGGTGGAAGTCTTTTTGAATATGAATCTTATGGAGTTGGAGATGAGACCAAAAGAATATATTTAACAGGATTAGCTGAAATACCAAAAGAGATAAAAGAGAAAGTTGTATTGGTTAATTTAAAGGAGATGTGGGATTTGAAGAGTGAGGATGAAAAAAAAGAAATCCTAGATATTTTCTCGATTTATCCTTCAGAAATAGAAGTGTTAAAGAATGCAAAAAATATTTTATTCACTCAGCCACTATCAGAAGATAGTATTCTTTCAGAAGAGGAAAAAGTAGAGTTGTACAAAAAAATAATGAGAAATTATTCAGAAAAAGAGGTTTTAATTAAGCCTCATCCAAGAGAAAAAACAGATTATAAAAAAGTTTTTGAAAAAGCAACTATCTTAAAAAGAGAAATACCATTTGAATTGCTTGTATTACTAGGTGTTAAATTTGAAAAAGCAATAACAATATTTTCAACAGCAGCATTTTCTTTAGGAGAGAAGGTAAAGGTAGATTTTTATGGAACAGAGATTCATCAAAATATATATAAAAATTTTGGAAGTTTAGAAAATATAAAGATAGAGAGAAGAAAGTTAGAGGAATAAAAGTGTATAAAGATAAAAAAATATTAGCTATAATCCCAGCAAGAGGTGGAAGTAAGGGTATTCCTAAGAAGAATATAATAGATCTATTAGGAAAGCCATTACTTTATTACTCTATTAAGGGCGCTAAGGAATCAAAATATCTAGATAAGATAGTCGTTTCAACAGATGATAAAGAGATTGCAGAGGTAACAGAATCTTTAGGAATAGATGTTCCTTTTTTAAGACCAAAGGAGTTGTCACAGGATAACTCTAAAAGTATAGACGCTTTTATTCATTCAATTAAAGAGATAGAAAAATTAGGTAAAAGATATGACTATATTCTTTTATTACAAAATACGAGTCCTTTGAGACAAAGTTGGCATATCGATGAAGCTATAGAAAAGCTTTTGGAAAGTGACGAAAGAAGTCTAGTTTCAGTTTCAGAAGTGACTGAGCATCCTTGCATAATGAGAACCTTAGATGAAAAAGGAAATACATTACCACTAATCTCTATGACAGGAGATATGAGAAGACAGGATTTTCCACCTATATATATAGTTAATGGAGCGATATATATTCAAAAAAATGATGAACATTTAAATTTGAATACAAACTTGAATGGTGGTAAGTTAGCTTATGTTATGGAAAGAGAGTATTCTGTAGATATAGATGAATATTTAGATTTAGAGATAGCAACACATTATTTAAAAAGAATGAAAGAAGAGAATCTATGAATTGGGATTGGTTGAACTGGATAGTTATTTTTATTTATTTTTCAATAATATTAGGAATTGGAATCTATTTTAACAGAAAAAATAAAAATACAGAGGATTATTTTAGAGGCAGTGGAAGCATTCCAACTTTAGTTACAGCTTGTAGTATCTATGCGACATCATTATCGTCACTTTCTTTTATTGGAATTCCAGGCTCTGTATATAAAAATGGATGGATAATGGGAATGGCACCACTTGGAATTATTTTAATGGTGATTTGGGCAGCTGAAACCTTTGTTCCATTTTTTAGAGAGTTAAAAGTTGAAACTGCATATGAATATTTAGAGATTCGATTTGGAAAAGAGTTTAGAGTTATAGGAAGTTTATCTTTTATAATCTTTCATATAATTAGAATTGCAATAATTTTATATTTACCAGTATTAGCTTTAGGTATTGTTCTACCGAGTATAAATCCAACTGTTTTAGTAGTTCTAGTTAGTAGCTTTTGTATAGTTTATACATCTTTGGGTGGAATAAAAGCTGTGGTTTGGTCTGATGCATTTCAAACAATAGTTTTACTTTTAGGAGCGAGTGTTATAATATTTCTAGGAATCTCTTCAATTCCTAAAAATGTAGATATTGTTGAAATTTTTAGTATGAAGGATATGATAAAAAGTCCTGAGATATTTAAAGTAAGTTTTAGTGGAAAAACTTTATTAGGAATGATTGTAGGAGGTTTTTTAAACTCTATATATTCATATGTTGGAAGCCAAGATATAGTTCAAAGGTATGCAACAACAGAATCAACGAATGAAGCTAAAAAAAGTTTATATATGAATATTCCTTTGTTGTTAATCAGTATTTTTATATTTGTTGGTATGGGATCTGGATTATATATGTTTTTTAAGTATTCAGTAACCTTACCACAAGATATAGTTGGAAATGCGATACTGCCATATTTTGTTATAAACTATATTCCAAAAGGATTAAGCGGCTTAGTTATAGCAGCTATTTTTGCAGCAACTCAATCTACAGTTTCTTCGAGTTTAAACTCTATAAGCGTTTGCATAACTTCAGATTTATTGAAGAGTGTAACTAAATGCAGATGTGAAAAAATAAAATTGAAAATAGCTAAATGTATGAGCTGGGCTGTTGGAATTTTAAGTTCTTTACTTGCTTTGAGATTTTTAAAAATAGGTCAGAGTGATATATTTTTATATTTCCAATCGATTACAGGTTTGTTAGGAGGACCAATAGCAGGGATATTCTTAGTTGGAATATTTATAAAAAAAGCTGACAGATATTCAGCATGGGTAGGATTTTTAGTCTCTTTATTGACTGCTTTTTATATTGGAAATCCCATGAAAATTATGAATATATTTTCATGGTATAGAGAGCCAAAAGTTTTTGAATTTTTAATCTCTTTATTTGTAATTGGAAATTGTGTTTTATCAGCGTGGATAATAAGTTTTATGAGAGCTAAGGATTAAATCCCTAGCTCTTTTTTTAATTTTTCAGAATAGATATCCACGATATTGGCATCATATTTTGTGCAATCCTTTTGGAACTTCTGAAGAATCTCTTTTGGATTACAGCTACCGATCTCTTTGAAATAGCTCAGATAGTAGTTATAATTTCCTACAACAACTCTACGAGTTTTCTCATCATCAGAGATGTTACTGCTTTCATCTGAAATTTGAGTTCTAAATTTCCAACGTCCATTTATCGCTAACACAAGACCAGCGTTTATATCCTTACAAAAGTTCTTTTTATACTCTAGCAGTATTCGTTTATAGATATTTTGAAACTCCTCTAGAGTTAGATTGGGATTAGCATTTAGGATATTGGCTGCTGTCTTTTCATCTACAACAGAACATATAAACTCTCTAAGAGTTAGTTTAGTATTTTTTTTGTTTAGATTTTTTTGGTTAGAAATAGTCTTAGTAATATCTTTATTAGTATAGGGGGCATTTTCCAGTTGTGGAGTATCCACATCTGGAATACTCATATCTGGAATATCCACATGTGGGATATCCATATCTGGGGAAGTGGGTAGTGGTGCAATCAAAGGAAGTTGCGAAGTAGATTCCAGAGCACCCTCAGGAAAAGTTTCTTTCAGAAGTTCTTTACAATCAAACATGTAGTAAAAAACTTTCTGTTCGCCCTTTTTAGCAAACTGGACATTCGTCAGTTTGTAGATATACCCATTTTTTTCGAGTGCTGAGAGTAGTTTCAACACTCGATCCTTACCAATTTTTAACTCTTTCATAAGCCCATTTGGATTTATATTCCAATCAGGTGGCTTTGAAAGCAGCAAAGTCGCGAAACCTAGAACCTCTAGGTTGTATTTACAGTTGTGAATAATTTCATTATATAGTTGAGTATAGTTGTTTATACTGTTATTTTTTATTATATATCTCATAGTCCCCCTTTATATAATTTTTATAGTATCGGTTACATAAAAGTTTTCCGACCTCTAGGATAAAAAGCATCTCCGAGTTATTGATAGCATATTTACGGATATTTTTATTTTTTATATTTTCATCTAGAGTAGCTTCATATATAGGCAGAGTTTTTAAAATTATTGTTTTAGGTTGAATTTCACCAAAATTTTCAAGTAGAAGTTGATTAAAAATAACTGAAAAATTATCAAATGTAAGGTTAGAAGGTAAGCAGTTAGAATTTTTTCTTAAAAAATCACAAAAGTTTTCTTTAGGAAAGTCATCACTTTTTTTCATCACTCTTTTCTTCATTAAATCGCCTCCGCTATTAAGAATTGAATTAAATCCTCTTTTTTAAAATAATAGATATTACTAGTTTTGTAGGCTATAAGTTTGTTAGTGTTGATTATTCTTCGAATAGTAGAATCAGATTTGTTAAGAAAATTGATAAGTTGCTTTATACCAAAAAAATCGTCAAGTAGATGAACTAGTTCATAAAGTGTTTTCATAATACATCACCTCTAAATTTTTTTATGGTCATTAAAAGGACCATTAGTAAGAATATAATATGAAAAAAGTAAAAAATCAATATTTGTATTACGTTTTTTTTCTAAACTAGTCAAAAATAAAAATAGTATGAAAATAAAAATAGTATTTTCTAAACTAGTCAGATTTTATGACTTTGTTTTTTTCTTGTGATATGATTAAACCATCTCGAGAGAAAAAGTAAAAATAAAAATTTTAGGAGGTAGTAGAATGACAAACCAAGAAGCAAAATGGATTTTAGAGGCTGAGATTGAGAAGAAAAAGAAGTCGATAGCAAATGAGAGTAATTTTTTAAGAGAACTTACAGATGACAGATCAGTTTTAATGTATATTGAGATTCTGCAAAGCGAAGGAAAGCCACTACCAGCAGGTTCAGGATATGATTCATACACAGAGTGGAAAACTCAGATAGAGAAGGAGATCAAATCAGGAGAGACATCTTTAGTTAGAATAGAGACAGAGAGAGCAGAGCTTAGAGCATTTGAATTTTTCGTAGAGAATGCACCATTAGTGGATAGTCCATCAGAGGCCTAGGCCTATGGTAAAGATACTAAAAATATTATATATAATCCTTTCAATAGCTGGAATGGCAGTTACAGGAAGCAACACCTTAGTGTTAAAAGATATCGGAGTGAAGGTGAGTAAACTAAACAGTGTTCCTCAAGTAACTTCACACTCGCAGATACATATAAATTAAATAAAAAGGGTCTAGGATATTTCCTAGGCCTTTTGTCTTTAATTAGATTACCAAAATCATTCTTAAAATTCGAATAGAATACAAAAAAATATTTTAAAAGATACTTCTTGAAGGTTTTTTAAATAAAAATAAAAAAGTTTCTACTTTTTTTAGTGTTAGAAAAATGTTATAATATTTCTGGAAAATAAAATTTTAAAAGGGAGAGGAAAGGATGAAGCACGAAGTTTCTACAGAATTTAGGCACGATGACGACGAGATTGATTTAATCGAGTTGTTGATGATACTTGTAAGAGAGAGAAAAACGATACTTATTACAGCGATAGTGGTTACGTTTTTATCATTGGGTGGGGCACTTTATGAAAGAAATATCTCTAAAAGAGCAGAGGTTATATTAACGCCAAAAAGTTCAACTTTTGGAGAGAGTAACTTTTTAGTAGCTGGTGTACTAGAAAAGGTGTATTCTGAAAATGATATAAGAGTAAAACAGAAGCTAACATTGGATGAATTCCGTGGTAAATTTAAAATAGAGGGCGTTGTACCAAAATCTATTCAAGATAGGCAGGCGTTTTTAGCTAAAAATGCAGAGACGTTAACATATAATCCAACATCATATAAGATTAGTTTAAGAGTTGGAAGTATATCAGAAAGTGAAAGAGTTCTTCAAAACTATGTAGAAAACTTAAACTCTTACTACAGAGAGCAACGTGAATCAACATATAGATTTAAAGAGTTTGACACAGGTATTTTAGAGGATAGCAGATATAACTATCAGGATTATATCAGAATTTTAGAATCTAGAAAGTCAGCACTAAAAGATTTGATAGATGGAAGAGAGACTTCGAGATTAGATTATGTTTCTTACGGATTTGGATATAGAGAGATAAGAGTAGCGCTAGAAAATTTAGAGGGAATTAGAATCCAAGAGTTAAAAAACTACCTTTTAGCGACTAATATAGTTAGAGATAAAGAGAAATTTAGAAGTGAGTTTATAAATAGAAAGTTTAGATTGGAAAACAGCATCAAAGAGAAAAAAGATGAGGCTTTAAACTATAAAACTTTGGTGGATAATTATAAGTTTGAAAACAACGATATGATAGTTCCAAAAGGTGTAAAGATTGCTTTGGGGGATAACGCTAGAGAGAGATATTACACAGAACTGATGTCAAGCTATTTAAAAGCAGAGAGTGAATCTCTGAATCTTCAAGAGGAGTTAAAAGAGTTGATCTATATAAACAAAAACTTAAGAGTGGCAAATGCTACTGAGCAAGAGTATATAGTGGAAAGATTAAAGATGATAATAACAGATTATAACGCGATAGTGGATAGAGCTAATAGATTGGAAGCAAAAGAGAACCATATAGACAATGGAAAATTGATTCAAGTTGCAGCTCCAGTGGAGATAGCTTCAAATTCAAAAGCAAAGCTTATTTTAGCGGTTGGAGTTGTAATGGGAGTGTTCTTAGGGATAATGATGGCGTTTCTTAAAAACTTCTATTCATCGTTTAAAAAAGCTAGTAAAGGCTTAATGGCGATAGGGATGATCTTCTTTATCGGTGTAAATTCATACTCGAAAGAGGAGGTTGTAATAGGGTTTACTCATAAAGAGATGAAGCAGGGATTGAATCCAGATAGAACAGCTTTCGATTTGTATGATGTTTTACTGAAGGGATATCTAGTGGATAAACTTGGATTACCTATAAGCGAGATGAAGGATGTGAGTATCTCACCAATCTTCCCGATAGATAGTTTAAAAATGGTAGAAAACAGATTGAAAGATGGAGAGAGTGGATATCTTTATATTCCTACAGAGTATAGAGTGACTCTGAATTTAAAGGATTCTAAGATGGAGAAAGAGATGAAGGAGAAGTTAGTATTAGAGTTTCCAACATTCTATATAAACTACTTCTTAGAGATAAGTACAGCAAAGCACCCTGATTACTTAGATCAGTATGACAACTATAGAGATACAATGAAAGCCTTAACAAATCTGATGAATGGGCTAAAAGCTGAGATTGAACAGAGAAAGGCTAATGCACCAACAAAAGAGATATTCTATGAGTATAACAACTTAGGAGTAGAGCTGAGTAAAACAAGTGACGTGAGATATAGAGATACAGTTAACTTTATAAGATCGAATCATCTGGTTAGAGATATCGCACTAGAAAAGATATTTTTAACAGGAGAGAACAGATATATAAATCTAACTTTAGAATCTCTGGCTAGCAAAAAGAAGACATATGTAAATATATTGAAAAACTATACAACAGGAGAGCGTAGCGCTTCTATTTTAGAGAGTGGAGATCTAGCTATGAGTGCTGACTCTGGGTTACGTGAAAAGCAGTATATAGATATATCGAAAACATATGTAAACAATCTGAATGCTGAGAATAGTTTAAAAATCAGATTATTAGAGAATGAGCGTAACTTAAAAGAGATGAGACTACCTACAGAGGTAGAGATGGATAGATTGAAAAGAGAGTTTAAAGAGGTTCAAGAGGAGCTGAACTCTATCGTGGATAGAATGGTAGCCGTTGAGCTGAGAGACTACAGAAGAGAGTATGTAGGAAGTGTAAAGGTATTTTAATTTAGGGGGGAATAAAGGTGTTTAGAGAGAATATAATAACCGAGCTATTTTCAAATAGAAGAAATATAGTGAAGTTAGGAATAGACCTAGTATCAGTATTTTTCGGAATCTTTCTAGGCCTTTTAATCAGATATGAAGACAGTGTACTTTTGAATATTCATAGAAGCTATTTCATTGTATATGGAGTAGCATTTTTAGCTGTTTATCTGATTAGAAAAAATGGATTGAAAAGTTGGAGTTACACCAACTCGTTAGATGTATTGAATCTAACATTTACGAATCTGGTGGCACTAATGATAACTCTATCATACTATGCTGTGTTTAGAGAGAGCTACTCAAGAACGGTTGTGCTTGTAGGATTTGTGCTGATATTGATGTTACAACTGCTTTGGAGATTCTTCTTCAGATTGAATAGATCATACAAGGTTATGCTAAGTAAAAATAAACCTAAGATGAATACCTTGATATATGGAGCTGGAGATGCTGGAGTTGCTTTAATTAGAGATGGGCTTACAAATCCAAATTATCCATACCATATTACGGCTATAGTGGATGATGATAGACGGAAGCGTGGAACATATATAAATGGTGTGAAGGTGTTTGGAGATTTCTATGATCTTGCAGATGTTGTGAGAGAGCAGAGCATCGAGATGGTGATAATAGCTATTCCAACTATAAAAAGAGAGCGTATAAAAGAGATAATTGATTTGACAAAGTGTTGTACAGATGTAAAGGTTAAAATTCTGCCTGGACTAGATGATATTCTTCAAGATGAGAATATCGCTAATCAGGTGAGAGATGTAAGTATAGAGGATTTGCTTGGAAGAGAGCAGGTCTTAGTAAATGGAGATAATATAAAAGATATTATCGAGGATAAGGTTGTATTTGTAACTGGTGGAGCGGGAAGTATTGGAAGTGAGCTTGCACGTCAAATTGCTAGGTATAATCCCAAAAAGCTGGTGACAATAGATGTAAATGAGAATGACCTTTACTTCTTAGAGTTAGAGCTAAAAAGAAGTTTTAAAGAACTGGATCTGCAAAGTGAGATTTGTAATATCAGAGAGGCTGATAAGGTTGAGTTACTATTTAACAGATACAAACCAAATATAGTTTTCCATGCAGCTGCTCATAAGCATGTGCCGTTGATGGAGCATAACCCAGAGGAAGCTATAAAAAATAACATCTTTGGAACTAAAAAGGTTGCAGAGATGGCTATAAAGTATGGTGCTGAAAGATTTGTATTAATCTCTACAGATAAAGCTGTTAACCCAACGAATATAATGGGAGCAACAAAACGTGCTTGTGAGATTGTGGTTGAATCTATGAATGGAAAGAGTGATACAAAGTTTATGGCAGTAAGGTTTGGAAATGTTTTGGGAAGTAATGGTTCGGTTATTCCAATATTTAAAAAGCTGATAAGCGAAGGGAAAAACTTAACGCTGACTCACCCTGATATCACAAGATACTTTATGACAATTCCAGAAGCAGCTCAACTGGTTATTGAAGCGGGATCGCTTGGAAAAGGTGGAGAGCTATTTATTTTAGACATGGGAGAGCCTGTAAAGATAATAGATCTAGCTCGTACTATGATAAAATTATCGAATGCTGATGTAGATATAGAGATAGTTGGACTACGTCCTGGAGAGAAACTTTATGAAGAGTTGCTTTATGATGTGAGTGCTGCTTTAAAAACAGAGAATAATAAGATATTTATAACTAAGATAGATCCTATGGATATTAAGTTAGAACATCATCTAGAAAAATTAGCAGAAGCTATTAAAAATCCAGAGAAAGAGAATCTTAAAACTCTTATGAAGGAGTTTGTGATTACATATAAGGAGGCGAAGAATGACTAAAACAATAGGATTATCAATACCAAACTTAGATGTTGAGCCAATTGTAGAAAATTTAAGAGAGTGTATAGAATCTGGTTGGGTATCAACTGGAGGAAGGTTTATCGGTGAATTTGAAGAGAAGATAGCTAAGTATGTAGGAGTGAAAGAAGCAGTTGGAGTTCAATCAGGAACTGCTGGATTACATACAGCATTAAGAGTGTTAGGAGTAGAGCCTGGAGATGAGGTATTAGTTCCAACATTAACATTTATAGCAGCAGTAAATCCTGTGACATATCATGGAGCAACTCCTGTATTTATAGGATGTGACGATACTCTTTGTATGGACCCAAATCTTTTAGAGAAGTTTTTAGAGGAAGAGTGTGAATTTAAAAATGGATTTACATACAATAAAAAAACTGCTGCTAAAATATCAGCTTTAGCAGTAGTTCATGTATTTGGAAATATGGCAAATATGGAAAGAATAATGGATCTGTCTGCAAAGTATAACTTTAAAGTTTTAGAAGATGCCACAGAAGGTTTAGGAACTTATTATACAGAGGGAAGATATGCTGGTAAATATGCAGGAACAATTGCTCATGCAGGTGTGTACTCTTTCAATGCCAATAAGATAATTACTACTGGTGGAGGGGGAATGGTTGTATCAAACGATGCTGAGTTCTTAAATGAAATAAGATTCTTAACAACTCAAGCTAAGACAGATCAACTTTACTTTATCCATGATGAAATAGGATATAACTATAGAATGTTAAATCTTCAAGCTGCACTAGGAACTAGTCAAATAGATAACTTAGAAAAGTTTATCGCTACAAAAGTTAAAAACTATAATCTTTATAAAGAAGCTATTGAAAAGATTGAAGGATTGACTTTATTACCATTTAATGAAGATATCAGACCTAACTATTGGTTCTATTCAGTGGTTGTAGATGAAGAAAAATATGGAATGAATAAAGATGAGTTACTATTAAAGTTAGTTTCAGCTAATATTCAAACAAGACCTATCTGGGGATTGATTCATGAGCAAAAACCATATCAAAATCATCAAGCTTATGGAGTGGAAAAAGCAGTTTGGTATCACGATAGAGTGCTTAATATTCCATGTTCATCTAACTTAACAGAAGAGGACGCTAAGTATGTGATAGAGAAGTTAAAGGAGTTTAAGAGATAATGAAATTAAGCGTTAGAATTTTTGATTTAGTTTTAGCATTTATTTTATTTGTAATATTACTGATTCCGATGAGTATAGTAGCTTTAATGATAAAATTAACGTCAAAAGGACCTACTATTTATAAGCAGTTGAGAACAGGATATAAAGAAAATGACTTTTATATTTATAAATTTAGAACAATGTCTGTTGGAAGTGACAAAACTGGAAGTATAACAATAGGAAATGATAGAAGGATAACAAAAATAGGAAAAATATTAAGAAAGACAAAAGTAGATGAATTTCCACAATTAATAAATATTTTTAGAGGTGAAATGTCATTTGTGGGACCAAGACCCGATACACCTGAATATACAGAATATTATAAAAAATATAACAGTAGTTATTTTGATCTTGTACCTGGAATAACAGGAAAAGCTTCAATCTATTTATCAAATGAGGAAGAATTAATGTCTAAAGTGGAAAATCCAAAAGATTTCTATGTAAATGAAATAATTCCCAAAAAAGTTGGATTAAATAGTTATCACCTAAATCATTTTAATATTTTTGATAATTTAAAAATAATGATAGAAACTGTTTTTAAGGTTGTGAAAAATGATGAATGAAAAATTAGTATCTGTGATTGTTCCAAATTATAATTGTGAAAAGTATATAGGAGAAACTTTAGGAAGTATTTTAGAGCAATCATATAAAAATATTGAAATAATAATAATAGATGATTGTTCAACGGATAACAGCTATTCAATAGCTTTAAATTATTCAAAAAAATATTCAAATATAATAGTTGAAAAGTTAGAGAAAAATAGTGGAGCGGGAATTGCTAGAAATAGAGGAATAGAATTGGCTACTGGAGAATATATAGCTTTTTTAGATTCAGATGATATATGGCATAAAGAAAAACTTAAAAATCAAATAAGATTTATGGAGAAAAATAATTATGCAATGTCGTTTACAAGCTATGAGCACATAAATGAAGAAGGGAAGAGATTAGGATTAGAAATTAGAGTCCCTAAAAAAGTAAGTTATAATATGATGTTATGGCATGATTATCTAGGTTGTTTAACAGTAGTTTATAATCAAAGAATACACGGAAAAGTTTATAGTGAAGATATAAGAAAAAATAATGACTATTCATTATTTTTAAATATATTAAAAAAAGAGAAATATGCGTATGGCTTAAGAGAACCTTTGGCAAAATATAGAATACGAAAAGGTTCAATTTCTAGAAATAAACTTCAAACTATAAAGCCACACTATCATCTAATAAGGAGTATTGAAAAAAAATCTGTTTTTAAATCTGTATTATGTATATTTAGTCACTTTTTAATAAAAAAAATTTATAAAGAAAAAAAATTAGTTAAATAACAAAGATAATAGGGAGTTATAAATGAGAGTAACTATAGCAGGAACAGGATATGTAGGATTATCTAATGCGATACTTTTAGCCCAAAATAATGAGGTAGTAGCACTAGATATAATCCCTGAAAAAGTAGAAATGATTAACAATAAAAAATCTCCAATAGTAGACAAAGAAATCAGTGAATTTTTAGCAACTAAAGATTTAAATTTAAAGGCAACAACAGATAAAGAGTTAGCATATAAAGATGCAGAGTTTGTAGTGATAGCAACACCTACAGATTATGATCCAGAAAAAAATTACTTTAATACAAACAGCGTAGAAGCGGTTATAAAAGATGTTTTAAGTATTAATCCAAAAGCCACTATGATAATAAAATCTACAGTACCGGTTGGATATACTGATAAAATTAGAAAAGAGTTTGGAATGGAGAATATTATATTCTCCCCAGAGTTTTTAAGAGAGGGAAAAGCTCTCTATGATAATCTTTACCCAAGTAGAATAATAATGGGAGATAAATCAGAAGCAGCTAAAAAATTTGCAAATTTATTATTAGAAGGAGCCGTAAAAAAAGATACTCAAATGCTACTTATGAATAGTACAGAAGCTGAAGCTGTAAAATTATTCTCAAATACATATTTAGCTTTAAGAGTAGCTTATTTTAATGAGTTAGACACATATGCAGAGCTAAGAGGATTAAATACTAAAGATATAATTGAAGGAGTAGGGCTTGATCCAAGAATAGGGTCACACTATAATAATCCTTCATTCGGATATGGTGGGTATTGCCTTCCTAAAGATACAAAGCAATTAAGAGCAAACTATTTAGATGTTCCTAATAATCTGATTGAAGCTATAGTGGATTCAAATTCTACTAGAAAAGATCATGTAGCAGATAGTATTATCAAGAGAAATCCTAAGATAGTTGGAATATATAGACTTACGATGAAAACGGATTCGGATAACTTCCGTGCTTCATCTATTCAAGGTGTTATGAAAAGAATTAAAGCTAAAGGAATTGAAGTTGTAGTATATGAGCCAGTTTTAAAAGATGAAACATTCTTTAATTCAAGAGTAATAAAAGATTTTGAGGAGTTTAAATCAATAAGCGACGTTATTGTAAGTAATAGACTATCAGAAGAGCTAATGAATGTAAAGAATAAAGTATATACGAGGGATTTATATGGAAGAGATTAGTAAAAAAATATTTTGTCCAACTAAATTAAGAGGTTTTCAAAAGCATCTATTAAAAGAAATAGAAAAAGATTTTAAAGTTGAATTAAAAGAAGAAATATTTTTTGAAAAAATATCTTTAAAGAAATTAATTTTATCAAGGATAGTAAGAAGTAAAATAGCAGATTTATTAGGAATCATACAAGTCATAAAAGTAACAAAAAATTGTGATTTAGTATTTAGTTATAATAGGTTTATAAAAGGAAAAAAATATTTAATAAATTTAGAAAATCCAACAGCTTTATTTCACTATAGTCTTAACCGAAATAAAACTTTTTTAGGAAAGAGAATTTTAAAGAAAGAATTAAAAAGTCCAAAATTAAAGAAAATAATTTGTATATCAAAAGCTTGTGCTAGTACAGCCTTTCAAATATTGAACGAGAATATAACTGAAGAAAAAATAATTCAGATATATCCACTTATAGAAAATTTAAATATTTCAGAAAAAGAGTTGATTGAAAAATCAAATAGAAAAAAAATAAAGTTGTTGTTTATAAGTTCGGAGTTTTACCTTAAAAGTGGTAAGGAAATATTAGATGCATTTTATGAAATTGATAGTTTAAATATTGAATTAACAATAATTACTCAAATAGATAAATTAAAAGTTAAAGAGTTAGAGCAAATAAAATTGAATAAAAAAATAAAGTTGCTAGAATTTAATTTAACATTTGATGAACTACAACAAGAATATAAGAGTGCTAATATACTACTTCATCCAACAAGACAAGATAGTTTTGCATTGGTTGTTTTAGAAGGAATAAAAAATGGACTTCCATGTATTGGAACAAATGTTTATGCAATTCCAGAAATAATAGAAAATAATGAAAATGGATTTTTGATAGAACCAAGATTCTTCTTTTTTGATAGAAATAATATTCCAAATCCGAATGTATGGAATAATAGAAAAAAAACAATCTATAGTGAATATATAGATTATAACATAACAAAATTTATAAAAGAAAAAATTTTGTTATACTATTTTGATAGAAATTTGCTGTATCAGCATAGCAGAAATAGCTATTTAAAATCTATTAACCAAGATTTTTCAAGTAGTGAGATATTAGAAAAGTGGAAAGAAATATTGGAGGAAGTTTTTAATGAGAAAAATATTAGTAGTAGACTTTAATGGAACTACACCTATATATACAAATTATTTTGCAAAAAATTTAAAATCAAATAAAACTGAAGTTGAAATACTAGGATATAAAAATGAAACTGAATTAAAATATTTAAAAAAAGAAGTTAAGTATATAGAAATAAACTTATATAGTAAATTATTAAATTATTTTTGTTACTGGGGGTATTTATTTATTTTTGCTAAAAAGTATGATATTTTGATTATTGAATGGTTACCTTTTTTAAAGTATTCAGTAATTGAATTATATTTGATAGGATTTTTACAAAAGAGAATAAAGAAATCAGAACTGTACTACACTGTTCATAATTTCTATCCGCACAATAGTCAAAATATAAAACTAAAAAAAAGATATGAAAAATTATATAAAAATCTTTCAAATTTATTAGTTCATACAAATGAAACTAAGATAAAACTAAAAAAAATAGGAGTAAATGGAAAAATCTCAGAAATTAATCACGGTCCACTGTATTATGATATTGATATAGAGGAGAAAAAAGATATGAAAATGCTTTCAATGTTAGGAACTATTTCAGAGTATAAAGGAATTGAAGATGCTTTAAAAGCTATGGAGATTTTAAAAGAAAATAAATTCTATTTATATATAGCAGGTAAAGGAGATATAAAATATATAAATAAATTAAAAAAAATAATATGTGAAAAAAAAATGGAAAAAAATATATTTTTAAAAGAAGGATATTTATCAACTGAAGAAATTATAAAATTGACAAAAAAATCAGCAGTCACATTAATGCCATACAAACAGATAGAGCAAAGTGGTGTTGCATTAACCTCAATAGGATTAAATACTCCTATTGTAGGATATAAAGTAGGAGGGTTAAAAGATGTCATTGTAAATTCTTGGAATGGATATCTTGTAAATTCTGGAGATTATGAAAAATTAGCATATAAAGTAATTGAAACAATAGATAATTATGAAAACATATTATTAAGAAGTAAAATATTAAGTGAGAGAAAAGGATGGCAGGAAAATTTAAAATTATTTTTAGAGTCTAGAGATTTAAATGAATAAAGTTAATAATTCGTTATATAATATTTTACTTAATTTGTTTTTAACAGTTAATATTTTTTCATTTTTTCAAAGATTTATAGTCATAAATAATTTATATTTTGGTGATTTGAAGTTTATTTTTAAATTAAATTTTTTACTTGGAATAGTATTATTAATTTTAAAAAATAAACTGAACAAAAAAGATTTTTTGATAATATTTTTTGGAATTATATTATATTTTTTTCTAAAAGATGGAAATATTTTAATGATGATTATATTATCTATTTTATTAAAAAATAATAATATAAATAAAAGTATACGTTATTTAGTTAAAGTTTATATTATTATTTTTATTGGCATAATTTGTTCTCATTTATTAGGGCTAACTGAAAATATAGATTTAAATACATTAAGATATCAGGAAGACTCGGGAGAATTTTTAAAAAGATATTCGTTAGGATTTATAAATCCTAATACATTATATCTAAATTTTTTACCTATTTATAGTGTGTATATATTTTTCTTTTATGAAAAATGGAAGTTAAGAAACACGTTTCTTATGATCATTTCATCTGGAATGATATATTTTATAACTAAATCTAGAACAGTATTTTTAGCGATATTATTAACTTTATTTTTAATTAATATTAAAAATTTTTTTATAAGAAAATTTTTTAGCAATATTTTTTTATATTTGACACTATTTACTTTGTTATGTGGAAAATATTTAGTAACAAATAATTTTTTAGTAAGAATAACATCAAATAGAATTGAGTTGTGGAGTCATTTTAGTAATTTTGACAATATAGGGTTATTTTCAAAAGAAATAAAAAATTATAGTGAAATAGTTAACTATGAATTAAGTTCTCATAATCTATTTTTATATATTTTAAATAGATACGGTATAGTTTTCTATTGTATTGTTATGTTGATATATTTTTTTATAATAAAAAAAAGTTTGCACGTGAAAAAAGACAAGTGGATAATAGTAATTTTTTTGAATTTAGTTGTTGGAATTTTTGAAGATGGTGTTTTGTTGTTTCCAATCAATATATTATCAATATATTTCTATAATTTTTTATTAGATGATAATATAACTTGAATGGTTAAAAAAGTAGGAGTGTGTAATGGAAAAGATTGATTTAACAATAGTTGTACCAATATATAATGTTGAGAAGTACTTAGAAGAATGTTTGGAATCTATTTATAGATTATCAATAAAGAAGGAAGTAATATTAGTAAATGATGAATCACAAGATAATTCATATTTAATTATAGAAAAATTTAAAAGTTTGTACCCACAGATAACAGTTGTAATAACTCAGAAAAATAAAGGTTTATCAGGTGCTAGAAATTCTGGATTAGAAATAGCAAGAGGAAAATATATAGCATTTATTGATAGTGATGATTATATTAATACTGAAAATTACGAATGTTTTTTTAAAGAAAATAAAGATAAAAAATTAGATATAATAATGGGAAATTTTATAAGAAAAAAAAATGAAGTGGAAACAATTTGTAATAAGAACAGATTTAAAATAGATAATATTGTTGAAGGAAAGTATTTTTTTGAAACTATGATTTTATACAATAACTTTTATGTTGAAGTTTGGGATGATATATATAGAAAAGATTTTTTGGTCGAAAATAAACTAAAGTTTAAAGAAGGATTATTGCATGAAGATATATTGTTTTCAGTAGAGGTTTTTGAAAAAGCTAAAAGAGTAAAATATATTAATTCGGAAATATATACTTATAGAGAAAGAGAAGGAAGTATTACAAAAAATATGACTTTAAAAAATTCATACCATAAGTTATATATAGCTAAAAATTTTTTAAAAAATACAGATATTCAAAGACTAAATAATTTAGAATTACTTATAATAAATATTTTATGGAGTGAGTTTAGATTTAATTCTCTTATAGAAAAAGAAATTTTTATACACTTAATTAAAAGAATAAAAAAAATCTCAAAAATAAAAAGTATTTTAAAGTTAATGGTTATTTTTATTAGCTATCCATTTTCAAAAAAAATTAAAGTAGAAAGTATAAAGTAAGGTGAATTTGATTGGTAAAGAAAATTTTAATCATAATTGAAACTTTAAATGGTGGTGGGGCTGAAAAAGTTTTACTAGATATATTAAAGAAATTAGATACTAAGAAATATTCAGTAGATATTTTTTTATTAAATAAAGAGGGGATTTACTTAAAAGAGGTTTCGGAAAGAGTTAATAGCTTAAAAGGATTAGCTCCTAGAAATAGAACGTACGATAAAAATATTTTATTCAGAAAAATAAACTCATTATATTTAAAAATAAGAGATATGTTTTTTATAAATGGATATTTATGTAAAATTAAAAATGACTACGATATTGAAATAGCATTTTTAGAAGGTAAGAGTACCCAATATATTAGTAATAGAAAAAATAAAGCAGAAAAAATAGCATGGGTTCATACTGATTTAGAAAAACATAGAATGCTATCTAAAAGCTTAGAAAGAGAATGTTACTCTAGAATTGATCAAGTAATTTCAGTTTCTAAGGATTCTAAAAAATCTGTATTAAAATTATATCCAGAGCTGGAAAGTAAAACAAAAGTTATTTATAATCCGATTCCAAAATCTGATATTAGAGAAAAAGCTAATGAAGAGGTTGTGACTAATAAAAAATTAACATTAGTAACAGCCGGAAGATTAACAGATGCAAAAGGGTATGATATTCTTTTAAAAGCTCATAAGCAACTTCTAGATGAGGGTTTAAATTATAATCTACAAATTTTAGGAGAGGGTGGATTAAGGTCTGAGTTTGAAAAATATATTTCAGAAAATAATTTAACCCAAAATACAGAACTTTTAGGTTTTAAAAGAAATCCATATCCATATATAAAAGCAGCAGATTTATTTGTGGTTTCTTCTAGATTTGAAGGATTTTCTTTAGTTTTAGCAGAGGCTATTGTTTTAGAGAAGCCTATAATCTCAACTAAATGTGTGGGACCACTAGAAATTTTAGACAACGGTAAATATGGAGAGTTGGTAGAAACTGAAGATGTAGATAGTTTAGCAAATGCTATGAGAAAATTGATTCTCGATAAACAGAAAAGACAGGAATATAAAAGGTTAGCAAAAGAAAGGTCTAGTTTCTTTGATGATGAGAAAATAATGAGAGAGATAGAGGATTTATTAGATGATAAAAAATAAACTTATTAAAAATTTTTTATATCTTTTTTCAGGTACAACTCTGAGCAGTATTATAGGTATATTTAATACTGCTCTTTTAGTTAAAGCATTGGGTTTAGAAAATAATGGAATAATATTTTTAGGTTTAAGTTATGCTGGATTTTTCAATGCTCTTTTTAATTTTCAATCATTTGAAGCTGTTATAAAGTTTTTACCAAATTGTATGACTAAAAATAATTCAGAAGGTAAAAATATAATAAAGCAAGCATTGTATCTGGATTTTATAACTGCAATTTTTGCTTTGATAGTAGCTATAATGTTTATGCGAATAGCAGCAGAATATTTGAAGTGGGATTTGATGACAGTAAAAGTTGCTAAAATTTTGGTATATTCTATATTCTTTACTATTCCTGGATGTTTTATAGGAATTTTAAGAATATTTGAAAAATTTAAATATATGTCTATGATAGAATTATCTTTAGCAATTTCGAACACTATTATTTATTCTGTTGGATTATTTTTGAATCAAGAGTTAATATACTATGTTTATGGAACAATCGCTTTAAGTTTTATAAATCTTTTAATTACCATGTTTTTAACTTATAAAACTTTAAAAGAGAATGAAATGCATCAACTAAATATTTTCAAGATAAAATTCCAAAAAGAGTTCATTAAATTTACAATATACACAAACTTATCAAGTACCCTTGATTTACCAATATTTCAATTGACCCCGTTTATAATAAATAAATATTTAGGTGTAAGTGATGTAGCTGTATATAAGTTGCTTGAAAAAATTGGAGAATTAATAAAAAGAGTTACATCTATAATGGGGCAATCTATAATGCCAGAAATAAGTAAAAGATTAGCAAAAAACGATTGTGCTGGAGCAAAAAGAATAGGAGTTAAATTAGGTAAAATAATTTTATCAGTAGGTTGTTTAGGAATTATATTTATAGCGTTAACAAAAGTGTTTTGGTTACACTGGTTTATACCAAATTATTTAGAGTATACATCTTCATTATATTTTTATGTTGTATTTGTAGTATTTACTCAAACTTTTATAGCTCAGCATCCTTTATTTATATATTCTGGATATGTAAAAGAAAATACTCTTTTATTATTGATTGTAAACCCATTTTATATTTTTCTGCTATTTTCATTAGCAAAGAATTTTGGGTTAAATGGAATAATAGTTTCTAGAATAATACAAGCAGGAATAATATATATAGCTAAAGGGGTTATTTTTAAACTTAAGAAATAGAAAGTGTGAACTTAAATATAAAGGGACTTGGTGCTGAATAAGTTTGTAGACATAAAATAACAAATCATGTAAACTAAGTCTTGAAGGAAGTGATTTTATGTTTAAACGAAAAACTTATGATGAAGAGTTTAAAAAAATTCTTGTTAATTTAATTTTAAATGGTCAGCCTCTTAAAGAGGTATCTCGTGAATATGGTGTGTCTTCATTCAATCTTGTTCTTGGGAGAAAAAAATACAGTAATATTAATACCCAAAGCGATGAAGTTGTTACTCTTGATGATTTCAAAAGCTTCAAAAAGAACTAGCTGCTGCTAAAGAAGAGTGTGTTATTCTAAAAAAGGCTTTGACAATATTCGCGAAAAACTAGATGATACTAAGATAACTGACCTTATCAAGCAATTAAAACCTAAATACAGCCAAGAAAAAATGTGTAAAATCTTTAAAATTAGTAGAGCTACTTACTACTTTAATCTCAATAAAACTACTACTAAGACTCAAGAGAGATATGAATTATTATCTTCTCAAATCAAAAGAATTTATGAGGAAAATTCTAAAATTTATGGGGCTCCTAAAATACATGCAATACTTAATCGTGAGGGTTATCCCGCGAGTATAAAGCTAGTTCAAAGAATTATGAGAGCATTAGGTCTTTCATCTATTACTAGAAAAAAGTACAAGCCCCAGACAATTAAATCAAAAGTTGAAGCACCTGCAAGTAATCTTTTAAAACAGGATTTTTCAACTACCTCAACAAACGAGAAAATAGTAGGAGATATTACATATATTTACACAAAAGATTTTGGTTGGACATATTTAGCTTCATTTATGGATTTACATACAAACGAAATCAAAGGTTGGGAGTACTCCACAACAATGACAACAGATATCGTTTTAAAAGCTCTTTCTAAACTTAATTTAAACAGTGATCTTACAGGCTGTATTATCCATACAGACCAAGGATCGCAGTATACGAGTAAAGATTATGTAGCTAAAGTTAAAGATTTAGGTGCAACCCTTTCTTATTCAAGAAAGGGTAATCCTTATGATAACGCTCCTATAGAATCTTTTCATTCAGTTTTAAAGAAAGAGTTAATTTATCAAAGTAAACCAAAGACTTTTGAAGAAACTAAAAAGTCTTTATTTAAATATATAGAAGGCTGGTATAACAACCATAGAATTCAGAAAAAACTAGGTTATTTATCTCCAGCTGATTATCAGAAACAAGTTGCATAATTTATAAAATTATGTTTAAAAACTTGACTTAATATCAGTTTTAAAACAGAAAATAAACTTTAAATTTTATATGCTATCTCCATAGGAAATATATCATCTTATTGCACGATATGTGTAAAAAAATATTTTGTGACTGATATAATAGATTGTAAGATTTCGTGAGAGAAAGAACCAGATATGATTAATGTTCACAATTTTAATAAATACTTTATTTTTAAAGTCAATAAATTTTATTAAACTAGAAAGGAGAAAATAATTTTGTTAACAGCCCTAATAATGGCAGGGGGAAGTGGAGAAAGATTTTGGCCACTTTCAACACCAACAAAACCAAAACAATTGCTATCTCTTTTTTCAGATAAATCTATGATAAGAGAGACTGTTGATAGAATTTTACCAATAATATCAGCAGATAAGATTTTTATAGCAACTAATATTTTACAAGTAGATGAAATAAAAAAAGAGTTACCAGATATTCCAGAAGAAAATATTATAATCGAACCAGCTTTTAAAGATACTGCAGCAGCAATAGGTTATACATCTATAATAATAGAGGAAAGATTTAAAAGCTCTGGTGAAAAGATAGAAGTAGCTGTATTAGCTTCTGATCATCTTATTCAAAATGACATTAACTTTAGAGAGGTTATTTTAAAGGCATCAGAGGAAGCTCATCAAAATTCAACTATTGTAACCTTAGGAATAAAACCAGATAAACCAGAAACAGGTTATGGTTATATTGAAGTTAATAATAGTGAAGATTTAATCTTAGACGAAGTTTATAAAGTTAGAAGATTCCGTGAAAAACCAAATAAGGAAACTGCAGAACAATATTTAGCTTCAGGAAAATACCTATGGAACTCTGGAATGTTTATATTTACAACAGAAACTATATTTAAAAATTTTCAAGTTCTTATGCCTGAACATACAGAAGTTTTTAATAAGATTAGAAGAGAAATTCAAAAAGATGTCACTGGATTAGGACTTAGTAATCTTGTAAAACCATATTTTGATGAGTTTGAAAAGATATCTATTGATTTTGGAATAATGGAATATTCAAAAAATATAAAAGTTATACCTGTTTCTATTGGATGGAACGATATAGGAAGTTTTACAGCATTATCAGAAGTTTTTGAAGGAGATAATGCAGGAAATATTATAAGAGATACAGAAGCTATAATACATGATGCAAATAATAATATTGTTATATGTGATGATTGTACTGTTTCACTGTTAGGAGTTAAAAATCTAATAGTAGTTAAAAATGGTGATAATATTTTAATATCTCATAAAGACAGTGCTCAAGATATAAAGAAAATAGTTTCAAAATATAATCAGTTGAAAAAGTAGGTAAATTTATGTATGATATTTGGTATGTATCTTGTCATGGCTTTGGTCATATAACAAGGTCTCTAGCTCAATTAGAAAAAAAGTTAGATGAGAATTCTAATTTCAAATGTATTATTGTATCTGGAGAGAAGCAGATAGAGTTTGCTAAATTATATTTTAAGGATTATTACGATAGAGTTATATTTAGAGAAATTTTAACAGATGTTGGTCTTATAAATAAAAAGAATAGCCTAGATGTAGATAAAGAACTTTTAGAAATAAAGTTAAAAGATTTTATTTCTAAGTGGGATAAACTTGTTGAGGAAGAGATAAATTTTTTAAAAGATTATCATTTAGGAGATATATTTTGTGATATATCTCCTATTGGAATTTTGGTTAGCAAGAATCTGAAGAAAAAAATAAATCTTATAAGCAATTTTACTTGGTATCAGCAGTATAGTTATTTAAATTTGGATTCAGAAATAACTCAAAAATATTTAGAGTTAGATGAAATGATAGATAATCTATATTTGTATCCTTTAAATTTAGATTTCTCTTATATATCTCCTAAAATAATTAAAATGGATTTTATTTCTAGAAAAATTAGTATTAAAAAGGTCGAAGAGATAAAAGTGCAATATGGTAAATCAATTTTTATATCTTGTGGAAAATCAGCTCAAATCGATGAGATTACTATAAGTAATTTTAAAGGGACAGTATTTACAACTAGTGGTGTAAAAGTTAAAAATATTGATGGAAAAGTATTAGAACTTCCAGTAGATATATTAGATACACAAAATTATATTGCAGCTTCAGATTTTATTATAGCTAAAGCTGGATGGGGAACTGTGGCTGAAGCAGTTTGTGCTGAGACTCCTATGATTTTATTAGAAAGAGAAGGGGTTTTAGAGGATACTCATATAATAGGATTAGCAAAAGAAAAATTTGGAGCTAAATCTATAAAGTTAAAAGAATTAATTTATTTTGATTATAATAAAGTTAAAAGAAACCGGAGATAAAAATTATGAAAAAAATAACTAAAGCAGTTATTCCAGCAGCGGGATTAGGAACAAGAGTTTTACCTGCAACTAAAGCCCAACCGAAGGAAATGTTGGTGATAGTTGATAAACCATCACTACAATACATAGTAGAGGAGCTAGTAGAGTCTGGAATAGAAGATATATTAATAGTAACAGGAAGAAATAAAAACTCAATAGAGGATCACTTTGATCACTCGTTTGAGTTAGAAAACACATTAGCTAGAGGTGGAAAGGATGAACTTTTACAAAAAGTTGAAACTATTCATGGTATGGCTAATATATATTATGTAAGACAAAACCATCCTTTAGGATTAGGACATGCTGTATTAAAAGCTAAGAGTTTTATAGGAGATGATCCTTTTGTAATAGCTCTTGGGGATGATATAATGTATAATCCTAATAAAGAGGTAACAGCACAACTTATAGAGAAGTATAATCAATATGGTTCTTCTATAATAGGTGTTCAAGAGGTTGACCCAAAGGATGTATCTAAATATGGAGTAGTAAAACCAGTAGAGGATCTTGATTCTAGAACTGTAGTTATATCTGATTTTGTTGAGAAACCAAAGTTAGAAGAAGCTCCATCACTGAAAGCATGTTTAGGAAGATATCTATTAACATCGGATATATTTAACTACTTAGAAAAAACAGAAGCTGGTAAAGGTGGAGAGATTCAGCTTACAGATGCTATCTTAGCTATGATAAATGATAATAAAAAAGTTTTAGCCTATGACTTCGAGGGAAAAAGGTACGATATAGGTAATAAAATAGGATTATTAAAAGCTAATATAGAGTTTGGACTACGTAGTTCTGAAACAAGTGAGGATTTAAAAGAGTATCTGAAATCGATAAAACTATAAAAATTAAAAAACCTTCTAGATTGATAACGCGCTTATCCCTCTAGAGGGTTTAAATCTAAATTTAAAATAGTCCTATAAATATAAAATAAAAGAATAGAATTATAGAAAAACAATACTTTTGTTTATAAACTTAATCTTGAAGAAATTTTAAAAATATTAAAAAAAGTTTCAAATAGAGAATAAATGAAATAAAGGTTATAATATAACTATTAATTAGTGGTGGGAAACTAGTTTAAAAACAAAAATGGGAGGACAAATGAAAAGAGGAACAAAAGTAGTTAAAGATTTGAACATTCATTAGGGGTAATGAAGTTAGCAATGGATTTTTTCAATGAGATTAAAGATGGTTTTAAAATTGAGTATGAAAAAATAGTTGGAGCATGTGATGATGATATATTGAAGTATTATGAGGATAATTTGAAAATAGCCTCACTTCTACATGATTTAGGTCATGCACCACTGTCACATTTAGGAGAGGGATTTTATGAAAAAAAGTTAATAAAAGAGGAGTTAAAGCCTAAGTGTGGTTATAAAAATATAAATTTTGAAGAGGTATTTGGAGAGAAATCAAATGGCTCTGCTCATGAAGTTATGTCATGCTATTGTATTCTAGAAAATATGGTACCTTTATTGGATAAAAATAAAAATATAGATTACGAATTTATATGTAGAATAATAACTGGAAATCTTTATAAGAAAGAGAGTGGCTTAAAGGACTATTGGGCAAAAAATATAATGATATCGATAGTGAACTCAGATAGTATTGACGTGGATAAACTTGACTATTTGATGAGAGATAATCATATGTGTGGATATCCAGCTCCGCATATAGATGTGCCTAGACTTTTAAGAGCTATGTATATAGAGAATAAGAAGTTGTGTTTCTCTAGTAGTGGAATACCGGCGTTGCAATCTATAATAGATTCAAGAGATATGTTGTATCTATGGGTGTATAATCATCATATTCCTGTTTATACTGACTATATAACTTCTGATATTAATTGTTAAAGGATAGGTATCTGGATTCTGTAAATGGGAGAGAAGAGGATGATTTCATTAAAAAGAATATAGTTCAATTGTTTACAGGGGATTTCTTGAAGCCAACTTGGAAGACGATATATGAGTATAGTGATTTCTTGGAGAAAGAGATTGTGGATGAGAATATGCTGACATATATTAAAGAGAAGCTTTTGGATAATGATAGAAGGGATTTAAGGGTTGATATTGTTAAGAAGATGAGAACTAAGCTGGGGTTGGATTCGGGAGATCTGTTTATAATAACAAGGCCGCATTTATTGAGATTGTGAAAGAGCAGCTAGGGAATTAAAAGGTTATATGACTATACTCAAAAATTGATTTAATAAATATAAGGATGTGATACTGAATGATAGAAATACTTAAAAATAACTTGGAGATATTGATATCAATAATAGCGATAATTATCTCAGGCTTGACGATTTATTTTCAGCAGAAGCACAATAAAAATAGTGTTAAACCCTTAGGAGGAATAATAATCGAAGACTATGAAAATAAAATAAGTATAAAAATTGTTAATAGTGGAGTAGGTCCATTAATCGTAAAAGAGCTGATTTGTAAGTTTGATGATGAAGAATCAACATCTATTCTTATAGAATTATTAAAAGAAACATTAGAGAATAGATATGTAAATAATTTTGTTGAAGATATTGTAAATAGAGTAATTTCACCGAATGGTAAAATTGTTTTATTTGAAATTAAAAATAATTTATTAGATGATGAAATAAAACAGAAACTAAGAAAAAAATTATCAAATATAACTATTGAGCTTAGATATAAAAATATTTATAATGAAAACTTTAGTGTCAGAAGAAAATTAGATTTTTTTGGACGTCATTCGAAAAAATGTAATAGAGTGATGGATTACAAAAAAATATAAAATAAAAGATTATTAATAATGATTTTTTATAGTAGGTAGATTTACTAAATCTATCTACTATAAAAGGTATTTTTAGATGAGTATTCTACTCAAAATAATTAGGAAACTTTTCCTTAAAAATTTCTAATTGAGGGCATATATTTCTAAGGTGTTCTGAGATAACTTCATTAAAGAAATCCTCATCTTTTTTTTCAATAGCCTCAATTATAGCGGTATGTTGTTCAATAACTTTTGTGGCATTTATTTTAGATATAGTATCTAAAAATCTAAACCTATTATAATCTTGGCTAATATTTTCTATTGAGTTCCAAATTGTAGAGAAACCACATTTATTAAAAATAGTAGCATGAAACTGGTTATCTAGATAGAAAAACTCTTTGATATCACTTCCAAACTCTAAAATCCCCTCTTGAAACTTAACCAATTTTCTTAATTCAGTTATATCTTCTGCTGACAATTTATTTATAGCAACTTTAAAAACAGACTTTTCAAGAGAATCTCTCATAAAAATAGCTTCATCAAGTCTAGCAACATTTATCTTAGAGATAAAAGTTCCTTTTTGTGGATAGATACTAACTAAGTTATCCTCGGATAGTTTAATAAAAGCTTCTCTTATAGGCGTTCGGCTCATTTCAAAGGCAGCACAAATCTCTGGTTCACTAATCATATCACCAGGAACATATGAAAAATTGATAATGTTTTCTTTAAGTGTTCTATATACATATTCCCGATTACTTTCTTTTGCTTTTTTTAAAATAAATTTAATCATCTTAAATCCTCCTAGAATTTAATTCTTTATTCAACTTGTATATTAGCATTTTTAAATATTTAAAGCAACATATCGCTATATATATTTTATTTATGACTTATTTTGATATTTTAAATACAGAAAAAAAACAAAAAATTTGACAAAAAAACACATTTAGAGTATATATATTAATATACAAGTTGAGAGAAAGATAAAAAATGGAGGTTTAAAAATTATGAGAAGAATTTTAAATTTAGTTTTATTTCTGTTTATTGCAACAATTAGCTTTTCTTTTTTCGGTGGTAAAGGAAAATCCGTGGAATGGAAATTAGGTCATAACGCTAATACAGACCATATTTGGCATGAAACAGCAGTGAAATTTTCTGAGATAGTTGATGAAAAAACGGATGGAAAATTAAAAGTTAAAATTTTTCCAAATGGACAATTGGGATCTGAAACAGATATGATCAATAGTGTGAGATTAGGAACGCTAGATATGGTTCTAACAGGAGAAACATTACAAAACTGGGCGCCAAAAGCTGCACTAATGGCTGTACCTTATGCTTTCAGAGATTTAGATCATATGAATACAGTTTTAAATGGACCAATAGGTGAAGAGATAAAAACAAATATACAAGCTAACGCAGGATTAATTCCTTTGTATTATCATGAAAGAGCACCTAGAAATCTGACTACAAATAGAGATATAAAATCAGTAGAGGATTTAAAAGGTTTAATAATTAGAGTTCCAGATGTACCAATTTTCGTTAAAACTTGGGAAGTTTTAGGGGCTAAACCAACACCGATGTCATTACAAGAGGTGTTTACATCACTTCAGCAAAATACAATACATGCTCAAGAAAATCCATATGATTTAGTTTATAGTTTAGGATTCTATGAGGTTCAAAAGAATGCCTATGAAACAGAGCATGTAATTCAGTGGATATATGCCACTGTAGGAGAAAAACAGTTCAATAAATTATCGCCAGAGATGCAAAAAGCTGTTTTAGAAGCATCTGAAGAAGCACAAATATATGCTCAAGGAAAGTTTAAAGATTTTGTGGTTACAGCTAAGCAGAATCTAATAGATAAAGGAATGAAAATAATTCCTGTAAATAAAGAGGAGTATCAAAATAAAATAATGCCAGAGATGCAAAAGATTTTAACACCAGAGCAATATGAGTTATATCTAAAAATAGTTGAAACAAAATAGAAAGGAACGGTAATTATGAAAAAGGGGTATATAGAAAAAACATTAGAGATTATGGTAATACTAAGTTTCTTTATGTTGATATCAGTTGTTTTTCTACAAGTATTTGCAAGGTTCTTTTTACCAAAAGCTCCATCTTGGACAGAGGAGCTTTCAAGATTTTTATTTATATATTCAATTATGACAGCGGCACCTTTAGCTTTAAAAAGAAAAGAGTTTGTTAGAGTTGATATTATCTTAATAAAATTGAATAAAAAAGTTCAAGAGGTATTAGAGGTAATAACATATATATTACTAAACATATTTTTCTTAATTATAGCGTATGAAGGGTATACATTTGGAGCGTTGGGATTGAGACAAACATCTCCTGCTATGGGAATACCAATGTATTTATCATATGGAACAATTTGCTATTCGGGTGTGTTTCTACTAATATATGGTCTTCAAATTCTTAAAGAGAAGATTTTAAAGAACTCTGAAAAAGAAATTGAAAACCCAGTTTTAGAGGAGGGAGAGGTAGAATGGAACTAGTACTGTTTGGAATATTTTTTATACTTCTATTCATAGGAGTACCAGTAGCATTTTGTTTGGGGCTTTCATCGTTTGTATACCTATTACTAGCAGATATCCCTCTTGTTGTAATTCCTCAAAAGATGTATGCAGGAATAGATTCATTTACTCTTCTATGTATTCCTGGATTTGTATTAGCTGGAAATCTAATGAATGGTGGTGGAATAACAGAAAGAATTATAAAGTTTTGTAACGCTTTTGTGGGACATATAAAAGGTGGGTTAGGATTAGCCAATATAGGGTCTTCGATGGTATTTGCAGGAATATCTGGAACAGCTTTAGCTGATACAGCGAGTATTGGTGGAATAATGATACCTGCTATGAAAAAAGAGGGGTATAATGCTGATTATGCTGTTGCAGTTACAGCAGCCTCATCAACAATAGGACCAATAATACCTCCAAGTTTACCTATGATTATTGTTGGAACTCTTACAGGAATATCTGTATCAAAGATGTTTTTAGCGGGAGCTATTCCCGGCTTACTTTTAGGACTTGGAATGATGGCAGTTTCATATAGAATATCATTGAAAAAAGGTCATCCTCAAGGGGTTAAAGTCAGTTTAAAAGAGAAAATAATCTGCTTTAAGGATGCTTTTTGGGCAATAATGCTGACAGTATTGATTTTATTTGGAATTTTAGGAGGGGTATTTACTCCAACTGAAGCTTCTATAGCAGCGGTTTTATATGCAATTATAGTTGGTAAATTTATATACAAAGAGCTTAAATTGAAAGATCTTCCAAAAATTTTATTGGACTCTATGGTAGGAACTTCAGCAATAATGTTATTGGTTGGATTTGCAAATATCTTTGCTTGGATTTTAACAAGTCAACAAGTCCCCCAAGCTATAGCTGAAGGTGTACTGGGGATATCACAAAACAAATATGTTGTGTTGATATTAATAAATCTACTTTTACTATTTGTTGGAACGTTTATGGAAACTATAGCAGCTTTAGTTATACTGTTTCCAGTTTTATTAGGTATAGTTACTCCGTTAGGAGTAGATCCTATTCAATTTGGTGTAATAGTTGTTTTAAATTTAATAATAGGATTGACTACACCACCGGTTGGAGTATGCTTATTCGTAGCATCAAGTATAGGAAAAATTTCTATGGGAGAAGCAATAAAAGCGATTATGCCGTTTTTATTAATCAGTTTAGTTGTACTAGGAATGGTAACATTTATTCCAGAGATAAGTTTGTATTTACCAAATCTAATATTAGGATAAAAAGGAGAGCAAATGAAGGCGATAATAGTTTCTAAACCAAAAGAGTTACAGATTGTAGAAAGAGAGATACCAAAAATATCAGAAGCAACAGATGTACTAGTAAAAATAAAAGCAGCAGGAATTTGTGGTTCTGATGTTCATATATATCATGGAACATCACCCGTAGCAACTTATCCAAGAGTAATAGGACATGAGATGGTAGGAGAGGTTGTAGGTTTAGGAGAGGATGTTAGAGATTTAAAAGTTGGTGATAAAGTTGTAGTTGAACCTATGATAGCATGTTGTGAATGTTATGCATGTAAATCAGGAAGACCAAATGCGTGTTCGAGTTTAAAAGTTAGAGGTTGTCATGTAGATGGAGGATTCCAAGAGTATTATATAGCTCCGAGAAAAAATATATTTAAATTTGATGATTCAATATCATGGGAAGAAGCAGCTATGATTGAACCTTATACAATAGCAGATCAAATAACATGGAGAGCTGATATAAGAAAAGGTGATTATGTATTTATAATTGGAGCAGGTCCTATAGGACTTTGTGTCCTAGAGATGGCAAAATTAAAGGGTGGAATTTGTATAATTTCAGATTTTAACGAAAAGAGATTGGGTGTTGCAAAAGAACTTGGAGCTGATTATGTAATAAATCCAAATTTAGAGGATCCTTTAGCTAGAGTTAAAGAGATAACAAATGGAATGGGATCAAACGTTACTATAGATGCAGTTTGTTTACCGAAAACTTTTGAGCAAGCTATTGAGATAACATCTGTAGCTGGAAGAGTTATGTGTTTAGGATTCTCGAAAGATACCTCAGAGATAGCTCAGCTAGGAATAACAATAAAAGAGTTAGATGTAAGAGGATCAAGACATCAAACACATAAGTTTGCAAATGTTGTTCAACTTTTCAATGATAGAAAATTACAAGCTAAAAGATTGGTATCAAATGTAATTCCTTTTGAAGAGGTTGATAAGGCTATGGACTTAATTGAAAATAAACCAAATGAAATTTGTAAAATAGTACTAACATTCTAATCAGGGAGAGATAAAATAATATGAAGATGACTTTTAGATGGTATGGAGAGGGAAATGATAGCGTTGAGCTATCTCAAATTAGACAGATTCCTGGAGTAGAAGGAGTTGTTTGGGCTTTACATGATGTTCCAGTAGGAGATGTGTGGCCTATGGAAAGAATATTAGAAGTTAAAAATCAAGCTGAAAAAGCAGGGTTACATATAGATGTTGTTGAAAGTGTAAATGTGCATGAGGATATAAAGTTAGGCCTACCAACAAGAGATATGTATATAGAGAACTACAAGAAAACTATTGAGAATTTAGCTAAAGTAGGAGTTAAAGTTATATGTTATAACTTTATGCCTGTGTTTGATTGGACAAGAACTGATTTATTTAAAGAGTTAGAAGACGGATCAACAGCTCTTTTTTATGAAAATGCAAAAGTTGCAGATGTAGATCCAATGGAACTTATAAAAACTGTAAGTAAAGGTAGTGAAGGGTATACAATGCCTGGATGGGAACCTGAAAAATTTGCTAGACTTGAAAGTTTATTTGCAGCGTATAAGGATATAGATGATGAGAAATTATGGGAAAATTTAAAATATTTCTTAGAGCAGATAGTCCCTGTAGCAGAGATAAATGGAATAAAAATGGCGATTCATCCAGATGATCCACCTTGGTCAATCTTTGGGTTACCAAGACTTATGACATCTGGAGATAATCTTAGAAGATTACTTAATTTAGTAGATAGTCCTTCAAATGGATTAACACTTTGTTCGGGATCTTTAGGTGCTAGTCCTAAAAATGATATTCCAAGTATTGTTAGAGAGTTTGCAGATAGAATTCCATTTACTCATATAAGAAATGTTAAGATATATGAAAATGGAGATTTTATTGAAACATCTCATAGAACTTGTGATGGATCAATAGATATATATGATGTAGTTAAAGCGTATCACGAGGCAGGATTTAAAGGATATGCAAGACCAGATCATGGAAGACATATATGGGGAGAAAAGTGCAGACCAGGTTATGGATTATATGATAGAGCTCTAGGAATAATGTATATGTGGGGAATTTGGGATAGTTTAAACAGACAGGAAAAGAGGGACTAGATTATGAATGAAAAAATTAAACTTCAATCTCCAAAATGGCTTCACTTTGGTGCTGGAAATATATTTAGAGCATATATGGGAAAGGTTCAACAAACTCTTATAGAAAAAGGTTTAGAAAATAGTGGAATTGTTGTAGCAGAAACTTTTGATGGAGAGATTATACAAAAAGCTTTTAAGCCATATGATAACAAAACTATCTTGGTTACTTTAGATAAAAAAGGGGAATTTAAACCAGAAATTATTTGGAGTATAGTTGAGAGTATTGATGTAACATCAGATGGAATGAGTATAGTTGAAGAGATCTGTCAGGATGAGAAGTTACAAATAATAAGTTTTACAATAACAGAGAAGGGGTATAGCTTCAGAGATGGAATCATTACTTCTGATCACTTGATGTCTAAGGTGACATCATTGCTTTATTCACGTTATAAAAAAAATGCAGCACCGATAGCACTGTTAAGCATGGATAATTGTTCTGCTAATGGAGATAAGCTGAAAAATGCGATTGTATCTGTTGCACAAGAGTGGGTAAAAAATGATGTTGTAGAAAAAGAATTTTTAGATTATCTTTTAGATGAGAAGAAAGTTAGTTATCCAATAACAATGATAGATAAGATAACTCCAAGACCAGCCATAGAGGTTAAAAAGTTTTTAGAAGAAGCTGGTTTTGAAAATATGGATATAGTTATAACAAGTAAAAATACTTATACAGCCCCATTTGTAAATGCTGAAGTTCCGGAATATTTTGTTGTTGAAGATAAGTTTCCAAATGGAAGACCAAAATTTGAAGAAGCTGGGGTTATATTGACTGATAGAGAGTCTGTCGAAAAAGCTGAAAGAATGAAGGTAACTACTTGTCTTAATCCATTACATACAGCATTAGCAATATATGGGTGTTTACTAAATAAAAAGACTATCGCAGAGTGTATGCAGGATCAGGTTTTAAGTAATTTAGTTAGAAAGATAGGATATGAAGAGTCGCTTATAGTTGTTGAGAATCCGAAAATAATAGATCCTAAAAAGTTTTTAGAAGAGGTGTTAGAAGAAAGATTTGCTAATCCATTTATTCCAGATCAACCACAAAGGATAGCAACAGATACTTCTCAAAAAGTTGGGATTAGATTTGGTGAAACTATTAAAGCGTATGTAGCAGATGAAAAGTTAGATGTAAGAAATTTAAAGTATATTCCTTTAGTTATAGCTGGTTGGATGCGTTATCTAATGGGAGTAGATGATAGTGGAGCGATGATGACTTTGAGTAGTGATCCACTATTAGAAGAGTTGAAAGCTAATTTGAATAGTATAAAATACTTAGATTCTAGTAGTTATGAAAAAGGAAAGCTGAATAAGATTCTTTCAAATAAAAATATATTTGGAGTTGATTTAGTTCAAATTGGAATGGCTGATTTAATTGAAGAGTATTTCTTAGGTATGATGAAAGAGGTTGGTGGAGTTAGGAAAACTTTGGAAAGAATATTATAAGTAGAAAAGAGCTAGTTTCGCCACTAGCTCTTTTTAAATACAACGAAACTTACGTCATTGAATATTTTGTTTAATTAGTTGAGTTACTCACTACTTTATCTTGAGAGTTTTCATTCGTTTTTTTATTACTTTTAGCAAAAATAACTTTGATAATTTCTTCAATTTTCCCCATAACCTCGTGTGCCCCAAATCCAACTAAAAACCCTATTCCAACTTGGAAGTATAGAGATTCTGTTGTTTCAATATTAGTAGTATTTAAGCTTATAAAACCATGTTGAAATAAGCAAATCATAATAGCAGCTAAAACAGCACCTTGAAGAGGTCTATAAAAATACCATAAGAACCATACTTTGATATTGAGTGGTCGATAATATTTTTGATTAATAGGTGTTACAGAATGACCTATATTTTGATAAAGAGCTCTTAGTGAGTAAGATGCTCCTCCAATTAATCCTGCAATAAATACATGGAAAATAATTGAATATATTTTATTATCAGATAAAATATATTGTTTAAAAGTATCGAATATATTTGTGAATAGTGAAGATATTCCGAAGAGTATAAAGACTAGATTGCAGAAAGCTATAAGTATTATTAAGCTTATATCAGTTTTGTCTAATTTATCTATTTTTACCAAATTATCTGTAGTCATAGTTAATCTCCTTTTTATATTTTATTGAAAGCATGTCTAAATTTAGGCATACCTGATTTTTTATTGGAATTAAAAAGATTCAGTTCAGAGTGAGTTATATTAAAAGAAAAATTGAATTCTTCACCAACTAAGAGGTCACTCGTACCATCTTTATTCTGTTCTGAAATATAAATTTTTTTATATTTCAGATGTTTTAGAGTTTTTAAATTATTAATTTGACATGAATTAATAATTAATCTTTTTTCTAAAATATTTGTATTTATTAAAAAGTTTTTAACAAGATTAGAATGACCACTAATAAAAAAAACGTCTAATTTATTAGCTGGAAAACTACTATAGATACAAAATTCATTTTTATGCTCTTTGAAGAAAAATTTGAGCTTAAAAATAGTTTCTAAGAATTCTAGTCTATTTTTTACCTCATCTTTAGATGTACTTTTATGAATGGCATATCTCAATTACTCATCTCCTCCTAAGTTACCAGCAATAGAGGCTGAAGAGCTAAGGAGTAGTGAACATAAAATTTGTCCATCACGTGTATTTTTCATTTTATATCCTGGTTTTTTATAAATCTTATCAGAACCCCCAATTGTGCTTCCGGTATTATCAGATACATAATAAATGATATCGTTTTTTCCATAATTTGTTGCCCAGATTTTTAAGGCTTGTTGCTCTTTTCCATGATGCGGTAGCTGAATATGATTGTGATCTTTAATAACCTCTTCAATAGCATCAAAACAACTATCTCCGCAAAGTAAGACTTTTGTGTTATTAAATGTAACAGAAACTTGTGTACTAACAGCATTAATAATAGTTTCATTATTAATAGTATCGCCTTCCCGAGAGTCTAAAGCTTTAGCAACAGCTTCTAAAGTATAGTTTATATCAGGTCCAAGTATCTTAACATGTGGTGTGATTAGGGTGTTAATACTAGTTAATGTGTCGCAGAGAATCACATTTGTGTTGTTGCTAAGAGAATAAATATTATTGTAGATTTCGGTAATATTTTTAGTTACAGACTCTCTAGTTTTTCGATTATCTCCAATTAATTCTAAAAGTTTATCTTTATGTTTAAGAAGTAAAAGTGTGTAAAGGTGAGAAATTTTATTATTTTCTATAAGGTGAGGAACTCCCATAAAATGATCGGCATCTTGGTGTGAAAGAATGAGAATAGCTTTCTCATAGTTATTAGTCTTCATATATTTAATAACTTCATTAGCGTGCTCAATTGAACCACAATCATAAATAACAAGCTTTCCATTAATATCAATTAAAACACAATCTCCATAATTTGTTGTTGTTGCATTTGTGTAATGTTTTGAACTTAAAAAATTAATATTTGGCATTTAATTCCCTCCACAAAATATAAAAGTAATAAAAATAGACTCACATCTATACAAGCCTTAGTAATTATAATGAAAAAATTATTAAGGAAAACTTATGATTGATCAACATATTTATATTATCATAAAATATGTAAAAAATAAATAGTTTTACGTAAAAAACGTAAAAAATGTAAAATAAAGTTAAAAAAACTTTACAAAATGAAAGGTGATGATATAATAGTGTCATGAAGATAAAAGAAAAATTAAAAAAATATGAAATTACATTAAATGAATTTGCAGAAGTTTTAAATTTATCGAGACCAACTTTAAATACTTATATTAACCAGTTTGAAGCTGGAGATCAAATTGGTAATAAAAATTATCAAGAGATTTTTGTAAAATTATTTGGAACGCATGATATAACACGTGAAAAGTTTGAAGAGGTTTATCAAAATTTAAATTTTAAAGCAAATAAAGATGAATACACAAAAGAGAATCGTGAAATAATGGATTCAATAATTAAAAAAGTAAAAGAGGATTTAAGAGGAAAAAAGGAAACTGTAGCTTTGTATAAATTTATAAATAGTGCAATTCATAACTATGAAAAAGATAAGGCTTTAACAGGTTACATAAATTATAACCTGTATCTAAACGGATTAAAGTCGATGGAAAAAATAAAATTTAAAGATAAAAAATTAATATCAAATTTATTTCCTGTAATGAAAAATTATATTGATTGTAAGCTGAAGTTAAATTTAGAGCAATATAAAAAATTTAAGGAAAGAACACAAGAAATCGAATTAGGAAGAGTAAAGAAACAAGAAGAGTTAAAAGTAGAAATTGAAAAAAAAATTCGTGAAGAGATAGAAAGAAAAATGGAACAAGGATTAGGAATTGAAAGTATAGATATTGAAAATATTTTAAATAGTATTAAGATATAAAGATAAAAAATGATATAATTGAAATTAGGATAGTAATAAATTAAATTAAATTAAAAAGGTGGTAAAAATGTTTGAAAAGAAGGAGATTTCAGACCTAGTAAATAAACTCCTAGAGACAAATGGAATGTCAACAATGCCTTTGATAGACTTAGATTTGTTATTAAAGTCAGAAGGTATCAAATTATTTAAGTTTTCAAAATCAGAGTGGAAGGATAAAAATTTTCCAGATGCGTCAGCAATATTGCTAAAAAGTGGTAATGAAAAAATTATAATAATAAATGAACAGGCCCATAAGTTAGAAGAGGATAAGATATTTACGATAGCTCATGAAATAGGACATTTCTTTTTGCATACTACAGAAGAAAAACCATATGTTTTATGTAGACATGGACAATCAGGAGATAAAGAGAAAGAGGATGAAGCAGACTACTTCGCAGCTTGTTTATTGATGCCAGAAAAGATTTTTAAGGAATTAGTTAATAAAGTTGAGATTCCTAGTGTGAAAGTATTTGCAAAAATCTTTGGAGTATCAGAAACAACAACAAGAAAAAGATTTTCTGAATTGAACATATTTTGCGTAGACTAAGAGGAATATTAACTTAGGAGAAGATAATGCCAAATAACAATCTTGAAATAGCGGATATACTTGGGTCGATTGAGGGTAAAGATGAGTTTAAAGTAGATCGTGAAAATGAAAAGAAAATAAGTAATGAAACATTGAATGAATTAACGAAAGATATTTGCAAAAAGTTGATAGGGATTATTGAACATTCTGAAAATTGGCGTAAGTTTATTTTAAAACTTATTTTGATAGTGGTATTCTCTACAGTGTTGATAGGAATTCCAACAGGTTTGTATCTATTGGGTGAAATTTATTTAGAAGCTTATATAAAAAATCCTGAATTAAAAATGTTAGACCCTTTGGGCTTGGTGGCAATATTATTCACATCTTGGAAGATAATATCGGTGACATTAAATAAAATCGTGGATAATATATTTGGTATTGATAAAACATTGGTAAAGGTTCTATTGAGGCTTTTGAATAAAGAAGAGATGGAGTTTAAATCTGAAAAAGGTCTTATAAAAGATGAGAAAGATACGGACTATATTAAAATTTCTAGACCAACAAGTGTAAAGAATGTGGTTTGTGGAATATTGGAGTATTTAAAGGCTGTATTTGAAGCCGTGTTAAAGTAATTAAAATAAGTTGGTTGTATGGAAAAGAGTTAGGAAACTAGCTCTTTTTTTGATGAGAATTTTAGAATGTGGTATAATATATTAAAAAAAGGATGTGATAGTATGTGTACAAGCTTATTAGATCCAAAGATGGATTTTATATTTAAAAGTATATTTGGAAATGAAAAAGAGAAGAGTGTGTTGTTATCATTTTTGAATTCTGCGATAAAATCAGAATCACCGTTAGTAGATGTAGAGTTAAGAAATGTAGAGATAACAAAAGAAGCGATAGAGGATAAAAATAGTAGGTTAGATGTAAAAGCAGTAGCCAATGATGGAACTATTATAAATGTAGAGATTCAACTTAGAAATGAATATAATATGCCAAAGAGAACACTTTATTACTGGAGTAAGCTTTACTCAGAGCAACTAAAAGAGGGAGAGAACTATTTAAATCTAAATAGAACTATCTGTATAAATATATTAAATTTCATACAATTTAAAGAAACACAAAATTATCATAGTGTATTTAAAATTATAGAGGAGAAAGAGAATATAGTTTTAAATAAAGACCTTGAAATTCACTTTTTAGAGCTTCCAAAGTTGGTGGAGTTTAGAGTTGATGATCCATTATCTGGATGGGGGATGTTTTTAAAAGAACCTTCTAGTGATATAGTAGAAGAAGCAGAAGAAACTGTTAAAGAGATAAAATTAGCAAAGAAAAAGCTGTATGTAATAAGTTCAGATGAGGATGAACGTGAAAAATATAGAATGAGAGAGAAAGCTAGGTTAGATGCAGCCAGTGCTTTAGCTACAGCAGAGTTGAAAGGCAAAGCTGAAGGGGAAAGGTTAGCAAAATTATCAATAGCAAAGAGTTTGTTAGGGATAATACCAAATGAATTAATAGCTGAAAAAACAGGATTAAGTATAGAAGAGATAGAGCTACTAAAATATTAGAGATTAAAATTAGAAAATAGTATGGGAATTTCATTGTATAAGAAAGAGCTAGGAGTGAGAAACTAGCTCTTTTTTTGATGAGATTTTTAGAATGTGGTATAATATATTAAAAAAAGGATGTGATAGTATGTGTACAAGCTTATTAGATCCAAAGATGGATTTTATATTTAAAAGTATATTTGGAAATGAAAAAGAGAAGAGTGTGTTGTTATCATTTTTGAATTCTGCGATAAAATCAGAATCACCGTTAGTAGATGTAGAGTTAAGAAATGTAGAGATAACAAAAGAAGCGATAGAGGATAAAAATAGTAGGTTAGATGTAAAAGCAGTAGCCAATGATGGAACTATTATAAATGTAGAGATTCAACTTAGAAATGAATATAATATGCCAAAGAGAACACTTTATTACTGGAGTAAGCTTTACTCAGAGCAACTAAAAGAGGGAGAGAACTATTTAAATCTAAATAGAACTATCTGTATAAATATATTAAATTTCATACAATTTAAAGAAACACAAAATTATCATAGTGTATTTAAAATTATAGAGGAGAAAGAGAATATAGTTTTAAATAAAGACCTTGAAATTCACTTTTTAGAGCTTCCAAAGTTGGTGGAGTTTAGAGTTGATGATCCATTATCTGGATGGGGGATGTTTTTAAAAGAACCTTCTAGTGATATAGTAGAAGAAGCAGAAGAGACTGTAAAAGAGATAAAATTAGCAAAGAAAAAGCTATATGTAATAAGTTCAGATGAAGATGAACGTGAAAAGTATAGAATGAGAGAAAAAGCTAGGTTAGATGCAGCCAGTGCTTTAGCCACAGCAGAGTTAAAAGGTAAAGCTGAAGGGGAAAGATTAGCAAAATTAAAGATTGCTAAAAATGCTCTTCAAAATGGGATGAGTTCTGAAATTGTTTCAGGCATAACAGGATTGAGTGTAGAGGAGATAGAGCTACTAAAATATTAGAGATTAAAAATTAGAAAATAGTATGAGAATTTTAGAATCTTGTATAATTTAACTGAAAATAAAAAGACTAGGTGGGCGAACACCTAGTCAGTGATTATCTAGTACCCTTTTTTAACTAGTAGGAAAAAAAGGACAATAACAAAAAAGATTCTTAACATACGTAAGTTTCACCCCCTTTCTAGAGGTAGATAACCACTAAAAATAATTATACCCCAATGAATAAAATAAAAAAAGAGCTAGTTTTCGCCCCTAGCTCTTTTTCATACAATGAAACTTACGTCATTGAATCTTTTTGTTTGTTAGAAATATTATACTCTTATTCTAAATAAAAATCAATAAAATTATAAAAATCTTAAGAAAACCTAAGTGTAATTAAAAGAGTTTTTGACTTTTTGAAATAAATAGTTTAAAATTAATTCAAGGACCTTAAAGGAACTTTGGTTGTATAAAAAACGTGATGATATAGGCTTTCACTTCGGTGGAAGCTTATTTCATGTGTATAAGTTAGTCACGACCCTTTAGGGGTCTTTTTTTGATGAGAGTTTTAGAATGTGGTATAATATATTAAAAAAAGGTGGTGGAAAGTATGGAGAGAAAAAAATTACCAATCGGTGTGAGCGACTTTAAAAAGCTGATAGAAGAAAACTACTATTACATTGATAAAACAGGATTTATAGAGGAGATTTTAGAAAAAAAAGCAGAAGTTACACTGATATGTAGACCAAGACGTTTTGGTAAGACTCTGAATATGAGTACTTTGAAATACTTTTTAGATAGAAAAAATGCAGAGAAGAATAATCAACTTTTTAGAGGTTTAAATATAGAAAAGAGTAAATATATGGCTGAGGCAGGAAAATATCCAGTTATATTTTTAACTATGAAGGGAATTAATGGAGAGAACTATTCTAAATTTTTACAAAAGTTCAGCTCGGTTTTGAGTGATTTATATAATGACTATGAAGATCTCAGAGAGTCTCTTAATCTGAAAGAGAAGATGTATTTTGACAAAGTTTGGTTAGGAGAACCCGATACAGATTTGACAAGAGCTTTAAAATTTTTGAGTGATATTGTATATAAATATTCTGGAATAAAGCCAGTGCTACTAATAGATGAGTATGATTCGCCAATGATAGTGGCTCATGAAAAAGGTTATTATGAAGAGGTAAAAGAGCTGATAGGAGATTTTTATGGTGAAGCCTTAAAGGATGCACCGATCTCTTTTGCAGTGGTAACTGGGATTTTGAGAGTGGCAAAAGAGTCTATATTTTCTAGTTTAAATAACTTGAAAGTTTCTACGCTATTAACAAATAATTACAATCATTTTGGAATGACAGAGGGTGAAGTAGAAACTATTTTAAAGTATTATGGATTAGAAACAGAGCTCGATTTAGCTAAGAGTTGGTATAACGGTTATACTTTTGGAAATGAAAAAGTGTATAACCCTTGGAGTATATTAAATCACTGTGAGAATGGAGATTTAATATCTTACTGGGTAAATACAAGTGCGAATACTCTTATTATGCAACTTTTAAAAGATGCTGATGAGGATATAAATGATACTTTCTATGAACTATTGAGAGGTGGTGTTGCAAGAGCTATTTTGGATGATAATATGATATTTGGTGAAAAATATAGTGATAGTACAATTTTGTATTTAATGTTTTCTGCTGGGTATTTAACGATAGATAGAGTTGGAGAAAGACGGAGAGAGTATTATCTTAGAATACCAAACGAAGAGGTAAAAGATTATTTCAGAAAAACATTCGTTGAAATAGCTGATTCTGCTGGAGAAAATAGTTTTTCAAAGTTAGAAGAAGCACTTTTAGTTGGGAAAATTTTTGGTAATAACTCTGTGGAAGCGAAGATAAACTCTATGTTTCAGACGAGTATGAGTTACCTAGATGGATCAAAACAAGAGAAGTTTTATCACAACTTGATACTCGGGATGATGATAGGCTTAGATGATAAGTTTTACATACATTCAAATCGAGAAGAGGGGTTAGGGCGTTATGACTTAGCTCTAGAGCCAAAGAGTAAAAGTGGAATTGGATATATTTTCGAATTTAAAGTAGCGGTTTCAAGCTCAGAACATGACTTTGATCAGGCAGGAGCTGAGGCATTAGCTCAGATAGATAAAAAAATATATGAAACAGGACTAAGAGAGCGTGGAGTAGAAAAGATTATTAAAATAGGGATGGTCTTTGCTAGTAAGGTGCTAAAACTATACGTGAAATAGAAAATGTTGATTTTTATTTTTAGAGATAACTTTAATATAGAAAAGCTTTTTTAGAGTATGATATAATATACAGAAAAGATAAGAGATAAGTAACTGTTGGCATAAAGCTGAAGGAGTGGGAAAGTTATGATAGAGTTATTGATAGAAAATATAGGAAAAGTAAAGTTAGCAGATATAAAGTTAGATACAATTACGATTGTGGCTGGAGTAAATAACACTGGAAAAAGTACAATTAGTAAAATTTTATATTCAGGAATGAAGCCAAGCTCTGAAATTGGAAGAGAAAGAGTTTGTGTAGAGCTTTCAGATGAAGTTGTGAACTGTTTAGAGAATTTAAGTGAAAAAACAAAAGAAAAAGTAGGGAATTTAATAGATTTAATTTATACAGAGTTGAAAAATAAAAGATTTACTCTTTTACAAAGAAGAATTGAAGAGTTAGAAGTGATTGTAGAAGAAGATGGAGATGATAACGACAGTTTATTAGTTTCAAATTTAAAAATAAACCTTCTAATTAAAGATACAGATATATTAAAAAATTATTTAGAGGATGATTTTGGAAATCTTTTAAATGAAGATATAAATAGAGAGAAAAGAATAAAAATTAAAAGAGATGATATAGAGCTGATTGACTATAATCCTAAAAATAATAATGAAGATAATAAAACTCTTATGAGAATGGGAATAGTTAGAAATAATGAGATTTATAATGTTCTTTATATTTCAACACCATATATTTTAGATAAAATAAAATACTCAACTAACTTTTTAACTATGATTGAAGAGGATTTAATGAATGATTTTCAACGTAATTTCTTTTCGAGAGGAGTTATAAATCTGTCGAAAACAAAAAGTACTCGTAGGGAGATAGAGGAGATTATAGAAAATATAATTGGTGGTAATTTATATTTAAAGACACCTCAAGAGATTGTCTATAAAATGAAAAAAGGAGAAGAAGTTCAAGATGTAAGTTTAAATAATACTGCAACTGGAATAAAGTCTTTAGGAATATTATTACAACTGCTATCAAATGCATCAATAAAAGAGAATAGTATTTTGATTCTAGATGAACCAGAGGTACATTTACACCCCGAGTGGCAGGTTAAATTAGCTGAGATTTTAATTAAACTGACAATTCATTTAAATATAAAAATATTCATAAACTCTCATAGTTCAGAATTTATAGAAGCTTTACAGGTATACTCAATAAAAAATAAAGTAACCGGTTTAAATGCATATTTAGCAGAAGAAGAGAATGGAGTTACAATATTTAAAGATAAAACAAATGAATTTGGAGAGATATACAGAGAGTTAGGAAAAGGCTATGATATTTTAGATAAAGTAAAAATGGAACTAGGGAATTAGAATATGCATAGAAAAAAGATAAAACCAAAAGCACCAATCGAAATAAGAAGTTTAAATAAATATACACACTATTTAGAGAATATAACACAACTTAGTTTTTCGAGTCATAGTGGATCGCTAGTAGTAAATTCAAGAGGGATGATAAATTTAGATAAGGTAGTCGATGCCCTTAAAATAGATGTGAAATCAACAGATGCTATTCACTATAATCTTTTAGAAAATAAGCTTTACCTAGTTGAATTTAAGAATGGTAGTATCTTAGAGAAAGAAGATGAAAAGGAATTTAGTTGCCATTTGGAAGCTCCAAGTTGTAAAGTAAAAAAGAATGCACGTAAATTAAAAAATGAAGAAATAAAAGCTAATTTAGCATTAAAAGGAGTGGATACTTTTCTAATTGTCTTGAAGAATATTTTAAATGTTGAAGAGTACAAAATGATTTGTGAAAAGAAAATTAAATTAAACTATGTTATAGTAAATACTAAACCCAAAGAAACAACAATTGGAAATTCACGAAAACAGAATAGACTTGAAACGCTATCTAATCTGAATTCTATTGGGGAGCTTATACCGAGTATTTTTAAAAGGTATGAAGGTGTAATATTTGATAAGGTTATATTTACTGACGAAGTATATTTTGAGCAGTGCTTATTAGATATGATTTTAGGATAATATTTTAATTTATAAAAAAGAGAAAAGGAGAGAACTATATCTATGAGTAAATTTTTAGAAGATTTAGAATACTCAGCAGGGGAAAAGGTTACTGAAAGAGGGCGAGCTTACTTTAGAAATCATAAAATCCTAGAGCAGAAGATAGTAGAGATTGAAGATAAGTATATCCCAAACCTGCATGTTATTGGTGCAATAGTTGAAGGAAGCTACTATCAAACCTACAGAACAAAAGTTGTCTTCAATGAAGATGAAGTTATAAATACTGAATGCTCTTGTGAATATGCTATAACAAATAGAAGAGTTTGTAAGCATATGATAGCAGTAGCTATAGCTGCTGAAAAATATATGATTCAGAAAAAGAGAAGAGATGCCGAAGCAGCAACTCCTGATTTTCATTTAGACCTTTTCAAACCCGCTGAAACTAAAAGCAAAGAGCTAATATTTTTAAATGTAATTCCAAATGTTCAAAATTTATCGGGATATATAAAATTTTCTTTGGATATAGAGGTTGTAAGTAAATCTAAAAAATATAAAATAAACAGCAAAATAAATAAGTTTTTAATGGCGTATGAAGAGGAGAGTTTTAATTTTGGAAAAGCCTATACTTACGAGCCAGGAAGGGACTATTTTCAAGGGTGGGATAAAAAGTTTATAGAGCTTTTGAAAGAGTATTCAACAATGTTTAAAAATCAATACTACTCAGAGTTGAAGATAGACACTGTACTTTCTAATCCGTATAGTTTTGATAGAGTAATGGAGTTTTTAAGTGAGGGTGGAAAGCTAGATTTGAAAAAAACTAGTTTGAATGAGATTTTAAATGTAAAGATAAGTAAAAATGAGGGTAGAGATATAGCTTTAGAGTTTAAAAATTTGAATAAACTTTTCAGAAGAGGAAAAAGTACATTTTTAGATTTTACTGCATCAGGAGAGCCAATTTTCTATAAGTTAAGCTCTGAAGATATAGAACTCTATAAAAAACTATCTAAAAAAACAGCTCGTAGCTCAAAGATGGTAATCAGTCAGAAAAATCTACCTCTTGTGATAAACTCGGTTCAAAAGATGGCTAAGATAGAGGTGGCAAAAGAACTAGAGACTCATATATACACTCCAGAAAAGATAGAGGATAAAATATATATAGATTCATATAACACTTACGGTTTAAGAGTTTATTCAAAAAGGTTTTTTGATGGCGAACCAGAGGAGAAGTTAGAAAATAAGATAATTATGAGCTCTGCTGTTGAGGTGAGTAGTCTTTATAAGCAGATTTTAGAAAAGTATAAAAATAGCTTTGAAAACGGGTCTTACCACATAACTGATGTTGAAAGTATCTACTCTTTTGTGATGGACGCTATTCCTGAGCTTGAAAAACAGTACCAAATATATTATTCAGAGGCTTTTAAAGCTAAAAGTTTTACATCGGCAAGTTATAAAATAGAGAGCAAAGTGAAGGACCTTTTAGAGATAAAGTTTAGCATAGATGGCATTGAGAAAGAGGAGATATACAACTTTTTAAACGCTGTTCGTGAAAAGAAAAAGTATTATCTACTTAAAAATGGAGGAATACTTTCTATAGCTGATGGTGAGGAATTAGATAAACTGAATGACGTTTTGGATATATCTGAAGCGAGTCGAAAAGAGATAGAGGCAGGGGTTATATCTCGAACTAAAAACTATAGCTATTTCTTAGCTTCGACATTGAAAAAGATAAAGGATGTCTTTTTAGATGAGAACTTTGTGGCTATGGATAGAGAGTTGAGAGAGATATCGTCAGCTGATGATGAGAAAGAGATAATGTCTCTTTTCCCAATGCTGAGAGAGTATCAACTACATGGAGTTTGTTGGTTAAATACTTTGAAAAAATTGGGACTTGGTGGAATCTTAGCAGATGATATGGGACTGGGGAAAACTTTACAAACGATAGCGTATTTGGCTATTGAGAAAAGAGAGTTACCAACTTTGATTGTAGCACCTAAATCACTTGTGTATAACTGGAAAAGTGAGTTTCAAAAGTTTGCATCACATCTAGAGGTGAAGATGTGTATAGGTACAAAATCAGAAAGAGGATCGATGATAAAAAATCTGAAATCTGGTGAGGTTATCATAACGACTTATGGAGTGCTGAAAAATGATATCGAACTTTATGGTGAGTTACCTTTTGAGAAGGGGTTTGCTAATATAATTATAGATGAAGCACAGAATATTAAAAATATGATGGGGAAAACAGCAGCTGCTATAAAAGAGATTCGTGGTGAAACGAAGATTGCTTTAACGGGAACTCCTATAGAGAACAATATCTTAGAGCTTTGGAGTATATTTGACTTCGCTTTCCCGGGGTATCTTGGAAAGCATACGACTTTCAAGAAAAGATATTTAGATAACTTGAAAAGTTTGAAGTCTGTTGTGGGACCGTTTATTTTGAGACGTACGAAAGGCGAGGTTTTAAAAGAGTTGCCTGATAAAATAGAGCAGGATGTCGTTGTTGAGCTAGATTCAGCTCAGAAAAAGGTTTATTTGGCGTATTTGGAGAGATATAAAAGAGAGTTGGCTACAGATGGGCAGGATGCTATAAAGATCCTGGGATATCTGACGAGACTTCGTCAAATATGTAATCACCCGAAGCTTTTTGTTGAGGATTATAAAGGTAGTAGTGCAAAAGTTGAGGCTCTTTTAGAGATTTTAGAGGAAGCGAAAAGTGGTGGGCATAGAGTTTTACTATTCTCACAGTTTACAGAGATGTTAGCTCTTATAAAGGAAAGTTTGGATGGAAAGTTTGATTACCTATACTTAGATGGGAAGACAGAGGCGAAAGAGAGGTTGAATCTTGTGGATAGATTTAACTCTGGAGAGGGGGATCTGTTTATAATATCTCTAAAAGCTGGTGGAAGTGGATTGAATCTGACAGAGGCGGATACTGTTATTCACTTTGATCCGTGGTGGAACCCATCAGTTGAAAACCAGGCGACTGATAGAGCACACAGAATGGGACAGAAAAATGTTGTGAACGTATTTCGTCTTATAACAAAGGGGACTATCGAGGAGAAAATCAATCTTATAAAAGGTGAGAAATCGAAGGTTATAAGTGAGGTTTTAGATGGGAAAACATCGGATATAATGAAGATGAATCGTGATGAGTTATTGAATCTGTTTTAGAGTGTGATATTTTTTATAAAAAAAGAGGTGAAGGGATGAAAGGTATAATTTTAGCAGGTGGCACAGGAAGTAGGTTGTATCCGGTGACGGCAGTTATCAGTAAGCAGGTAGTTCCTATATATGATAAACCGATGATATATTACCCTCTCTCTGTGCTGATGTTGGCTAATATAAAAGAGATACTGCTTATAAGTACGGCAAGGGATTTGCCGATGTTTCGTGAGCTACTAGGTGATGGAAGCAGTCTTGGGATAAGTATAAGCTATGAAATTCAAGACTCACCGAAAGGATTAGCCGAGGCTTTTATAATTGGAGAGAATTTCATAGGTGATGACTCTGTGGCTCTTATTCTCGGGGACAACCTTTTCTATGGGCATGGATTCACTGGGATGCTAGAACGTGCTAGCTCTTTGGAGAATGAGGCCAATATATTTGGATATTTTGTGAAGAATCCAAAGGAGTTTGGGGTGGTGGAGTTTTCTAGTGATGGGAAGGTGCTGTCGTTAGAGGAGAAGCCGGAGATACCAAAATCAAACTACGCTGTTCCAGGGATATACTTCTATGATAACAGTGTGATAGAGAAAGCTAAAAGAGTGCTACCTTCAGAGCGTGGTGAGTTAGAGATTACCTCTATAAATAGGATGTATTTAGAAGAGGGGCGATTGAACGTTATCAATTTGGGGCGTGGAATGGCGTGGCTTGATACAGGGACTTTCGATGGGCTTTTAGAGGCGAGTAACTTCGTGAAGACGATTCAGAGTCGGCAAGGGATAATGATAGCATGTTTAGAGGAGATAGCTTATCTAAAGGGGTGGATAGGTAGAGAGACTCTGCTAAAAAGAGGAGCTGAACTTTCCAAAACTGCTTATGGAGAGTATCTTCTGAGTTGTATATAGTAGCAGATATTTTTTATGAGAATTTTAGTAAATGAAACAAGGAGTAGGTCATGATAAAAGGATTGGTGTTGATAGAGCCTAAGATATATAGTGATGAAAGGGGTTTTTTCTATGAGTTTTTCAATTGTAAAACTTTGGAAAAATATAATATAGATGTAAATTTTGTGCAGGGAAATCACTCGAAGAGTGAGTTTGGTGTTTTGAGGGGCTTACACCTTCAAAAAGTTCAACCTCAAGCAAAACTTATAAGGGTTTTAAAAGGTGAGATTTTAGATGTTGTTGTGGATTTGAGGGATGGCAGTGAAACTTTTGGTGAAATTTATAAAGTTATTTTGAGTGAGGAAAATAGAAAACAGCTTTATATACCAGAGGGGTTTGCTCATGGGTTTTTGAGTTTAAAGGAAAACACAGAAATAGAGTATCTTTGTAGTGATTACTATGCACCTCAATATGAATCGGGGATATTTCCATTTGATTCGGATTTAAGTATCGATTGGGAGTTGGAAAAATATGGGTTATCTTCTGAGGACTTGATAATATCTTCTAAGGATAAAAATCTACCTAGTTTTAAAGAGTTCTGTGAGAACTTGAAAGAGGTGATGAGATGATATTGATAACTGGTGGAGCAGGGCAACTGGCTCAAGAGTTCTCTAGGTTTTTTAAAGAGAATAGTATAGAATTTACAGCTCCTAAAAGAGCTGAGTTGGATATAAGGGATTTTGAAAAGGTGAGAGAGTTTGTAAAGAGTAATGGTGTGACTTTAATTATAAACTGTGCTGCTTATAACTTTGTAGATAAAGCTGAGGAGGAGCCAGAGATTGCTAACGCTGTTAACGCTTTTGCTGTAGAGAATTTGGCTAAGGTGGCAAAAGAGTTAGAGATAGAGTTTGTGACATATTCGACTGATTTTGTTTTCGATGGAGAGAAGTTAGGAGCTTACACTGAAGAGGATGAGGTGAATCCAATCTCTGTTTACGGGAAAAGTAAGGCGTTAGGGGAGAGTTTAGCTTTAGAGGCTAATGATAAGACGTATATATTTAGAGTGTCATGGGTGTTTGGAAAAGATGGGATGAATTTTATAGAGCAGGTTAAAAGTTGGTCGAAGAGAGATAAAATAGCTTTAGCGAGTGACCAAATCTCATCTCCTACGAGTACAATCGATATAGTTAATATAACTATGAAGATGTTAGGATTGAAAGAGAAAAGATATGGTATATATCATCTAAGTGGAGAGGAAGAGGTTTCACGTTACGAGCAGGGAAGGTATATTTTGGAAAAGTTGGGATATAAAGGTGAAGTTGTTCAGGCTCGTTGCTCTGACTTTACACCTTATGATATAAGACCAAAATATTCGAAATTATGTAGCTCGAAGATAGAGAAACTCTTGGAAATTGAAATTCCAAGTTGGAAGATACGTACAGATGAGTATCTTGAAGTAAAAAAAAGGTATCTTGTGACAGGTGGTGCTGGGTTTATCGGTGCTAACTTTGTGAAATATATGTTAGAAAAATATGAAGCTATAGAGATAGTTATCTTAGATAAGTTAACTTACGCCGGGAATCTTGGGACTATAAGAGAGGAGTTAAAGGATAACAGAGTAACTTTCTTTAAGGGAGATATCTGTAACCGTGAGTTAGTAGAGAATATATTTATGGCTCATGATATAGATGCAGTAGTTAACTTTGCTGCTGAGTCTCATGTGGATCGTAGTATAGAAAATCCTGGGATATTCTTAGAGACAAATATTCTTGGAACACAAAACCTGATGGAGGTTGCTAAAGCTTTCTGGACTATTGGAAAGGATGGTAACGGGTATCCTATCTATAAAGAGGGTAAGAAGTTCCATCATGTTTCAACAGATGAGGTGTATGGAAGTTTAAGTTTAGATGACCCAATGTTTACAGAGAGAACTCCGCTTGATCCACGTAGCCCATATTCAGCTTCAAAAGCTTCGGCTGATATGATGGTGGTTGCATATGGAGAGACTTACAAGTTCCCATTCAATATAACTAGATGTTCTAATAACTACGGACCTTATCACTTCCCAGAGAAGTTGATTCCTCTGATTATTAAAAATATCTTGGCTGGTAAGAAACTGCCAGTTTATGGAAAGGGAGATAACATAAGAGATTGGCTTTATGTTGTGGACCACTGTAAAGCAATTGATATAGTGCTATCTCAGGCTCCGACTCATCAGATTTACAATATTGGTGGATTCAACGAAGAGCAAAATATCAACATTGTAAAATTAACTATAGATACTATAGCTAGAATAATGAAGAATGAGCCTCAATATAGAAGTGTGTTGACTACAGAGGTAGAGAATATCAACTATGATCTAATCACTTATGTTCAGGATAGACTAGGGCATGATGCTAGATATGCCATTGATCCTACAAAGATTGTAAATGAGTTGGGATGGTATCCAGAGACTGAGTTTACTGATGGAATAGAAAAGACTATCAGATGGTATCTAGATAACCAAGCTTGGGTTGAAGAGGTAGCTTCTGGTGACTACTAGAAATATTATAATATGATATAATATATAAAAATAATATAGAGAGAAGGTGGAAAGTATGGATAAGAAAAAATTACCAGTGGGTGTGAGCAATTTTAAAGAGTTGATAAAAGAAAATTATTACTATGTTGATAAAACGGGATTTATAGAGGAGATTTTGGAAAAAAGAGCAAATGTAACTTTGATTTGTAGGCCAAGACGTTTTGGTAAAACTTTAAATATGAGTACACTGAAGTATTTTTTAGATAGAGATAATGCTCAGGAAAATAGAAGGCTTTTCAATGGCCTAAAGATAGAGAAGACTGAGTATATGAGAGAACAAGGGAAATATCCAGTTATATTTTTAAGTATGAAAGGAGTTAAGGGCGAAAGTTATTCTAAATTTTTACAAAAATTTAGTTCGGTTTTAATTGATTTATATAATGAATATGAAGTTTTTAGAGAAAAGTTAAATATGAGTGAGAAGATGTATTTTGATAAAGTTTGGTTAGGGGATCCTGATGCAGACCTTTCAAAGGCTCTAAAGTTTTTAGGTGATATACTATATAAATACTCAGGAATAAAGCCTGTTTTATTAATAGATGAATACGATTCTCCAATGATAGTAGCAAATGAAAAAGGGTATTACGAAGAGGCAAAAGAGTTAATAGGAGATTTTTATGGGGATGGACTAAAGGATGCACCAATTTCTTTTGCAGTGGTAACAGGAATCCTTAGGGTGGCGAAAGAGTCTATATTTTCAACTCTTAACAATTTGAAAGTTTCAACGCTGTTAACCGAAAACTATAATCATTTTGGTATGACTGAGTATGAGGTAGAAACTATTCTAAAATATTACGGATTGGAAACAACTGTGGATGCTGCTAAGAGTTGGTATAATGGTTATACGTTTGGAGATGAAAAAGTATATAATCCTTGGAGTATATTAAATCACTGTGAGAATGGAAAGTTGATCTCTTATTGGGTAAATACGAGTGCTAATACTCTTATTATGAAACTATTAAAAGATGCGGATAATGATATCAATGATATTTTTTACGAGTTATTGAGAGGAAGAGCTGCAAAAACTATACTAGATGACAGTATGATATTTGGTGAAAAATATAGTAACAGTACAATTTTATATTTGATGTTTTCAGCAGGGTATTTGACAATAGATAGGATTGGCGAGGAAGAGGACCAATACTATTTAAGAATACCAAATTTAGAAGTAAAAAAGTATTTTAGGAAAACGTTTATAGAGATTTTGACACCGAAGAGTAAGGATAGTTTTTCTAAGTTAAAAGAGGCTCTAGTGATAGGAAAAATTCGTGGAAATGATTCAATTGAGGAAAAGATAAATGGATTTTTCATGGCTAGTATGAGTTATTTAGATGGAGCTAAAGAGGAGAAGTTTTATCATAACTTAATTTTGGGGATGATGATAGGATTGGATGATAAATTTTATATTCATAGTAACCGTGAAGAGGGATTGGGGCGTTATGACTTAGCTCTTGAACCACGTGATAAAAATGCTGTTGGATATATCTTTGAATTTAAGGTTGCTGAATCTACATCAGAAAGTGATTTTAAAAAGGCAGGAGCTGAAGCTCTATCTCAGATAGATAAAAAAATTTATGAAGTTGGCTTAAGAGAACGTGGTATTCAGAAAATCGTTAAAATTGGAATGGTATTTTCTGGTAAAATTATGAAGCTTTATATAAAAGAGAAGGTTGGATAGTCTAAATCCAACCTCTTCTTTTTATATAGACTATAAATTATAGAAAGCTAAGTAAGCTCTGTAAGTTTCGTAAACATCAAGCTTTGATGAAATCTCCATAGGTGCATGCATAGAAAGTAGTGCAGGCCCAACGTCGATAGTTTGGATTCCTTTTTGAGCTAAGAACATAGCAACTGTTCCTCCGCCACCCTCGTCAACCTTTCCAAGCATTCCAATCTGCCACACAATATCATTTTTATTTAGCATGTTTCTAATCTCTGCTACATACTCAGCGTCAGCGTCGTTTGTACCACTTTTCCCTCTAGCTCCAGTATATTTTGTGATAACTATACCGTTGTTTAGCTTAGCGGCATTCATAGGATCGTGAACACCTTTGAAGATAGGGTCCATAGCAACGTTTACATCTGACGACAGAGCCTTTGAGTTCCAAAGAGTTTTTTGAAGATCAAAACCATTGAAACTACCTTTCACTTTTAAAATAAGCTCAGTTGTGAAATACTCTAAGTAGTTTGATTGAAGACCAGTCGATCCATTTGAACCAGTTTCCTCTTTATCAGCTAAGAAACATACTACAGTTCTCTTTGGAGTCTCTTTTAAATCTAAGATAGCCTTAAGTGATGTGTAAGCACAGATTCTATCATCTTGCCCATACCCAGCAACCATCGATCTATCAAGTCCTAAATCTCTAGCTTTTCCAGCTGGAACAAGCTGTAACTCAGCTGAAACGAAGTCCTCTTCTCCAAAACCATACTTCGCTTTTAAAATCTCTAAGATATGAGTTTTGATAAGCTCTTTTGACTCACACTCCTCTAAATACATAGGCATAGAACCAACTAAAATCTGTAGCTCCTCTCCTAAGAAAACTTCGGGTGCCTTTCTCTCAGCTTGTGATTTTCCCCAAAGGTGTGGAAGAAGATCAGGTATCATTAGGATAGGGTCATTCTCACACTCTCCAATTGTCAACTCTACTTTTGTACCATTCTCTAGGATAACAACTCCATGAAGAGCAAGAGGGATAGTCGCCCATTGGTACTTTTTAATTCCACCGTAGTAGTGAGTTTTCATATATGCTAAATCTAAATCCTCATATAGTGGATTAGCTTTTATATCAATTCTTGGTGAATCAATATGTGAAACGATATAGTTGATTCCTTTTAAAATATCATTTTCTCCAATAACACTTAAAACGATATTTTTATTTCTATTGATAAAGTAAACCTTATCTCCAGCTTTTAAAGTTTCTACTTCGTCGATATGAACGAAGCCACTCTCTTCTGCTAACTTCTTAGAGATTTCAACAACTTCTCTCTCTGTCTTTCCCTCATCTAAGAACTTTTTGTATCCCTCTGAGAAGTCAAGTATAGTAGCTTTATCTTCAACTCTCTCTTTCGTCCAACCATTTTTTCTAAACATAATTTTTTTCACCTCTTCTAATATTTTTTAAGCAACGTGTTTCTTCTTATGAAGATACCCTATTTCGTATCTTTTGTAAATAGTTAATGCTAATAAAATGAAGAACACAGGACCGATAGTCATCCAGATTGTATCATCTATCTTACCATTTAAAGCGGGTTCTACGATTGTAGCTATATTGGCAAACCCAACAAGTAAAACAGTGAAGAATGTAGCTATTTTAACAGAAAGCTCAGTTTTGAATATAACGAAAGGTTTTTCAATCTTATCGTTTTTCTTAAATATAGGGAAGGCTGCTGCTATTAAAAGGTAAGGAATTGTCATAGCAACGTTTGTCATAAGAGTCAGTTTCATAAAGAAAGCCTCTGCTCCTTGCCCACCAAAAGTTATTCCTAAAATGAATAAAACAACGATTCCCCACTGACACCACATAGCATTTTGAGGCATTCCATCTTTAATCTCTGATATCTTAGCTGGCCACATCTCTTTTGGTGCTCCCTCAATAAGTTGCTTTAAAGGTGAATAGATAAGAGTAAAGAAAGCTCCTGTTAAACATAAAACAATAGAGATTCCCATATATCTAGACATAATCTGCCCAATAGTTACAGCTGTTGAATGAGCTAGATTGAAAGAGATAGCTATTTGGTACCCAAGGTTTTCCATACAAACGTATGAGAAGTTACCTATATGAACATTTCCTTTGTTGATTAAAAATTCCCAGTTAGTGAACATACCCACAAAGAAGATTCCGATAGCATATCCAACAGCTATAACAATAGCAGCGATAGAGATACCTTTTGGGAAGTTCTTTTCAGGATTTTCTGTTTTGTCAACCAATCCACCTACAACTTCGATTCCTCCATACGCAAAGATGGCGAAAACTAAAAACGAAGCAATAGATAATCCACTTAGATAGTTAGGATTAGGTGATGTGAAAAAAGCACCACTGATAGATTCGATAGGTTGTGCTAAAGTGAATCCATTGTTGATGAAAACAATAAGTGAACCAAAAAGAAGAACTAGATTTAAAAGAGTAACTGCAACCCCACCAACCGAAGCGATTTTAGTTATCTTATTTAAACCTTTTGAAGCGATGTAAGTGAATGCTGTTATAAGTCCAACCCCTAATAGACCCATACTTTGTGTTGAATTTAAACCGAATAGATTCAGTTGATGAGTTAAATCCTTTCCAAAAACAGCTGTAGAAACTACTACCCAAATTCCAGAAGATATATTTACAAGCCAAATAACATATGATGAATACCACATAAATGTTGTGATGAAGGCATATTTTGGACCAACGGATTTCTCCATCCAAGAATAGATTCCTCCAGTTTCTTTTTTGAAAGCTGATCCGTATTCAGCCATCATAAATGCGTAAGGAATAAAGAATAGTACCCCTGAGAAAATATACCAAGGTATTGCAGAGTATCCCATAAGATAAAATGATCTTGGGATGTTATTGAAACCGAAAACTGAAGTGAAGATCATCAGAATTAGAGGTATCAATTTCATTTTGTTGCCTGTGTGTGCTTTTTCCATTTTAACTCTCCCCGTTTGATGTTATTTTATTAAAATCTTACAGAGCGAATTATATTCCTTAAATACAAAAAAGTCAAACTTTTTTGTAATAAAATGATATAAATACTATATTTATGGTACAGTAAATATAAAAACAAAATACTTGTTATAGTTTTGAAAAAATATTTCTGTTAGGTATAGACTCTAGAGGCGATATTTATAAAAATTTGTAGAGAAGAGATGAAAGATTGTCTCTTCTTTTTTATGTAAAAAAAATAAAAAAAGTTGACTTCATACATATAATTATGTAAAATTAATTCAAACTTATTTAAAAAAAGTTAATAAGGGGAGGGAAAAATGGAGTTTAGAAAAGAGTACGAAAATTTCACTAGAGGCTTTAATATAAAGTCTGTAGAGAGTAAGATAGAAGGTGTATTTCTAAAGCTTAAACTTAGTGAAACTTTAGTTGGAAATCAAATTCAATTTAGTTCTAAAAGTAAGATAGTAAATGCAAATATAAAATATAAAGATAACTACGGGCACGAAACTATAAGTGCAGCAAAATCTGTAGTTCAAAATGGTGAGAGCGTAGTTTTAACATTTGACTATTTCTACATGAATGAGTATGAATTAGAAGTAAATGGATATGATTTTTCAAGCAACACAATAGAAAATATATCAGTTGTGGAAATGGATCAAACTAAGTTTAAAGAATCAAAAGACTCTCCACATGGTCATCTTTTAAGTAATTCTAAAATGACAATAACATCAAATAAAAATCACGAAGGTGGAAATGTTATAAAAAATGCTTTAAATAGTGATGTACATAGCATATTCCAAAGTGAACCATATACAAATGAAGGATACGGAGAGGTTATTATAAAAACAGATACAATCTGTTTAGTTGACCAATTTAAATTCTTCTCAACTATATACGATACAAAAGTTTTAAACAACTATACTATCTCTTATAGAAGCAATGAAAACGATGAGTGGAAAGAGATTGCAAATGTTGGAAACAACAGATCACAAACACAAAACCATATATTCAAACCAGTTTTAGCAACTGAGTTTCGTATCATAGTAACAAAGAGTACTGATAGCAAGATATTCTTAGCATCTATAGATATCGTAAAATATTCAACGATAAGAACAGAGATATTAGATCTATTCACTTCAACAGCTTTAAGAAGATTAGCTTCTGGAGTTACTCAAGAGAATATAATAGCTTTAAAAGAGAGAGCTACATTCACAGAGGACTACATGAGAATGTTAGATATCGCTAGTGATTTAATTATAGATAGAGATTTCATAGCACCAAAAGTTTTAAAGTTAGATTTAAAAGAGATAACTTTAATTAATCATATCGCTTTTACAAACGATAGAAATATATTAAAAGGTGTTATAAAATATAAGGACGTAGCTGGAAACGTATGTGGAAGAAGATTGTTCTGGTATCCAGAGGATGTAATCAATGGTGTTGTAAGAATCGGTGTTGAGCATCCAATTATCGGAAAAATGAGAGTTCTGAGTAAAGAGGTTGAAATACTTATATATGGAGCTGACAATGTTGAGCTTGTAGAGTATAAATCTCTTCCTTTAGATGGAGCTTTCTTAACAGAGGAAAAAGAGAGTGAGATTGAAGTTAAAAAATGTTTCTTAGATGGAACTCATGTTGAACCATTGATGGCTCTGTATGATGATACTCCAATTTATGGATGGTGTCCTCCGTGTTATCCAGGTGGAGCACCAAGACCAATTATCGATCCGTTAGAAAATAACCTATTGAGACTTGGAGATAAAAACGAAGATCAATACTACAGAACAAGTGATTTCACAAGATCTGGATGTGCTGATATAAAAGTATTCCTACCTAAAGAGATGTTTGTTGGTCAAGTTGATTTAATGAGTTTCTTTGCAGGAGAAGTAGGACATGTAAATAGATTTGAAATCTTAGCTGAGGATATAGCTGCATCTCGTTTAAGTTGGGATGAGAACACTCACGAAAGACATCTAGTTAGCCTAGGGTTTGGAGAGAGAAAAAATGAAACTAATGAGTATATGATAACAAAGTTAAAGCCATACTATACTGATAAAATCATAGTTAGAATTCATGATGCAAAAGACAACAAAGCTAGAGTAAACGAGTTAAGAGTATTCCAATACACAACTTTAGACACTGAAGTGGATGCTTTATTTAATGATAACACTTACACTTCTCTTAAAGCTGGTGTAACTTTAGAAACTGTAAGAGGATTAGAGGTTAGAGCTTTATCTAATGGAAGATTCACAAAGAGATTAGAAACAGCTAAAACTTTATTAGCTGGAGGAACTGTAACAGCACCTTCAGAGCCAACAGGGAAGAGTATAGTAGTAGAGGTTCCAGTTGATGGAGTTAAGATGTTTAATAAGATTCAAATATCTACAGATAATCTACCAACTTCAGTAGAGGTTGTTTACTCAGATGCTCTTGGAATTCAAAGAAGAAAAGTTTGTGAATATGTTGTTGAAAACTTCAAAGCTAGATCGTTTGTAGTTGTACATACGCCAGTTCTTTGTGCTACAAAGTTAGAGGTTATACTTAATGGAGTTTCTGTAGTTAATAGTATAAATACAAATGAGTTAAACTTTGATGCTTTTATAGGAGCGTTTTCAGACTCTAAATTAGATTTAAAAAAATCTGTTTTAGAATCAACTCATGGAAAGTTCAACAACTTAGAGAATTTAAGAGATGCATCGGTATCAAGTTACTACACATCTGATTTCTTTAATGATTTAGGTTACACAGATATAAAAATCACTTTTGGAGATATCTTCCTATTAGATACAATTAAAGTGTTAAGCTATAGAAGTAAATCTTCTGGGCTTGTAAGACAGTTTAAACTACTAGCTAAAGAGCCATTAACAGGTGAATTAGTTGAATTAGGAGAATCAGCATACACAACAAACTATACGAATGCTCATAAAGCTATATCAGCAGCAGCACCTTATTTAACAAACGAAGTTGTTGTTAGAGTGACAAAGGCTGAAAATGATTGGGCTATAGTAAACGATATAGAAGTACACCAATTTACAAAATAAATAAACAAATACCCCCAGTTTAAAGTAGAGGTAGAGCAATTTTGCTCTACCTCTTTTGGTTACATTGGGTCTATTTAATGATTATACTAAGTTGAGATAGATCAAAAGTACTATCTAAGAAGTGCTCACGATTTATTTTAACTAAAGGGATGTTTAAGTTGAAGTTTTGTAGGTCATCTATAGTAATAAGATAATCCACTTCAAATAGATCCTCTAAAAGCGAGTTGATTTCATAACTTTCAATTATTTTAACAACTTCAATAAAAGAGAAGTTTTTCAGATATTTTGATAGAATCTGTCCATACATATGATCGAAGGTATCATCAACAATAACAATACGTTTATGTTTGGTTCTATCAATAAGGCTATTTTCATAGTGATTTTTAAGAACTATTCCAAGAGATACGATATCTTCAGGATAAAAATTTAATGATAGGGAGCTTAAAATGCCCTCTATTTTTCGATACTCCTCTTTCTGGTGTTTACTCAATTGATAAACCTCTTTGTTTTGATAGAAGTTATATTCGCTTTTAAACTTTCCAACTCTTAAAAGGTTTGAAACTCTCATAATACTTTGAAGATTTTGAGTTAGATTTATATCGAAAGTCTCCTCAATCCTTTTTATAAATAGCTCTGTGCATTCATCTAAACTCTCGTATGTTTTAGGGTCGAGGTAGAAAAGAGTTTCGATAACAGAGTCAAGCTCGTAAGGCGTTAAGGTATCAAGTCCTCTTGAGTTTAAAAAATTAACTGTTTTATCATAGAATTTATGAGAGATAATCTTTTCTTTAGGAATATATTCATTTTCAAAAGTAGCTATATTTTTTCTATGAGGGCTTATTAAAAGTATAGCCACAATTTTATAGAAATCTTCAGGCATAAGAGTCACAGAGATTCCATTTAAAAGTCGTAAGACAAAGTTTTTATTGAACTCGATTGTATCCTCGTGGAAGTAGTTATTTATTAAATCACTGAAAAGGTTGTGATTTATATTTTTGTTTATCAAGTACTTTGTCAAATGAGTTGCAAAGAGTTCACGAATAACTCTTTCATCTCCCTCTAAAAATATACCCTTTCCAGAGATACTCTCTACCTTTAGGTTTTTACTCTCGAGGTAATCTTTTATATCTTTTAAATCGTAGTTTAGTGTTCTTCTAGTTGTTTGTATTTTATCGGTGTTGTCATTTAGATTTATAGTATTTTCAAAAAAAAGCTGTAGTAAAAGATACTCTTTTCTCTCTGTAACAGAAAGAGGAGCAAACTGTAAAATCTCTTTAATCCGATTTATAGTGCATGGTTTTATAAAAAAAAGATCTTTAATCTTTTGGATTCCCTCTATTTTATAGGCAGTCAAAAAATCATTTATGGTATTTATATTGTTATCTATAGATCGTTTTTTTATATGTAAAATTTTCTCTAAATCAGAGTAACTAAATCTGTTTAGAGAGAAAAATAAGCTTAATATATGTAAAGATTTTTTATTTAAAAACATTACTTTCATCCTTTCTTAAATAATAAACTAAAATATGAATAGTAATATTTTACAGCAAAAGTCGAAGATATACAAACAAAAAAAGCCCAGTAGTGAAGAATATTCTCTACTACTGGGCTTTTATATATTCGCAAAACTAGATAAAACTATCTAACTTTGTCTAACTCTCTTTCAGTTACGAACATTGAGTGGTTTCTTGATTTGATGTGTAATCCATCTTTAACTCTGTCTAATTGGATAACTACAGCTCTATCTTCGCTAGAGATTAATCCGTTTCTCTCTAAATCTCCAACTGAAGTAACTTTTCCAATTCTAGTCATAGCTTTTAAGATATCTACTTTTCTAACTTGGAAGCTTAAGTTAGGTATTTTAGATTCAAATCTAATTTGGTTTCCTTTGTCATAAGTTCTGATTTTTGTAACAGTTCCGTTTACAACTCCAGCAAAAGCTGATAAGCTTAAAGTAGCTGCTAATACTAACATTTTTAATTTTCTCACTTGTAATCCTCCTAAAAAATATATCAATTAGTTATATTATACAACAAAGTGAAAAAATTATCTATTAGAAATTCATTGCTACTAAACTTGTATGAAATTTCAATTTAGAGGAATTCTTAAAAGATAGAGAAAATCTTTTCTACTTTTAAACATAATCAGATCACTGAATGTTATATAAAAATCCTCTTTGGGTTTTAGATTGTTCTCTTTAATCCAATCTAAAAGGTTCTTCACAACCTCTTGCTCTTCGAAAACTCCTTTGCCATAGACACAAGCGTATTTTCCAGCGGGAATAATAACAGAAAGATTGGCAGCTTCCTCTCTCATATTAGCTATGAGTTGATCTTTTATATAGGTATTTTTTTCCCAATGTTTAAAAGAGACTTTAAATCCTCTAAGAGTAGCGTGCAGATTATTTGCAGCTTCAAAGTTGTCGATAGTTTTTAGACTTTTACTCAAATCTTTAAAACTATGAATTGGGTCGTTATAGATAACACCCCTGATTTCAGGAGTATCATCTATAAATGGAGTTCCAACTCTTTTCTCCAATTGGAAGCTATCCATAAATTTAGCTCGGCTTTCAAGAAGCTCTTTCTCAACAGATTTTAATCTTTTAATCTCTAACTTTGTTTCGGCAATAACATTTTCAAAGAGCTCTAAAGTATGGTTATAGCTCATATTTTCAAAATGACTTTTAATATACTCGATAGAAAAGCCCATATTTCTCATATGACTTATTATTTTTAAAACAAAAATCTGTTTTGGCGTGTAGTACCTGTAGTTTGTTTCCTCATTTTTAAAGGCTGGAGATAATAATCCAACCTTATCATAATATCTGAGTGTAGAGATGGGTATACTTGTAGATTTAGATACCTCTCCGATTGTTAAAAATTCATCAAACATATATTCACCTATCTTTTAATGATTTTTTTTATGAATTTTTTTAAGTCATCCACTAAGTAGTAGAACACAGGGATAACTATAAGTGTAAATAGTGTGGCTGTTGAAAGACCAAAGATAACAACAAACGACATACCAGCATACATCTCAGAACCATCTCCGTTGCTTAAAGCCAAAGGAATCATTCCAAGAACAGTTGTAAGTGTTGTCATAAGAATCGGTCTAAGTCTCGTTTTACCAGAGATTATAATAGCTCTATTTATGCTATCTCCTCTCTCTCTTCTTATATTGATGAAGTCGATTAAAACGATGGCGTTATTTACAACAATACCAGCTAGCATAACGAATCCAACTGCAACCATAACATCTAAGTTAACTCTGAATAGAGCCAAGCTGTAAAGTGCTCCCATAGTTGATAGAGGGATTGAAAGTATTATGATAAATGGTAGTATAAACGATTCAAACTGCCAAACTAGTATGAAGTAAACTAAGAAGATTGCAACTAAGAAGCTGATAACCATCTGGTTCCCCATTTCGGCCATATCAGCAGAGTCTCCACCAAACCCATAAGTTACACTATCTGGAGGTGATAACTCGTTAAAGGCATCAATAAGAGATGTCTTAGCTCCTTGAAGGTCGGCTCCACTTTTCAAGTTTGCATAAAGAACAATTTTTTTCTTTTTATCTTTCTTTTCAATCTTTGATGGCCCCTCTTCGATAGAAAGAGTTGCAATATCAGAGATTCTAATATTTTTTCCATTCTCTAAAGTGATTCTAGAATCCATTAGCATGTCAGTTGATGTTCTATATTTTTTTTCTAGTTGAACAGTTACATCAATCTCACCGTTGTCACTGTTGATAGTTATAGGTTGGTCACCTAAGATTTGAGTTTTAATCATAAGTGCTAAAGTTTCGATATCTATTCCGTAGAACTTAGCTTTCTCTCTATCCACAAGGATTTTACCCTCTGGTTTACCGCCCTCAAATGATGATGATATATCTGTGATTCCATCTATATTATACATTTTATTTTTTAAAGATTCAGAGATTTCACGTAACTGAATCTCATTATCAGAGTAAAGTTCAAACTCTAAATCATAGATTCCATCAGCACCAAATACATATGATGGTACGATAGTTAAAATTACATCTGGAATACTTACAAAAGTTTCTCTCAGATTTTTCATGATATCCGTTAGACTCTCATCTCTAGATGTTTTTAAACCTGCGTTTATATTTACAATAGCGTTAGTCGTGTCTCCAGACATTGTATAAGACTGTGCAACTCCAATGCTTTTAACTTTGTCCTCTAGAATATTTCCAATTCTATCACTCATATTTATATCAGCACTTGAAGGTAGCTTAGCAACAACAGCAAATCTTCCCTCGTCACTTGTAGGAATAAAGCCTCCACCCAAAGTTGAAGCAGCAAATATTGATCCTACGAAAAGAAGTACAGTTCCAATTGCTGCAATCCCTCTATTTTTAATTGACCATCTTAAAGCAGACATATAGATTCTTTTAACAACTTTAAGAACTTTTCCTTCTGAAGTCAGATTTTTTTTCTCGTTTAACATCTTACTCGAAGCCATAGGTACGAAAACTAAGGCAACAATAAGGGATGCAAGTAGCGAGTAAGAGATAGAGTAAGATAGATCTTTAAACTGCTCTTTAGCCATTCCCTCTTGGAATACGATTGGTAAAAATACAGACACAGTTGTAAGAGTAGAAGCTAAAACAGGTAGTCCCATCTCAGCAGCTCCATCCATCGCCGCTTCAACTTTACCTTTTCCAAGCTCAGTCATATGTCTATAGATATTATCTAGCACAACAACCGAGTTATCCACAAGCATTCCTATCCCTAAAGATAATCCCATAAGTGATACAAGGTTTAATGTTAAGCCTTGAGCATTTAGTAGGAAGAATGTAAATATGATAGATATAGGTATAGCAACTGCGATAACGATAGTTGCAGAGATACTTTTCAGGAAGATATATAGAATTATAGAAGCTAAAGCTAGACCTATAAATCCAGTTTCTTTTACGTTGTTTATAGAGTTCATGATGATAACTGTTGAATCGAAATCATAATCTAGATGTGAGTTTAAAGGTACAGAGTTTTTAACACTGTTTAAAACCTTATTCACAGATTCTACAATCTCGATTGCATTTCCCTCGTCTGTTTTAGCAACAACGATTACAAGTCCATCCTCTCTATTTTTACGGAAGATGTTTGTAGGGTCTTTTGTATCTATTCTAACATCGGCTACATCTTTTAATCTTAAAAGGTGACCGTTACTATTTCTTAAAATTACATTTGCAATCTCATCAGGGCTTTTAAGTTCACCTTGAACTTTGATATAAAACTCTTTCTCTCCCTCTTTCACTTGTCCACCAGGGATAGTAGTACTAGCTTTAGAGATTATATCAGAAACTTGCATAACATTCAGATTATAATTTTCAAGTTTTTCAGGATCGATTTCAACTAAAACTTGCTGCTCTTTTCCTCCGAAGATGATAATTTGAGAAACACCTTCGATTCTTTCAAGAAGAGGTTTTAAAGAGTTCTCAGCGTAAGTTCTAACTTCCATCGGGTCTCCACCAGACATAGTTAAAACAGCAGCTGGGATAGAACCCATAGATTGCTCTCTGATAGATGGTTCCTCTATATCCGATGGCAACTTACTCTTAATCTGGTTGATCTCATTTTGAATAAGAGTTATCTTTGTTTCAATATCAGTACCATACTTAAATTTAACATTGATTTTAGATGTTTCAGAGCTTGAAGTTGATGAATACTCTGTGATACCATCAACGTTTGGAAGAATATCCTCAACTTTTTTTGTAATCATCTTATCGACATCTTCAGGAGTGGCACCCTTCCACTCGATAGTAACCCTAACAGTGGGGTTAGCTGTATTTGGCATCATCTCAATAGGCATCTTCGAAAGCCCTAAAAGCCCGAAGAATATCATTGAGATAACTACCATAGTTGCTGTTGCTGGTTTTTTAATGGAAAATTCTGAAAGTATTCTCATACTAAATCTCCCTCACTTTGTCGTTGTTATTTAGAAGGTATTGACCTTGAACAACAATCTGATCTCCATTTTTGAAATCGTCGAAGAAAATCTCTTGTAAATTTCCTTCTGAAACTCCACGGTTAACCTTATATATAGAAACAACTCCGTCTCTAACAATACCTACGTATGAGTAAAGGTCCTTTATCATAACAGCTTCTTTTGGCACGAAAAGACCATTTACTTCAGCACCAACCATCTCAACTTTTCCATACATACCTTTTAAAAGGGCTTTATCTTCATTCGGAAGAGTGATTTTTACTTCAAATCTCTTTGTGTCAGTGTTAGCTGAAAAATTGATTTCGCTCACAGAACCGATTATAGTTTTATTAGCTGCAGAAACAGTAACTTTTGCCTCTTTACCTTTATATATACCACCGATATCCTCAGGGCTTACAGCTATAACAATCTCCATCTCGTCGTTTTGAACGATAGTCAGAACATCAGCTCCAGAATTTATCTTCTCATTTTTTTTAGCGTTTAAATCAGTAACAACTCCGTTTATATTAGATGTAACGAAAAGTCTTTTGAAGTTGTCGTTAGCTCTAATGAAAGAAGCCTCAGCTATTTTAAGTTCACCTAAGCTGTTTTCCATTTTGTTTTTAGATTCTAAGTATAGCTCTTCAGAGATAAGATTTTTCTCGAAAAGAGTTTTATATTTATCGTACGATGTTTTATTCATATTGTAGCTTGATTTAGCTTTTATAAGAGTTCCCTCAGTTTCGTAGTAACTTGCTTCTGTGTTAGCATCTGTCAGTGTTAAAATTGTAGTTCCAACTGAAACCGCATCTCCGTTTTTGAATTTTATATCTTTTACATATCCACCACTTGGAGTTATAACTTTAACCTCCATCTTAGGTTTGATGTCACCGTTATATATTTTTGTAGTTTTTATAGTAGTAGTTTTTAATTCCTTTAATTTTACATCTTTTATAACTTCAGGTGTAGTAACTGCAGTTTTTTTATCGCCTCCACATCCAACTAAAGCTAAAGCTAGAAGTAGTGAACCTAATATTTTTTTCATTGAAGCCTCCTATTTTAATAGTGATAAGTATTGTTGGTAGTAGATAAAGTAATTCAGCTGAGAGTTTATATGAGTGATTTGTGCATCTCTTAAATCCGCTTCTGTTTTTAGGAAATCAACAGAATCTATGATTCTATTGTTGAACTTCTCTTTATCTATGTTGTATGTTTCTAAAGCTGTTAGCAGAGCTTTCTCATTTGTTTTGATAGTCTCTCTAGACATATTCAAATCTAGATAAGCTGTTGTAATCTCTTTTTTAAGAGTTTCCAATGAATCTATTTTAGAAAGTCTCATCTTATCAACTTCTAAAGTGCTTTCTTTATATGAATCCATTCCGCTTCCAAAGTTGAAGATATCCCATTTCACTGTGACACCAACTTTCCATTGCCAGTCGTTTTCATTAGCTCTAGAGTAACTACTATCCTCTAAAGATTCGTAGCCGTATTCTAAATTAACTTTAGGTAAAAATGTACTTCTACTACTTTTAGCATTATACTCACTTATAGTGATATTTTTATCTAATTTCTGTGCTAAAGTACTGTTGTTCATAGCTGCTTCAATATCTTGAGCTAAATTGATATCATCGGTATTAAAGTTAGTAATCTCCATCTCTTTTAGTGTAATCTCTTCATTCATATTTAGACCCAAAAGGTTTTTAAGATTTAACTCCTCAGTTGTTATACTGTTTTTTACCTTTATAATAGAGGTTTGAGTGCTGTAAAGTGATGTTTCTACTTTTAAAAGTTCACTTTTATCTATAAGGCTAAGTTTATAGAACTCTTGTAGTTTGTTTAACTCTTCGCTTTTCTCCTTTTGAGAGGCTTCATATACCGCTAAGCTTTTTTTCAATTGAAGAGTAGTGATATAAGACTCTATAACTTTAAGAGTTAGATTTATGCTTTGAGAGTTGTAGTCACTCTCTTCAAACTCTCTTAAAGCTTTACCTGCCTTAGCGTTATAAAATATCTCACCACCGCTGAAAATAGATTGTGATACGTAAACTCCGTTTTGGAATACTCCATTTTCATTGTTAGAATTTTGGTAGTCAGAGTATGTTCCTTGAGCCCTAACAGAGGGTAGAGCATTTTTGATTTTTACATTTTCATTTAACTTTTTTTGTTGTACGCTTATCTCTTTCTCTTTCAGCTGTCTGTTATTTCTCTTAGCTAAATCAATAGATTCTTGAAGAGATAACTCTCTAGAAAAAGAGGCGATACTGATAGCAAAAAATAGCAATAGATATTTTTTCATAGCATCTCCTTCATAAATTTTATATTTCACAATAGTGAATTATAAACTATAAAGTAAGTTGAGAGTCAAGATTTAAAAAAATAAAAAATGGAGAGGGTTATCTCTCCATTTTGAATGTTTAAATAGGTTTGTTAAGTGTTATCTAGAATGACAGTTTATAGAAAGTTGGATTGTTTATAGGTGATTGAACGAAACCTTTAACCTCTTTTCTAATTCCAGCACTTGCAGGCATGAAGTAGATTGGAAGAATAGGTACCTCTTCGTTCATAATATCTTGAGCGTCTCTATAAATTGTAGCTCTTTTCACAGGGTCAAGTTCAACTTTTCCAGCATTTAAAAGAGCATCGAATTCAGCGTTATCAAAGAAACTTCTGTTTCCAGACGACCCCATCATAGAGCTATGAAGCATAGAACCCATTCCGTAGTCAGCATCTCCAGACGAGTTAGACCAACCAAGCATAAATAGATCACACTTTCCAGTCGCAGTTGCATTTAAGAAAGCTGCCCATTCAAGAATCTCTATTTTAACATTGATACCGATATCTTTAAGTTGAGCTTGGATAATTTCGGCCATCTGTTTTCTAAGTTCATTGTTACTTGTAGCAAGAATTAGCTCTAAGTTTTGGTGACCAGATTCAGCTAAAAGTTTTTTAGCTTCTTCAGGGTTGTATTCAAAAGGTTTTGTATCTTTTGAGTATCCAACAACTCCAGGTCCTAAGATACTGTTAGCCTTTTCAACAGCACCATCTAAAACAGCTTCAATCATAAGGTCTCTATTGATTCCCATAGCGATAGCTTGTCTAACTCTTTTATCTTGAAGAGCTCCTTTTGATGTGTTAAGTCCAAGGTATCCAACTCCAAGAGAGCTAATCTCTTCAACTCTAACATCCTCTCTATTTCCAAGGATTTTTCTTCCGATAGAGTCGATATCTCCAGTTATGTGGTGTTCTCCAGTTTCAACTGCGATAACTCTACTGTTTTCCTCTGGAATAGCTCTAACTTCGATAATTTCGATAGCTGGCTTTCCTCTGAAATAGTCGTCATTTCTTTTTAAAGTCATATATGATCCAGGTTTCCACTCAAGTAGCGAGTAAGCTCCAGTTCCCATAGGTGAGTGGTTAGTATCCTTTGTATTTTCGTAATATTTTTTATTTAAAATAGATGCTGTTATATGAGTTAAGTGGTGAATTAGTGAACCAGAAGGACCATTTGTTTTAACAATAGCTGTATATTTATCTGGAGTTTCCACAGTTTCAATAGCTGAGTATAAAGTTCCAACTTTTGCAGATTTCTTAGCATTTTCAAGAGTGTATTTAACATCTTCAGATGTAAGTTCATCTCCGTTTTGGAATTTAACCCCTTTTCTTAAATTGAACTTTAGCTCTGTAGGAGAGATTTGCTCCCAACTTTCAGCTAGACCAGGCACTATGTTTAAAGATTCATCAGTTTCAATTAATCTATCAAAGATATTAGATATAATTCTTCTTGAATAAACATCTGTAGCTTCATGAGGATGAAGAGTTACAGATTCACTACTTTGTGTATAGATAAGTTTATTCGGTGTAGAAACAGCTGTTGTAGTTTTTTCAACCTCTTTTTCTTTCCCACAACCAACAAAAAGTACAACTAATAAAAGAAAATTCAATAATTTTTTCATATAACGCCCCCTTATAGTTTTTAAATAATTAGAACTATAGTATCAAAAATAAAGTACTGCGTCAAATTAATTTTTTATATAATAACTATTTGAAAATATATTATCAAAAATATTGAAAAAAAATGATGTATTTCAAAAAATATTGAAAAAAAAGAAAAATTGGAATGTTCAAAATAAAAAAAGTATGTGTTAATATAGGTGCATAATGAAAAATTTTTTTTATTATTTTGGCATCTTGTTGGATGAGGAAACTCATGTTTTTTAGTCGTTTTTATAGTTAAGGGGGCAAGACTATGGATGAAAGAGATGTAATGTTAGCAAAAAGTGGTGATAATGAAGCTATGGAGAAAGTTTTCTTGAGATATAAGAGTGATATTTTGAGAAACAGCAGAAACCTTTTTATAAAAGGTGGAGATGTAGATGATTTATTACAAGAGGGGTATATTGGTCTATTAAAGGCGATAAAATCATATGACCAAAGTAGAGAGGTGTGTTTTAGTACTTTTGCAAATCTGTGTATAAAAAGACAGATTATTACAGCAGTGAAATCATCAAACTCAAATAAGAACTTGAAGTTGAATACATCAATAATTGGGGATAAAGATGTAAATTTAGATGATTTAGCACAGTACTCAAAACCTTCATTAAGCTACTATTCACCAGAGGATATACTGATAGGAAAAGAGATGGTAAACTTATTGGGAGAATTTCTAAATGAAAGTCTAACTCCTTTAGAGAAAAAGGTATTTTACTACATATGTAAGCAGTATAGATATACTGAGATTGCAGAGTTATTAAATGAGTCACCTAAGAAAATAGATAATGCTATTCAAAGGGTGAAAAAGAAAATTCTGGCATATTTAGAAAAATATAGTAAAGTTGAATAGTACAAAATTTAAAATAGAAAGGGTGCCACATAAAATTGTGACACCCTTTTATCGTATTTACTTATTTAAAGTTTAAAGATTAGAAGAAATATTTAGCTCCAACACTTGCTAAAACGATAGCTTCGTCATCGACGATTGGTGAATCAGTGATTTCGTTAGAGAATTTTTCAACTCCTACGATTCCGATAAGAGAAAGTTTTTCGTTTACTCTATATTCAGCTGTTAAGTTTGCTCCGTAAGAGAAAGCTGTATCAGCTTTGTATTCAGATTTTAAGTTGTCTCTATTAGATCTAGCAGCTTCTTCAGCTGTAACACCGAAGTAGTAATCAGTGAAGTCTCCAGAGAATCCTTTCATATGGATACTTGGAACTAAAACTAACTTCTCACCCAATGAGTATGCTCTAAATGCACTGATTTTAGCTTCTGAACCGTGCTCACCAAATTGTACAGTTGCTCCAGTTCTGATATCAGCGATTCCTGTGTTAAGGTCAGCTCTTAATCCAATCATAGCTTGAGTGTCTCTATCATCGATATTTCTGTATCCAGCTCCCATATCTTCAGCGTCAATACCAAATCCAGCCATAGGATCTAAGTAAGCTGATAAAGATAGGTCCTCTCCTCTAAAGAAAGTATATCCAACTGTGATACCTTTTGCATAGAAGTTACCGTAGTTAATATCTAAAAGTGGCACAGGGTAAGCATTGTCGTCGGCTCCTTTGTAGATGCTGTTAGAAACTCCAGCTCCTAATCCAACTCCAACTTTATCGTTTGCCATAGCAGTAGTAGCTAAAGAAAGTGCTAAAATGCTAAAAATAATTTTTTTCATAATTTTCCCTCCCGAGGATATATAAATTTATTGTGCAATTATACCATAGAAATCAAGAATCAGCACTTTGAAATTTATTACTCAAAAAAGGTATCGTTTTTCAAATAGATTAAGAGATAGATTCTATACGATCAAAGGCTTCTTTTAAAGTTTCTAACGGGTTTGAACAAGCTATTCTAATTGCTTTATCATCACCAAATGGTTTACCAGGGATAACCTTGATTCCTAGATTTTCAAAAAGATAATCAGAGTACTCTACTGAGTTCATCTTTGTTTCTGAAATATCTACAAATATATAGATACCACCTTGTGGAGCGAAAGCTTTTAGATTTTTAATATTATTGATTCTATCTAGTGAGTATTGAACTCTATCTCGATATAGAGGCACAATGCTTTCTTTGATAAGCTCTCTATTTTGAAGGGCAGCAAGGGCAGCTCTTTGTGAAACAGAGGATGCACTGTAAACAATAACCTCATTTAATTTTCTAATTGTATCGATAATAGCACTAGGTCCAACATTATACCCAACTCTCCATCCTGTCATAGCAAAGTTTTTAGAGAAGCTACAGATAGAGATTGTCCTTTCACTCATTCCTTCTAAGCTAGCAATCGGAACAAATGAGTTAGAGTAATCATAAAAATCATAGATATCATCAGCATAAACTAAAAAATCATATTTTTTAGCAAGCTCGGCGACAATCTCTAAACTTTTTTTAGAGTAACAAACTCCAGTTGGATTTGAAGGAGTATTTATAATAATACCTTTTGTTTTAGGAGTGATAGCTTTTTCTAAATCAGCTTTAACTATCTGATAGCCATTTTCAATAGTGCTATGAACAATAACAGGAACGCCTTTAGCCTCTTCAATCTGGTCGATATATACAGGGAAGAATGGAGCTAAAACAATAACTTCATCTCCGGGATTTAAAGTAGCTCCAAGAGCTAGATACATTCCGTGACACGCTCCCGATAAAACGATAATCTCATCCTGAGATATATTGTAGTTAGTGAATTCATCTTTATGATATTTTATAATCTCGTTTCTAAGCTCTAAATCTCCAAGAGGGTCTGTGTAGTGAGTATGACCATTTAAAGTATCTTTAAAAGCTGCATTTATAATGACTTCATGGGTATGGATATCTAAATCTCCAATTCCTAAGTTGATAATTTTATCTTTTTCAGGACCATCTATAGATTTAAAAGTAGTTTCCTGTTTATTTTGAAATCTTTTTGCTAAAAATTTATTTCCGTTCACATTTGCCGTTACCAAATACTTATAAAACTCTATAATTATTTTAATAAAATATATAAAG
>NZ_CAMFHX010000013.1 GCF_945952365.1 uncultured Cetobacterium sp.
GCTGACAGAAATTATAGTACCACAATTTTTAAACTTCGTCAACAACTTTTTTTATTTTTTTTTACACAAATTAAATTACAGAGCTTTTTTAATTAATTTTGTCTTCTAAAAAAAATTATGCTAAAATTAAATGACTTTAATTATAATAACTTTTTTAAGGAGGATTTTTATGAATATAGTGCTAATGGAGCCGGAAATTCCATACAATACAGGAAATATAGGGAGAAGCTGCGTTCTTACGAATACTACTCTTCATCTTATAAAGCCTTTAGGGTTTTCTTTAGACGAAAAACAAATTAAAAGATCAGGGCTTGATTACTGGGATATGATAGATTTAAAAGTTTGGGAAAATTACGAGGAATTAAGAGCAGCTTATCCTGATTCAAATTTCTTTTTTGCTACAACTAAAACAACTCAAAAATATTCTGACGTTAAATATGGACCTAACGACTTTATTGTTTTTGGACCTGAATCTAGAGGTATTCCAGCTGAAATAAGAGAAGCTAATACTGAAACTTGTATTACAATTCCTATGATAAAAATGGGAAGATCTTTAAATCTTTCAAACTCAGCAGCTATTGTTCTTTATGAAGCTCTTAGACAAAATGATTTTGATTTAGGAGAATAATATGCTTTCACTCATTGTTGCAATGGATGAAAATAACCTTATCGGTAAAAACAACTATGTGCCTTGGGATATTCCCGAAGATTTAAAAAAATTTAAAGAGGTCACTACTGACAATATTATTATTATGGGAAGAAAAACTTTTCAATCTATAGGACGAGCACTTCCCAACAGAATAAATTTAGTTTTAACAAAAGATAAAAACTTTTCTTCTGATAATGTTGATGTATTTCATTCTCCTGATGAAGCTTTAAGAAAAGCTTTTTCTTTACAGAAAGAGTTAAATAAGAAAATTTTCATTATTGGTGGTAAAACAATCTATGAATATTTTTTACCTCAAATTAACGAGTTGCATATCTCGCATATTAAAGGAAGCTTTTTTGGAGATACTCATTTCCCTGAAATAAATCTTTCAAATTTTAACATAATCGAAGAGATTGAATATAAGGATTTCACTTATCGTCGCTACTTAAAAAACACTTGTAATTTTTAAAAACATGTGTTATATTACACTAGTAATTTTCAAAACTAGGGAGGAATATATACAAATGAACAGATTAAAATTATCATTACTAGCTTTAATCGCTAGTTTAAGTGTTTCTACAATGGGAGCGTCAATAGATCATATTCAAAACTACTCAGCTGAGTATGGAGGGAATCCTGCACAGCAAGGTGCTATAAATGTTGGTTCTACAGTTTACTTTAACCCTGCTGGTCTTATGAGATTAGAAAATGGTACTTACTTTGTTGGGGGGCTTCAGTACGCATTTGGAGATCAAAACATGTCTCAAGACGGAAGAGATTTCTCAACTAACCTAGCGTCACCAATTCCTAACTTTGCTCTTTATAAAAAAACAGATGATGGAGCATACTTCTGGACTGTTGGAGGAGTAGGTGGAGGAGCCACTCTTGAGTATAAGGATAGTATTCCTTTACCGAATCTTGGTAATTTAAACTTCAATGACATTTTAAAAAATACAAATGTTAAAGGATCAAATATGTATGCACAAACAACCTTAGGTAAAGCATATAACTTAACTGACAAATGGTCGGCTTCAGTTGCTCTTAGAGGTGTTTATGGAAAAAGAACTTTAGAGGCTAAAACTACTTTAGGTCAAAATGATGTTTCTATTGACTCTGAAAGAACCGCTGTTGGTTTTGGTGGACAACTTGGATTGAACTATACTCCTAATGATAAATTAAACATCGGATTTAGATATGATACAAAAGTAAATTTAGATTTCGAAACAGAATCTAAAATAAATGATAAAACAAATATGGTTTCTAATGCACTATTGGATATATATCCTGTTTATGCTGACGGACGTAAAACTAGAAGAGACCTACCTGCTTTAGCTGCTTTAGGAGCATCATATAAAGTGACTGACCAATGGACAACATTCATCGGTGGTAACTACTACTTCAACGAATCAGCTACTATGGATAGAGTAGAAAAAATGAACGTTGACTACGATAATGGATGGGAGATATCTGTAGGTTCTGAGTACTGGTTTACAAACCAATTCGCTTGGTTAGTTGGATTCAACTACGCTGATACAGGAGCACCAGATAAGAGTTTCGCTGCAACTGAGTACGCACTTGACTCAACTATGATCGGTACTGGAGTAAAATATAGACCAAACGAAACTATGGAGTGGACAGTAGCATTCAACCACTACTTCTACGACACTAGAACTGTTGAAAATATAAAATATGAAAAGGAAATATCTAGTGTAGGTATTAACTTTGTAAAAAAATTCTAATTTTTTAGGAGGCCTTATGCCAAAAAAAGCTATTTTTAAAAGAGAACAAATACATGCAAAAGCTTTTGAAATGTTTGTTAAATACGGTTTAGATGAAATTACAGCAAGAAATTTAGCTAAAGCTCTACACTGTTCACCAGCACCTATATACAGTTGCTACACATCTATGGATGAACTAAAATTAGAGCTTATCGAAAGAGCTAAAAGCATATTCATGGAATATGTTATGAGACCTGAAACAGATATGGTTTTCCTTAATAGCGGTATTGGACTTTGTACTTTTGCAAGAGAAGAAAAACAACTTTTCAAATCGATTTTCTTAAGAGATAACTCTTATGCTAATCTATTAAAAAAGTTTAGAGATTTAATGAAAGTAGAGATGGAGAAGGACGAAAGATTCAATAACCTACCTACTGAGTTTAAAAATGATCTATTTCTAGATTGTTGGTTATTTGGACACGGTTTAGCAACTTTAATAGCTACCGATTATTTCGAAAACCCAACAAACGAGTTTATCCAAGATAAACTTTTAAATAGTGCTGCTCTTATGCTTTATAAAAGATTAGATGATTTCAGATCAAAAAATATGTAATTAAAAATAACAAACAAAAAAAAGAGACGACCTAATCGGTTGTCTCTTTTTCAATCTCAACATTTATTTTTTCATTTTCTTTTTCTACACTATCTTTTTGCCGCTCAATCTTCAAAGAATACTTAGATCCCAATCCAAATATTATAGTTAAAATTGAAGTGATAAATATATACACAAATAAAATATAATAAAATACACCTTGAGCTAGATACATCGAAAATGTAATTAACACTCCAAAGATAGAATCTATAAATCCATCAAATATTAAAACTCTTTTGATAACTATCAAAGTTCTATTGTCCTCAATACCATCTTTTTCATATACTTTAGTAACCATATGGCTAATTCCTCTAAACATAAGAAACGTTCCAATATAAAATATTATCAAGTATCCTTGTAATTCAACTTTTGATGCCGTAACTTTCTCAATTGCTAAACTAACCTCTTCTATTAAATTTTTTTCAGCAATCAACAACCTATTTGAAAGTAGTATCCATCCAGAAAAAACCTCTATTACTCCCCAGAAAAATATTTCACCCCAATGAAAAGCTCTCTCTCCTATTCCAGAAAAAGAATAAATTAGATTTCCAATCCCAGTCAATAAAAATAAAAATCCCAATACTTTGACAACATCATCTAAAAATATTCCATTCCCTAGTATAACTATAGCTGTATAAAATAAAAATAATACCCCTATCACTATATGATAAAACCATTGTTCTCTTAACGATGCCCTTATCTTAGCTGTTAGCTCTTTATACATGATCTCACCGCCATTTTTTATTTAAAAACTTTCTAATTTCTTATACTCAAAATTTTCTAGCTTTCCTCTTTGACAATTAAAATCACACCTTCACTTCGAAGTTCTAAAAAACAACATTTATATCCTCTGTAGCAAAATACTTCACCCCTGCTTTAATCTCTTTAACAGCTAAAGCTCTCTCTTTTAGTGGTAATTTAAAACTAAAGATTTTTTCATTACTTTTCAACTCACTCTCATCCACAATTTTTACATTATTCGGAATATCATAGCTATCCTCTATATATTCATAACCCTCATATTTCACTTTATTTTTTCCAACAACTAAATTATACTCCTCACTATTTTTCAGAGCCTCTCCAATATATATGTAGTACTCAAATCCCTCTTTCTTATACTCTCCATCTCTAACTACACAAACCTTTTTACCAATCGCTTTATAATATAGCTCTATCGTTTTTATAATGGTATCTACACCTCTTTTATCTCCACAACTAACAACCACGTTTTTTCTTTCTTTAAAAATAGTTCTCAAAACTTTCTTTTGTAAAGAGTTATATTCAAAATCCCCAATCAAAAACATTTTAATATCTTTAAAAATCTGCCCCGCTTCAATCGCCAAACTTTTAAATTCTTTCTCTTTTTCTATTTTGATATGAACATTATAATTTTCCTCTTTTTTCACTATTTTTTCAACTTCAACTTTAAAATCATAATCGTAGTATTCTTTCAATTTTTTCAAAAGAATTTTTGTTTGATTATCTAAAAATCCAATACTATTTCTTCCAACATTTATTGAAACATCATCAGCTACAAAACTAATATTTAACTTTTCATTTTCTATATCTCTTCTTGTATAAAAAATAGATTTTATTGGGAATGTCAAATTGTATAAAGCTTCATATTCAGAATAGTTATTTATAACATTTGCAGATGGTTTTACATCCTCTATGAATATTTTATACTGGTACTTATCCTTATAAGTTTCCATTTTCAATTTAAAAGCTACATCTATCTCTGGGTTATTTAAAATTGTTTCTAACATATCCTCACTGTTAAACCAAACACAGTTTTTTATCTCTACACCATCTTTTATCAAATCCATCATAAGATGATTCTTCTCTTTCCCAATCGCTCTAAAGTTTGCATATTTACAGTTTTTTATTGAAAATAAAGGTGAGGAATTCCCAAATCCATATGGTTCTAATAACGACAATTTATCCATTAAATCAAACGATATTTTTATCATCGATAGCTCACAATCTATCTTTATCGGTTTTTTAGTATCCTCACTACTCAAACTCTCAAAAGCGTATCTATCTATCCTCTCAGAAAACTCCTCTATATTTTCAATAGGAATTGAAAACCCTGCCGCACCTGCATGTCCACCATACTTAACAAAAAGCTCTCTCATCGAATTTAAGGCCTCTATCATATTAAACGCCTCTATACTTCTACATGATGCTGTCGCTATCCCCTCTTCTGGCTTTATCTCCATTATTATAGAGGGTTTATAATATCTATCCAATATCTTAGATGCTACTATTCCTATTACTCCGTGATGAAATTTTTCCTCTGCAACAACTATAACACTTTTTTCATCTAATCTCTTCTCTTCTATTTTTTCTATAGCTTTTTTTAGTATATCCTCTTGGATCTCTTTTCTCTCACTATTCTTATTTATCAAATCATAAATTAAATTATCACAAACTATATGAGAATCACTTACAAACAACTCCACTGCCATTTTTGCATCCTCTAATCTTCCAGCAGCATTAAAAATTGGTGCTATTATAAATCCAACATCATACGTATCGAATTTTTTCTCCATTGGATTTTCATATAACCTTTTCATAAGCATATTAAGGCCTTGCCATTTACTACTTTTCAAAAGCTCTAAACCTCTTTTTACCAACAACCTATTTTCACCCTTTAAAGGGACTATATCGGCTATTGTTCCAATTGCTACTATGTCTAAGTATTTATATATATCATTTTTCTTTCCTAACTCTTTATATAAAGCTAAGAGAAGCATAAAAGCTGTTCCAACTCCTGCAAGATACTTATAATCAGTTTTATTATCAGTTCTTTTAGGATTTATAACTGCGTACGCCGATGGAAACTCATTATTTATTTCATGATGATCAGTTATAATTATATCCATACCTAAAGAGTTACAATGATCTACCTCTGCTATAGATGAAATTCCACAATCAACAGTTATTACTAAATTCCCTCCCTCTCCTTTTATATAACTTAAAGCTTCTTTATTCAACCCGTAACCTTCATCTCTTAAAGGAATATAGTATTTCACATCTAAGCCAATCTCTTTTAACGCTAAATAGCACAGCGACGTTGATGTTATCCCATCCACATCGTAATCTCCATATATCCAAATACTTTCATTTTTACTTTTTGCCTCTAATATTCTTTTAACTCCAGTGTCAACGTCAGCTAAATCACTTGGATTCATTAGATTTTCTAATGTCCCATCTATAAAAAAATTGATTTCCTCTTCAGAGACTACTCCTCTATTGTAAAGTATCTGCTCTATATCTTTATCAATCAACGTATTCCGCTTCTTAAACTCTTCTGATTTATATATCCATTTTGTATTTCTCATTTCGCCGTCCTTTTTTTCTAATTATTAATTATATATTGCACTATAAAAAGAGTAAGTGTAAACAATCTCTTCAATCTCTTTTTGAAACTTTTCATCAGTTATAGTTTCTATTTTCAAATCTCCATCTAATTCAAAATTCAATGTTTTTAAAACTTTCTCGCCATAAAGATATTCTATCAACGTTTTCAAAATCATTCCGTTATGTTTTTCATATATTTCTTTTAAAATTTTACTTCCCATCTCTAAATTTGTTTTAGGATCGAAATATAGTTCCTCGTTTCCTTTAATCATCTCTTCAGGGATACCCATCAACCCAACTCTTCCAAACTTAATATTTTCATTATCAAATCTGCTTTCAGTATACATAACCGTATATATCAAAGATTGTGGAAGAATATAGATTTTTCTAGCACTTTCAACTTCTCTTCTATAAAATTTTGGATATATATAATGCAATAAATTTCTATATCTATAAAACTCTCTTTTAAAATCGTCAACTTTTTCAAAAGCTTCTCTATAAAATCCACTATCTATAAAACTATTTATTATTGTTATTTTATCTTGAGTACTTTCTGAATCTAAATCAAAATTTGCACTCTGAACTGCCACCTCTAAAAGTTCAGATTTTCCCAGCTCTCCAATTTGAGTCAACGCATTTTTTAAGACTTCCTCTTTATAACCATTTTTCATCTCAAAGTTAACTAATGAATTTAGGTAACTTCTTACTACATAATTACTCGTAAAAAAGATATTATAATTCGCTAATTCCCAAGGGTTATCAACTTTCTGAGCTAATTTATTTGAAACCATATAATACAATCCCATCTTAGGATTTTGGGGATAAAGCTCTTTAAACTCATTATAATTTTGTATAAATCTTTTTTTATTTTGTAATTTTATATATATGTCCAATTTTAAACTTTTTATACTTTCATCTTCTTTAGTACTCTTCTCTATTATATCTTTCGCCTTTCTATACTCTTCTAATCGATAATAGATTCTTGCTGTTCTGAATAAAGCTCTATCTCTCAATCTCGAATCTTTTATATTTTCATAATTATAAATAGCTCTTGGAAAATCTCTATTTTGCTCAAATGCTACTCCTCTATAAAAAGCTAATCTTACTTCACCCTCTTCTAATTTATTCGTCAAATCAATCACTTTTCTATTTTCATCCATTCTCAAAAGGCACTCTACATAAACTATTTTTTTATCATAAGGTAAATTTTCAAACCCATCAACCTCTTTCAAAATTTGAATTACTTTTTCATATTTTTTCTTTTCATAGAAATAATCACTAAGTTTTAATAACTCATCTTTTTTAAACTCTTTTAAATATTTAAAATCTTCATTATATTTAACCTGATATAAAACTTTATACTTAGAATTAATTTTTTCTAAAATTTTCAACGCTTTTTTTTCATAAGGTTCTAATTGAGGATCATAGTAATCTAATAACAATCTTTTAAAATATTCTTCTGCTTTTACTTCTTCTCCTTTTTTCAGATATATCTCTCCACTAAAATAATCTCTTCTATATTGAAAATAATTTGTTTTTTTGACTTCTTGTTTCACATACTTCTCTGGAATATAAACTGCTCTTGAAAAATATAAAAGAGCTTCATCTAATTTTCCCATATCCATATAATTTTTAGCTATATAAAATTTAGCATAATTACTCTTTAAAGGATATGAGTAAGGGAAATTCTTTTGATAAACTTCATAAAAAAACAAACTATTTTTATATTCTTTTTTTTCATTCGCTTCTACAGCTTTATTAAAGAATATATAATCATCAATATTGTATGAAAAACTTTTAATTCCAAGGCTCAGTAGCAATATCAAAATCTGTAAATATCTCATTTTTCACTCCTTTAAGTACTTTATATTTTTATTATATCATATAATTTTTACTAAAAAATTTATATTTTCTAAAAAAAATAGTTGAAATTATTTTAAATCTGTATAATAATAAATAATGTTATAATTTTTGTGGGAGGTGATTATTTGGGAATAATTAAAATTTTAGATGAATCTCTTTCGAATATGATTGCGGCCGGGGAAGTTGTAGAAAATCCTGCTAGTTTAATTAAAGAACTATTAGAAAACTCACTTGATGCTGACAGTAAATATATTCGAATTGATATAAAAAAAGGTGGCAAAGATATAAAACTTACAGACGATGGAAAAGGAATGTCTCGAGAAGACCTTCTACTTTGTATTGAAAGACACGCCACTAGTAAGATCTCTTCTAAAGATGATCTTTTCAATCTAAATACATATGGCTTTAGAGGAGAAGCTCTTTCTTCTATTGCTGCTGTTTCTAAAATGATTATCTCAACAAAAAGAAAAGATGATTCTATTGGTCATTCAATCAATGTTTCTGGTGGAAAAATAACAAATCTAAAGGAAATTCAAAAAAGTTCTGGTACTGAAATTGATATTAAAGATCTTTTCTTTAATACTCCTGCTAGATTAAAATTTTTAAGAAAAGACACTACTGAAAACACTAAAATAAAAGAAGTCGTTTTGCAAGAAGCTATTGCAAACCCAAACGTATCAATTATCCTTAGTATCGACGGAAAAGAAAGCCTTCGTACAAGTGGAAAAGGAATTGAAAACACTCTTATTGAACTTTTCGGAGTCTCAACTCTTAAAAATTTAAAAAGCATCGAATTTGGTTATATAGGTAACCTTTCTTTAAGTAGATCTACTAAAGATTTTATTTTCACTTTTATTAACAATAGACCTGTTAAATCTAAAATTATTGAAGAAGCTTTAATTGATGGCTACTATACTCACCTTATGAAGGGAAAGTATCCGTTTGCAATAATCAATCTAAAAGTAGACCCTAAATCTATCGATGTCAATGTTCATCCTTCGAAAAAGATTATTAAGTTTTCAGATGAGAATAAAATCTATCATGAAATTTACTCTGTTATCGAAGCAGCTTTAAATTTCAATAAAGATTTTACTACTCCAACTTTTGAAGTGAAAAAAGAAAATCTAAATTTTGAAGAGTTAGACATCAATACAATAAAAATTTCAAATAACTCAAAAAATTCTTTTGAAAATTTTGAAATTAATGATATAAAAGGAATAGAAGAAGTAAAAAAGGAAAATAAAATTTCTTTAGAAAATAGTAATATGTTTTCTCCTATAAAAGTTGAAGAGAAAAAATTAGCTCTTACAATAGAAGAACATAATACACCTACAATGCATTTTGAAGAGACAAAAGCAGAAAATGAAAAAACATTAATTGAAGTAAAAAGTTTTAACGAAACAACCACTAAAGAGTTGCCAAAAGAAGAGATTAATGAAGTAAGTTTACAAAATATTAGGGTTATTGGACAGTTTTCAAACTCTTTTATCTTAGTTGAAGAAGATAACGGCTTAATCGTTTACGATCAACATATTGTCCATGAAAGAATTCTATATGAAAAACTGAAAGCTGAATATGAAGATCATAAAATCTCATCACAAGCTTTATTAGTTCCTATAAAAATCTCTTTAACATTAAAACAAATAGAACTACTTAAAGATAAAATTAAATTCTTTGAAGATTTTGGTTTTGAAATAGATCAATTTAATGATTTAGACTTTTTAATTAGAGCTGTTCCAACTTTAAAAACGAAAGATTCTTTTGAAAATATATTTTTCGAAATTCTTGAAGGATTAAATAAGGTTAACTCAAAAAATGAAGTGATTGAAAGTATGATCATTTCAATGTCTTGTAGAGGTGCTATCAAAGCAAATGAAAAACTAAGTATTTCTGAAATGGAAAAGCTTATACTCGAACTTCATAAAATAGGCCGTTTTACTTGCCCCCATGGCAGACCAATAACATTCAAAATAAACCTATTAGATATGGAGAAAGGATTTAAAAGAAAATGAACATAAATATTATTTGTATTGGAAAAATTAAAGAAAAATATATACTAGATGGTATACAAGAGTTTTCTAAAAGGCTTCAAGCCTTTGGTAAACTAAAAGTTTTTGAATTAAAAGAGGATGGAAATGATTCGAATAGAAATATCTCTATCGAAAAAGAATCTAAGGCTATTCTTGAAACTTTAGAAAAAAACAAAGGATTTAAAATTCTATTAGATATTAGTGGAAAGAATTTCTCTTCAGAAGAGATGGCTAATCACATAGAAAAAATAGCTGTCAATGGTGACAGTACTATCAACTTTATAATCGGTGGTTCTTATGGTGTCTCAGATGAGATTAGAAAAATTTCTGATTTAAGATTAAGTTTTTCTAAAATGACTTTCCCACACCAACTAATGAGATTGATACTAATTGAACAAATATACAGATGGTTTAGTATAATAAAAAATACTAAGTACCATAAATAAGTTATTTTATTATTTTATTTTTATAAATTTTAGGAGGAAACAATGTATTCGCAAGGAGAAACTTTTTATCACAATATCGATGACGAGGAGTTCGAAATAACTGTCTTAGAAAATCTTATTATCAGGGATAAGGAATACCTTATAACTGAAGATACTGATGGAACTAACTATATATTTTTATATGATGAAGACGAGGATGATTTAGTTCCTGTCGATGACTCTAACGAAATTAATTCTGTTTTAGATTTCTGGAAAGAGGAATATTTAGGAGCAGATAATATCGGAGATTGGGATGATGACGAATATTATGATCGTGAAGATTCTTATGATCATGGTGATTATTATGATATGGGATATGATGATGATGAGAAGGATTACTATTAATGGCTAAGATCGTTATTAACAGTCTTGATTCTTTTGGTGAAGAAATATCTCAAAAAATGATTGCTCAGAAAGTAGTTTCAGATGAATTTACTACTTTCTCTTATGATAATAAATATGGAAAAGGTGAAATAAGAATATCCCCTTATTTTGCTGAGTTTTTCAAATTTGGTGAGATTGAAAGTACTCTTATAGTTAAACCGAATTCAAAAACTAATTTTATCTACAACACACCGTATTTAAAAAAGAATTTTACAGTTTTTTGTAAAAAATACGTTTATTCTGAAAATAAGTTGACAATTGCCTATATTATATACGATAATAGTATAGAGATAAACCAACTAGAGATTGAAATAATCGAAGTACAATAAAAGTTAGAATAGAGCAATCTCTTTGCTCTATTTTTTATTAAAGGAGGGGTAAATGAAAAAAATATTTTTAGTTTCTACAACAGCATTGATTCTTTTTAGTTGTACTAATCTTCAGACACAACTTCCAAAACAAACTCAAGTTGTTGTTCCTAGTGTTAAAAATCCAGTTTTACAGCAGGATAGTTTTTTCCTGAATGAATCTGGAGTAGCTTATTTATATGATTTGACTCAGAGAGATTTGGCTTCAAATTCTATTCGTGAGTATCTACCATCTCAAATAATGGCTCCTGTAGAAGTCTATGCTGGTGAGACACTAATTATTAACAACATTAATGCTGATAGAGTGAAAATGATTTCTTCTCCTATTAAAAGTGACTATACTTTTAATATAACTAATAACTCTTTAAATTTTAACAGCTTATATCAAGGTGAGTATGTAGCTGAAATTTATAGAGGCTTCACTTATATTGGTACTGTTAAGATAAAAAATAAATTGAAATATAATTTTACTGAGAAAGATAATTATGCTATAATTTTAAACAGCTACAACAATAAAAATTTAGATTTATTGGTTAAAAGTGCCCATCTATATCTAACTGCTTTCCCTACGAATAGCAATCAAAAAGATGTAGCTTTTATGGTGCTTGACCTAAGTTCTACAAGTGAAAATAAAGTCTTAATTAATAAAGAGATTAGGTATCTAAAAGAGAATTTCTCTCTTAATGAGGATGAAAAGATAAAACTTCTAAGCTTTGAAGAGAAAGCAACTTCTGGAAGTTTTGTTATTAATAACTACTATTTAGATTATAATAGAAATAATCTAAAATTAAATACTGAAATAGTGAGAGCTATTAAAGCTAAAAATAGTGCTACATTAGATGAATTACAATTTTTAGAAAAATTCTACAGCGACGCCCAGAGTCCTGAGCTTGCTACACTGATTGGTTCTTTATATTCACAAAATGGTGACAAGGATAAAGGTAACTACTACCTTAGCTTAGCTGGTTCTACTAGTGCACCATCTTTAATAACTACACCAACAGAAATTCCTACTTCGACATTGATAGATCAAACAGAAAACGATGCAATCCCTGTTATTTCATCATCATCTGATTCTTCTAAAGACATGGCAAATGGAATAGAAGCTCTTAATCGTAAAAGTTATAATGAAGCATTAATATTCTTTAATAAAGCTCAAAATTCCTCTACTAATATATCTGAACTTAACTTCTATCGTGGAAAAACATATTTCTCAATGAATAATTTTGACAAAGCTCTAACAGACTTTGAAAAAATAAATGTTCTTGATGAAAATACATCTGAACTTTACTATTACTTAGGAGTTATTTATCATAAAAAAGGGGATATTGAAAAAGCTAAAGATTACTTAAGAAAGTCTAGAGAAAATAACCCAAGCAACACTTGGGGTAGAAAAAGTAGCATATATTTATTGAAACTATAAATTTTAAAAAAGGGAGAAAAAATATGGAAAAATACTTTGACAGAGTTGCAAAAGAACGTCTTGTAATGGAGCAATGGGATAAAATAAAAGAGATTGAAGCTCTTGGAGTTTACCCATTCGGAAAGAAATATGATAAAGTTCATATGGTTGGAGATCTTTTAGTATCTTCTCCAGAAACAGAGACTACTTTCAAAACAGCAGGAAGAATCATGGGATTCAGAGAGCAAGGTAAAGCTGTATTTGCTCATATAGAAGACCAAACTGGAAAAATCCAAGTTTATATCAGACAAGACCAAATAGGTGAAGAAGCCTTCGAAATAGTTAAAAAATTAGGAGCTGGAGACATCATCGGTGTTGAAGGAGCTTTATTCATGACTCAAAAAGGTGAGTTAACTTTAAGAGGTTCTCAAGTTGAATTACTTTCTAAAAACGTGAGAGCTCTTCCTGAGAAATTCCATGGATTAACTGATGTAGAAACTAGATACAGAAAAAGATATTTAGATTTAATCATGAACAGAGAAGTAAAAGAAACTTTCATGAAAAGAGTTAGAATCATAAACGGAGTTAGAGAGTTTTTAAATAAAAAGAACTTCTTAGAAGTTGAAACTCCTATGATGCACCCTATTGTTGGAGGAGCTGCTGCAAGACCATTCATCACTCACCATAACGCTTTAGATATGGAATTATACTTAAGAATAGCTCCAGAGCTTTACTTAAAAAGATTAATAATTGGTGGATTTGATAAGGTTTATGAAATTAACAGAAACTTCAGAAACGAAGGAATGTCAACAAGACATAATCCTGAGTTCACTATGATGGAACTATACCAAGCTTACGCTGATTATAACGATATGATGGATTTAACTGAAAGCTTATTCCAATTCCTAGCAACTGATGTTTTAGGAACTACTACTATTGAGTACAATGGAAAAGAGATTAACCTTGATAAATTCAACAGAATTCACATGGTTGATATGATTAAAGATATTACTGGTGCTGACTTCTGGCAAAACTTAACAGTTGAAGAAGCTAAAGCTTTAGCTAAAGAAAACAACGTTCACGTTGCTGATCATATGACTACAGTTGGACATATAATCAATGAATTCTTCGAGCAAAAATGTGAAGAGCATATTGTTCAACCTACATTTATCTATGGACATCCAGTTGAAATCTCTCCTCTAGCTAAAAGAAATGCTGAGGATGGAAGATTTACTGACAGATTCGAATTATTTATTGATGCTAGAGAATATGCTAACGCATTCTCTGAGTTAAATGATCCAGCTGACCAAAGAGGAAGATTAGAAGCTCAAGTTGAAGAAGCTTTACTAGGAAATGATGAAGCTACTGCTGTTATTGATGACGATTACATTGAAGCTTTAGAGTATGCTTTACCTCCAACTGGTGGATTAGGTATCGGTATCGATAGAATGATTATGCTTCTTACTGGTGCACCATCAATAAGAGACGTTATCCTTTTCCCTCAAATGAAAAGAAAAGACTAATTTTTAAATTTAGAGGTGTTCCTTTGGAGCACCTCTTTAATATTTTTTATAGACAATTTAAATTGGAGGACTACTAATGTTGTACGAATTTCTTATTATTTTAAGCGTTAACTATCTTGGAGTTATTTTAGAAAAAATGTTGCACCTGCCCACTCCAGGTACTGTAAATGGTTTAGTTTTACTTTTTGTTTTTCTAACTTTAAAGTGGATTAAATTAGATTCTATTAAAAATGTCGGTGATTTTTTCATTGCTAATATGATTATAACCTTTATTCCACCTAGTGTTAAACTTTTAGATGTTGTAGATATATTAAAAACTGATTTTTTTAAATTAGTTTTACTTTTAGTTTTAACAACATTAATTACTATGGTTGTTACAGCTTTATTTGTTGATTTTATGATGAGGGGGAAAAAATAAATGAAAGAGATATTTTTTGACAATGCATTTTTTGGAATTTTTATAAGTTTAATTGCTTTTAAATTAGGAAAGGATATCTTTAATAAATTTAAGCTTCCAATTTTAAATCCAATTTTAGTTGCCTTAGTTATTATTTTATCAATAATGAAAATTTTTGATATTCCTACATCTTATTATAATAAAGGTGGTGATATTTTAGGATTCTTTATCGCTCCTGCAACTGTTTGTTTAGCTATCCCTCTTTATAAAGAGTTAGAAAGCCTTAAAAAACACTATAAAATTATTTTAATTGGGTCTTTGGTTGGATCTATAACTGCAATAGTCTCTGTTTTAGCTTTAGGAAAATTGCTTCACATTCAAGATGTTATTCTTTTATCTTTTGTTCCTAAATCTATAACAACTCCAATTGGAATTGAAGTAAGTAAACTTCTTGGTGGAATTCCTGCTATAACTGTTTTCGCTATTATGGTAACTGGAATAACTGGAAATATATTTGCTCCTTTTATGTTAAAACTATTTAAAATTGAAAATGCAATTGCTAAAGGCCTTGGAATTGGTATATCGAGTCATGCTGTTGGAACAAGTAAAGCCATTGAAATGGGAGAGGTTGAAGGAGCTATGAGTGCTTTATCTATTGTTATAGCTGGAATTATAACAATTTTTATTGCTCCAATTATTCTAAAAATCATTTGGTAAATAAAAAATCCCTCCTGGGGGGGAGGGTTTTTTATAACACGGGGGAGTGTTAAAAAATAAAAAAGATTAAAATAGATTTTTGGGGGGTATATAGATCTATTCAATCAAATTCGGTCTTGTATTTAGTATATAATAAGAACACTTTTATGTCAAGTTTTTTTTCTGAACATTTTTTTATTTTCCTTTGTTCTGTTTCAAATGTTTTTTAAATACTTTTTGTATAAAAAAAGAAAAGAATGGATTAAATCCATTCTTTATACTAAACCTTTTTTTATCATTGCTAAAGCATACTGATGAGCATCTACTGTTGCACTAGCATAAGCAAATTTTGTTTCTCCTTCGAAAAATCCATTTAATAATACTTGCTGTTGCTCGTCTATATTCATCGTTAACCTTTCAATAGTTAATATTCCTTCTTTAAACTCTTCTAATAACGCATTATAAACTGCATCAAATGTACTATCATATATTTCATTTTGTATCTCTTCAAAAAACATATTTTTTACACCCCTTTTTGGTATAGTTTCTTTACTTTTGTATGTTATCATTTTTTATTAATTTTGTCAACAATTATCCTATATATGCTATTTCAAAGTTTTGATGAACTCCTAAAAACTTTGTTTTCAACTCTTTATAGTTATCTTTCAAATATAACATCTGACTGAATAAGCCTTGCGATGCGTTTTTTATAGTTAATTTATTCTTCAATTCATTTCCATATTCATTCCATAAATTAGTAAAAAGTACGTATAAAAATACTAATGTCGTTGCTTGAATTCCTGCAAAATCAAGTACAACCTCTTCCTCTTTTTTTAAAATCTCTTTTATTTTTTCGTAAAAACTTTTAGCTTTATCTGGATTTATAAGCATTGAACTCTTAAAGTATTTTTTTAATTTTATTTTCATAAGATTGTTTTCTCCTGTATTTAGTTTGTCTGATCAAAATGATTTGTATCTATCGTATACTCTCTTTTTCCTATCAGCTTTCCATTTTGATTGTAGTAATTCCAAATTCCTATTGCTTGACCATTATTAAAATTCCCTACTATATGAGGCTTTCCATTTTCATGATAAAGCCTAAATAATCCGTGATCTTTTCCTTTTAAATAATATGTCTGAAATGTTTTATGGCCATCCTGACTATATAAAACATATTTTCCGTTTAATTCTCCATTTCTCCAATTTTCTATTGATTTTATTTTACCATTTGTATAAAAAGACAACCACTTCCCTTCTGGTACACCATTTTTGTAAAACTCTCTATCGTTCTGAAATGTCACCATTCCCGTAAAAGGAGTCCTATTATTTTTGACGAAAATTTTTCCGTTTTTGTTTAAAATTTTAGAGTATTCCACTTGTGAGTATCTAGCAAAAGTTATTTGCACCAATAAAATAAAAGCTATTGATATTTTTTTTATCATTTTAATCCCTCACTATTTTCTTTCTACATCTATTATTTTTACTGCTTTTTCCATTTTATGTTTAACTACTTTTCTATCATAAATAAATATACCTACAAATGCCGCTATTAAACTTATAAAACTTGTAGCTATTGTTTTTCCCTCTGTTAATCCAAACTTACTGCCCATATAATATCCTAAAAACATAAATATCAATGGAATTATATATACTATCATAGCTGCCTTAAAAACTTGATTATCTTCCATTTCAAATGTTATCACATCTCCGATACTAATGTCATTTCTATCAGATATAAATGTAAAGGTATTTGCTATTTTTGCACTTTCACTACAATTATTACAGTGAGAACATGCACTCTCTTTATACATTGAAATAACCAGTTTATTCCCCATTTTATCCTTCACTAAACCACTACTTTTCATTGTCTGCTCCTTATTGAAATGATTATATTGAAATGATTATATTGAAATTATAACATATTTTTTTATAGAACTTAATTTTTTTGTAATAAAAAAAAGGTAAGAAAAAAATCTTACCTGTAATTTACATATTTTGAATAAATTTTATAATTTTTCGTGTAGTGTTCCACCAACAGCACACTTACATCCCATACCTACTTCTACACATCTACTTGGATCAATATAAACTACATCCCATCCATCATCTTCGTCGCCATATCCAACTTCACCTATGAACATTAACTCAAGCCCTTTTGCTTTTAATTCCTCTTCACTTTGTCCTATCTTTTTTAAAAATTCTTCTTTAGTTAACATATGCGTCACTCCTAGTTTGTTTATTATCTGACTCAATAATACACCATTTTCGTGTAGTTGTCAACATGCAATTTGTTTTTTTTAAAAGTATTTTTTGAGTTTTAATTTCTAGTAAAAAATGTTATAATATTTTTTGGTAATACAAATATAGAAATGAGGTAAATAATGAAAGTTTTAGTTATAGGTGACGTTGTAGGGAATCCTGGTAGAAAAACTTTAAAAGCATATCTTGATAAATACAAAAACAACTATGATTTTATAATTGTTAATGGAGAGAATGCTGCTGCTGGATTCGGAATCACTGCAAAGCTTTGTGATGAAATTTTAGATTGGGGAGTAAACATTATTACAAGTGGAAATCACATTTGGGATAAGAGAGAAATTTATGATTATTTAGATAGAAGTAATAGACTTCTTCGTCCACATAATTATCCTAGTGGTGTGCCTGGAAATGGTTACTCTATTTTAAAAGATAGAAAAGGAAATAAGATTGCTGTTGTGTCACTTCAAGGAAGAGTTTTTATGCCTCCAATTGATTGCCCATTTACAACGGCTAATGCTCTTATCGAAGAGATCAGAAAAGAATGTAAACACATTATAATAGATTTCCACGCTGAAGCTACTTCAGAAAAATTAGCTCTTGCGAACTACTTAGATGGAAAAGTTTCTGTAGTTTATGGAACACATACACATGTTCAAACTGCAGATAATAAAATTTTATTAGAAGGTACTGGTTATATCAGTGATGTTGGAATGACTGGTTCTGATAACGGTATTATAGGAATGAAAAAAGAATCAATCATCCCTAAATTCTTAACTGCTTTACCACAAAAATTCGACATTGCCGAAGGTAAAGAAAGAATTAATGGATTAGACATTGAACTAGATGATGAAACTGGTGAATGTACAAAAATTGAAAGAATCAACCTTTCTCTTATCGAGTTAGGAATATTTAATTAGGACGGTTTTTATGAAAGTTGTTGAAATAAAAGTTATATTTGATAGTGATAGTATCGATGATACTCAAAAAGAAGTTTGTGATATATTTTATGGATTTGGAGCTACTGGTTTAAAAATTGATGAACCATTAAAAACTAAAAATCCTTTAGATTTTTATAAAGATGAAAAGCAATTTTTAATGGTAGATTATGCAGTTTCTGCATATTTCCCAATGAATCCTTATTCTCAAAGAAGAAATGACCTTATAAAGGCTGCTTTCGAAGAGAGATTCAATGATAGAGATGATGTAGTTTTCACTATAGATTTCTATGAGTATGATGAGGAAGATTATCAAAACAGTTGGAAAAAATACCTTTACCCTGAAAAGGTTAGTGAAAAGTTTGTTGTAAAGCCTACTTGGAGAGAATATGAACCTGAAGAGAATGAGTTAGTTATTGAATTAGATCCTGGAAGAGCTTTTGGTACTGGGTCTCATCCTACAACATCTCTTTGCTTAAAAATAATGGAAGAAAATATAAATCCTGGAAACACTGTTATCGATGTGGGAACAGGATCAGGAATATTAATGATTGCTGCTGAAAAATTAGGAGCGACTGATATCTATGGAACTGATATTGATGAGTTAGCTGTTGAAGCTACAAAAGAAAATTTAGAGTTAAATAAAATTTCAGAAAAAAATGCTCAAGTTTTCTTAGGAGATTTAATCTCAGTTGTTCAAGATAAACAATTTGATGTTGTTGTAGCTAATATCTTAGCTGATGTTATTTTACTTCTTTTAAAAGATATCTTTAAAGTTGTAAAAAAAGATGGTTTAATTATATTCTCTGGAATTATTGAAGATAAATTACCAGAAATAGTTAAACAAGTAGAGGAAAAAGGTCTTGAAATACTAGAAATCAAAAGAGATAAAGAGTGGAGAGCTCTTCTTATCAAAGCTTAGGGAGGATTTTTATGAAGAATTATATCATTGCATTAGATGGTCCTGCTGGTAGCGGAAAAAGTACTATCGCCAAAGTAATTGCTAAAAATTTTGGTTTAACATACCTTGATACTGGAGCTATGTACAGAATGGTAGCCCTTTATATTCTTGAAAATAATATTGATTTTCATACTCAAAGTGATGTTGAGAAAATTTTAGATAATATAAAGGTAGATATAATCGGAGATAAATTTATATTAAATAATGAAGATGTCTCTTTAAAAATTAGAACTCCTGAAGTAACTAAAATAGTTTCTCCAGTTTCAGCTATTAAAGCTGTTAGAACTAAATTAGTAGATTTACAAAGAGAGATCAGTCATGGTAAAAAAGTTATTTTAGATGGTAGAGATATTGGAACAGTTGTATTTCCAAATGCTGATTTAAAAGTGTTTCTAATAGCCTCTGCTGAAGAAAGAGCTAAAAGAAGAGTAAGAGATTACGCTTCTAGAGGAATAAATGAAGATTTTGAAACTGTTCTAAAGGATATTTTAGAAAGAGATCACACAGATTCTACAAGAAAAGAGAGTCCATTAAAAAAAGCTGATGATGCTGTTGAAGTCGATACAAGTTTCATGAATATAGAAGAGAGTGTCGCTGCTATAGCAAATCTAATCCAAACTAAAATTGGAGGATAATAATGCTTTACAATTTAGTAAGAAGTTTTTTATATCCTTTTATACTTATTTTTTTACTTTTTAAACCCAAAAAGATGAAATTTGTTTTTACTCGATTTTTTCAAGATATATCTATCTTGAAAAAAGGTGAACAATATATTTGGGTACATTGCTCATCTGTAGGTGAAATAAATCTTTCAGATGCCCTTATAAAAAAGTTAAAAGAAAATTTTAAAGATAATATTTTAATTACAGTCTTTACTGATACAGGTTATGAAACTGCTTTAAATAAATATTCAAAAGATAATAGAATATCTATACTAAAGTTTCCTTTAGATGATATGTTTATTTTAAAAAAAATATTTAATTATATTAAAGTATCTAAAGTTATTTTAATTGAAACAGAGATTTGGCCAAATTTGATAACTTTAGGAAATAAAATATCTAAAGTATATATCATTAACGGAAGAATCTCTAATAAAAGTTTTCCTAGATATAATAAAGTTAAATGGATTTTAAAACCTTTATTCTCTAAGATAAATGGATTTTCTATGCAATCAGATGAAGATAAAAAAAGAATAATATCTCTTGGAGCTGAAGCTACAAAAGTTTCAGTTTCTGGAAATTTAAAATTTGATATTTCATTTGAAGAGTTTAACTCAAGTGAGAAAACAGCATTGAAAAAGTTATTAAAAAGTAATTCTAGAAAAATTTTTGTTGCTGGAAGTACTCGTGATGGTGAAGATTCTATTCTTATTGATATATATAAAGAACTGAAGAACACCTTACTTGTAATAGTTCCAAGACATCTAGAAAGAGTTTCAGAAATCGAAACTCTTTTAAAAGATTCAACTCTAAGTTATAAAAAATTAACTGACTTAGAAAATAACCCCTGCTCAGAAGAGTTCCAAGTATTAGTCGTTGATAAAATGGGAGTTTTAAGAAAATTCTACTCTATTGCTGATATTACATTTGTTGGTGGAACATTAGTTGATATAGGTGGCCATAGTTTATTAGAACCTCTTTTCTATGGTAAAACACCTATTTTTGGATCTTATCTCCAAAATGTAAAAGATATCTCAAGAGATATTTTAACACTTGGTATTGGATATAAAGTACATAATAAAGAGGAGTTTTTAAATGCTATTAATCTCTTAGAAACAAATCCTGTTTCTGAGGATAAAATAAAAGAGTTTTTCAAAAGTAATAAAAATGCTGCTGAAAAAACGATTAAATTTATGGAGGAAGAATGAAAGAAAGATTAGAAGATACTCTATGGAGACACTTCTTCACAAATCCAAGAATTAACTATAACCCTTATATGGTTAAGTTAGTAGAATACCCTAATCACATTATCTACGATAGTGAAATTATGGATTCTTACAGAGATAATTGGAACCAAAAAGCTTTTGGAAACAATAACCCTGTATATCTAGAAATTGGATCTGGAAGTGGAAATTTTGCTGTTGGAATGGCTGCTAAATATCCTGAGAGAAACCACTTAGCTCTTGAAATAAGATTTAAAAGATTAGTTTTATCTGCTACTAAAGCTGTTAAAAGAAATCTTAACAATGTTGTTTTCTTAAGAAGACGTGGTGAAGACATTACAAAGTTTATCGGTAAAGGAGAGATTGAAGGTTTATACATCAATTTCCCAGATCCTTGGGAAGGAAATGAAAAAAATAGAATCCTTCAACCTAGATTATTTGAACTTCTTGATGTAATCATGAAAGTTGAAGGAACTTTATTCTTTAAAACAGATCACGACCAATATTACGCTGACGTTTTAGAATTTGCTAAAGAATTAGAAAATTACGAGGTTGTATATCATACAGCTGACTTACATAATAGTCCTAAAGCTGCTGATAATATTAGAACAGAGTTTGAAGATTTATTTATATGTAAACATAATAAAAATATCAACTATATTGAAATAAAAAAAATCAAATAACGAATAATACATGGAGGTATTTAAATGGCAGGATATGTTGTAGTTGGAACTCAATGGGGAGACGAAGGAAAAGGTAAAATAATCGATGTTCTTGGAGATAGAGCTGACTATGTTGTTAGATTCCAAGGTGGAAACAATGCTGGACATACAGTTGTTGTAAACGGAGAGAAGTTCATACTTCACCTATTACCATCTGGTATGTTACACGGACAAGGAAAATGTATCATTGGACCAGGTGTTGTTGTTGATCCAAAAGTACTTTTAAAAGAGTTAGATACATTAGAAGGTAAAGGAGCTAAAGTAGATCACCTATTCATTAGTGATAGAGCTCACCTAATTATGCCTTACCATATTCAACTTGATATCTTAAAAGAAGAGAGAAGTGGAGATAACAAAATCGGAACTACTAAAAGAGGAATCGGACCTTGTTACTCAGATAAATTCTCAAGAGTTGGAATCAGAGCTGTTGATTTATTAGATATGGAGTTATTCGCTAAGAAATTAAAAATGAACTTAGAAGAGAAAAATGAGTTATTCACTAAAATATACGATGCACCTACTATGGATTTCAACGAAATCTTTGAAGAGTACAAAGGATATACTGAGAGATTAAAGCATAGAATCATTGATGCTACTCCTGAAATTAACAAAGCGTTAGATGACGATAAATTCGTTTTATTTGAAGGAGCTCAAGCTATGATGTTAGATATTAACTATGGAACATACCCATATGTTACATCTTCATCACCTACAAGTGGAGGAGTTACTACTGGAGTTGGAATTTCACCTAAGAAAATCGATAGAATAATCGGAGTTATGAAAGCTTATACAACTAGAGTTGGAGAAGGTCCTTTCGTTACTGAGTTAAACAACGAATTAGGAGAAAAAATCAGACAAATCGGTGGAGAGTTCGGAGCTACTACTGGAAGACCTAGAAGATGTGGATGGTTAGATCTTGTTGTTGGTAAATATGCTGTAGATATCAACGGATTAACAGATGTTGTTATTACTAAAATTGACGTTTTAAGTGGATTAGATACTTTACAAATCTGTACTGGATATGAAATCGATGGAAAAGTTTATACGACTGTTCCTGCTGCTACTGAAAAGTTAGCATATGCAAAGCCAATATATGAAGAGTTACCAGGATGGACAGAGGATATCTCTAATATGAAAAACTATGATGAGTTACCTGAAAACTGTAAAAAATACCTTGCTAGAGTTGAAGAGTTCTTAGGATGTCAAATAACTGTTGTTTCAGTTGGTCCTGATAGAAGTCAAAATATATTCTTAAAAGATATATAATAAAAAATGTAATCCCCTAGGTAACTAGGGGATTACGTTTAGGAGGAGTTAAATGTTAGAAAAAATTCTTATTATAAACACTGGGGGTACCATTGGTATGGTTAATAGTGAGGAAAATAATCCTAACAGCCCTTTAAGACCAGCAAAAAACTGGTTTGAAGTTGCTAGAAACCATCCTTTATTAGAAAATTTTCCAGCTGACTATTGTCAAATTCCAACTCTAATTGATTCATCAGATATGAATCCTGAAATCTGGATTGATATCGTAAAAATTATTGAGCAGAATTACTACTCTTATAGAGGATTTGTAATTTTACATGGAACTGACACTATGGCATTCACAGCTTCAGCTTTATCTTTTATGCTTAAAAATTTAGATAAACCTGTTGTACTTACTGGGTCTCAAGTACCATTAGTTACACCTAGAAGTGATGCTCTTCAAAATTTAATCACATCTATTCAAATAGCTGGAAATAGAATCTATGGTGTTAAAAGTATTCCAGAGGTAACTATCTGTTTTAGAGATGAACTTTTAAGAGGAAATCGTGCTAGAAAAATTGATGCTACTAATTATTTTGGATTTGCTTCACCTAACTATAGACCTTTAGGAGAGATTGGGTGTGAAATAAAAGTTACTGATAAAAGGGTTTTAGATATGCCTACAAAAGAGTTTTATATTGATCCATTTATAAATAACAATGTTCTTATAGTTGAAATATTCCCTGGAATGAACCCTCTTTATATTAAAACTCTTGTTGAGGCTCATCCTGAAATCAAAGGGGTTATTTTAAAAACTTATGGAAATGGAAACGCTCCAACATCTGAATCATTTGTAACAGCTTTAGAGGCTATCATAAACTCTGGTGTTGTCGTTGTAAATATAAGTCAATGTGCTACAGGAGCTGTTAAAATGGGACTTTATGAAGCTAGTAGTGCACTAAAAAGAATTGGAGTTATCAGCGGTGGGGATATGACTCCTGAAGCTGCTATAACAAAACTTATGTATCTTTTAGGAAAAAATCTTTCTACTGAGGATATAAAATTATATATGGAAACTGATTTATGCGGTGAAATAACTGTTTGAAGGAGTGCTATGAACAAAGAGCTTTGGAAAAATAATAAAAATGGAAAGCTTTATGAAGTTTTAAATTATAATGTCATGAATTGTACTAATGAGCAAGATGGACAAAATATGTATCTTTATAGAGTTTTTTCTGAAAAAGTTTTAGATTCAAATGGAGATGAGATGTTTTTTGTTAGATCTGAAAATGAATTTAAACTTAAATTTACAAAAGAAAATATTTAATTTAGATTTATATACTGTAATAAAAAACGGGTCGAAAGACCCGATTTTTTATTTATCAAACTTTATAGGTTTAATCCATTCACTGCTTTTTCCAATTTTATAGTTAGCTTCAAACTCAGCTTTAAACTCATTAAATCTTTTATCCTTTATAGCTGTTCTTGAATCTTTCATTAATTTCAGTAAGAAGTATAGGTTATGATATGTTGCTAGTCTTCCACCTAAAATCTCTCCTGCTTTAAACAGATGTCTGATATATCCTCTAGTATAATTTCTACATACATAACAGTCACATCCATCATCTAAAGGTCTTGTATCCTCTGAGTATGAAGCATTTTTTACAACTAATCTTCCGTATTTTGTAAATACAGTTCCATGTCTTCCAATTCTAGATGGTTGAACACAATCCATCATATCTATTCCAGATGCAACTGCTTCTAACATATCTAAAGGTTCACCTACACCCATTAAATATCTTGGCTTATCCTCAGGTAATTTTTCTACTATGTAATCAAGAATTCTATACATATCCTCTCTTGGCTCACCTACAGCTAATCCACCAACTGCGTATCCAGAGAAGTGCTCATCCATCTCACTTAATTCAGCAAAACTTTTATCTCTTAACTCTTCATATACTCCACCTTGAACAATTGCAAATAAACCTTGCTCGTCTGGTCTTTTATGTGCTTCAACACATCTCTTAGCCCATCTAGTTGTTCTCTCTATCGAAGGAATTAAATACTCTTTTGAAGACATCCCTGGAGGACACTCATCAAACAGCATAACTATATCTGAACCTAAGTTATTTTGAATATTAATTGACTTCTCTGGAGAGATAAAATGCTTTGAACCATCTAAATGTGATCTAAAATATACTCCCTCTTCTTTAATCTGTCTTAAATCACCTAAGCTGAATACTTGGAATCCACCGCTGTCTGTTAAAATTGGCTTATTCCAATTCATAAATTTATGTAATCCACCAAATTTAGCAACAAGCTCATCACTTGGTCTTAAATATAAGTGGTATGTATTTCCTAGTATTATTTCAGAACCCATCTCCTCTAACTCTTCTGGAGTCATTCCCTTTACTGTTGCTTGAGTTCCAACTGGCATGAATACAGGTGTTTCTATCTCTCCATGTGGAGTTGTAATTTTTCCTATTCTTGCCTTTCCATCTTTTTCATATAACTCGTACGTCACTGGTAACTTTCTACTCATTCTTCTCTCCTATCTATCTACTGATATAACATCTTTTATTTTTAAAAGATGATTAACTAACTGTTTGTATTCATCTTTATTATTTAGTTCAACTGTTGCTTTGATAATAGCTATTGTATCTAATCCCTTTTTTATATTATGAGAGTTTAGTGACAATACATTTATCTTATGATTTGAGATTGTTGTAACTACATCCATTAAAATACTCTGTCTATCAAAAGCTCTAATAGTAAATACAAATGTATACTTACTTTTTTTAGATGGAGTATTTAATAGTTTCTCATCCCAATGAACATCTATAACTCTAGCTGGATCATGATTTACCATTGATATATAGTTTGGACAATCTTTTCTATGGATTGCTATTCCTGTCAATTTTGTAACATATCCACTTATATCATCTCCTGGTAGTGGAGTACAGCATCTTGCAAATCTTATCAATGTATTTTCTGTTCCATCTATCACAATTCCTTGATCATCTTTTTTAGCTGATTTTTTCTTAGTTGGTTCTTTTATAAAATCTTCTACGGTTGTCTCTTCGTAAGCTTTATGTTTTTCTTGCTCTATTTTTAGTTTGGCTATAATTACATCAACCTTACTCTTAGTTTCACCCATGTGGAAATAGAAATCATTTAATGTTGGCATATTATGTTTTTCTAAATGCTTCTTTAAAACAGCGCCCTCTTCAAACTCTTTTAAAGTTACTCCTAGTTTTAGAAGCTCCTTCTCTATTAACTCTTTACCTAATTTTATATTTTCATCTAACTTTTGATCTTTTAGCCATTTTTTTATTTTACTTTTTGCACTTTGAGTTGCAACAATATCTAACCAATCATTTCCTGGTCCTTTTGCAGTCTTTGAAGTTATTACTTCAACTCTGTCACCATTATTTAATTTATAATCTAATGGAACAATTCTTCCGTTTACTTTTGCTCCAATACATTTAATTCCAATCTCTGTATGAATATTAAAAGCAAAATCTATAGGTGTTGCACCCTGAGCTAACTCTACAACATCACCTTTAGGAGAGAATACAAACACTGTTTCTTTTACAATATCTCCTGTAACCTCTCTTATAAACTCCTCAGTATTTTCAGCACCTTGATTTAGCTCAACTATATTTCTTAACCAACCATAAACTTGATCTTTTTTACTTATTTTTTTATTCTCTTTATAACTCCAATGAGCTGCAACTCCCTCTTCTGCTACTCTATCCATACCCTCTGTTCTAATCTGAATTTCAACAAATTTTCCTAAAGGTCCAACTATGGTTGTATGAATAGATTGGTAGTTATTAGATTTTGGAACTGCTATATAATCTTTAAATCTTCCTGGGACAGGTCTATAATTACTATGAATTACCCCTAAAGTGTTATAACACTCTGCTTCACTATCTAAGATTATTCTTATTCCTATTAAATCATATATTCCATCAAAGTCTTTTCCTTTTTCAAACATCTTTTTATAGATACTATAGAAATGTTTAAATCTTCCTCTAACTTTACCGTAAATTTGAACTTCATTTAAAAGACGAGTTATATTATTTACCATCTCTTCTAAATATTTTTTTCTCTCATCTTTTTTCTCATCAATTAAAGCTTTTATATCTTTATATTTTTCAGGTTCTAAATAATATAAAGACATATCTTCTAACTCCCACTTTATCTTTGCTATTCCTAGTCTATGAGCTAAAGGAGCATATATTGAAAGTGTTTCGTGAGCTATTCTTTTTTGTTTTTCTGGTGGCATAAACTTTAAAGTTCTCATATTATGAAGTCTATCCGCTAATTTTATAATAATAACTCTGACATCTTTAGCCATAGCTATTATCATTTTTCTTATATTTTCATCCTGTTTTTTAGTTCCATTTGGTAAATGATCTAGTTTTGTAACTCCGTCTACAAGGTGAGCAACTTCGTCACCGAAGTTATATTTTATATCTGCTATCGTTATTAGAGTATCTTCCACTATATCGTGAAGTATTCCTGCTATTATTCCCTCTGTATCCATTTTCATATCTATCAATATTTTAGTTACTTCTACAGGATGTATTATATAGCTGTCACCTGATTTTCTGTATTGTCCTATATGGCATTCCTCTGCAAAAAAGAAAGCCATTTTGATCTTCTCTCTGTCTACTTTTAAATTATGCTTATCTATTTCACTTTCTATCTCTTGCCAATATTTCATAATACACCTCTTTCTAATAAGATTATACAAATAAGGCGACACAACTTTGTGCCGCCTCAAAAGTTATTAATACTTCATTAAAGTTAATACTGGATATCCTTCTAATTTCTCTTTACCATTTAAATCTTCTAGTTCAATTAAGAATGCTAATCCTGCAACTACTCCACCTAATTCTTCAATTAACTTTACTGTAGCTTCTATTGTTCCACCAGTTGCTAATAAATCGTCAACGATTAATACTCTTTGCCCTGGCTTTACTGAATCTTTATGCATACATAATACATTTGAACCGTACTCTAAATCGTAAGCGTATTCAATAACTTCTCTTGGTAACTTTCCTGGCTTTCTAACTGGAGCAAATCCAACACCTAAAGCGTATGATACTGGACATCCAAATATAAATCCTCTTGCTTCTGGTCCTACTACTAAATCTATGTTGTGATCTTTTGCGAACTCTACAACTTTATCTGTTGCAAATTTATAAGCTTCACCATTTCCCATTAGAGGAGTGATATCTCTAAACTTTATTCCTGGTTTTGGATAATCCTCAACTAATGCTACATATTTTTTTAAATCCATTTAAATCCTCCTAAATATTACTCTTTTAAAAGTTTATTTCTATATAATTATCTATATCAACTGTCAATTAAATTTAAAGCTTTCTCTACTTTTTCTTTATCTCCATTTTTATAGTATAATTTAATTAATTTATTAACTATATCTTTATCCACTTTGTTATACGTTAAATAATTTTTTAAAGCCCTTTCTGATAACTCATCTTTTTTTAAAGATAAACTATAGAAATCCGACAATTTTATAGTATTTTTTTTATTTTTTTTAACTCTATCTTCTATTTTCAAAAAAATATCATTATTAAAAGTTTCTACTCTTTCTAAATTATTAAGATATGAATTAAAAAATAAATCATTATTAAAAATATTTTGATCTTCAACATATCCATAATAATTTAAAGAATTTAAGTAATTTCCATTTAGAAATTCAACATACCCTAAAATAAAATAATCCTGATCTTCTCTGAAATCTAAAGGAACTTTTTTTAAATATTCTAAACTTTTTTTATAATTCTTTTTTTCAAAATTCAAATACCCTAAATTTTTTAAAATCAGATTATCTTTCGGATTTAAATTTAAGGCTTTAAGTAAATCTTTTTCTGCTTGAAGTTTGTTTCCAAGTTGACCTTCTATAATAGCTTTCTCTCTTAATGCTTCTGAGTTTTTACTATTAATCTTTAAAATTTCATCATAAGTTGACAGTGCTTCACTTTTTTTTCCTAAAGAATATAAATTAGCGCCTTTAAGTAATAAATATTTTTCATCCTTTGTTTCAAGATTTTTATTATCTACTATTTTTTTATTGCTACACCCAATGAATATAAAAACTAAAAAAAGATATTTATACATCTAGTTCTCCTTTTTATTGTTTGGTGGTAATATTACTCCTCCTGAAATTATAAGCTTTATTGCATCATCTACTTTTATATCTAAAATTCTCACTTCAGATTTTTTTAATATTATAAACATCCCTGATGTAGGATTTGGAGAAGTTGGTAAAAATACATTGCACATCTCCTCTTGTGTTACCTCTTCAGCTAAATGATTGCTATTAGAAGTCATAAAGCCTATACTATAGATTCCTTTTCTAGGATATTCAAACATAACTACTTTCTGATAAGATTTTTGTCTATCTGCTGCAAATAAAGATATTATTTGTGTAATTGTACTATATATCTGACTAAATAATGGAATTTTTACTAATAGATTGTTTAGAAAAGACCCTATTTTTTTAAACAGAAATACTCTCATTGCAGTTCCAATTATTATCAAAGTTAAAATAACCGTTATAAAAGATAATACATTTATTAATATCTGAGTATACAGATGTAAATCCTGTTCTTTTCCTAAACCTGCATGTATTACTAAACTTCTTATTGCTACAGTAACAAAAGAATCCTGTAATAATCCTAAGAATATTTGAAATATCCAGTTAAATATATAAACTGTGATAACTATCGGCAATATCGCAATTAATCCGCTATAAAAACTGGCCTTTACTCTTTTCATTATTATTCCTCTCTCTGTATCTCTACCTTAGATACTCTCATCTTTTCGACTTGAATAACAACTAATTTTACATCTTCAAATTCTACAACATCTCCAATTGATGGTATTTTTCCAAGTTCAGACATAAGTAATCCACCTAAGCTTTCATAGTCTTCTGATATTGGAAGTTCTATACTTAAATTTTTATTTATTGTTTCTATATCTAGCATAGCGTCAACTTCATATCTATTATCATCAATCTCTTTTATTGTTTCCTCTTCTTCATGATCAAACTCATCACGAATCTCTCCAACAATCTCTTCTAACAAATCTTCTATTGTTAAAACTCCACCAATTCCTCCATACTCATCTAATACCAATGCAATATGAACTTTTTTACTTTTAAACTCTTGAAGAATTTCAATTATAGATTTAGTTTCAGGAACATAATATGCTTCTCTAACTAACTCTTTTACTTGAGTATTTGTACTATTTGCCTTTAGGTAGTTCAATACATCTTTAGTGTACAAAACTCCTATTATATTATCAATTGTTTCTTCATAAACTGGAATTCTTGAAAATCCAGCATCAATCATTTCATCCCAAATGTCATCTAAAGTTTTATTTCCCTCTACTGCAAACATCGAAGTTCTTGGAGTCATTATCTCCTTAGCACTAGTTTCTCCTAGTCCAACGATAGAATGAATCATCTCTTTTTCCTCTTCTTCAATAATTCCTTCTGCTTCTCCAACATTTACAAACGAGATTAAGTCCTCTTCTGTGAACATTATATTTTCCGTTTTTACTTCAACTCCTAATATTCTTCCTATTAAAATTGAAGTCCACATCAATATTTTTACTAACGGTTTCATCAATACACCAAAATAATATATCGGCCCTATAACAACTTTCGAAAAATATCTAGCATTGTTTTTTGCCATAATTTTAGGTGTTATCTCTCCAAATATAAGTATTAAAACAGTCATTACTCCTGTAACAATAGCTAAACTTCTAGGAGAATTTCCCATTATATTAATTGCTAATGCAGTAGCTATAGATGATCCTAAAATATTTACTATGTTATTTCCTAATAGCATTCCTGTTAAAATCTCATTTGGACTTTTCAACCATTTTTTTAATAAATGTGCTGTCTTTTTATTCGATTTCTCTACATCTTCTAAATCTGTGGTTTTAAAAGAAGTTAACGCTGTTTCTGAGGCTGAGAAAAAACCAGATAGTAAAATTAATACAACTAATATAATAATATCACGATACGTGTCCAACTTTACAATACACCTTCCTTATTTTTTTAAATTGAATACCTATATATTCTACCATAATTCTCCATAAAAAACAACACGCTGCCTATCAAAGAAGAAAAAGGAAAGCTATCAGCTTTCCTCTATTTTACTAAGAATAATATCTCTCCCTTTTTAACAGCTTTTCCATTTTCTGACTTTAATGCAATAACTGTTCCCGCTACTGTTGACTTAACTTCATTCATCATTTTCATAGCTTCAACGATACACACTGTATCTCCAACTTCAATTTTATCTCCAATTTTTACAAAATCCTCTGAATCTGGTGAAGGAGCTGAGTAATATGTTCCTACCATTGGTGATAAAATTTCTATTCCCTCTTCTACGACTTCGTTAGTTTCAGTTTCAAAAGAACCCTCATTTGATAAAATAGTTGGTTGTTCAACATACTTTACTGTTGATGCTACCACTTCATCTTTTGGCTCCTCTTTTTTCATTGTAAGCTTTGTTCCGTTCACTTCTACACTAATTTCAGAAAGATTGTGCTCCTCTATACTTTTAGCTAATTTTTTTATGCTTTCTAAATCTAACTTCATTGTTCCTCCCTAGTTACTTCCGATAACTCTTAACTCTTTTACTAATTCTAATGAACTTATTTTTTCTAACATCTCTTCTATTTTTCTAAGTAAATTCTCTGTTGTTTGAATAGAGATAGTTACTCTACTGATTCCATCAATAGCTATATTTTGTACTATTGTTAAGATATTCATTTGCTCTCCTGCAATAATATCTAAAACTCTAGCTAAAATTCCTGGCTTATCTTCTAAAGATAAATAGATACTAAATACCTTTTCTTTTCCACCTTCGAAGAATGGCTTTATATAATCTTTATATTTATAGTAAGTACTTCTACTTATTCCTACTCTTTTAATAGCCTCATATTTAGAGATTCTCTCAGCTTGAACAATCTCATTTACTTTAATAACACTTTGTATTGAGTTTGGTAATATTCTTTTATCAACAATATAAAATTCTTTTTTCTCCATTTTAAACTCTCCCCTATATTTTTTTTCCGATTTTGAATGCTTTTAATGTATTATTAAGTAGCATTGCAATTGTCATTGGTCCTACTCCTCCTGGAACAGGCGTGATATATGATACCTTATCTTTTACAGATTCAAAATCTACATCTCCACAGATTTTATTATTTTCATCTCTGTTAATTCCAACATCTATTATAATAGCTCCATCTTTTACCATATCCCCTTTTAAGAAATTAGCTTTTCCTATAGCTACTATTACAACATCTGCATTTTTTGTTTTTTCTGAAAGATTCTTTGTTTTACTGTTACAAACAGTAACTGTTGCTCCTTCATTTATTAAAAGTGCTGTCATTGGTTTCCCTACAATATTACTTCTACCTATAACAACAACATCTTTCCCCTCTAAAGCAAGCTTATACTCTTCAAACAATCTAAGTATTCCTGCTGGTGTACAAGAGATTAGTGCAGTTTCATCTCCTAAAACAACCTTACCTAAATTTTCTGGTTTAAACCCATCTACATCTTTTGCAATATCTATAGTTTCTATAACTTTTGGTGTATCTATATGATTAGGTAATGGTAATTGAACTAAAATACCATCTATTGCATCGTCTTTGTTTAATTCATCTATTTTATTTAAAAGTTCCTCTTCAGTTACATCTGCTGGTAAAATAAAGTTTTTTGACTCAATTCCCACCTCTGCACACTGCTTTATTTTAGAATTAACATAAATTTTAGATGCTAAATTGTCTCCAGCTTGTATCACTGCTAAACCTGGAACCTTTCCCATTTTTTCTTTTATCTCAATTATCTCACTTTTTATAGAATCTCTAACTTTTTGAGATACGTATTTACCATCTAAAATTTTCATTACTATTCCACCTTTTCTTTCCAGTAATTCAACTCTTGAAGCTTTCTATTTAAATCTATATGCTCAATTACAACATCTTTTGGAACTTTTATCTCTAAAGATGTCATATTTAATATTGCTTTTACTCCAGATTGTGTAACAATATCTGTGACTTGTTGAGCGATTGATTTATTTTCTGTTATGATTGCTAAATCTATCTTCTGCTCAGCAGCAATTCTAGGGATATCACTTACACTACTTATTTTTATTCCTTTATACTCTTTTCCAATTCTACTTTTTGTTATATCAAAAATTCCAACAATATTAAATCTAGGTTTATCAATATCTCCCTCTAGCAATATCGCATTTCCTAATTTTCCAGCTCCAACAATTATTACATTATTTTGTTTATTTATTCCCAATATATTTTCAATCATTTCGTAAAGACACTTTACGTTATACCCTTTGCCCCTTATTCCTATACACGACTCGATGTCCATTATAAAATTAGAGAAATCTTTCCTTATTTGAGCTGCTGTTACTCCCAATAAAACGCCCATTTCTTCGGATGAGATATAATCCTCCGGTGAAAATTTATCTAAGCACTTTAAATACATCGTCAGTCTCTCTATGGTCTTTCTCGAGATTTTTTCTTTTCTTTCTGAAGTCTTCATTATTTTACATCTCCCCCCACTTAATTTTATTTTAAAATTTCACCTATTTTAAATAAATTACCATTTATACTATCTCTTCCTGAAATATTTTTTTTGTTTTCAGGTTTAATATCTGTTAAGATTACGCTTCCATTACCAACTTTTACAACAAACCCTTTTCCTTTAATAGAATCTACTATCTCTCCATTTTCCCCATCGTAAACTCTATTAAGTTTTTCCACAGCATAAACTTTTAAAATCTTGTCGTTATGTGTTGTATAAGCTGTTGGGAAAGGATTCATTCCTCTTACAAAGTTGAAAATCTCTTCCTCTGTTTTGCTCCAATCAATAATACAATCAGTTTTCTTATACGGTTTTACAAAAGTAACAGCTGAATGGTCTTGAACCTCTCTTTGAGCTGTTCCATTTTGAATTTGATCCACTGCCTCATCAAGCTTTTCAGCTCCAATAAGTTTTAATCTATCGTGTAAAGTTAAGAATGTATCCTCTTCGTATATAGGAGTTACCCCTTTTAATATTATATCTCCTGCATCAAGTTCTTCTGCTATATCCATAATAGTTACTCCACTCTCTTTCTCTCCAGCTATAATAGCTGCATTTATAGGAGCTGCTCCTCTAAATTTTGGAAGTAGTGATGAGTGAACATTTATTATTCCATATTTTGGAAAATCTATTATGTTGTTTGGAATTATTTTACCATATGCAACAACTACAATTAGATCTGGATTTAACTCTTTTATTAAATCAAATGTTTCATCTGTTTTTAATGAATTTGGTTGATAAACTGGTATATTGTTTTCTAACCCATACTCTTTAACTGGTGTATATTTAATTTTTTTTCCTCTAGTGTTAGGTTTATCCACTTTTGTAAATATTCCTACTATCTCATGCTTTTTTCTTAATGTATCTAACGATGGAACCGCAAACTCTGGTGTTCCCATAAATAAAATTCTCATTTTGCCTCCTATTTTTTTAAGCTACTCAAGTATTGAAGAGCCATTTTATACCCTTCTGAACCGAAACCAGTAATTTTCCCTATACATATATCCGATATTACGGATTTATGTCTAAACTCCTCCCTCGAGTAAACATTAGATAAATGAACTTCTATTGTTTTCATATTAGTTGACAAAATCGCATCTCTTATTCCTATCCCATAATGTGTTAATGCCCCTGGATTTATTATCAAGTAATCAATCTCTTTATACACTTCCTGAATTTTATCAATAATAAACCCTTCGTGATTCGATTGATAAAAACTTAATTCCATCTCATGGTTTTTTCCAAATATTTCAATTTCGCTATTTATTATATCTAAAGTTTTGTTTCCATAAATTTCAGGTTCTCTTTTTCCTAGAAAATTTAAATTTGGTCCATTTATAATTAGAACTTTCATATTTTTTTATCCTTTTTTATATCTTCAACAGTATCAATAAAAGATTTTATATCATCGAACTCTTTATATACAGATGCAAATCTAACATATGCAACCTCGTCTAACTCTTTTAATTTATCTAGTACAAGCTCCCCTAACTCCTGTGTTGTTATCTCATTTTTTAAAGTGTTTTGTATTACTTTTTCCACATCAGCAATAAACTTTTCTAAGTCATCTCTACTTATATTTCTTTTGTTAGTTGCTCTTTCTAATCCTCTTAATAATTTTTCTTTATTAAATTTTTCTCTACTTTTATTTTTTTTAACTACGTAGATTGGATTTTCCTCTATTCTTTCATAGGTAGTAAATCTTTTTTCACAACTATTACAGCCTCTTCTTCTTTTTATAGAATTATTTTCTGAAAATGCTCTACTATCTATTACTTTTGTGTCTTCACTATTACAAAATGGACATCTCATACTCTCTCCCTATAAAGCTTCCTCTTTGTCTATACACTCCAATATCTCTTTTGCATTTCCACAATTTAAAAGCTTTTCTCTAAAATTTTCATCTCTTATTAATCTTGAAATTCTTGCCAGTACTTTTAAATAAATTTGACTATCTTTAAATGGTGATGCAAATACAAAAAATATCTTTACTTTTTCTTGATCTAAAGATTTAAAATCTACTCCCTCTCTACTTATTCCAAAAGCTATTGTTAAACTCTCCGCTGCATCAGTTTTAGCATGTGGTATTGCTACCCCTTTTCCTATCCCTGTACTTCCTAAATTTTCTCTTTCTAAAAGAGCTTTATATATCACATCTTTTTTGCTTATTTTCTCTGATTTTCCTATCAAAGTTGATAACTCTTTTAATGCTTCATCTTTTGTTTTAGCTTTTAGATTAAGTGATATTAGTTCCTCTGACATATAATCAGTTATTTTAACTATGTTTAACATGAGTAACCTCCAAATAAATGTTTCTTTAGATTTAATTTCGTATCTAAATGATAGTTTATATATTTTTCATAAAGAACAATCGCATCAATCACCGTATTAATATCTGTTTTTTCTTCTGAGATTGATTCAGCTTTCTCTATATTTGACAACACTTCAAATAATTCTTTTTTTAAAGGTATAACTTTATCGTTTCCAAAATCATTTATAACCGATTCAGAAATATTAAAATATTTTTGACCAGCTATATCTATTCTATATCCTTCATTTTTTATCATCCAATTTAGCATTTTTAAAACTAATAAAAAATTAGTGTAACTACTATTTTTCACAATAAAATATAAAGTTTTTTCTAACCTTTCAAAAAACTCTTTTTTTCTCTCACCTGGCAAAATTAGTTCATTAACTATAGAGAGAATATAAGATACAATTTCTAACTTTTCTATATCCGTTTTTAAATCATAAAAAAAGTCAATACTGTCTATTGTATTAAGTATAAAATTATCACCTTTTTTATAAAATGTAAAATTTGATAGAGTCAATAAATCTACCGAACTTTGGTCTCTTTTTTTACTTTTTCTAATTCCTTTAACCAAGAGATCAATTTTTCCAAAATTTTCAGAAAAAACAGTTATAATTCTATCTCCTTCTCCAAAATCTACTTTTTTTATTATCAATCCCTTGGTTTTTATAAATTTCATTTTTTTAGTTCCTTTCTTTTAAGGCCACTATTAACTTTTGTATTTTCTAAATGTAGTTCTGCTACTTTAGTGTTTTTTTCAAAAATTTCCATTTTAATAGGTAGTAAGTACCCATTTATTTTTCTATATTGCTTTACTTTTATTGTGTAAGCATCTTTGTATTTTATCTCTTTTATTTTTTCTAGATAATAATTTTCACTAAATTCTTTATCATTTTGATCTTTTATTTTCAAATCTTTAATAATTGATAAAAAATTACTCACATCTTCACTTTTATTTTTTGAAACTTCGTTAAATAAAGGTATATACTGATAAGATTCTCCATTTTCATATTGAAAAATCTCTCCTTTATTCACATTCGGAAGTGACATCTCTTTTCTTAAATAATCCTGAGCTACATACTCTATCGTATACTCTTTTTTTCTTTCCTCTCCATTTAAGTAGATACTCTCTTTTACGTTTGAATAAATATCTTTTATATTAGATATTCTATTAGTTGCTGCAAAAAGTGATGACGATACTACTAAAAACATAAAAAATTTTTTCATTATCTATCCACCTCTGTAAGAACTATTATCTCATTCATATCCGTTATATTAAATGGTAATTTCACTATGTACTCTACAGTTTTGTCATATTTAGGTTTTATCTCTACAATCTCTCCAATCGATAGACCTTTTGGATAAACATCACTAATTCCAGAAGTTAAAATTTTATCTCCAACATTCAATTGTGCTTCGTGGAAAGAAACTGGTTCAAAAATTAATTGATCACTTCTATTTCCTTTTATAATTCCAATCGTGTCATCTCCTGCAGTTGCACTTACTATAGAATCTTGGAAAGTTATCATTTGTACAATAGAGTAATTTTTAAATACTTTTTCCACACGTCCTACTAATATCTCATTGAAAAGAACTGGCATATTTTTTTCAATTCCATCCGTTTCTCCAATATTTATTGCAAAACTTTCATACATCTCTCTTGTTTGTTGAAAACTTATCTTACCAACTTTAAATTTAAATTTAAAATGTTCTTTCATTTCTAAAAGATCTCTTAATCTTGTATTTTCTTCTAATAGTCTTTGATTTTTTTCTTCAACTAATGACTTTTCAGCTATACTATGTTTTAACTTACTATTTTCAGAAACTAAATCCTTATAGTTTATAACACTCTCAGTGCTTTCTTTTGCTGCTTTTCCTAAGAAGTATATACGTGATTGAAACGGAAGTAAAAACTCTTCAATTCCCGTCATTGTATACATAAAAACATCTTTTGCAAAGAAAACTACAACCATTATAATAATTAATAAATAGATTATATTTAAAACACCATTTTTTTTCTTTCCTGTTTTCATCTCTATCCTTTTATAATTTCAACTAATATTTTTGACAGATCAACTAAATCCTTTATTTCAATATACTCCTCTAGTGTGTGTACTTTTGACATCCCTACAGCTAAATTTACACTTGGAACACCTTTGTTATTATAGATATTAGTGTCACTTCCTCCACCTGAAGAAACTGTTTCACTTTCAATTCCAACTTTTTGACAAGCAGCTTTGACTATTTCAACAACCTCTGCATTATCCTCTAAAGCAAATCCTGGATACTCTACTTTTACAGTATTTTCCATTTTAGCTCCAAATTCTTTGCAAACATCTTCGAATATATCAAATGTTTCTTTTAATAAAACTTCTAATTTTTCATTAGATAAACTTCTTGCTTCATAATCTAACTCTACTGAAGGCATAACAATATTTGTTGCTTGTCCACCTTTAACCACACCAATATTTGATGTTGTTTCAGTGTCAATTCTTCCTAATTTTATTTTTGTAATTGCATGTGCAGCAACTGTTAAAGCGTTGATTCCACTTTCAGGTGATATTCCTGCATGAGCTGGTTTTCCTACTATTGTTATAATTCCTCTTGCAGCTGATGGTGCTTTTGTTATTATTTTTCCTGGCTTTCCACTCGAATCTAAAATAAATCCAAAATCTACACCATAACTTTCTATATCAAAAGCTTTAGAACCTAATAATCCAATCTCTTCTGCCATAGAAAAAACAACTATAATTTCTGGATGATCCAAGTTATTTTCTTTTATCACTCTTAGCATCTCAATTATTGCTGCTATTCCTCCCTTATCATCTCCACCTAGAATTGATGTTCCATCTGATTTTATAACTCCATTCTCTACTATTGGAGTTACTTTTTCACAAGGTACTACTGTATCCATATGTGCACTGAATAAAAGTTTTTTCTTTCCTGGAGATTTTAAAACTCCAATTATATTACCACAGTTTCCACCGTTTACTTCTCCTGCGTTATCCTCTTTTACTTCTAATCCTAACTCTTCTAGTAGTTTAATCAGATAGTCTCCCATAGCTCTTTCATTCTTTGAAGGAGATGAGATTTTTACCATATCTAAAAAATTCTCTACCAATCTAGTTTCTTTTATCATTTGTCCTCCCGTAGGTTATCTATTTTTTGATATTCTTCCTTAGATTATATTACATTGTCATTCCTTTGTAAAGAGTTAAAGACAACAAAAAATAACAGTAGTTAGGTACTACTGTTATTTTTTTCTAATATGCTTATTCGTTTTTATTTTTTTTAGAATAATATTTCGTATGTAGTATTCTATGAGCTTCTGAACTTAAAGGATGTTCTAAATATTTTTCATATAAAGACTGAATATATGGATTTTCATGTGATTTTCTAAACATTTTTCCATTATCAATACTTTGTAGTCCCTCTGCTCTTTTTATTACCTTTTCAAAATCTCCGTGATGATAAGGTTGCCCTCCCCCTCCAACACATCCACCTTTACATGCCATAATCTCAATCGCATGGAAAAACTCCTCTCCTGATCGAACTCTATCTAAAACCTCTCTTGCTGAAGATAATCCATTTGCGATAGCAATCTTCACAAGAGTATCACCAATTTTTACTTCACTGATTTTTATTCCATGCATCCCTCTCATTGATTCAAAGTTAACCTCTTCTAAAGTTTCATTTGTCATCCATTCATAAAGAGTTCTTGTAGCGGCTTCAATAACTCCTCCTGTTCTACCAAATATCACCGCTGCGCCCGTTGAATATCCTAAAGGATTATCAAACTCTGAATCCTCAAGCTTTCTTAAATCAATATTTGATTGTTTTAAAAGGTGTGCTAACTCTCTTGTTGAAATAGAATAATCCACATCAGGAACTCCATCTGTTGAAAACTCTTTTCTCGAAGCTTCATATTTTTTAGCTAAACAAGGCATTATCGAAACGTTTATTATCTCTTCTCTTTTTATTCCTCTCGCTGGTCCCCAAATATTTTTTAAGACCGCTCCAAACATCTGTTGTGGTGACTTTGCAGAAGATGGAATATCTAGCATATCTGGATAATGATACTCTATAAAATTAACCCATGCAGGGCAACAAGATGTCAATATTGGTAATTTTACACCTTTATCACCATTTAAATATTTTTCCAATCTCAATTTAAACTCTGCTGCTTCCTCCATAATTGTCAAATCTGCTGCATAGTTTGTATCAAAAATATCATCAAATCCTAACTTCCTCAAAGCCGTTACCAATTTGCCTGTAACATCTGTTCCTGGCTCATAGCCAAACTCTTCACCTATTGCTACTCTAACAGCTGGTGCAACCTGAACCGTAACTCTTTTTCTCGGATTTGCTATATCTTTTATAAGTCCCCATGTATAATCTTTCTCATAAAGAGCTCCTACTGGACAAACAGCAACACACTGCCCACAGAATGTACAATTGGTTTTATCTAAATCTGATTCAAAAGCTGTAGAAACAACTGATTTAAATCCTCTATTCACAGCTGATAAAACCTGACATTGCTGAATATTATTGCACATATTTTCACATCTTCTACACATTATACATTTATCCAAATCTCTAACTATAGATGGTGAAACCTCTCTTCTATATTCAAATATTTTTCCTTTAAATCTTATATCTCTAATTCCAAACTCCATTGCCAAAGTTTGTAAATCACATTTTCCATTCTTAGCACAGATCAAACAATCTGTTGGGTGGTTTGAAAGCATCAACTCCAAAACATTTCTTCTCTTCTCTAGAACTTCCATTGTATTTGTATTTATTATCATTCCTGGTGAAATCGGCGTTGCACAAGATGGAACTAAATTTTTCCTTCCAACTACTTCTACAACACATATTCTACACGAAGCACAATCATTTTTAAATCCAATCTCTGGTATATTCATGTAACATAAGCTCGGTATTTTTATTCCAGCACTTTTTGCTGCTTCTAATATTGTTGTTCCTGCTAAAGCTTCTACTTCTTTACCATCTATTATAACAATAACATTTTTCATAAACTACCTCCACTAAGCTACATCTATTGCATTAAATTTACAAGCACTATGACAAGCTCCACATTTAATACATCTACTTTGATCTATCACATGTCTCTCTTTTACTTTACCATCAATACAAGCCACTGGGCAAACTCTTGCACAAGCTGTACATCCAACACATCTATCATTAACAAGATATCTTCTTAAAGCTTGGCATTGTCCTGCTCTACACTTTCTGTCGTGTATATGTTCTAAATATTCATCCATGAATTGATTCAACGTTGATAGTATTGGATTTGGAGATGTTTGTCCTAATCCACAAAGAGAAGTTGTTTTTATTGTTTGAGAAAGCTCTCTTAAAAGTCCTATATCCTCTTCTTTTCCCTCTCCTTTCGTTATTCTATCTAGTATTTCCCAGAGCCTTGTGTTACCTATTCTACATGGTGCACACTTTCCACAAGATTCATCAACAGTAAATTCCAAATAGAATTTTGAAACTCCAACCATACAATCATCTTCATCCATTACAATCATTCCACCTGATCCCATCATTGATCCTTTTGCCAACAACGTATCAAAATCTATTGGTGTATCCAAATCATTCTCTGTTAAACATCCACCAGATGGTCCTCCTGTTTGAACCGCTTTAAACTTTTTATTATTTTTTATTCCTCCACCTATTTCAAAAATAACCTCTCTTAAGGTTGTTCCCATAGGCACTTCTACTAATCCAACATTGTTTATTTTTCCTGCTAAAGCAAAAACTTTTGTCCCAGGTGAGTTTTTAGTTCCTATACTTCTAAACCACTCAGTTCCTTTTAATATGATTTGAGCTATATTCGCTAGTGTTTCAACATTATTTACTATTGTTGGTTTCCCCCAATATCCTGATTCAGCTGGATAAGGTGGTTTTGTTGTTGGCTCTCCTCTTTCACCCTCCATAGAGTGAATTAAAGCTGTTTCCTCTCCACAAACAAATGCTCCAGCTCCATACTTAATCTCTATATCAAAAGAAAACTCTGTTCCGAATATATTTTCACCCAAAATACCTTCAGTTCTTGCAGATTCAATTGCTTTTCGCAATCTATCTATTGCTAATGGATACTCAGCTCTTATATATACAAGCCCCTTTGTAGCTCCTATCGAATATCCAGCTATCGCCATTCCCTCTATTATACTATGTGGGTCTCCCTCTAAAATAGATCTATCCATGAAAGCTCCTGGATCTCCCTCATCAGCATTACAAACTATATATTTTTGATCTGATATATTTTTAGAAGCAAACTCCCATTTCAAACCTGTTGAGTATCCTCCTCCACCTCGACCTCGAAGTCCTGAATCCTTAATAATCTTTATTACATTTTCTGGTTTTATTGTTGTTAAAACTTTTTTGAAAGCAGCATATCCATCTGCAGCAATATATTGTTCTATTGATTCAGGATCAATAGTTCCACAATTTTTTAAAGCCATTCTCAATTGCTTTTTATAAAACTCCATATTTTCACCTTCAAAAACTCTCTCACCATTTCTTGGATCGATATACAACAAATCAACTATTCTTTTCTCACTAATTATGTCTTCTACTATTATTCTTTCTGCATCCTCTGGTTTTACTTCAATATAAAATGTATTTTCTGGAATTATTTTAACTATAGGTCCTTTCTCACAGAATCCAAAGCACCCCGTTTGAATAACCTCTACATCCTCTTTCAATCCATGCTCTTTTATTGATTTTCTTAAGTTTTCCACAATTTTTGCTGCTTTTGCAGATAAACAACCAGTACCACCACAAACAAGTATTTTCTTTATCTCTTTCATAACTAGCCTCCTAAAATACTTTTAATGTAATAACGATTATTTCGATTCTTGTTTTCTATACTTCTCTAGTATTTTCTTCATATCTTTCACATCTTCTTTACCATATACATCTTTTCCGATAAGAACAACTGGTGCTAATCCACAAGCTCCCACACATCTTAGAGCGTCTATCGAGAACAAACCGTCCTCTGTTGTTTGACCAACATCCACACCTAAATAGTTTTTTATACTGTTCAATACCTTTTCAGCTCCCCTAACATAACAAGCCGTTCCCATACAAACTGAAATTGGATGTTTCCCTTTTGGAACCATTGAAAAGAAATGATAAAAACTTACTACTCCGTATACCTTTGCTATTGGTAAATTTAATTCTTTTGCTATAAACTCTTGTACTTCTTGAGGTAGATATCCAAATATCTCTTGCCCCTTATGAAGTACAGAGATTAAAGCACCATTTTTCTCTCTAACTTCATCTATATACTTCTTCAATTCATCATACAACTCTTTTTTTAACTCATTGCTGCAAGCCATTTTTACCTCCTATTTTGATTTTATTTTCTGAAGAATTCACTATATTCTATTACTATATTTTTTTTTAAAAATCAATAGCTAAAATAACTTAAATTTTTTTTGTAAAATTTCTATAAATTCTTTTTCAACATTATTTATTTTTTTATTTTTTTTAAAAACAACTGCAAACTCTCTATTTAAACCATCTTCATTTAACTGAAAAGCTTCAATTTTATCCTCCCATCTTTTATTTTTTAAAATCATATTAGATGTGAAACCTACCCCCATTCCCAAAGATATCATCTCTAAAACACACTCTTGGTTTTCTGTTTCTAAGTATATATTTGGAATAAATCTATTTTTTAAAAATACACTTTCAATAACACTTCTCAGCTTTTGTTTTTCTTTCAATAAAATAAATTTTTCCTCAGCTAGTAGAGTAAAATCTATTTTTCCATCAACAAATTTTTTACTATACTCAGTATTTTTAGGTGTAACTAAAAATAGCTCCTCTTCGAAAAATTTTATATAATCTAAATCTGCATTTGTTAATGGTAAAGATATTATAGCAATATCTATTCTTCCATCTAAAACTCCTTTTTCCAAATCTTGGCTATTTTTTTCTACAATTTCAACTCTTATATTTGGAAAACTATCTTTTAAATCTGAAAAGAAATAGGGCAAAAGATATAAACTTCTATTTGGAGAAACTCCAATTGAAATATTTCCCACCAAATTATCTGCTAAATCTTGTAGTTCTCTCCACAAATCTTTTTTTAATTCTAAAATTTCTAAGGCTCTTTTTATAAAAATTTCTCCTGCCAAAGTTAATTTTAATGGTGTTACACTTCTATCAAATAGTTTAACTTTAATTTGTTCCTCTAAAGTTGCAACATATTGACTTAACGCTGGCTGAGAAATATAAAGTTTTGCTGCTGCTTTTGTAAAACTTCTCTCCTGTGCTACACATAGTATATATTCAAATTTATTTAAATCCATTTTAACACCTCCAAAATGATTATAACATAAAACTTATAACTATTATATATATTATAATATTGGACCAATAATGTTTGAGATGTTATATTATGTTTAATAAAACTAATCGAGGTGTAATTAAAAATGAAAAAATCTATTTCTGTTCTTACTATTTTGTCACTATTCTTTTTACCAAAGTTGCAAAAAAATAGTGAACCTAAAAATTTAAAAAATGGAAAAGAATTAACATATTTTGAAAATGGCTCTGTAAAATCAGAAGCAAACTATAAAAATGGAAAGTTACACGGAGTATATACTCTTTATAAAAATAATGGCGAGATAAGTAAAACTTATATATATAAAATGGGGAAATATATAAAATAAAAAAACCTGTAGAAATCTACAGGTTTTTTTATTTAAACTACTTTGCAGCAGTGTAAGCGTTTTCTGATCCGAAAACAGTTTTGATTTTTGATTTGTAGTAAGCTTTCATTTCAGCTTGTGCAACACCTAAGTATTTTCTTGGATCGAACTCTGCAGGTGTTTCTCCGAATACTCTTCTTACTCCAGCAGTGAACGCAAGTCTTCCATCAGTATCAACGTTTATTTTTGCAACACCTGATTTAGCAGCTCCCATTAACTCTGTATCTGGAATTCCGATAGCATCTTTTAATTGTCCACCGAATTTTTTGATCTCTTCAACGTACTTTTGAGGTACTGCTGATGATCCATGTAATACAATTGGGAATCCTGGTAATCTTCTTTCAATTTCAGCTAAGATGTTTAACTCTAACTTAGGGTCAGTTCCTGGCTTGAACTTGTGAGCTCCATGAGATGTTCCAATAGCGATTGCTAATGATTCTACTCCAGTTCTTGATACAAACTCTTCTACTTCATCAGGGTTTGTGAAGATGCTGTGCTCTGCAACAACGTCATCCTCTACTCCAGCTAGAACTCCTAATTCAGCTTCTACAGTTACGTCAAATTGCTTTGCGTACTCTACAACTTCTTTTGTAATTGCTATATTTTCTTCGAATGAATAGTGAGATCCATCGATCATTACTGATGAGAATCCTGCATCTATACAAGCTTTTACTGCATCTAAGTTTGGTCCGTGATCTAAGTGTAACGCTACTGGAATGTCTGATCCCATAGCTCTTGCTCTATCTACAGCTGCCTTTGCTAATAATGGAGCAACCTCTTTTGTCATATATTTTAATGCTCCTGTAGAACATTGTAATATAACTGGTGATCCCATTTCAGCACAAGCTTCTACGATTGCTAACATTTGCTCCATGTTGTTGAAGTTGAATGCTGGAACTGCGTAGTGCTCTTTATTAGCTTTTGCGAACATTTCTCTAGTGTTAGATAATCCTAAATCTTTATAATTATATGACATAACTTTTCCTCCTGATATTTTATTCATCTATTAATATAACAAATTTTTGAACTAAAATCAATTTTTGAAACTATTAGTTTTTTATCTTTATTTGACTTAAAATATATCTAAAAAACCACTTTATTTTTCTTTTACTCTTAAATATTTTAAAAACTTCAGGAATAAGTTCAATTACATCCTCAACTATTTGTTGATAAGATGCTAAACTCTTAGGTAATACCTTTTGAGTATTCACTAACCAAGATAATAAAATTAAATTGATTATTCTTAAAAAACTCGAAGCAAAATTTAAAATACCACCTTTTGTAACATAGATGTTATAAATTTTAAAAAATACCTCTCCCTCTTGATTATAATATATCTGAGCTAAAAAAGTAGTTAAATAGATAAATAAAAGAAACTTTAATTTTTTCAGATGTTTCAGTAACTCTTTATTTAAAAATATATTTAATAAAACTCCAACAAATAACAAAACTCCCAATACTCTCATATCTTTAATCAATAGATTCAAGATAAATAAAACTAAAAGACTACTTTTTAACAACAGTCATACCACCCATGTATGGTACTAATGCTTCTGGTATTAAGAATGACCCATCCTCTTGTTGGTAGTTTTCCATGATTGCAAGTAATGTTCTTCCTACTGCTAATCCTGATCCATTTAATGTATGGCAGAACTCACTCTTTGAGCTTCCTTCTGGTCTATACTTTAATCCCATTCTTCTTGATTGGAAATCTCCACAGTTAGAACAAGAAGATATCTCTCTAAATTTATTTTGCCCAGGTAACCATACTTCTATATCATAAGTTTTAGCTGCCCCGAATCCCATATCTCCTGAACAAAGGTGAATTACTCTGTATGGTAACTCTAATCTTTGAAGAATAGTTTCAGCGTTAAGTAACATTTTCTCTAACTCATCATACGATGTTTCTGGAGTTGCTAACTTAACCATTTCAACTTTATTAAATTGATGTTGTCTGATTAATCCTTTTAAATCTCTTCCATATGATCCAGCTTCTCTTCTGAAACAAGGCGAGTACGCTGTGTAGTATTTTGGTAGATCACTTTCATTTAAAATCTCTTGTCTGTGAATGTTTGTTAATGTAATTTCTGAAGTAGAAATTAAGAACATATCATCAGTTGTTTTATACATATCCTCTTCGAACTTAGGTAGTTGTCCTGTTCCTTCACATACCTCTCTTCTTACGATGAATGGTGTTAAGTGCTCTGTATATCCATGCTCTGTTGTATGTATATCTAGCATAAAGCTGATTAAAGCTCTCTCTAATCTAGCTGCTGCTCCTCTATATATAGTAAATCTTGATCCACCTAATTTAGCTCCTCTTTCGAAGTCTAATATTCCTAGCTCTTCTCCTAATTCCCAGTGCTCTTTTGGTGTGAAAGAAAACTCTTTTGGTGTTCCCCATCTTCTGATTTCAACGTTATCGTCTTCATCTTTTCCTACTGGAGTACTTGAATGGTAAGCGTTTGGAAGTGTCATTTGGAAATATGTTACTTTCTCTTCAACTTCAGCAAGTTTTGCATCTAACTCTTTTATTTGAGCAGAAACTTTTCCCATTTCAGCAATTATTTCTGATGCGTCCTCTCCAGCTTTTTTTCTTCTAGCTACTTCTGCAGACTCTGTATTTCTTTTATTTTTTAATGTTTCAACTTCGGATAAAATTTCTCTTCTCTCTGTATCTAATGTTACAAACTCTTGAAGATCAATATTGCTTCCTCTGTTCACAAGCATCTCTTGAAGTGTATCAATATTTTCACGAATAAATCTTAAATCTAGCATAGCCTTTTCTCCTTTATATTTATATTATATATTTTAGATTTTATAACCTTTTTTTATTATATGTACGTTTTTAATGTCTACTCCCGCTAATATTAAAAACGAATTTGGTGAAGTATTAACCAATTCTAAATTGATTGTATTTTCAACTCTAGAGAAATCTTTAACTCTTTCCCCTAAATTTCTTTCTGATATTTTTCCATTTTTTTCTTTTCTCTCTATAATCTCTTCTTGATTGAAAAGTTTCTCCAATGTATCTATATCATCTTTAGTTCCTGTTATTTGGAACAATGCATTTGTATATGTATCAACAATACTTTTTTTATCCTCTATTGTTTCAACTTTATTAACTCTAAATCCTGGAACACTTGCAGAGTTCATTCTCTCTAAAACTTCCTCGTTTGTCATCATTTCTGATAACTCTATATCCATTAACTCATTAAAAGCCTCAGTTCCTAATGATATTGGATTTCCTAAAGATATTTTTGGTCTTGGATGGAAACCTTGCGTATATTTCATAGGTATATGAGCTTTCTTTAATAGTCTATCTGCAAATCTAAGCATATCTAAATGGGATATAAATCTCATCTCCTCATACTTATCAAAAAATATTCTCTTTTTCATTAAACTACCTCATTTTTCTTATTTTGTATATTGTACCACGTTAACCCTGTAAATTAAATACCTTTCTTTAAAAAAATAAAAAATCTAAAAGGATATTTTTGTCCTTTTAGATTTCATTTTTATATTTTTTTCTCTAACTCTTTAACTCTTTTTAATAACTCAGGTAACTTCTTTTGTACTGCTTTTACTTTTAAATCATCTTTCAGATTCATCAGTGGATGACCTGCTAAAATCTGATTATCATCAACATTTCCAGTAACACCAGATTTAGCTCCTATCATAACATTACTTCCTATTTTTATATGACCACCTATTCCAACTTGTCCTCCTAAAGTCGTATTATCTCCAACTTCAGTACTACCTGCTATTCCAACCTGAGAAATAATCAAACAATTTTCTCCTATGATATCATTATGAGCTATTTGAACTAAGTTATCTATCTTTGTATATTTTTTTATTACTGTATCTCCTATAGTCCCTCTATCAATAGTTGTATTTGCACCAATTTCAACAAAATCCTCTATTATAACAGATCCTATTTGATCTATTTTTGTATTGTTTCCATTTACTTTAACAAATCCAAATCCATCTGATCCAATTACAGCTCCTGGTTGAATAACACACTCTTTTCCAATTTTACAAAACTCTCTTATTGTTACATTTGGATAAACTGTTGTATTGTCACCAATTTCTACTCCTTCACAGATTGTTACATTTGGATAAATCGTAACATTTTTTCCAAGTTTTACATCGTGCCCTATGTATGAGTTCATAGCTACGGTAGTCTCTTCACCTATAACTGCTGAATCCTCAATCATTTTTTCCATTCTCTTAGTTTTTCTTTTAAAGAAATTTAATAGTTTTGGCATTAAGACTCTTGGGTTTGAAGTTACAAGTAGATATGTTTTCCCATTTTCTGGCAACTCTATTCCTGCTGGTACTATAACAACACTTGCCTTTGTCTCATTTAATTTTTTTAAAAACTTTTCATCCGAAGCAAAAGTTACATCTCCTTCTTGAGCTTGAAAAAAGGGAGATAACCCTGTAATGTTTACCTTGGCATCTCCCTTTACCTCACATTCAAGAAGGGATATTAACTTATCTATTTTATAAGTCATTTTTATCCCTCTCTTTTTTTACAATTATATTAGTTTATTTTTTTACTTTTTTCCATAACGTTTAATACTTTTGGAGTTAAATTCTCTCCACCAAATTTGATTGCTCCTTGCTCTAGAACATAATCATATTTTTCTGATCTTGCTACATTTTGAATAGATATATTTATTAATCTATCAATCTCTTGCATTTTTTTAGCTTCTTCATTTGATAACTTTGCTTGAGACTCTCTTACTAGCTTTTGGAAAGCTGCTACCTTATCTTCGAAAGCTTTCTTTTCAGTTTCAGTTACATTTTTTCCTTTTCCTTGTAATTCAACTTGAAGCTTTTGTAAATCTATCTCTTGCTTTTGTAATGTTGCCTCTAAAGTTTGCTTCTCTTTTGTTAAATTATCTCTAACAACCTTTGTTTGCGAGTATTTTGCAAAAAGCTCTTGGCTATTTACATATCCAACTTTTAATGCAAACGCAGATGTTGATAATGCTCCTAGCATTGCAATTAGTGCTATTTTCTTCATTGTAAATCCTCCATATATATTTATTAGAATGATTGTCCCATATTAAAGTAGAACTTCATACCGCTTTCCTCTGAATCTCCCACTGGCCATCCAAAGTCAAATCTTAAAGGTCCTACAGGTGTATTAACTCTTAATCCTAGTCCAACTGTTGTTGCTATATCATCAGGTGCTTTAGCATCTCTTCCTTCTCTTAAATATCCAGGGTCTTCTCCTTGATAATCCCAAGCTCTTCCGAAATCAGAGAACACAACGAATCCTAAAACGTCATTTATTTGAGTTCTATTTTCAACTGTTGCTGTTACCTTTTGAGTTCCTTGATAGAATCCTCCATCATATCCTCTAAGAGTACTTCCTCCTCCTACCCAGAATCTTTGAGATTCAGGAGTAGATGAAGTCATTATTCCTCCAACTGCTCTATATGCAAAAGTATTATTTTTAAATAATCCTCTATGATATTTTCTAAACTCTAATGTTGTATTAGCAAAAGTTCCTGAATCAATAGTATCAGCATATCCTACTTCTACTTGGTATTTTCCATACCAACCAGATGTTGGATTCCAATAACTATTTCTAGTATCATAAGTTATTGATGGATAGATACTAAATAATCCGTAACTTCTCTCATCTCCCCATTTTGTTAATAGCTCTTTTCCTGAATTTTCTAAAAGTAGCTCTTCTGTATCTGTCTTTTCTGTTATATATTCAGCTTTTGTTCCAAGACCAATTCTCAGATTCTTAGTTAATCCTTTTCCTACATTAAGCTTAGCTCCATATGTATCTGTTTCATTGAATAGGATACTATCGCTGTTTTCATACTCATTTTTGTAAAGACTCCATCCCCAAGAGATTCTATCTGTATCTCTTATCCATGGATCTGAGAAATTAATTGAGAAGCTTGTGTAGTTTTCATCTGATTTTTCAAATGTTACTCCTAGCTCTTGTCCTTTTCCTTTCCAGTTCATATCTTTAACAGAAAGCATTCCCAGCAACCCTATTTCAGAACCATAAGATACAGCTCCTTGTAATGTTGCCGTTCTTTCCTCTTCTAAAAGAAGTAGTAAATCTGTTCCAGAACCTTGTCCTGCTCTTTGTTTAGTTTCATATTTTACATTCTTGAAATATCCAGTTCTCATTAAGTTAGAAACTGTTTCATTGTACTCATTGATATTAAATACTTCTCCATCTTTAATTTCAATCTCTCTTTCAACTACATAGTCTCTTGTTTTTAACAGTGTATCTGTGGCCTTTCTTCTTTCACCTTTTTGCTTTGTTACCATTTTAGTGAAATCTACTTTTCCAACTACACCTTCATTTATAATAATTTCTAAATCGTTTGTTCCTGTTAAATCAATGTCCTCTATCTCAGCTAAAACATAACCATCTTCGTTATATTTTTTTAATATCTTATCTCTAGCATCTCTTAAGTTATTTAAGTTTAATACTTTTCCTGTTTCTATATTAACTAAAGCTTTTAACTCTTCTGCTGTATATTTTGTATTTCCTGATATTTTTATTCCATTTATAATTGGATTTTCAATAACTGAGTAAACTACAACTAACCCTTCTGGATATTGATATACATCTGGTATTACCTCTCTATACATACCTGTTTCTAAAAGCTCTCTTTGCCCTCTAACTATTTTATTTTTAGAGAAATATCCTCCAGTTTTAATTGGAATCTTTTTAACAACTTCTGATACTGGAACATTTACACTTCCAATTATTTCTAAGCTTGAAACAACTAAAGATGTATCCACTCTTTCTCTTTCTGAGGCTGGTAATATTCCTTGCTTTTCTAAAAGATCTCTAGTTTCTCTTTTTTCTTTTACATCCACTACCAATTTTATTCCACCATCAAAAACTTGTGGATAGATTGCTAGTTCATCTATATAATCACTTTTCTTTATATTATTATAATCTTTTAATAAACCTTCTGTTGAGAATATTTGACCTTTTTTTAAACTCATCTTTTGTATTAAAACATCTTGAGGTATCTCATTTAAATTTCTAAACTCTACCCCTTTTACTAAATATTCACCTTCTGCTCCAAACGAAACTATAGAAGCTATTAGTGATATTATTCCGATTAGGTGTTTTCTCATCCTAAATTGCCCTCCAATTTTTTTTATTTAGAAAAAATATCTTTTATACTATTATATTTTCTTTCAAATTTAAAATCAACATAATAATTTAAATTTCCTTTTTTCTCTTCATCTATCATATTTTCTTGATTTAATTTTGATACTCCAACTCCGTAAGACCATCCCGATCTATATCTTCTTTCAACTTTAAAGTCAAATTGATTAACTGAATTTGATACCTCATTTGACTGGCCATCATCTGTACTTTTCCCAAACTCATATTTACTACCATCAATTATTCCTAATTTTAATACCCAGAAATATTTATCTCTATATATTGGATTTTCAGCTTCTAAATAAGCTCCAAATCCAAATACATTAGGATCTTGTGTTTTAGGATCATCTGAGTTTGCCAGTACTTCTTGATTAAAAACATCAGATACTATTCTAAACTTTGAAATATGGAAAGTATTTTTTATAGTTTTAGAAATAGGTCTTAACAATGTACTTGATATCTGACTATCTATAAGAGTTTTAAATAGTAGTGCCACTATATTTTTATCGCTCTCATCTCCACCACCATCAAATATATTTTTTAAGCTACTACTTTCACTACCTTGATTGGTTAATATATTTAATCTTAAACTATTTAGCTCTCCTTGTAAAGAAATTTCTATATTTCCGTTTGCAGTTAATGATGAAATATCGAAAATTAAATTAGGATTAAAATTAGATAGTAATCCATTTTTCTTATCTGATAACAGCAATGCTCTTGTCACTGTGAAATCTTCACTACCTAAAACAAAACTTCCTTTTTGAATCTCTAATTCACCGAGTACAAATATTTTATCATTTTTTCCAACTAAATTAAATCTTCCCATTAAAACACCTTGAACATCTTGAGCAAAAGTTGATATATCTGGAATATTTATATTTATTCCATCTTTTATCATCACCCCAACATTAAATTCTGGAGTTTCATCTAACTTACTACCCTTTATTTCAAAGTCTTCTCCCAATCTTTTACTTTCACCTATTATTGCTCTTGTCTTATCTATTATAAAGTTTAATATAGTTAAAATCAAGCCTTTATCTTCTTTTAAGATACCTGTTATCTCACCTTTATTCACAATAACATTACCTGATACTTTATTTTCTGAATACACCAAGTTAGTTGAAAGGTCTATTTTGAAATAATCTTTTAGTTCATATATCACATTTTTTAATGTCACATTAAATGCATAATCTAAATTTTTATAAAACTCATCATCAGCTTTTATCTCATCGATAGATGGCAGTTTTAAATAACCACTACCTTTTATCTCACCTTTATTTATTAAACCAGTTAAAGAGTTTACAGTCAATCTCTCATTATCAATTTTCAAAACCATATTTATTTTTTTTAAATCTAATAGTGTGCTTGGCAGATTAGCATTAAAATCTATTAAATCTACATATCCACTATTTTCTTTTAAAATACTTGAAAGCCACACATCTATGTTTGCAGTTCCACTTATATCTTTTACTGTTTCTTTCGGTAAAATTGCATTTAAAAAACTCAAATCTATATTTTTAGAGAAAATATTAAATTTATACTCTTGCGAATCTATCAAATACTCTCCCTTTCCTCTTATTTCATTATTCTCATAGTATCCTAAAAGTTTATTAACATTTAACTTTTTCTTATCTCCATTCAAATCTAAAGATATCTTATCAAAATCTATCCCTTTTATTTCATACTCTCCATCAAAAAGCTTTAATGAATATTCTGGGTCTATTATTTTTCCAATAATCTCACTTTCTATTCCTATACTTCCATTCATATCTTTTACATTCAGATTTAGTATTCCAGAAAAATCTTTTAAGTATAAACTTTGCTTTGGAATAGAAAAATCGATTGTATTTTCTATTAAATCCAACTCACCCTTTGAGTAAAGTAGTCTTTTCCCTTCTAAATTAAAAATGTCTAATCCATTTATTTTCAAAATATTTTCTAAATCATCTTTTTTATATGATAAATCAAGTTTTAAATTCGGAATTGAAGAGCCGTTTAAATAAGCTCTATCCACATTTATTCCTATGTTAGCATCTATATTTCCATCTATTATTTTTCCATCTATTCTAGATAGAACTCTATATTTAAGTGCTCTAAAATTATAATATTTGGCTAAGTTTTCCTCTAAAATATTAATAGAGAATTCACCCTCTTTATTTTCCAAACTATATCTAACATTTGCTAAACTTTGATTTATTTTAAATTTATTTAAAATAACCTCATTATCTTTATATTTAATATCACCATTTAAAAATACAAGTGCTTTATTCGGTGTTTCTATATAAGCCTCATTCACTTTTGCAAAAGCTTCTAAATTATCAAACTCTCCTACGATATCTCCTTCAATATCTTGAAGCACAACATTGATTTTATTATTTTTAAATTCACTACTTCTTAGTCCTGAAACTTTATATTTCAAATCAATATATTTTCGTAAAGTATCTAGCTCTCCATCCACTTTAAAAAAACTATTTCTTACATCTGACATCTTTAGTTTTCCATCTTCAAAGCTTGAAACTATTTTTATACCTTGAAGCTCAAAATTTTTATACCCAATTTTTCTAAGTTCTCCATCTATCTGAGCTTGTAATCCTTCATTATTTACAAGAGAGAGATTAGCATAACTCTCTATATTCAAATCCTTATTACTTATTTTAAAATCTTTAATCGTACCTCTTAAAATAAATTTTTCTTTTTCTCCAGCTATTTGCCCTATAAAATCTAAATTAGCTTTTAACGAAAGATTTCCAAATAAGTTTTCCTCTTCAAAGTTTTTAGTATGAATTTTAAAATTATATTTTAAACTCTCTCGATTTAACTTTCCTACAAACTGTAAAACTTTTTGATTTTGGTTATTTATCATTGAAATCTCTTCAAAGTCTATCTCTTTATCTTCCTCTTTAGCTTTAAATTTAAAAGTATAATTATTTATTAAATTTTTCCCAACTAAATTTAATAAATCTAAATTTTGTTTTTCTAGATCATAACTTAAAGCTAACTCTGATTCTTGATACAGATTTATTATTTTTTCCTCTTTTTTATACTCTCCATTAAAATCTATAAAAGTTGATTTCACATCAAATTTTAAATCTTCCTCTTTCAAATCTAAATCAACACTATAGGTAAATATCTTTTTATAATCTACACCTTTAAATAAGATATTTAACTCATTTCCAGAAAGATTTAAAATACCATCTTTAAATTCAACCTTTCCATTTAAATTGTCAATCTCTACTTCAGATAACAGAAAAGGGTACGCATTATATAAAACTTCAGCTTTAAATCCTAACTCCTCTTTATACGAAAGCTCCACATCTACATTTTTAAACTTTAAATCATTTAAAGGAAGATTCAAATCCCCTAACAGCTTATAACTACTTGCAGTTGAATATGGTAAATCTTTAAATTTAAAATCAACCCTAACTCCTGTTGCTTCTGAATAAAAAACTTTAAATATTCCAGGAGTCTTATTTAAATCATATTTAAAATCTACATCAATTCCACTTTCACCAAAAGTTATATCTCCATTGACCTCTTTAACAATGTCACTCAAACTATCATAAATAACTGTACCATTACTCAAATTAGCATAGCCTTTTAATCCACTTGTTGCTATTGTTAAATCCATATTAAATATTCCTGAGGCTCCACTTAACTCTTTATCATCATATCCATACTGAATCAGCTCTGGTTTTATATCTATATTTTTTAATATTATATTCATATTTAAAGGCTCATTTAAATTATTTAACCTATACTCATATATCTCTTTATCTTTACTTCCTTTAAACTCTAAATCTATTCCTTTTATCTTATCAAAAGCCACATATCCATTTACTACATCTAACTCTTGCTTTATCTCTCTTGAATATGTTGTATCTCTAAAAACCAAAGTTCCATTCTGTACCCTTATAATATCTATTGGAACAGCTGCACCAGCTTTACTATTTGGATCTGATTCTCCACCACTAGAAAAAGCATCAACTATATTTACACTCTCTCCTTTTCTTTCTATATGAACCCAAGGGTTTTCTACATTTATCTCTTTCAGTCTAAAATTCTTCAGTGATTCTTTTGAGTATGTAATAATAACTTTTGGAGCTTTAACCATTGTGTCGTCTCCTTTAGATAAAACTATATCTGTTATATCAATCTCCCCAAATTTTGGGAATTTAATCTCTTGAGAAGATATTGTTGGTCCTAATGCAAGCTTTAATATAATCTCTACAATTTTTGGTAAGTTATATTTTACTAACAATCCTCCACTCAAAAAAATAAAAAGAGGAAGAGCTATGAATATAATTTTTTTATATTTTTCAAAAATTTTCATAGTTCTTCCCTCCCTAGTTATATTTTATGTTTTTATTTATTTTATAAAGGTTTTTTTAAAGCTACTCCTGCTCTTCTTGGATACTTTTTATCTGTTGAAGTTTCTTTTAAAATCTCAACAACTAATCTTTCATCCCCATAATTTGGTAAATTATATTGATGAATTTTTACTATTTTAGCTCCAAGAGTGTTTAAAGCATTTGTTGCTTCTCCCTCCTCTTCAGTTCCAACCATTTTTTGAGCTAAGAAATGTCCACCCACAGATATAAATGGAATCATATACTCTAAAATTACATTTAATTTATTTACTCCTCTACAAAGCCCTATATCAAAGCTTTCTCTATTTTCTTCATTGATATAGTCTTCTGCTCTTGAATTAACAACAGTAACATTATCTAAGTTTAACATCTCTTTTACGTTTTGTAAAAATGTTGTTTTCTTTCCAACAGAATCCATAAGTACAAACTTTACATTTGGATTAAATATAGCTAACACCATTCCCGGGAATCCAGCTCCTGTTCCTATATCAATAGCTTTTTTAGCTTTTTTTTCATCCAATAGATTCTGAAGTAAAAGAGAATCTAAGAAATGCTTCTCGATAGCATCTTTTGTATCTCTGATAGCTGTTAAATTTGTATGTTCATTATACTCTACTAAATACTCTAAATACTTTACCAAGTTATTTATTTTTTCATCTGTATAACTTAACCCAATTTTTTTTATTCCATCAATTAAATATTCTCTCATCTATTTACTACCTCTTATCTTTAAATACATTAATAGAACTTGGATATCTGCTGGAGAAACCCCTGAAATTCTTGAAGCTTGACCTATATTGTATGGTCTAACTTGCTTTAATTTATCTTTTGCCTCTTTTGGCATATTTTCTAAAGAATCATAATCCATATCTTCTGGAAGTTTTTTCGTTTCTAATCCTTTATGCTTCTCTATCATTTTTAAAGATTTTTGGATATATCCAGAGTATTTTACTTGAACTTCAACTTGATACTCTGTATCTTCACAATACTCACCTAAGTCAAACTTCTCTATCAATTCAGATATATACTTTATATCTGAATAAGATACTTCTGGTCTTCTTAATAACTCTATTAAAGTTATTCCAGATTTAATTTCAGGTTCATTTGCTTTTAATAAAACTTCATTTACTCTTGGATTACTACTTCCAACATGTTGCTTCTCTAATTTTTCAATTATCTCAGCTACATCTGATTCTTTCTTCTGTACTCTTCTATACTCTTCATCTGAAACTAATCCAATCTCATGTCCTATTGCTGATAATCTTAAATCTGCATTATCCTCTCTTAAAACCAATCTATACTCACTTCTTGCAGTGAACATTCTATATGGTTCGTTTGTTCCTTTCGAAACTAAGTCATCTATCAGTGTTCCAATATATGAATCAGCTCTATCTAAAATTACCGGCTCTTTACCAAATACTTTTCTCGTTGCATTAATTCCTGCTACAAGACCTTGAGCTCCAGCTTCTTCATATCCTGATGTTCCATTAATTTGACCAGCTAAGAACAGATTTTCTACTTTTTTAGTTTCTAAAGTGTACTTTATCTCTTCTGGGATTATATAGTCATATTCAATAGCATAAGCATATCTCATTATTTTTGCATTTTCTAATCCCTCAATACCTTTTAGCATTTGATACTGAACATCTGTTGGTAATGATGATGAGAATCCACTTATATATACTTCATTTGTATCATAACCCTCTTTTTCTAAGAATAGATGATGTCTATCTTTATCTGGGTATCTAAATACTTTATCCTCTATAGATGGACAATATCTTGGTCCAGTTCCTTGAATCGTTCCATTAAATAGTGGTGATCTATCTTTATTTGAAATAATTGTATCGTGAACTTCTTTATTTGTAAATACCATATGGCAAGGAATTTGTTTTCTTGTTAGAACCTCTTCATCTGTTGTTCTGCTAGAGAATTTTAAAACTCCTTCATCTCCAGGTTGAATTTCAACTTTTGAATAATCAATTGTTCTTGCATCTATTCTTGGAGGTGTTCCTGTTTTAAATCTTCCTAATTTTATCCCTAAATTAGCTAATGATACTGGTAACTCTTCTGATGATAATTCACCCATTCTTCCACCTTGGAATTGGTTTTCTCCAATATGAATTAAACCTCTCATAAATGTTCCAGTTGCTATAACAACAGCTTTAGCTCTGTACTCAACACCCTCTTTTGTTTTTACTCCAATAACTTTGTTATTTTCTACAACTAACTCTGTTACCATTCCTTGAATAACATCTAAGTTATCTGTGTTTTCTAGAGTTTTTTTCATCTCTTTACTGTAATTTACTTTATCAGCCTGAGCTCTTAATGATCTCACTGCTGGTCCTTTTTTAGTGTTTAAAACTCTTATTTGAATAAAAGTTTTATCTATATTTCTTCCCATCTCTCCACCTAGAGCGTCAACCTCTTTCACTAAATGTGATTTAGCTGGCCCTCCTAAAGATGGATTACAAGACATGTATCCTATGTTGTCTAACAATATTGTAAATACTGCTGTTTTTGCTCCCATTCTTGCAGCGGCTAATGCAGCTTCACATCCTGCATGACCTGCTCCTACAACTATAACATCAAAATTTTGCATTTCTACTCCTCTCTAATTACTTTAAATTCTTTAATTCGTTAGCTGTTTTTGCATCTGTTATCACAAGTAAGATATCTCCTTGCTCTATAACAGTATCAGCTGATAAGTTTGGAATAAAACTTCTGTTCCCTTTTTTTATTCCCACTATATTTACATTATACCTTTTTCTGATATCTAATTCTATTAAAGTTTTATTCCAGAAACTTTCTGGTGATTTTATCTCTGCTAATAAGAAATCTTTTGAGAATCTAAAATGCTCAATCATATTTGGATCCATCGCAGCTAAAGCTGTTCTTTTTCCCATATATTCCTCTGGATAAACAACTTGATTCGCACCAATTTTCTCTAAAACTCTTCCGTGTCTTCTAGAGATCGCTTTTACTATAATTTTCTTTACTCCAAGCTCTTTTAAGTTCAATGTAACCATTATACTCGGTTCTATAGCTCCTATACACACAAATGCTACATCAAACCCTTCTAATCCGATATTTTTAAGCTCCTTATCATCTGTTGCATCCGCAACAACTGCATTTTCAACTATCCCACTATTTACTGCTTCTTGAATTGTATCTTCAGATTCATCTATTGCTAAAACCTCTTCATTTGATTTATATAAAGTTTCTGCAACACTTGCTCCAAATCTTCCCATACCAATTACTACATATTGCTTCATCTTTCCTCCATTTTAACCAACTAAAATATTTTCTTTTGGATATCTTAAACTTTGTTTAACTTTTTTCTCTCCTAATGCTAGAGCAAAAGTCATTGGCCCTAATCTACCTATAAACATAGTTATTATTATCAATATTTTTGATAATGCTCTTAAGTCAGCTGTTATTCCCATAGAAAGCCCCGCTGTTCCAAATGCTGAAACTACTTCAAACGCTACCTTTTCAAAGCTAACCCCTGTTTCTATAGTCATTACAGCCATTGTTACCATCGAAACGTATATTATCGATATCACTAAAATCGCTAAAGCTCTATTCAATATATCCCAACTTATTCTTCTGTTAAACACATTTATATTTTCTTTTCCTCCAATAACTCCTAAGACATATAAAACAATTACACCTATTGTTGTTGTTTTTATACCTCCACCAGTAGATCCTGGAGAAGCTCCTATGAACATAAGAATACAAAACATAAATATTGTAGCTGGATTTAAACTTCCCATTGAAACTGTGTTAAACCCTGCTGTTCTTGTTGTGACACTTTGGAAAAAAGAAGCCAAAATTTTATCAAACCAATTTAAATTTCCTATAGTTGCAGGATTTTTATATTCCAATAAAAAGAATAGAATCATTCCAACAAATGTTAAAAACATCGAAACTAAAATCGCAACTTTTGAAGTCAAAGTAAATCTTTTTACATCTCTTCTTACTGCAATTAAAACTGAATTTATTACAGAGAATCCTATTCCACCTAATATAATTAAATATGCCACTGTCATATTCATTAAAATACTTCCCGTATAATTTTCTAAATTATTTGAGAAAAGTGCAAATCCAGCATTACAAAACGCTGATATAGAATGGAATATTCCAAAATATAAAGCTTTTGAAAATTCAAAAGTTTTTAAAAACTCCAATGTTAAAAAGAATGCCCCTATTCCTTCTATCAATAGTACAATTATTACTATTTTTTTTATAAAGTCTACTACTTCACCACTACTTTCAGCATTTCTTTCCTCTTTTATAAGTTCTCTATCTTTATAACTCATTTTTTTCCCAATCAATAGGAAAAATAAAGATGAAAATGTCATCACTCCTAATCCTCCTAGTTGAATAAAAACTAGTAAGATAATTTGTCCTTCAAATGACAAAACTTGACTTATATCTATCACAGATAATCCTGTTACACATATTGCTGAAGTTATTGTAAATACTGCTGTTAAAAAACTTATCTTTTGCCCCTCTTGTAACGAAAATGGCATATATAAAAGTATCGAGCCAAATACAATCGCTGCAAAGAAACCTAGTATTAACTTTCTCGATAGAGATAGTCGACCTATGGGGCTTAAAAGTTTATTTATCATTTTTTTCCTCCTATGAAAAAATGCTTTTGAAATTATACATTATTTTTACCATTTTTTCAAGTTCACTAAATAATTAACAAGGATAGAATTAACAAATCCTATCCTTGCTTTAATTAATATTTTTTTTATCTATATGAGTTATAGTTAGGATTTACACCTTTTTCTAAAAGTAACGGTACTAGATTAGTGTAACCTAATTTTTTTACTTTTAAATAAACTTCACCTAATATATTTTCACCATATATATTTTTTTCATTAGGATTATATTTACCATTCAATAACACTTTTATAACCTCTTCTGAATTAGCATAATAGATTGGATAATTTCCTTTTTTATCTTTTAAAAGATACAGGCTCTCATCTTTAGATAACATTTTATTTAAGATTTCTGGATTTTCAATATTAACAGCCCAAAATATTGGATACCATTCACTTGAATCTAAAATTCTTAACTGTACATTATTATCTATTAAAACTACTACTAACTCTTCAGGTCTTGTTTTTATATAAAAATTTAAAAGAAATTCTCCATCACTTGTAAAAGTGTTCAGATTTGACTTCTCATTGAGAAACATCTGTAAAGCCTCTATACTATTTACATAAAATATTGGAGGTCTTGGAGATGTTATTGTGTTAATCCCAACATTTTTTTTAGCTGGTAAATCTTTATTTAAGTCAGCTCCATTGGCTAACAATGAAGATATTACCTGAAGAGAGTCCTCTTTTAAGGCTAAGCTCAAAAGAGTATCTCCACTTTTTAGTTGTTGATCTATGTCAAAACCATTTTTTATTGCTCTATTTAATATATAAACATTGTCCACAACAACTGCTGCTATTATCTCATCCTCTGTATATACTTTTCTATTGAAATTACTACAACCAACAAAAGTTAGGAGTAGTAAAAATAAAACTAATAATTTCTTCATAGAATACCTCTTAATTTCTGTATTATTTAGAGTTCTTTTTTCTATCGTTTTCTTTTAAGAATTTCTTTCTTATTCTGATGTTAGTTGGAGTAATTTCTACTAACTCATCATCAGCTATATAGTCTAAAGCTTGCTCTAGAGTATATTTTCTTGGAGTTGCCATTTTTATAGCATCGTCACTTCCTGAAGCTCTCATATTTGTTAATTTTTTAGCTTTACATACGTTTACTATTAAATCGTTCTCTCTATTATGCTCTCCTACGATCATTCCTTCGTAAACTGCTACACCTGGCTCAGTAAATAGAACTCCTCTATCCTGTAATCCACCTAAAGCGTAAGCTACTGTAGTTCCTTGCTCTAAAGAGATAAGAACTCCTTTTGGTCTTGTAGGGATTGGTCCTTTGTATAACTCGAAATCATAGAATGAATGGTTTAAGATTCCAGTTCCTTTTGTATCAGTTAAGAATTCGTTTCTGAATCCAATTAATCCTCTTGCTGGTACTTTGAACTCTAATCTTGTATATCCATCAGTTCCAGGAGTCATTGCTACCATTTCTCCCTTTCTGATTCCCATTTTCTCAATTACAACACCAACGAAAGCGTCATCAACGTCAACCATAGCTAACTCGATTGGCTCGAACTTTTCTCCATCGATATCTTTAAGTAATACTCTTGGCTTTGAAACTTGAATCTCAAAACCTTCTCTTCTCATGTTTTCTAAAAGTATAGAAAGTTGAAGTTCTCCTCTTCCTTTAACTACGAATGCATCCGCGTTCTCTGTAGCTTCTACTCTCATACTTACGTTTGTTTGAAGCTCTTTTTGTAATCTATCCCAGATATTTCTAGAAGTTACAAACTTTCCTTCTTTTCCTGCAAATGGAGAATCGTTTACCATGAATGTCATAGCAAGCGTAGGCTCATCTATATCAATTACTGGTAACGCAATTGGCTCATTGAAATCAGCGATTGTTTCTCCGATATCTATGTTATCTAATCCAGCAACACAGAAGATATCTCCTGAGTAAGCTTCTTGGATTTCTACTCTTTTTAGACCTTCATATCCGTACATAACAGATACTTTTCCTCTAACTTGCTTTCCATCTCTTTTGATTAATATTACTTCTTGGTTTCTTTTTAACATTCCGTTATAAAGTCTTCCAACAGCAAGTTTACCAACATAGTTATCGTACTCGATGTTAGTTATTAAGAATTGAGTTGGCTTTGCGCTATCTCCTTCTGGATCTTCAACATGCTCTAAAATAGTTTCAAATAATGGTTGCATGTTATCGCTCTTATCTTCTAACTCTTTCTTAGCAAATCCAGCTTTTCCAGAAGCATAAACAACTGGGAACTCTAATTGTAAATCATTTGCATTTAACTCGATGAATAAGTCGTATACCATGTATAAAACTTCTTCAGGTCTAGCATTTGGTCTATCAACTTTATTTACAACAACAATTGGTCTATGTCCTTGCTCTAAAGCTTTCTTTAATACGTATTTAGTTTGAGGCATTGGCCCTTCAAACGCATCTACTAGTAAAACAACACAGTCAACCATTTTCATGATTCTTTGTACTTCTCCTCCGAAGTCAGCATGGCCTGGAGTATCAACAATGTTGATTTTGTAATCTTTGTAATTTACTGAAGCATTCTTAGAGAAAATTGTAATTCCTCTCTCTTTTTCGATATCATTTGAATCCATTACTCTCTCAGAAACTTTCTCAAGTTCGTGAGCTCCGAAAACTCCTGATTGTCTTAATAAACAGTCAACCAGAGTTGTTTTTCCATGGTCAACATGGGCTATAATCGCAATGTTTTTTATTTTCATAATCTCTTCCTCTCTATTTAAAATTAATAATACTTATAACCTTTTAATAAACCATTTGTAACTTCACCTAAACCTATAAACTTATTCTTAGAATAAACACTATATTTTCCTTCATTTATTCTTTTTTTACATCTTTGGCCATTTACAAAAAGTTTTATATCAGTTTCATCTTCTATGTCTGTTCTAGGGAATTTAAAATAATCCTCAACAGATATTAAAAATGAAAAATCATTTTCTGCAACCATTTGCTCTATTTTTTCTAAAGTAAATGATCTATCTAAATCCTCTTTTCCAACTCTAGTTCTTCTCAGTCCTGTCATTGTAGCAAAAGTACCTAGTTTTTCTCCTAAATCATAGATTAAACTTCTTATATAAGTTCCTTTCGAGACTGTGCAGTTGATTTTAGCTTTTACACCATCAAAAGATATTACATCTAAATTTGTTATACTAACATCTCTAGCTTTTCTTTCAATTTCAACGCCCTCTCTAGCTAACTCATAAAGTTTTTTTCCATCAACTTTTATAGCTGAATACATTGGGGGAACTTGTTTGATATCTCCCTTAAATGTTTCTAACGCCACTCCAAAAGTTTCATCGGATATATTGAAATTTTCTACTCTATCTAAAACTTTTCCCTCTATATCATAAGTGTCTGTTTTAAATCCAAGTTCTAAATCTGCAACATACTCTTTTTCATATCCCTCTATATCCTGTGCTAATTTTGTAGCTCTTCCTACACAAATAACCAATATTCCTGTAGCTAATGGATCTAAAGTACCAGTATGTCCAATTCTTCTCTCTCTTAAATTTCTTCTTAAAACCCTTATGACATCAAAGGAAGTTATACCGATAGGTTTGTCTATAACTATTATTCCTTCCAATTTTCTCTCCTTTAATTTAGTCAAATGACATTATATCATACACTATACTTTTTTTAAACATTTATTTTTAATTTGCTGTAATCTTGTAGTTATTACTTGGACTCCATAAAAGATACTCTGTAACTCCTAAGTCATTCATTGCTTTTATTTGCTCTCTTATCTCTTTTTCATTATAAGGTATATAACCTTTTACCCATTTAGCAGTAAAAGCTTGTATCCAAGGTCTCATAGTTGCTGGTGATGTAATATTTTCACTTCTGTTTACTGAATCTCTAACAGAATAATATATCGTTTTATATGGCTGCGCATCTGGAACTGCTATTCCATATGCTCCATTTCCATAATGACTTGGATACATCATCGGAGATATATAATCTACAACCTGACTTACAGTTTCCCAATGTTGACCTAATCCCATATCATCGCTAAATGTTCCGACTTGTCCATAGACATCTGCACTTGTATATACATTTAAAGCGTTAATTCTTTCTCTCGCATATTTTAAATACTTTTGTATCGTTTCTGGTTTAGATTCATTTTTAGTATTTCTATAGTTTAATTTTGCATCTAATTTCCCACCATTTGAAGCTGGGAATCTTACATAATCAAACTGTATCTCATTGAATCCTGCCTTAGCGGCTTCCTCTGCTACGGCTAAGTTATACTCCCATAAGTTTCTATCATGAGGTGAAACCCAAATAATTCCATCACTGTTTGTATATGGTTTCCCTGTGTCTCTTGAAATAATTACTTTATCAGAGTTAGATTTAGCATAAGTTGGATCTTTAAAAGATACTATTCTAGCTATGGCATAAATATTATTTTCTTTTAATTTTTTCATAAATAACTCTATATTCTTTATAGGATAATTTTTTGTAACCTGTACTCCAAACTTTTTAGGTGCTTCCATTTCAAAAGATAGCACTCCATTATCATCTTTTACATCTATTACAAAAGCATTGATTTCAGTTGTTTTAGCAAGGTCAATCAATCTTTCCATTTTCTTAGTACTTCCAATTGTGTATATATTTAGATATATCCCTTTTACATCTACCCTTGGATTATTTGCAAAATTATTAATTGGATAGCTTGTCTTAAAATCTATATTTTTCCAATTAGCTGGAAGAGTCTCGTTTAAACTTTTTGCTAGTTCAACTTTTCCAATCCACCCTGTTTTATCTTTCAAATCTTTTCTGTAAGAGATTTTTAAAATAGTCTTTTTTGAATTTTCTTCTCCAACTACTTTTTCATCTAAAATTTGTATCTTAGTTCCTTTTCTTAAAGTATCTACTTTTTCTTTTCGAGCCTCATCTTTAAATACAAAAATGGATTGATTTTTTACAAACCTAAACTCTTCAAGTTCTTTTTTAGCTACCTCTTCAACTTTCTTAGTTTCTAAAACCTCACTTTTACTTTCCTCATTAGCCTTAAGCTTTACTATATCTTTTTTTTTAGGTTCTAAAGGAGTATTATCTTTATTCAAAGATAATACATCAACCTTTATTTCATCACTTACCATCTCTACTTTTTTAGGTTCATCATTAAATACAAACCTTTTAACACCACAAGAGATTGTAAAGATAAAGATTAGTAGTAATATTAGAAATCTAAAGAATTTCTTTCTGTCTTTTATTCTCACGCTAGCCTCCATTTATATATTTACTTCATATATTTTATCAATTTTATCTAAAAAAATCTAGTAAATAATCCTTTTAATAAGAGATATAAAATGTTACTATTTAGTTATATCTGAAAGAACTACTAAGGAGGATTTTTATGAATAAAAGAAGATACTTTCCAATCATACTTTTTTTTATTTTACAGCTTTTTACTTTTTCTAATACTATCAAAAATTTAACACCTTCTGAGAATCTTATCTCTGGAAAACTAGATAATGGTTTAGAATATTATATTTTAAAAAATTCAAAACCTGAAAACAGAGCTTCTCTTAACTTGGTCGTAAAAGCTGGTTCTCTTTTAGAAGAGGAAAATCAGCAAGGATTAGCTCATTTTTTAGAGCACATGGCATTTAATGGTACTACTAAATATCAAAAAAATGAACTCGTTCAATATCTACAATCTTTAGGTCTAAGTTTTGGTGGAGATTTAAATGCATACACTAGTTTCTCAGAAACAGTTTATAAACTACAAGTTCCCACTTCAGAAAATGATTTGGCTATTGGACTAGATGTTTTAAAAGAGTGGGCTTCTGAAATAACTTTAGATTCTAAAGACGTCGAAAATGAGAAAAAAATCATTATTGAAGAGTGGAGACTTCGTCAAGGAATCTCACAAAGAGTTGGAGATTTGCAAAAGAAAATTCTATATGGTGACTCTTGGTACTCAAAAAGATTTCCAATTGGTTTTCCTGAAACTATCAACAACGCTACTGATAAAATTTTAAGAGATTACTATGAAAAATGGTATCAACCTCAAAATATGGCTGTTGTCGCTGTTGGAGATTTCAACCCTTCAACAATTGAAAAATTGATTTCAGAAAACTTTAAAGGTTTAAAAAATAAAACAATTGCTGAAAAAAAAGATTTTAAAATATCTTTAGCTAAAGAGGATTCTATCACAATATTTACAGACCCAGAACTAACTACAACCAATTTAAATATTATGTGGAAAGAAAACACAACATCAATTAACAATGAAGAGGCATTCAAAAAAGGACTCGAGAAAATATTATTTAACTCTATTTTAAATACTAGATTCTCTATTTTATCAAAAGATAAAAATTCTCCTTTCATTTACTCTTCAATTTACGATTTCTCTTTAAATAATGAAACAGGATTATATGTTATTTCAAGTTTAATTAGAGAAAATAATACTGAAGAAACGATTTCTACTATTGTTAATAACCTTAAAGATATATCTATAAACGGAGTATCTAAAGCTGAATTAGAAAGCGAGAAAATCAACTTAATCAATAACTTAAAAACACTAGTTAATAATAAAGAAAGTATTAAAAATGATACCTATATGTCTTCTATTATTGACTATATATTAAATGATAATACATTTTTAACTTTAGATGAAGAGTATGCTTTAACTTTAAAACTGATTAAAGATATATCTATAGATAATCTAAAAACTTTAAGTCAAAATATTTTATCTTTAAACTATGACGTTCTGATTACTTCTAGAGAAAATATGAAAAACACCTTACCTAAAGAGGAGGACCTTAAAGTTTATATAGATAATCTTCTTGCTCAAAATATATCTAATGTAAAACCGTTTAACTTTAACATTGAGCTTCCAGAAATAGAAAGTATTCCTGGGCATACTGATACAATTGAAAAAAATAACGACTATACAAAACTAAAACTTTCTAATGGAATTGAAGTTTTATATAAAGAAACTGATTTTGATAAGGACAAGATAAGTTTTAATCTAGTTAAGCTTCAAGGAAACTCTAGCTTAGACTACTCTGAATATATAAATTCTCTTTTTTTATCAGAGATTTTATCAAATTCTGGAGTTGGAAATATTGACTACAATTCATTGGACCTTTATTTCAAAGGAAAAAATTTCACTGTGAATAGTTTCGTAAGCGATTATACACAAGGATTTAAAATTACAACAAATAAAGAGGATTTAAATGAAGCATTGAAATATTTCAAAACTTTAATTACATCCCCTAAATTTGATGAAAATATTATTGAATCTACTTTAAAAACAAATAAAGAGCTCATTAAAAATAGAGATTTTTCACCGAGATCTGTTTTCAGAAAAACTTATCTTGAAACGCTAAATTCTAATCATCCTAGAAGAACATCTTTAGAACTAAAAGATTTAGAAGTAGTAACAAAAGATAATCTAATAAAAGCATATAGCAACCTTTTTAGTAGTTTTAAAAATTATAAATTAATTGTAACAGGGTCTATTGATGAAACTACAATGATTGATATTTTAAATAAATATTTTGCTAATCTTCCGACTGAAACTAATTTAACCGCTTTAAAGCCATTGAATATAGTTTACCCAAAAACTAATATAAGAAAGGAAGTTATACAGGGAACGGATAAAAAAGCAACTGTTGTTTTAACATTCCCTTATCAAAGTACCTTTACAATTGAAAATAGAAATTTATACAATGGTTTATCTAGCTTATTAAATATTCTACTTATTGAAGATGTTCGTGAAAAAATCGGTGGAGTTTACTCTATCTCCTCTTCGGTTACTCTTGAAAAATTTAATTTTGGTGAAAACTATCTACAAATTATGTTTAGTACGGACACTAAAAGAGTTGATGAAGTTATCTTAAAAACTAAATCTGTCATTGAAAATATCCAAAGTGGAAAGTTTCCTGAAAATAAAGTTTTAGACATCCAAAAAAACTATGAACTTAACTTTGAAACAGCATTAAAAACAAATAATTTCTGGAATAACTACCTTGAGAAAAAAAATTTAATATCAGACTATGAATTTTATGCTCCTATGAGGTATAATGAGATTGTAAACTATAACTCTATTATTAATTTTTCTAATAGAGCACTTAATATAAACAACTGCGTAGAGATTATTCTTCTGCCAGAAAAGGAGGACTAAAATGCCACATTTAAAATTTAGAGGTATTGAAAAGAAAGTTTTAATTGAAAATAGCAAAGAATTAATTGATGGTCTTACTGACATCATTAAGTGCGACAGAACGTGGTTCACTATAGAGCACACAGAAACTGAATATATCTTTGACGGAGCTATTGTTCCTGGATATACTTTTATTGACGTTGCTTGGTTTGATAGAGGACAAGAAACTAAAAACCAAGTTGCAGATTTCATTACAAAGTTTTGTAAAAAATTAACTAACAACAATGATACAACTGTTATCTTCTATCCCCTTGAAGGTTCAAATTATTATGACAATGGAGAGCACTTCTAAAATTTATGAAGGCTAACATTGCTCTCATAGGCTTTATGGGAAGCGGAAAAACTACAGTTGGAAGAATTCTTGCTAAAAGTCTAGATATGAAGTTTATAGATATCGACCGTTGTATATCTATCAGAGAGAAAAAAACTATCTCTGAAATATTTGAAGAATATGGTGAAAAATACTTTAGAGATCTCGAAAGAAAAATTATTGAAGAGGAGTCAAGAGATAATAATATTGTTATCTCTACTGGGGGTGGCGCTATCGTCGATAATGTGAATATCAAAAATTTAAAAACAACATCTTTTGTTGTTCATCTAGATTGCGATATAAATACAATTTACGAAAGAGTTAAACGAAGTAAGACTAGACCTCTTCTTAATAACTCTGAAGATGTTTTTAAAACCATTGAAGAGCTTTATGAAAAAAGAAAAAATCTTTATAAAATATCTTCTGATTTTTCAATAAAAATAGATTTGAACACAAATATTTATGATAGTGTTGAAAAAATAAAAAATGCTTATATTCTAAGCTAAGGGGGTTTCTATGAACAAATTATACGGTAAGACAGTTTTTATTACGGGTGCTACAAAAGGAATTGGAAGAAGCTGTGCACTTGCATATGCTGAAAAAGGTGCTAATCTAATTTTAACAGCTAGAAGCTCTGATCTTTTAGATTCTTTAAAAGAGGAACTTGTTAGAAAATATGGAATTAGAGTTTATACTTTAGTTTTAGATGTTACTAAAAGTTTAGAGGTCGAAGAAAAAGTAAAATCTCTTCCTGATTCTTTTAAAAAAATTGACATTTTAATCAACAATGCGGGCTTAGCTCTAGGATTAGATAAAGTTTATCTTGCTTCTCCTACAGATATCGACACTGTTATTGATACAAATGTAAAAGGAATGCTTTACATTACAGCTGCTGTTGTTCCTTTAATGTTAAAAAATGAAAGTGGACACGTAGTTAATATCGGTTCTATCGCTGGAGACTGTGCTTATGCTGGCGGAGCAATCTATTGTGCTACAAAAGCTGCTGTTAAAACATTTTCAGATGGTCTTAGAATAGATTTAGTAGATACTAATATTAAAGTTACAAACATTAAACCTGGATTAGTTGAAACAGAGTTTAGTAAAGTAAGATTTAAAGGAGATTTGGAAAAAGCTAATAATACTTATAAAGGAATTGATGCTTTAACACCAGATGATGTTGCTGATGTTGTTATCTATGCCACTGGTTTACCTCAAAATGTGCAATTAACAGAAATCGCAATGACACCTAATCATCAAGCCGACGGAAGAACTGTTCATAGAAACAAATAGTAATTTAAAAGAGGAGCAAGCTTAACTTAAAGCTACTCCTCTTTTTTTACTAATCATTCATATATAATTTTTTATAAATTAAAGGTAAGAATAAAGCTCCAGACAAGAAGTTTCCTATCGTTACCGCTAAGAAGTGTATTCCCATCTCAGTTGGTGAATAAACTGATGTCATCAATATTTTTCCAATACTTAAGTAATACATATTTGCAACAACGTGCTGGAATCCTCCTAAGATAAATAACATAATTGGGAACCAGATTGCTAAAATTTTTCCTGCTAAATCTTTTGCTGCTAATGCAAACCAAACTGCTATTGCAACTAAAACATTACATAAAAAACCACTAGCTAAAGCTTCTACAAAAGTTAAATGAACTTTGTGTTCAGCAACTCCCACAACATACTTTGCAAACTCAGGCGAAGAGTAATTTCCTGCTAAATAAGAAGTATATGCTATAAATATTGATCCTAAAAAATTCCCTATCCAAACCGCACTTAAGTTTCTCACATATGTTGTCTTCTCTACTTTACCCTTTGTAAATGCTAATAATCCTAAACAATCTCCAGTGAACAGTGACCCTCCAACTAAAACAACCAGCATTAATCCTGTTGGGAAAACTGCGGCTCCTATAAACTTTCCTGCACCTCCACCGACAGTAAAGTTAGCAATTAGATTTCCTAATGCTGAAAGAGCTATGTAAACACCTCCCATAAATCCTAGTAAAACCGTTTTAGTAAATGTGTAATGCCCTTTGTTTTCTCCTAAAAGAAGAACTTGTTCTGTCGTTTCTTTGTTTGTTAAATAAACCTTCACTTTTTTCCTCCTGATTTCTTTTCATACAGTTTCGAATTATACACCCTTTCCCCTTTTTTTTCAAGTGAATATTAAAAAAAACTCAATCAGATTCGATTGAGTTCAATTTTAATATATTTAAGTATATACAAACACCTTTTTATTTATTTCTTACAATTTTTCCAAGTATAAAAGCAACTAAAGCTGGTGCAATCCACGGAAACCCTAGACTTGCTAAAGGAATAATCGATAAATCAACTTTTAATACCTCTAATGTGCTCACTATTAAAGTTACTAGAGATGTAAAAACATAACAATTTTTATTCTCTACACCAAATACATTTAAAACAATCAAAACAATAGTTAAAGGATATAGTATAACTAATACAGGAACAGCTAAACTAATTATATAATCTAATCCTGCTACAGCTAAAATTGCTGAAAATACACAAGTGATTGTTGCAATTGTCTTGTATGATAATCCTGTAAGTTTTGAAAACCAGTCACTAACCAAAGCTGTCAATCCAACAGAAGTTGTTAAACACGCAGCAGCAACACAGATTCCAAATGCTAGTTTACCTGATTGCCCAAGTGTTAACTCCGCTATTGTAAGGGCTATCTGAGCCGTAGATAGATTCTTCATAAAACTAATCTGAGAACCTAAATATATTAAGCTAAAATAGATTAAACCTAACCCTATCGCAGCTATAACTCCAGCTCCTGTTAAAAAGAACTTCTGTTCTTTCGAGTCTTTTATCCCTTTCATCTCTAAACCTTTAATTATAACAACTCCAAATAAAACTGAAGCTAAAGCATCCATAGTTTGATATCCATTTATAAAACCATATGCAAACTGACTTCCAGCAGCAGTCGTTGGTACAGCTTCACCTATTGGGTTTAAAATACCAAATACAGTTATTAAAGCTAATATAACTAGTATAATCGGTGTTAAAAATTTACCTAAAATATCTGTTACCTTCGATTCATTCATCACTAAAAATAAAGTTACTGCAAAGAATGCTACTGAGCATACAATAGCCATCACCTTAGGATTCATTCCCCCTATAAGTGGTAATACGCCCATTTCAAATGTTGTTGATCCTGTTCTAGGAATCGCAAACAGTGGCCCTATAACCAAAATTAGTGTCGTCAAATACGCTTTATTAAATTTTAATGATACCTTACTTGCAAATTCATCCAATGTTCCACCCTTTGTAAAAGCCAATATTCCTAATAGTGGCAATCCTACACCAGTTACAAAAAATCCTATTCCTGCTGAAATCCAACTATCTCCAACTGCAACTCCTAAAGAAGGTGGGAACAATAAATTTCCTGCACCAAAAAACATTGAAAACAATGCCAATCCTAAAACTACTATCTCTTTTCTTTTGTTCATATTTCCTCCCCATACAAATTTTGTTTCTGTTAACTTAAAATTTATTGAAACTACTCCAATCCTTTGAGGTATAATA
>NZ_CAMFHX010000014.1 GCF_945952365.1 uncultured Cetobacterium sp.
TGTTATTTTCATAACTTCTGACTATTTTCTCTATTCGGTTGTTAATGTCCTTTTCAATGCTGTGCGGTTGTTCCCGCTACAAGAAGTATAATAACATAATTTTTAAACTGTGTCAACAAGTTTTTTTATTTTTTATTAAATTTTTTATAAATTTAATTTAAATCTATTTTTTCCATCTCTTTCCAATACACCCTCTTCCACAAATTCACTGATAACTCTAGATAAAGATGGCCTACTAACCCCAAACATCTCTGATAACTCCTTTATAGAGTGTTTAAATAATACTTTATCCTCTACTTTATTCTGTTCAATATAATCAAGCATTTTTTCTCTTATTGTTTTCGAATTAAAACTTTTCCAAACTTTATTTGATAAAAATTGAGTTTTATCTGAAATTTCATTTAAAAAGTTTATTAGTATAGTTTCTTTTAAATTAAATAACTTTAAAAGGTTTCTTTTATCAATATGTAAAACTTCAGTTTTTTCTAAAGCTATTAAATCAACAGGTATAATATTGTTTTCACCAAAAATAAAAGCTGAAGCTATTAAATCTCCTGTAGATAAATTCTCTATTTTTTGAACATCACCTGTATCTTTTAACATCTCAGCACTTAAATTTCCATTAATAACAATTGAAATTCCATCTAATGTATCTCCTCTAAAAAAAACTATGTCATCTTTTTCAAATTTTTTTATATCAAAACTTATAGCCTTAAATATTTCTTTTATTTCACTTTCCTCTATATCTTTAAATAATGTTATTTTTTTTAAAAAACTAAAGTTCAATCTATTACCTCCGCGAATTATTTTTATTTATAAATATAATATCATTGTTTATTCAAAAAAATAATAATATAATTATATATAAAAAAGGAGTGATTTAATTTATGAAAAAATTTGGATTGCTTGGAAAAAATATTTCTTACTCTTTTTCTCCAACACTTCATAATAAAATATTTGAATTATACAATTTTGAAGCTGAATACAAAATCTATGATGTAGAAGATGAGGGATCAATAGAAGGCTTCTTAAAAAGTATGAAAGAAGATAACATTTTAGGATTAAACATCACTATTCCATATAAAACAACTATTTTAAAATTTGTTGATGAACTTTCTTCAGAAGTTAAAGATATCGGTGCTGCAAATTGTATAAAATTTTCTAAAAATAAAATAACAGCCTACAACACTGATTACTTTGGACTAATAAAAACTTTTGAAAAAATGGGATTATATTTAAAAAATAAAAAAGTTATTATTTTAGGTAGTGGTGGTGCTGCAAAAGCCTGTATCAAAGCACTTATAGATCTTAATGCTATTGTTTATACAGTCTCTAGAAACCCTGAAAAAACTAAAATGAATTTACTAAATTGCTTTACTATTTCCTATGAAGAACTTTTAGAAACATCTGGTTATCTAATTATAAATGCTACTCCTGTCGGAACTTTCCCTAATACAGAGATTTCTCCTGTATCTAGTGATGTTCTTCAAAATTTTGACTTTGCCTTAGATTTAATATATAATCCTAAAGAAACTTTATTTTTAAAATTTGCACATTCTAAAAACAAAAAAATTGAAAATGGATTTTGTATGTTAGTTTCACAAGGTGTTAAATCAGAAGAGATTTGGAATGATGTAGAATTAAACTATGAAAAAATTTACGATGAACTTGTCGATGAAATTTATAAATAACGGAGGATTATAAATATGAAAAAAATAGTTATTACATGTCCTAAGTGTAAAGAGAAAATGAGAATAATGGATAAAGTTGCTAAATATAGATGCCCTAGTTGCAAAGAGATTTATAAATTTACAACTTTTAAAAGAATAATCCAAAAGTTTCTTGGTTTTTTCCAAGGAATTACACAAACTTTTGTTGATATAAAAACAAATTTTGTAACAAAATATAGAAATACTAAAGCTACATATAATTATATGAAACAGATGAAAACTAATATGAAAAATAATCCTAATTGGTCTAACTATCATAAAGAGCAAGCTGAAGAAAAAAAGATGAGAGATGCACAAAAACCAAATTTCTGGGATAGATTCAAAAAATAAAAAACGGAGAGCAGATTTTTTTGCTCTCCTAATTTTTATTTTACAACTATATTTACAATTTTTCCTGGTACAACAATAACTTTAACTACTGTTTGTCCCTCTATAAATTTCTTAACATTTTCTATTTCTAAAGCTCTAGCTTGAACTTCTTCTTTAGAAATTGTTCTTTCAACTTCTAAAGTTCCTCTTAGCTTACCATTAACTTGAACTGCTATTGCAATTTCATCAGCTATTGTTAACTCTTCTTTATGAGTTGGCCAAGCTTGTAAGAATAACATACCTTCATTCCCCATCTCTTGCCATAACTCGTCACAGAAGTGAGGAGTAAATGGAGATAACATTACAACCACATTTACCATAGCTTCTCTAAATATTTTTTTAGATTCAGATGTCTCTTTATCTGTTCCCAAAACTTGAGTTCTAAAGTCTTGCATCTCATTTAATAACTCCATAGTTGCAGCAATCGAAGTATTGAAGTGATAATCAGCTTCAATAGATTCAGTTACCTTTTTAATTGTTTGATGTAACTTTCTTACTAAAGCTTTATCCTCTTTAGTTAACTTAGAGTAGTCAATTTCTGAAGTATCAGCTAAATACTCTTTATTTTCTAAAACTAATCTCCAAATTTTATTTAAGAATCTAGCAGCTCCTGCTAATCCATTTTCATTCCACTCTAACTCTCTTTCAGGAGGTGCAGCAAACATTATGAATAATCTTGTTGTATCTGCTCCATACTTGTCTATCATTATTTCTGGGTCAACACCATTATTTTTTGATTTTGACATTTTTTCTACTTTTACTTGTAACTCTTCTCCAGTAGTTTTTAAGAATGCTGAGCTTCCTTTAACTTCTACTTCTTCAGGATATAAGAATCTATTCTCATTAGCTGAATAATATGATGGTCCTAATACCATTCCTTGAGTTAATAATCTTTTAAATGGCTCATTAGATGAAAGAAGTCCCATATCTCTTAAAACTTTTGAGAAGAATCTAGAGTATAGTAAGTGCATTACAGCATGCTCTATTCCTCCAATATATTGATCTACTGGTGCCCATCCATCAGCAATCTCTTTTGCAAATGGTAAGTTCTCATTTTTAGGATCACAGTATCTTAAGAAATACCAAGATGAGTCTACGAAAGTATCCATCGTATCTGTATCTCTTCTTGCTGGGCCACCACAACATGGACAGATTGAATGCTTAAAGCTTTCTGATGTCTCTAATGGATTTCCATTTCCTGAAAACTCAACGTCTGTTGGTAATAAAACTGGAAGATTTTCATCATTTTCCATTACTACTCCACACTTTTCACAGTATAAAGCTGGAATTGGTGTTCCCCAGTATCTTTGTCTAGAAACTCCCCAATCTTTTAATCTATATTTTGTAGTTCTTTCTCCAAAACCTTTCTCTTCTACAAATTCTGCTATTTTAGCTAAAGCCTCTTTAGAAGATACTCCATTAAAATCAGAAGAGTTAGTCATTATTCCTGAACCAATAAATGCATTCTTCATCTCAGATGCAACTATTACAATTTCCTCTTTTGATTCCTTATCTATAGGATTGATTACAACTTTAATTGGTAAATCATATTTTTTAGCAAAAGCAAAATCTCTCTCATCATGAGCAGGAACAGCCATTACAGCTCCTGTTCCATAGTTCATTAGTACATAATCTCCTATCCATAGTTGTACTTTTTCACCATTTACAGGATTAATTACATGCCACCCTGTATTTACTCCATTCTTCTCTTTTCCTTCAGCCGTTCTTTCTATCATATCTGTATTCTTCATCTCTGAAACAGCACTTTTTATTGATGGATTAACTTTTATTATTTCATCAACTAATGGATGCTCTGGAGCTATTACTGCATAAGTTACTCCAAATAAAGTATCTACTCTTGTTGTGAATACTGGTAAGTTTTCATCTTTTTCCACTAACCTAAAGTTAACTTCTGTTCCAATAGATTTTCCAATCCAGTTCTTTTGCATTGTCAGTACTTTTTCTGGCCATCCAGCTACTAACTCTTTATGCCCTTCTAATAACTCTTCAGCATAGTCTGTTATTTTAAAGAACCATTGCTCTAAATCCTTTTGAATAACTGGAGTTTTCGAATGTCTCCAACACATACCATCTTCAACTTGCTCATTAGCTAAAACAGTTTGGCAATCTGGGCACCAATTTACTGTTGATTTTTTCTTGTAAACTAATCCCATTTCAAACATTTTCTTGAATATCCATTGATTCCATTTGTAGTATTCAGGAGTATAACTCGCAATCTCTCTATCCCAATCATAAGATAATCCTATCATCTTTAACTGTCTGTTCATATTATCTATGTTAGATTTTGTCCAAATTGCAGGGTGTGCTCCATTTTGAATTGCAGCATTTTCAGCAGGTAATCCAAAAGAATCCCATCCCATAGGATGTAATACATTATACCCTTTCATTCTTTTATATCTAGCTATTACATCTCCAATAGTATAGTTTCTAGCATGTCCTACGTGCAATTTTCCTGATGGATATGGCAACATCTCTAAAACATAGTAGTTCTCTTTTCCTTCTACTTTATCTTCAGTTTTAAATATATTCTCATCTTTCCATTTCTGTTGCCATTTTTCTTCTATTTGGCCAAAGTTATATTCTCTCATTTTTTCACCCCATTAATTTTTCATTTTATCTCATAATATAGCATAAAAAAACCTGTACTTCCACAGGTTTATTTATTTAATATAGGTTTTTAGCTATTTCAGAAAGTATGATTCCTCCAGCAACTGATACGTTTAGAGAGTTTATCTTTCCGTGCATTGGTATTTTTACTAAAATATCACAATTTTCTTTTACTTTCTTTCTAATTCCTTCCCCTTCACTTCCTAAAACTAAGGCTGTTTTATTAGGGTACTTCTCTTCATGATAGAACTTAGTTCCAGAACCTTCAGCTCCATAAACCCAGAAGTCCAACTTCTTTAATTTTTCTATCGCATCTGATATATTTGTAACTTTTACTATATCAACATGCTCAATAGCTCCTGTTGATGTCTTTATTACTGTTTCATTAATTTTTACAGAATTTCTTTCTGGAATAATAATTCCTTTTACACCAAATATTTCAGCACTTCTTATTATTGCACCGAAGTTTCTTGGATCTTGAACTCCATCTAAAATTAAAACTATTGATTTTTCATCTCTAGCTATTTTCTCTATAAACTCACCTAGTTCAATGTAGTAATCATAATCACTAAGATATGCTACAACTCCTTGAGAGTTCTCCTCTTTTTTTCCAACTGAGAATATTTTTATATTTCTTGCAGAAGCTAAAGCTTTTAATTTTCCAAGCTTCTCCTCTCTCATTCCTTTAAAAATCTCAATTTTCTCAATATTGTTAGACTTATTTTGTAATAACTCTATTACAGGATTTATTCCTATTACTTTTTCCATTTTCTCACCCTTATTTATATTTCTACTTTTATTCTTTCTATATCTGCACCTAAAGCTCTAAGTTTAACCTCTAAGTTTTCATATCCTCTATCTACATGGTAAATTCTATTTACTATAGTTTCACCATCTGCTAGTAAACCAGCTAAAATAAGTGATGCTCCAGCTCTTAAATCACTGGCCATAACTTCAGCTGAAGAGAAGTTATCTATTCCATCTATCCTAGCCATATTAGCATCTGTTGTTATCTCTGCTCCCATTCTATTTAACTCTGGAACGTGCATAAATCTATTCTCAAATATCGTTTCTTTTATTTCACTTGTACCTTTAACTAAACACATTAAAGTCATCATTGGTGATTGTAAATCTGTTGGGAATCCTGGATGAGGCATTGTTGTTGCCTTCACTGGCTTTAAGTCTTTAAGTTTTGTTTTAGTTGTTAACGTATCTCCAACTATTTCAAACTCTGCTCCCATCTCTTCTAATTTAGATACAAAGCTCTCTATATGATCTCTTACAACACCTTTAACTGTTATAGCTCCATCAAACATAAGAGATGCAACTATAAATGTTCCCGCAACTATTCTATCAGGAATAATAGAGTATTCACAAGGATTTAATTTTTCAACACCTTCTATCTCTAATCTTCCACTTCCTATGCCGTTTATTTTAGCTCCCATTTTCACTAAGAAGTTACATAGATCATCTATTTCTGGCTCTCTAGCAGCATTTTCTATAGTAGTTTTTCCTTTTGCTTTTACTGCTGCCATTATAACATTTTCTGTGGCTCCAACACTTGGAAAATCAAAAACAACTTTCCCACCGATTAATTCTTCTGCTTCTCCCGCTACATATCCATGATCTATATCGATTTTAACTCCAAGAGCTTCAAATCCTTTTAAATGTAAATCTACAGGTCTCGAACCAATTGCACACCCACCAGGCAAAGAAACCTTCGCTTTTTTTTCATGAGCTAACATAGGTCCCATAACTAAGAAAGAAGCTCTCATTTTTTTTACTAAATCGTACGATGCAACTAATGATTTTAATCCGTTATTTACGATTTTATAAGAGTGATCTCCTAATTTTTCTATTTCAAGTCCTAAACTTTCTAAAAGTTGAACTAAAGTATTTATATCTCTTAAATTTGGTACATTATTTAAAATATATGTTCCTTTCTCTATTAAAGTAGCTACAAAAATTGGAAGTGCTGCATTTTTTGCTCCTTCAACTTTAAGCTCTCCACTTATTTTTTTTCCACCAATTATTTTGAATGCCTCTACGCTCATGCTATCTCTCCTTTTTGTCAAATCTATCTATTGGACACACTTTCCCAAATAATCTATCAAAAAAATTCATTTCTTGAAACTTATCTAAATGCGATGGTAATTTTTCTTTTAACTCTTTATAATGTTTTGGACAAATTTTATGCCCTTCTCCATAAATAAAGCCTTCACTTAAACCAGCATCTGTATATACCTTTGTTGCACTTTCTATTACAACCTCTTTATCTTCATTATCTAAAGCTTCACTTGAGACAACTACTAAACCAATATTTCCTCTAAAGGTTATATCATCAACTAGTGTATATCTAAGTCCTATTTTTTCAGCTTCATCTATGTAAGTTTTTATACATTCAAAGTGAACATCTCTTCTAATTTTTAATAAAATCGCTCTCTTATCTTTCATTACTTCTTTTATCTCGTTGTGAATAAGATTTCTCTCTATCTCTTGTCTATCTAAAGCTGCTAATACATTCTCTTTAAATTCACCTAAATAAATTAGTTTTTCAGTTTGAGTTTTTAAGAAGTGTAGTTTTGCTTTTTCTCTTTCGTTTATTATATCATCTACCACGAAATCACCTTCTATAAAATTTTATTTTTATTAATAATTATAGCATATAAAATCAAAAAAGTGATATAATTAAATATAACATCACTATACAGGAGGTACTATGAGATTCAAACTTTTCCTTTGTTTTATTCTAGTTTTTTCATTAAGAACTTTTACACAGAACGAAATAGTTAACATCTCTGGATTCGTAACTGATAAAGAATTTAGATTAGGAAATGCTACTGTATTTTTTTCTAATAGCTCAAATGTTGTAAAAACAGTAAAAAGTGATATCAATGGAAATTTTAGTATAAAACTTCCTAAAAATAAATATCGAATTATTGTAAAAAAAGAGGGGTATACCTCTTTAATTGGAGATGATTTTTTTGTAGATTATATTTTTAACGAACCTAAACAGCTTATTTTAAATATGACAGATAATAAAATTCATATCTATGGAAAAATTATCAATAAATTTGGAGAAACTATTAAGAATGCCGACGTTAAAATTAAAGTAGGAGAAAATTTAATAGATTTAAAGAGTAATTCAAACGGAGAGTTCTCTTTTGAAGGTCAAATAGGACTTGTCTCTATATTTGCTCAAAAAGATGGATTCTATGGTAATGGGACATCTATGTTAATTCAAAATGAGAAATTTATAAATGATATCTCGATTACTTTAGAAGCTAAAACATTCTATATCTCAGGTGCTCTTGTAAAAAATAACAACTATTTAAAAGATACATATCTTGAACTTATAAATGGTTCTAACAATAAAGTTATTTCTACTATAAAAACTACAAAAGATGGTCTTTTTGAATTTAGAGACATTCTCACTTATGAAAAAGCTTATTTTAGAATTCCTAACTTAGGTTATAAAAGTGAAATTTTTACAATCAATAAAGATTTAAGACAATTTAATATATTTACAGATTAAAAAATAGCAGCTCACAAAAATAACGTGAGCTGCTTTTATTTTTTATTATTTCTTTAATCTTTTATTTAACTCTTCAGCTTGCTTTTCAAATCCTTTTTTCCCTAAAAGAGCAAACATATTTGCTTTGTAAGCTTCTACTCCAGGTTGATCAAATGGATTTACTCCTAATAAGTATCCACTTACTCCACATGCCTTTTCAAAGAAGTAGAACATATATCCTAAGTGATAAGGTGTTGCTTCTGGTATGTTTACGATTAGGTTTGGTACTCCTCCATCAACGTGAGCTAGCACTGTTCCTTCAGCAGCTTTTTTATTAACAAAGTCCATTCCTTTTCCTGCTAAATAGTTTAATCCATCTAAATCTAAATTATCAGCTTCTATTAAAATATCATGCTCTGGAGTTTCAATGTTTACTAAAGTTTCAAATAAAACTCTTTTTCCATCTTGGATGTATTGCCCCATTGAGTGTAAGTCTGTTGAAAAATCTGCAGCTGTTGGTAATAATCCTTTTCCATCTTTACCTTCTGATTCTCCAAATAACTGTTTCCACCACTCACCAATATAATGTAATCTCGGTTCGTAGTTTATTAACATCTCTACATCCTTACCTTTTCTATTTAAAATATTTCTAATTGTTGCATATTTTAAACAGTCGTTCTCTGCATATGGAGCCTTATAGGCTTCTTGAGCATCTCTTGCTCCAGCCATTAACTCATCTATACTTATTCCTGCTGCGGCTATTGGTAATAATCCTACTGCTGTTAATACAGAGAATCTTCCTCCTACATTATCAGGTACCACAAATGTTTCATATCCTTCATCAGTAGCTAACTTTTTCAAAGCCCCTTTGCTTGCATCTGTTGTAGCATAGATTCTTCTTCTTGCTTCCTCTACACCATATTTTTCCTCTAAATGCTTTTTGAATATTCTGAAAGCTATAGCTGGTTCTGTTGTTGTTCCTGATTTTGATATAACATTTACAGAGTAGTCTCTATCTCCGATTACCTCTAATAAATCTTTTATATATTTACCTGATATGTTTTGCCCCGCAAAATATATTTCAGGTCCTTTTCTATTTTCTTTTGTTTGGTTGTTATAGAATGTATGTGATAAGAACTCAATTGCTGACCTAGCTCCTAAATATGATCCACCAATACCAATAACTATTAAAACTTCTGAATCATTTTTTATTTTTTCTGCAGCTAATTTTATTCTATCGAACTCTACTTTGTCATAGTTAGTTGGTAAATCTATCCAACCTAAAAAATCATTTCCTGCTCCTGATCCACTCATCAGAGTTTCTGTTGCAGTTTTACATTGAGCCTCCATTAATGCTAATTCATTTTCATTAAAAAAACCTAGTGCATTTGAATAATCAAACGATAACTTTCTCATAATAATATCTACCTCCATATTAATTAAATCCCTGCATTTTTTTCTAAAGCCTCGATTCTTTTCCTTAACTCATTTACTTCTTTTTGAGTTTCATCATTTTTCTGCCTTATAACCTCAACATCAACTCTTATATTTTCTATTTTTCCATTGAATAAATCTGCATCAAATCCAATCTTAGTTAACTCTCTTGAAAATTCATAAACTAAACTTTCCAAAATTATCAAATCTCCTCTATTAGCTTTTTTTTCATCCAAGCTATTAAACGATCGACTCAACCCTTCTGCAAAACTATATCTCGAAACTGGAAACTCTCCTTTGAATAAAAAACTATCCTCAGAAATAATACCTTCATTTACAAGATTCTCTATTGCTTTATATGCCCAATGATTTTTAGGAACATCGTCAAATATCAGCTCTTTTCCCTGTCCATAAGCTAATGCTATCAGTGTAAAGTATATCACAATTATTTTCTTCATACACTACCTCTTTATGGTTAATTTTTTTTCAATTATAGCACAAAGAATAAAAAAAAACAGCCCTAAAGCTGTTTATATCTTAATTTTGGAGGCGACGACCAGATTTGAACTGGTGAATAGAGATTTTGCAGACCTCTGCCTTACCACTTGGCGACGTCGCCTTCTATTAAATTAATGGTGCCCAGAGGCGGAATCGAACCACCGACACGGGGATTTTCAGTCCCCTGCTCTACCGACTGAGCTATCTGGGCAATAATGGCGGGAGTGACGAGGGTCGAACTCGCGACCTCATGCGTGACAGGCATGCGCTCTAACCAACTGAGCTACACCCCCATTAATTATATGGTGGAAACAACTGGACTTGAACCAGTGACCCCCTGCTTGTAAGGCAGGTGCTCTCCCAACTGAGCTATGCTTCCTTGAAGACAAAACTAGTATAGCACAATCTATTCATTAATGCAACTATATTTTTTATTATTTTTATTTTTTTTGTAAAAGAACAACACAATAAGATTTTATTCCATCTTCATTTCCTGTAAAACCTAGTTGCTCTTCTGTTGTTGCTTTTACACTAATATTTGAGAGCTCTGTTTCTAAAACTCTAGCTATTCTTTCTCTCATCAAATCTAAATATGGTTTTAATTTAGGTTTTTGTGCAACAATTATGCAATCTAAATTTCCAATTCTATAATCTCTATTTTTTATTAACTGAAAAACTCTTTCTAACAAAATCATACTATCAATATCTTTAAACTCATTTGAAGTATCTGGAAAATGTTGGCCAATATCTCCTAAAGCTAATGCACCCAATAATGCATCCATTACTGCATGAATTAATACATCTCCATCAGAATGCCCCAACACACCTTTTAAGTGAGGTATCTCTACCCCACCTAAAACTAATCTTCTACCCTCTACAAGTTTATGAACATCATATCCATTTCCAATTCTTAGCATAATACTCACCTATTTCCATTCATTATAGATTCTGTTATAAAAATCTAAAATCTCTTCTTTTGTAACTGTTGATGTTCCCATTTTCCCCACAACAACTCCTGCTGCTGTATTTGCAATCTTTGCTGCTTCATGAAGACTTACTCCTGCTGCACATGCTAAAGTAAATACAGATATTACTGTATCTCCTGCTCCTGTTACATCAAAAACTTCTTTTGCATATGTCGGTATATTTATTACATCCTCTTCGTGGAAAAGACTCATTCCCTCTTCACTTCTTGTCAATAATAGATTGTCTAATTGTAATTTTTCTTTTAATTCTTTTCCTATAGTTAACATATCATCAAAACTCTTTTTTCCTAAACACTCTACAGCTTCTTTTCTATTTGGAGTCATTGATGTAGCTCCAATGTAATTAAGTGCATTTTTAGGTTTTGGATCTACTGTTACAATTATCCCTTTTTCTCTACATAAAGTTATTATTCTTTTTACAACTCTTGGAGTTAAAACCCCTTTATCATAATCTGATAAAATTATTGCATTTAATCCATCTATTCTTTTTTCTACTTGTTCTAATAAATTATTTTCTAAATTTTCAGGAATTGCTCTAGCATCCTCCCAATCTAATCTTAATAATTGCTGTGTTCCACTTATTATTCTTCTTTTTACTATTGTTGGTCTATCATCTGTTTTTACAATTCCAGATGTCTCTATTGATTTTGCTTCTAGTTCTCTAACTAGTCTCTCACCATCAAAATCTTCCCCTATAACGCCAAAACAAACAGCCTTTGCTCCTAATGTAGATAGATTGTTAACTACATTTGCTGCTCCTCCAAGTACAAATCTCTCTTTTTTTATTGATACAACCGGAACTGGTGCCTCTGGAGATATTCTATCAACTGATCCAATCAGATAATCATCTAACATCATATCTCCAACTACTGCAACCTTTAAATTTTGAAAACTATTAAGTATCTCTTCTAATCTACTTTTTTCCATTTTAAATCTCCTCTATTACTTCAGCTTTTAATTTTATATATAAATCTGTATGTTCTAATCTACTCGATCTACTTTTAAATAAAACTCCAATAGCAGGAATATCTGCTAAAATTGGAACTTTACTATTTATCTTTTGATCTATTTTTCTTTTTAATCCACCAATTAAAATAATATCGTTATTTTTTATTCTAACTTTTGTTTTTAGTTGCCTAGAAATTTTAGAGCCACCCTCTGAATTAAATGTCCCTGAATTTTCATCATTTGGTTTAAATGATTTTTTCAATTTAAAATCACTAGCTTCTAAATCCAAGTCTAGATACACACTATTGTCCTCTTTTATAGATGGTAGTACTTTTAATATTATACCTGCTTCCTTAAATATCGGCCTATAATTTATCGTATCACTACTTGTATTTTCCTCTTTATCTTCACCCACAATTACCTCTTCAGTCATCTTTAAAGTTCCTGTTTCTCCATTTAATAATATAATTGATGGCAAAGCATTCACTGTTAAATCCTGGGTTGTTTCTAATAAATTTAAAGTTAAATCTAATACATCTTTTCCACTATTAAATTTACTTACAAAATTAATAGAACTCCCCATAATTTCACCTAACCCATCAATTCCTGTCGAAACTAATGTTTCAAGATATACACCACTATTTTTATTAGACAGTCGCCCTTGACTATCATAAGCCCAATTAAAACCTAAATCCTCGAATAGATTCTCTTTTACATCAATAATCTCTGCAGTTACTCTCACCTGTTTTTTTCTTTTATCCAATTGATTTATCAATCTCTTAGCTGAATAAATTGCTTCACCATTACCAAAAATTATGATTGAATTATTTCCAGGACTCGTCGAAACTTTCAATTTATCCTCAAAAGTTTCTTTTAAAATCTTTTCTATCTCTTTATAATTTAAATTTTCTAATAAAATATTTTCTATTATATCATCTTTTTTACTTTTTTGTTCCCTTTCTTGAGCTATATTTTTTATAGGTTTATAATTTTTTTTCTCAATATAAAAATCAAATCTATTCACACCCTCTTTTATATCTAAAAAATCCCCCTCATATCTATAATCATCTGAAAGTACTGATATAAAATAAGTGCCTCTAGTTAAACTATCAACTAAATATTCACCATACTCTCCTGATATTGCCTCTAAAGCTTCTCTTCTTTTTAAAATAATTCTAACTCCTTCAACCTCTCTATTTGTATTTATATCATAAACTCTTCCCACCAACATATCTTTATCCTCAGATTTTCTTCCTCTAAAAATAAAAGTATTTCCACTTTGTATTCTTGTTAATCCATAGGTTCTTTCCACTGTTCTTAAAATCTCATCAATTGAAGTACCTTTTTTAAAAAAAACATCTACATTTATATCTTTTATGTATGAATCACCTATTAAAGTATATTTGGAATATTTTGATAGATGTGCTAATAAATCTGTGATTGGAACCTCTTTTAAATCTAACTCCTTTGGATAATTTTCTATTGAAAAAGTTGTTAAGCATATAAAAAGAAATAATATAATTTTCTTAGCCCCCATTATAACATTCTCCTTTTCCCTTCAATATTTCTACTTTTTATTTTTTTAAAAATTCCATTATTATAGTAATCATAATCCATTTTATTTTTTTTATTATTGATTATATACATAACATTCGCTTTTAAATATAAATCAACCCCATCTGTTTCTAACATTATTGAATTCATTTTTAAAGCTATAAATTTTTGTTGTTCTTCCAATTCAGAAATAAAATTATAAACTCCTAACTCACTTCCATATAATTCATAATAAAAATTTCCATAAATTTTTCCATCTACCTCTTCTAATACTTCTCTTCCTACAATTTCTAAATTTAAATTATTTTTTTTATTTAAACTGTTCAAATAATCAAGAACATCTTCAGTTCCCTCAAAAATAAAGTCATCATATTCTTTACTCTCTTTTTTAAATTCAATTTTTTCTAACTTTTCATTATACTCTTTCAAAGCTATCTCTTTTTCTAAAAGAGTTTTTTTTAAACTCTTTTGGATTTGATTCAAACTCTTTTTTTCATGACTTAATTCTTTTAAAGAAATTACTCGATCTATACATATAAACAGTATTATTAAATTTATTATCCAATAAATAATTAGTTGTTTATTTAAATTTATTTGTTTTATTTTCTCTCCAATTCTATTAAGAAATATAATATCTCCCCCTCTTTTCTTACAAAATCAAACTTTGAATTATCAATATCTTTAAATCCTGAAATAAATTTTTTTAATTTGGATATATTTTTCATATCTTTTCCAAATCCCTCTATTTTTATTTTTTTATCTATATATTGAATTTTTTGATATTTTACATCTGATTTTCTAGAAACTTCAGATAGAAAAATTAAATATTCACTCAGATTACTTTTTTCAAAAAAAATTATATTCATATCGTTGTCATCTATTTCTAGATTCATTTTCTGATCGAACTCTGTAATTACTTTTCTATAATTCATATTCTCTTTTTTTAATTCAAAAATTTCATCTCTAAAAACTGAGCTTTTAAAAAAAATAACTCCACATAAAACTAACTCTAAACTTGTTAATAATATCAATATATATTTAACTTTTTTAGAAATTTTATTAACTTTTTTTAATTTCCATCCAATCTCTTCCACTACATTTTTTATCTCTGACTGAATATCTTCATCTAAAGAGATTAAAATTTTTAATACAATTATATCAACATTATCGTAAATGGATAGTAAGTCTTTTACTTCAAAAGGAATATCTTCTTTTTCATTAAAAAGACCTTGATTAATTACTTCTCCATCTTCAATCAATTTTATTCCTCTATCATTAATCTCTAATATTTTCATATTTGATTTTTGCCTCAACTCCTCTAATCTCTCTTTTATTACTTTTAGAAAAATCTCCATCTGGTTTCAAATATTCATAATAAATATCCACTACTATTTCTATTTTCTTTGCTTCTATTTCAATCTCTTTTACAAGCTTTATCTCTAATATATTCATCATCATAGGAGTCAAAATTACCTCACCTGAAATAAGCTTTTTGTTTTGTATTAAACTTTCTCTCTTATAACCGCTTTTGGATATCAGATTAGGTTTTATCCAAATTAAACTCTCATCTTCAAAATATTCAATAATATCTTTATATTCATTTAACTTTATCGCTTTATCACCTTTAAATAGTTCATATTCTGCAATCGTAGATATATTCTCCAACTCCCAATAGATATCATTTGAGGATTTTAAAGCTTGAATCTCATTTACTTCAGCTTTATAAAATAATAAAGTAATCGAAAACATCCATAAAAGGAGTGAAATTATTAATAAAACTAATGGTAATACCATACCTTTATTCCTTAAGTTCTTTTCTATATTCTTTTTTAAAATAGAACCCCTCCAAAGTTACGCCAAACTCTTCTAAATAAAATCTAATTGTCATTCTTCTTAAGACAACTTCGCCACCTTTTAATTCTCTAATAATGTTGTCTGACTTTTTACTAGCATAATGAGAAACTATATAATTACTTGATGTTTGATAATAAATCTCCACCTCTGTTTCATCTTGAAAAGGTATATACCTCTCTATTACTAACATATTTCCCTCTTTTAAACTTTCTTTTGAGTAATCAATAAATCTTGGAATATTTAAATATTCATAAATTTTATAAGATGAAGCTTCATGAAAAGAGGATTGAATTTTTTTTAAAATAATATCACTATCTAACTTTGTTTGTATATCAATAAAAACTCTTCTATTTTCTATATTTAAATACTTAAAATAGATATTTAAAACCTGAAATATCACTGTACTTAGAAAAAAAATAACTATCAATTCAAGCAGTGTCGCTCCTTTATTTTTGTTTATATACATATAAAACTCTCTCTCTTTTTAGCTTTTCTTTTGAAATAGATATTTTTAAAATATAAAAATCTTCATACACATTTCTATTTTGTATCTCTATCTCGAAAGAATCATCTATAGAGATATATTTTGATTCAATACTATTTTTTTTATAAAACACCCTAATTTTTTCAATCTCATTTTCTAATACTTCATAAATATTTACTCTGTTTAAATTTTTTTTTAAAGATATCAGACCAGAGAATAACGGATTTAATAGCAACAATATTATAATCAATGCTACTAAAACCTCTATATATGTTGAACCTCTTTCAGAATTTAACATATACTCCTCCATATTTAAGTAAGACATATGAAAAAATTAAAAATGGACCAAATGCAATCTCTTTATCTATGTTCTTAAAAATAAAATATCTAATAACTATAAAAATTAATGCAGAGATAAAACTTATGTTTATAAACAATAATACATTAAAAAAATTATCAAATTTTAATAGTGTCCCTATAGATATCATTAGTTTTACATCTCCTAATCCGAGGCACTCCTTTTGAAAAAAATCGCTTCCGTAAGTATAAATTAATATAAAAGGTAGTGTATAAAGGGCACTTCCAATAATTCGTGCCCATAAATCATCATTTAAAATCCCGAAATATAGACCTATGAATAAAAGAGTTAAGTTGCTTCTATTCAATATTATTTTCTCTTTAAAATCTCGAATAATTATTTCTACTAAAATAAACATCTCTAATATAACTATTAAATCTCTTTCCATTTTTCCCCACGAATATTAAATTCTAAAGCAGGAGCTACTGGCTCTAAATATAAATCATTTTTATTATTCTCTATTTCTACTTTAACTTTTCCACCATATGTAATTGAATCCTCTGGATTTGCTTTACTTCCTCCTATTTCAAGTAATAAATCTTCTTGTCCATCTCCTATCTTCACTTTATTTCCAATATAATTCTCCAATTTTTCTAAAATAGTAGACATCTTAGTTCCATCTTCACCTGACCACGGATATAAACCTTTTTCTAAATAATAAGTTTCAGAAGCAACTCTCAAATTTTGTAGTGTGTTTATCGCTTTAGAATCTTTTGCCATAGCTAAATAATCTCTTACTTTTGGTACTATAAAACTACTTAAAATTCCAATAACTCCTAAAACTAAAATAATTTCAATAACACTAAAACCTTTTTTCCTTCTCATTACCCCTCCTCTAGATTTCTAATAAATCACCCATATTTAAAATTGGTAAATACAATCCTACAACAAAAATACTTATAATTACTCCTATTATCAATAATAAAATTGGTTCAATTAATTTCAGGATAATTTTTATTCTTTTATTCAACTCCTCCTCTCTTACTAAAGCTATCTCTTTTAAAATAAGTGGAACTGTACCACTCTCTTCACCAATCTTAACCATATCAATCTCTTCTAAAGAAAAAACCTCTAACTTTTTTAAGCAACTTGAAAGTACCTCCCCTTTTTTTATATTTTTTAATATATAAATTCTATTTCTAAAAAAACCTTTATCTAAGTTTTCTAAAATAATATCAACCGCTTTATCTATTGATATTCCTGATTCTAAAAGTAACGCTAGATTATCCAAAATACTTATTATATACTTTTCAATTAAAAATTTTCGAATTAAGGAGTTTTTATATAATAATTTTTTTATTTTTTCTGATTTTAAGCCAAAAAAAACTACACAAATATAAATAGGTATCGTGTAGGGATATTTTGACAATATATATTTAATTTTTAAAATAAATTTTGTTATCAATGGTAATTCATTTTGATTTAGAGAATAAACCGACTCAAAGTTTGGAACTATAAAATAAAAAATAAAAAGAATTATTATTGTTGATATAACTAAAATAAAAATTGGATAAGACAGTGCAATTTTTATTTCGTTATTTAACTTTTCTTTTTTCTCTTTCATTTTTGAAATCTTTAAAAATCCGTCGCCCATTCTTCCTATATTTTCAGAAACATAGATTATTAAAAGCTCTCTCTCTTTTAATAAATTTTCATCTTTCAATATAGAGTATATATTCTCTCCTTTCTCTAATCTTTCACAGAAATTTAAAATTTTAGATTTTAATATTGGATTTTTCGAACTATTCTTTTGAAATTCAATTGCTTTTTTTAAAGAGATTCCAGCATTTAATAATCTTCCAATTCTCAAATACAAATTTTGTAAATCTTTATCCTTTATTTTTTTCTTTATAATCATATAAAGCACTCTCTTACAACTTCTTCTTTAGTTGTTATACCATGCTCAACTTTTGAAAGACCATTCTCTAAAAGATTTTTAAATCCACTTTCTTTTAAATACTCTTTTAGCTCTTTCGTTGATCTATACAGTATTAAATCTCTAACTTCTTTATCAAAAAAAATTATTTCTTCAACAGCCTCTCTACCTATAAAACCATCATTACAGCATTCTTCTCCTTTTCTTCCTTTACAAATAGAACATATTTTTCTAACTAAACGTTGACTTTCTATAGCTGTTATTGCTGTAGCTATTATAAATTTATCTATTCCAAAATTTATAAGTCTATCTATCGCTGTTAAAGAATCAATCGTATGAAGAGTACTAATAACCAAATGACCAGTTAAAGAAGCCATTAGGGCTATTTCTGCAGTCTCTTTGTCTCTTATCTCTCCAACTAAAATTATATCTGGATCTTGTCTTAAAACACTTCTCAATATTACTGAGAAGTCCAGCCCTATTTCATTTTTACATTGAATTTGATTTATATCTGAAAATTGATACTCTATTGGGTCCTCTATTGTTATTATATTAAGATTTTCATTTTCTAAATAGTTAACTATAGAGTAAAGAGTTGTTGTTTTTCCACTTCCAGTTGGACCACAAAATAAAAGTAATCCACTTTTTTTCTTTAATAATTCTTGGATTTTTACTAAATTCTCTGTTGAAAAACCCAAGTTCTCTATCAATAAATCAGAAACATTATTTTTTAATAGACGTATTACTACTCTTTCTCCAAATATTGTTGGCGTTATTGAAACTCTAAAATCTATTTTTTGTTCATTGAACTGGCCTTTAAATCTTCCATCTTGAGGTAATCGTTTCTCTCCTATATCAAGTTCACTCAACAGTTTTATTTTAGTTATAAGCCTAACACCCAAATTTTTTTCTATATCTTCATAGTTTTTAAGATACCCATCTATTCTAATCCTTATTTTTACACTATTTTCTTTTGATTCTATGTGAATATCAGAGGCTCTTTCTCTTATACTCTTTAGGATAAGAATATTCAATATTTCAGCTATATCCTCTCTATTGTATTTTAAATCTTTTGATTCTTTTATTTCTAAAACATCTCTTTTAAAATAAATTTCTTCACTCATTTAAAATCCTCTTTCAATTAATAGTACTTTAAAATCTGTTTTTGTTTCAAAGTTCGAAACTCTAACGTATTTTTTCAAAAAACCTTTCTCAGATTCTACTTTTATCGATATGACTGTTAAAACTAACACTATAAAAAATTTATTTTTCAATAAAACTCCTCCTCTTTCCATCCAATTTTTCCTTCTCCTTCTGAAGAGTAATGATAATCTAAAATATTATTGTAATTAATACCTTCAAGGCTTTTATTTAAATATGTATTTATTTTTAAAATCTTTTCTCTTTGAAAAGTATAAAATGCCAATCTATTTTCTACTTGATTATTATAACCAAAAATATAGAGAGTAAAAGCTTTGCTTAAATTTCCTGTTTTGGTTGTTTCAAAGCTAAATTGTGGATTTCTAATTTTATTGTAAGGAATTTCATAATTTAATTTTTTTGATAAACTCAAGGTCTCTATCACTGTATTGTTCTTTTTTACTCTTATTTCTTTTTCTATAAAATTTAATTCTATCAGATATCTTTCTTTACTGTAAAAAGATTGAATTGAGTATTTGGATACTATAACTTGAAATATTTTTCTATTTTTTTCTAGATCAAGCTTTTCATTAATTTTTATAATTTTTATAAATAAAAAAGAGCTAAAAATAAAAATAATAGTAACAACTACTATTGTCTCTAAAAAAGTTAGCCCTTTGCTTTTTATATTTTTGTTCATAATCACCTTCTTTTAAAGAAAATTATTTTATTTTTTTAAAAGATACATCTAGTTGATCAAAAGATGATATATATTTTACTCCTATACTTTCTAAAAAATCATAAGCTCTTCTAAAGTCTTTTCCTAAATCTGATGCTTTATGTGAATCTGAACCTATTGTTATTATCTCTCCTCCTAATTCAAAATAACGTTTTATTATATTATCACATGGATAAAATCTATTTTCATTGTATCTTATACCTGATGTATTTATTTCAATCCCTTTTCCTTTAGAAATAAGTTTTTTCAAAATCGAATCAATTAGGTCTTGGTATCTTATATAATCTATAAATCCTTTTTTGTCAAGCCCTCCATATCTTGTAATAAAGTCAAGATGTCCCTGAACACTGAATTGATTAAAGTTTTCAACACTTTTTAATATTTCAAAAAAATATTTATCATGTGCTTCATCTCTAGTTTTATCATTCCAAAATTCTTTTTGATCAACTAACAATTTATCAACAGTATGAACAGATGAAATTATAAAATCAAATGGATATTTTTTGATAAGCTCATCTCCTATCTCTCCTAAGTGTTTTTGTACTCCAAACTCCATACCTAATTTTATATCTAAATCTTTTTTATAAAACTCTTTTAACTTTAAAATTGTAGGAACATATTCATCTAAATTCAAATAAAAGTTTAAATCATCTTCTGCTACTTTAACATCTAAATCCATATGATCTGTTATTGCAATCTCTTTAATACCTAATTCAATGGCTTTTTTACAAATTCGATTTAAATCTTCAACGCTATCTCCTGAAAAGCTGCTATGTATATGATAATCACTTATAATCAATTCTATCCTCCTCAATATTTTATTACAAATATAAGTATAACAAAAAAAACTGTAATTACAAGTTTATTTAACTTTGTATTTACAGTTTTTATTTTTGTTCGTAGTACTATTTTTTTAATGTTGCTAATAGAAGTGCTATATCATTTCCAGTAACACCACTTATTCTAGAAGCCTCTCCTATTGATAGTGGTTTTATCTCTTTCATTCCAGCTCTTGCTATATTAGAGATTCCAACAACAGTATCAAAATCAAAATCTTCAGCTATAGTTAAAGCTTCTAATCTTTTAAATCTTTCTATCTGTTCTCTCTCTCTTTCAATAAATACTTCATATTTTATCATTGTTTCTATTTGATTTTTAACAAACTCAGGATATTCTGAAATATCTAAAAGATGTGCTAAGTCATCATAAGAAACCTCTTTAAACTTTAGAAGTTCACTTGCTTGAACTCCTTTTGTTAATCTTTGTGCAGTTCCTTTTCTTTCTAATATCTCGTTAGCATCTTTCATTGGAACTTTTGTTTCTTTTATTCTTTCTATTTCAGAATAAACATCTGCTCTACATTTTTTTAAAAACTCTATCTTTTCTTTTGATACTATTCCTATCTCTTCAGCTTTATCTAAAAGTCTCATAAAGCCATTATCAAATCTCAGAGTTAATCTATACTCAGATCTTGACGGAAGCACTCTATAAGGCTCTGGAGTCTTTTTATGAATGATATCATCAACTAATACTCCTATATATCCTTCGCTTCTATCAAATATCACTGGAGCTTTATTTAAAGTTTTTCTAGCTGCATTAACTCCAGCTATAAATCCTTGAGTAGCTGCCTCCTCATATCCAGAAGTACCATTTATCTGTCCTCCAAAATATAAACCTTTTATTTTTTTACTTTCTAAACTTGGATAAAGTTGTGATGCTGGTGCATAATCATATTCCACAGCATAACCATATCTCATTATTTTTGCATTTTCCAATCCTTTTATAGATTTTAACATTGCATCTTGAGCAAATGGAGGCATTGCTGTTGTAAGTCCATTCACATAAAGTTCATTTGACTCACTCGATTCTAATTCTAAGAAAATTTGGTGATCAAATTTATCTGGGAAATTTAAAACCTTTCTATCTAACGAAGGGCAATGTCTTGGTCCATGTGTTTCAATTATTCCTGAAACTATAGGAGAGTACTTTAACATCTCTTTTGTCACATTCAATGTCTCTTCTGATGTATGTGTTAACCATGTTGGAACAACATTATTTCTCTCTTTCTCTGTATAGATTGAGAAATATCTTGGGTGTTCCTCTCCATATAAAGGTTTCATTACAGAAAAATCAACGGTTCTTTTATCTATTCTTGGCGGAGTTGCTGTTTGATACCTCTCAAGTAAAATTCCATTTTTTTCTAAACTCTCTGATAATTTTTCAGCAGAATTCTCTCCCATTCTTCCTGCAGGATATTTAACATCTCCTATAACTATTCTACCTTTTAAGAATGTTCCTGTTGCTAAAACTACAGTTTCAGAATAATATTCTATTCCTAAAGCTGTTTTTACTCCTTTAATAACTCCGTTTTCAACTAATAACTCATCTACACTATCCTGCATAATTTCTAAATTCTCAGTTGCTTCTAAAAGAGTTTTCATTTTTGTTCTATATAAAAATTTATCTGCTTGCCCTCTTGTTATTCTTGCAGCAGGTCCTTTACTTGTATTAAGGTGTTTCAATTGAAGATTATACTGATCTGTATGTCTTCCCATTTCTCCACCCAAAACATCTATTTCAGCTACTAAATTACTTTTTCCTGGTCCTCCTATAGAAGGATTACAAGACATCATTCCTATATTGTCCAATGATAAAGTAAATAACAGAGTATTTCTATTTAATCTAGCACTTGCTAAAGCCGCTTCAACTCCAGCATGCCCTCCACCTACAACAATTACATCATATTTAAAACTCATATATTTCTCCTTTTATTTTTGTTCATATACATAAATAAATGTCAAAAAAATTATAGCCACAGACAATAAATCCGTGGCTAATATCTTTATTTTCCTACACAGAAATTACTAAAGATGTGATCTAAAAGATCCTCATTACTAATCTCTCCTGTTACTTCTGACAATGAATCTAAAGCTTCTTTTAAATCTACTGCTATTAAGTCCATTGGCAATCCCATATCTATTGTTTCAAATATATTTTCTACAGCTGCTTTAGTTTTTTCTAAAGCTGATTTATGTCTAACATTAGTAATAACTAATTTTTCAGAACTATCTTCAACTTGTCCAGAAACTATATAGTTATAAATCTCTTTTTCCATTGAGTCTATTCCAATTTTTTCCAGTGCAGAAATTTTTATCCATTTTTTTATTTTTGTTAATGGTGTCGTATCTAACTTAGACTCAATATCTGTTTTATTTATAAGTCCAATAACTTTATCAGCTTGAATTCTTTCATGGATTTTTAAATCCTCTTCATCTAACTCTCTAGAGTTATCAACTACAAATAAAATTAAATCCGCTTTATCTATAAGTTCTTTTGATTTTTCTACACCTATATTTTCTACTAAATCATCTGTTTTTCTGATTCCCGCTGTATCAACTAAAACCAGTGGAACACCGTTTAAGTTTACAACTTCTTCAATTATATCTCTAGTAGTTCCAGCTACATGAGTTACTATAGCTCTCTCTTCTCTTAAAACAGAGTTTAATAAACTTGACTTTCCAACATTTGGTTTTCCAACAATTGCTGTTTTTACACCCTCTTTAATCATTTTTCCTTTATTATAAGATTTAATTAAAGCATCTGTTGTATTAACGACATTATGTAAATTGTCTACTAAATCATCTGGTAAAGGATCATCTATCCCCTCTTCTGGATAATCTAATACAACATTAACATGAGCTGAAACATCTAAAAGTTGCTTTTTTAAGATATCTATTTGCTCTCTTAAATCTCCTCTTAATTGATTTAAAGAAAGAGAGATACTTTTATCTGTTTTTCCATGAATTAAATCAATTACAGCTTCTGCTTGAGTTAAATCAAGTCTTCCATTTAGGAAAGCTCTTCTTGTAAACTCACCAATTTCAGCAATTCTAGCACCACTTTTCAATACTAGTTCTAAAACTCTCTCTGTAATTAAGAATCCTCCATGACAGTTAATTTCTACAATATCTTCTTTTGTGTATGTGTTAGGTCCTTTCATTATAGAAACCAAAACTTCATCTATTAACTCTTCACCATCATAAAGATGTCCGTAGTTTATACTAAAATTTCTAAGATCACTAACTTTTTTATTTGATATGGGTTTAAATATTTTTGTTAGTATACATAAAGAATCGCTTCCTGACATTCTAACAATTCCTATTCCACCTTCTCCTCTTGGAGTTGAAATGGCAGCAATAGTATCAAACATATAACTCACCCCTATTTCTTTTTTCTAATAACAATATATCTTTTAGGGTCTTTTCCTTCACTGTAAGTATCTAATTCTGAATATTTATTCACAACTTCATGTATTATTTTTCTTTCTCTTGGTGGCATTGGATTTAATTTTATAGGTTTAGTAGTTTTCATAGCCTTTTCAGCCATTTTTCTAGCTAAATCTCTTAAAGTTACATTTCTTTTTTCTTTAAATCCTTCAACATCAACATCTATTCTAACATCCTTAATTAACGTATTAAGCAAGTATTCATAACTGTTTAATGTTTTACCTTTTTTCCCAATAATAATACCGTTGTCTTCACCATAAAGGTTTATGACACAGTTTTTACCCTCTAATCTTAAAACTTCAACTTCTAATTCAAGTCCCATTTTGTTTAATAGCTCTTGAGAAAGTTTAACAATATCTTTCTCTCTATTTTCTTTTAGCTCTTTTCTAGCTTCTTTTTTTATTTGTTCAGCTTCAATATTAGTTTCTGCTTGTAATACTGTTTCTGCTACTTCTTTATTTAAACCTGAAATCTTAATTTCTTCAGTTTCTACTTTTCTGCTAATTTCAACTTTATATAATCCATCTTTAGCAAAAAATCCAAAGAATGATCTAGGTTTCTCTAGTTCTGTAACTTTAACAACTTGATCAGCAGTAACTTCCAATATTTTTGTAGCTCTAGCAATGGCAACTTCTTTATTGCTTGCTTTGATTTCAATCATATTTTCCATAACTTTAGTATTAGTCTCCTTTTTTCATTATGAAATATTGTTGTACAATTCCTACAAAACTTGATGTTAACCAGTAAATTTGTAATCCAGCTGGCATTTTATAAGAAATAAATATCATCATAATTGGGAATACATACATCATTTGTTTCATTTGTGGGTTACTATCAGTTCCTGTTAATTTTTGTTGAATAAATGCAACAATACCATTTAAAACAGGTAATATATAATAAGGATCCGGTTGTAATAAATTCATCCATAAGAATGATTCAGCAGGAACAATTCCTCTTTCAGCTCTTAGAACACCAAATAGTGCCCATAAAATAGGTAACTGAACTATCAGAGGTAAACATCCTCCAGCCGGATTAACATTTTTTTCTTTGTAAAGTTCCATTGTTTTTTGGTTCAATAAATTTTTATCGTGACCATATTGTTCTTTGTATTTTTCTAACAATGGTTGTAGTTCTTTCATTTTTTTCATTGACTTGTCTTGTTTTAAAGTTAATGGTAATAATAATATTTTTATTAATATCGTTAAACCAATTATAGCTAAACCGAAATTTCCTGTAAGTCCATTTATAAACATTAATATTTGTTCAAATATCTTGTATAAAAATTCCATTTTATTTTTTTCCTCCGCATTTTTTTAATGGTGGCACTGGGTCATATCCTCCTTTAGAATATGGATGGCACCTTAAAATTCGTATTATTCCTAAATAAATCCCTTTCAAAATTCCATGTATTTCAATTGCGTCATACATATATTTTGAACAAGATGGATAGAATATACATTTTTTCCCCAAAAATATTGATATATATTTTTGATAAAATCTTATTAAATTTAAGATAATTTTTTTCAAAATACAAATTAAACTATTTTTTACATAGTTTAGAATTTTTAAGAACACGGTCAAGATCTTTTTTCATCTCCTCAAAACTTAATGTTTTAAATTTTTCGCCAGCTGTTCTTTTAGCAACAAAAATTATGTCATAACCAAGATTTAGGTTTTCTTCATTTAAACGACAATACTCTCTAAATAATCTTTTTAATCTGTTTCTACAAACTGCATTTCCTGTTTTTTTACTAACAACAAATCCAAATTTGTTTTCATTTGTATCATTTGCTTTAAAAAAAATAAGAGAGTAATATCCAAATGATTTTTTTCCATGATTATAAACATTTTGAAACTCCCTATTTTTTTTTAAATTAATCATATTTTTAACTCCCTAAAATAGTCCTTAAATCTTTAAAAACCCGGTGTTTTAGATCACCGGGTTTTATGCTGATAATACTTGTCTTCCTCTTGCTCTTCTTCTCTTTAATACTTTTCTTCCGTTTTTAGTTGCCATTCTAGCTCTAAATCCGTGATCTTTTTTGTATTTTCTGTTATTTGGCTGGTAAGTTCTTTTCATTTTTTCACCTCCTAAAAATATCTATATTTCAGATAAATATTTTAGAAGAATTTTTGAGTTTTGTCAAGTAAATTCTAATAAATAAAAATTTAAGTTAAAATCCTTTTAAATTCATTGAATAAATTATTCTAAACAAGATTCACGCACATAGTTGTTTTTTGTTTTTTGTATAATGTTATATGTACAGACTAAGTTAAAAAAAAAACATGTGTTCAACCATTGATTTATAAGAGTTTATATGAAAAAAAATATTATTGATAGTATACACTAATAATATTCCTTGATTTTATTATACTTATAGGTATTGTATATTTTATAAACCTAGAAAAATCAAGGGTTTATAAATAAAACAATATATTATTGATAGTATACATAATAAGAAAGCTTGATTTTAAAGAGATTATAATCAATTAAATATTAAAGACTTCAATAAAATCAAAGGGTTATATAATATAAAAAATATTAATGTTCATATACACAATAAGAAGACTTGATTTTAAAGAGAGTTATTTATTCAGACTATAAAAAATGTCAATAAAATCAAGGCATTTTGAAATATAAAAAATATTATTGTTAATATACATTTTTTAAGCCTTGATTTTATTGAATAAAAATAATTAAAAATTAAGAAAACCTTTGTAAATAAAGGGTTTGAAAAACTAAAAAATATTATTGTTAATATACAGAAAAAATGCTATATTATATTACGCTAAATATATTTATTACTGTATATATACATATTTAGTGTTATAAAATTTATAGAGAGGTTTTTATGGAGAAGAAGGTGAAAAAAGAAAAAGGTGATTTAGTTGAAAATTTTAATATAAGTTCAACAGGATCCCTTTTAACAGATATAACAAAAATAGATATCAGATTAAACCAGCTACCGGATATAGAGGTTAGAGAGGTTATAATAAAAGAAACAGGAAACTTTTTAAATTTAAAAGACAATGTGATAAATATACCTGTTGAAATGATAGTTTTTCCGTTTTTTACTCCACAAAAACAAAATAAGAGAGTAAATTTTCAATATTCATTTGAGGATTTAGGTGTAACAATGTATTGTACATTAGTAGCTAAAGATTCAAAAGATAAAGTCTTTCAACCTTCAATATTTGAAGAAAAAATATACACATATTTAATTTCAACATATGAAGCTAAAAAAGATTTAGATAATGAAGATGAGTATATAGAATTTGAAATTTCAGATTTTATAGTTCATTTTTTAGGAAATAAAATGAATAGAACTTATTATACAAAAGTAGAGCAAGCTTTAAAAAATTTAAAAAATACAGAGTACCAATTTATTGTATCCAATCATACAAAGTTAGGGAAATACAAATTTGAAGATGAAGAATTCAAACTATTAACATATCAGAAATTGAAAAAAGGAAAAAAGATTTATTATAGAGTTACTTTAAATAAAAATATAAGAAAAAAAATTAGTGATAAAAGATATATTAAGTATAACTCAAAAGCTTTAATGGAAATATTAGCTAAAGATCCAATAGCAGGAAGAATTTATAAATATATTAGTAAAATAAGATATGAAAAGCAAGAGGATCGTATGAATCTTAGAACAATAGCTGCTATTGTTCCATTAAAAACAGAACAAACAACAGAAAGAGTTAATAAAAATGGAGAGACTAAAACATATGTTTTATGTAGAATGAAACAAGTCTTAAAAAGAGTGGAAAAAGCTTATGATGTTTTAGTTGAATTAGGATATGTTGAGTACTATGAATCATATCAAGAAAAAGAGGAAGATACATATTATATTATATATAAATTTAATAGTGAGAAAGATGGAGAGTGTCATGTTTCTTCGTTTATAGAAAACAATAAAGTAAGTAAGCCAAAAGAGATTACATACTCAAAGGATAAAGAAAAATATAGTACTAAAAAAGAGTTGAATGTAGAGGAGATTGAAGAAGCCGAAGTTATAGAGGTTTTAGAAAAATCTGTAATTGAAGAAAAGCGAAAAGAAGACATTATTGAAAATGTTAAGAGAAAAATAATAAAGAAGCAGCCTGAAAGAGATGAGGCATTTAGTTATCCGGAAGAGGTAATAAAATATATTCAGAAAGCTAAAAAAAATATTTATGTTTCAAGATCTTGGGATAAAAGAACAGATACTAAAATTAAAAAGATCTTTTTAGAAGAAGGAGAAGTAATTTTATTAGAGGTTTTAAAAATTATATATAAAAACTTAAATTCTAATATAAAAACAACATTAGTTCAATATATAAATGGTGTTCTGAAAAATCTACTAAGTCAAGAGAATGATGTTTCAAAACAAAACTTAACACTTTTTAATAACATAGTTAAAGAAAAAGGGTTAATTAGCAAAAAAAAGATAAATCAAGCGAGAAAAACAGTAAAAAAACCAGTTATAAATAGTATAAAAGAACTTATAGATGAAAATGAAATATCAATAGATATATTAAAGGTTTTTGATGAATATGATGAGTATGAAAAATTGAAAATAGAAGAACAAGCGATAAACTTATGTTCTTTAGAAGAAAATATTGATGTTAACTTTTTATTGACTATGAAAAGAAAATCAAAAAAAATCTATTTTAATACAATAAAGAAGTATATTGAGAGAGTTATTAATGAATAGATTTAACAAAATGTTAAATATGTTAAATCAGAGTGTATAAAAGAGTTAAAATATCATAAAATACACAATTAAAGACTTAAAAATGAACATTTTTTGACAAAAAAACAATTCAAAATAAAAATTGACAAAATTTTGAAAATTAAGTATTCTATATTAGAATAATAGATTTAAATTTTTATATTTTTATTTAATAATAAACAATAAATGTAGAAAGGTGAGTAGGATTATGGCAAATAAAACAGTTGAAATTAAAAATGAAACAGGACTACATACAAGACCTGGGAACGAATTTGTAAGTTTAGCAAAAACATTTACATCTCAAATTGAATTAGAGAACGAAGAGGGGAAAAAAGTAAAGGGGACTTCTTTATTAAAATTACTTTCTTTAGGAATTAAAAAAGGTGCAAAAATAACAGTTCATGCTGCTGGAGAAGATGAGAACGAAGCAGTTGAGAAGTTAGCTCACCTACTAGAAAATCTAAAGGACTAATAACATAGTACGATAGTTTGAAGTGTGAGAAGGATGGGGGTAACTCTATCCTTTTTTTTGTCAAAAAAAAATTTTGGGAGAGATAAAATATGAGAAAATTTGTAAAAGGTATAGATGCATCTCCAGGAGTAGCTGTTGGAAAAGTATTTTTATACAAGGAAGAAGAACTTTTCATAGACAAAACTGAGTGTTCAAATATTGAGATTCAAAAAGAAAAGTTAATCGAGGGAAGAGATAAAACTAAAGAGCAATTATTAAAAATTAGAGAGAAAACTGCTAGACAATTAGGTGAAGATAAAGCAGCAATATTTGATGGACATATAACACTATTAGAAGATGAAGATTTATTTGATGAAGTTATCGAGTTAATCGAAGATGAAAGAATAACAGCAGAAAATGCATTAGAGCAAGGTATCAGCGGATATTGTGATATGTTAGCAAATTTAGAAGATGAGTACTTAAGAGAAAGGGCAGCAGACTTAAGAGATATTGCAAAAAGATGGTTATACAACATTGTTGGAATTGATATAGTAGATCTATCTTCATTACCAGCTAATTCAGTAGTTGTAGCAAGAGATTTAACTCCATCGGATACAGCTCAATTAGATTTAAAAAATGTTGTGGCATTTATAACTGATATTGGAGGAAAAACAGCTCATTCATCGATTATGGCTAGATCATTAGAAATTCCAGCTGTAGTAGGAACAGGAAACATAACATCATTAGTTTCAAATGAAGCAGCTATAATAGTTGACGCATTAACAGGAGATGTTATTTTAAATCCAACAGAAGAGGATGTTGTAAAATATACAAAGAAAAGAGAAAATTATTTAGGAGAAAAAGAACTTCTAAAGCAATTAAAAGATAAAACAGCTACATCTAAAGATGGAGTAACAGTGGGAGCTTGGGCAAATATAGGGTCACCAAAAGATGTTGCAGGAGTTTTAAGAAATGGAGCTAATGGAATAGGTCTTTATAGAACAGAGTTCTTATTCATGGCTAATGATAGATTCCCAACAGAGGATGAGCAGTTTGAAGCTTATAAAATAGTTGCAGAGTCAATGAAAGATGAAAATGGAAATCAATTCCCAGTAACTATAAGAACAATGGATATTGGTGGAGATAAATCTTTACCATACATGGAGTTACCTCATGAGGAAAATCCTTTCTTAGGATGGAGAGCTTTAAGAATATGTTTAGATAGACCTGAAATCTTAAAAACTCAATTTAGAGCACTTTTAAGAGCATCAGCTTTCGGATATATAAAAATAATGTTACCTATGGTAATCTCAATAGAAGAGTGTAGAAAATCAAAAGAATTACTAGAAGAGTGTAAAGCTGAATTAAGATCAGAGGGAATAAAGTTTGATGAAGATATTCAATTAGGAATAATGATTGAAACTCCTGCAACAGCTTTCAGAGCTAAATGGTTTGCACAAGAAGTAGATTTCTTCTCAATTGGAACAAACGATTTAACTCAATACACACTTGCTGTAGATAGAGGAAATGAGAGAATATCTCATCTATATGATACATACAACCCAGGAGTTTTAGCAGCGATAAAAGCAGCTATAGATGGAGCTCATGAAGGTGGAATCTCTATATCTATGTGTGGAGAGTTTGCTGGAGAAGCTAGAGCAACAGCTTTATTATTTGGAATGGGATTAGATGCATTCTCAATGTCAGCTATATCGGTTGCAAAAGTAAAGAAAAATATAATGGCTATGGATAAAGCAGCAGCAGAAGCACTTGTAGAAAGAGTAATGGCTATGAGTACAACAGAAGATGTTTTAGCAGAAGTAGATAAATTTAACGAAGAATTATTAGGATAATATAAAAAGGTGAAACAGTGTTTCACCTTTTTTTCATTTTAGAGTATACTATGATAAAAAAATAAGGAGATGAAGTTATGGGATTTAAAGATTTTAAAGTGGAAGTAAACAAAACAAATATTCTTCATAACTATCAGTATCTAAAAGAGCTTAGAAAAAAAGAGATTATTGCTGTGGTAAAGGCTAATGCTTATGGGCATGGAATAGAAAATATAGTCTCATTATTGTCAGAAAATGGATGTAGATACTTTGCTGTTGCAAGAGAGTGTGAAGCAGAAAAAATATTAAGTTTAAATTTAAAAAATATAGATATATTGATTTTAGAAACGATAGAGGATTTAAATTTTTTAAAACAACATAAAAATGTCGAAATGGTTGTAAGCAGTTTTAAAGATCTTATATTTTTATTGAATAATAATGTTTTCACTGAACAACTTCATTTAAAATTAGATTTTGGATTTGGAAGAAACGGAGTTGTAGAAGATGATTTTTTAAAATTAAAGAAATTAATTTTAGAGAAAAATTTAAAATTTAAAGGAATTTGTACTCATGTTTTTGCAGCTGATTATGAAGATATGCTAGTTGTTGAGAGTAAATTTAATAAGATGTTATCAGAATTAGGTAAAGAGCGATTTGAGATTATACATATGCAAAATAGTGCAGGAGTTATTTCTATTGAAGGAGATGGATGTACTCACATAAGATGTGGGACAATTTTATTTGGACTTCAAGAGATAGGTTACTATGATCCTAATATAAAAAGAGCTTTTAAGCTAATTGGAAAAATATTAGGTGTAAAAGATTTGAATGATTTAAAGTATATTGGATATGAGAAAAAAGAAAAAATAGTTTTGAATGAGCATAAAAAAATAGCAAAAATAAGATTAGGTTATGGAGATGGATTTTCTAAAAGAGGAGAAGGTATTATGTCTATAATCAATAATAAAAAGTTTGAAATAGTTCACATCAGTATGGATAGTTCATTTATTTTAGTTGATGAGTCAGTAAAAGAAGGGGATTTTATAGAGATTTTTTATGATTTAGAAGACAGTATAAAATATTTAAAAGTTCCACATTACGAATTTTTATCTTGTATCAATGATAGAATAAAAAGAGAATTAACATGACTACGAACAAAAATAAAATTTTATTTTAAAAAAATATTGACATTTTTTTTCAAATAAGATATTATTACTCAAAACCATCAAGAGAGACCGAGGGACTGGCCCGTCGACGTTTCAGCAACCTACCAAAGAGTGTGGTGCTAATTCCAGAAAGATGGGAGAGGTCTAAATTTGATTAATTTACTCTCATCTTAATTAAAAATTAAGATGAGAGTTTTTTTTTTACTCGGGAGGATTAAAAATTATGATTAGATTAGAAAATGTTAATAAGATTTATAACAACGGTTTTCATGCAGTAAAAGATGTGTCACTAAATATTAAAAAAGGTGAGATTTTTGGAATTATAGGGTTGAGTGGAGCAGGAAAATCATCTTTAATAAGATTGTTTAATGGATTGGAAAATTTAAATACAGGATCAATAAAAGTCGAAGATACTGATATAGCAAAACTTTCTAAAAAAGATCTTTTAGAAAAAAGAAAAAAAATTGGAATGATATTTCAACATTTTAATCTTTTGAAATCTAAAAATGTAAAAGAAAATATTGCTTTTGCTTTGGAAGTTGCGGGATGGAAAAAATTTGATATAAGAAATAGAGTTGACGAATTACTAAAATTAGTTGAACTTCAGGATAAAGGAGATTTTTATCCAGCACAACTTTCTGGAGGACAAAAACAAAGAGTTGCAATAGCTAGAGCTTTGGCAAACAATCCGAAGATTCTTTTATCGGATGAGGCAACTTCTGCACTTGATCCAAAAACTACAAAATCAATTTTAGCTTTAATAAAAGATATACAGAAAAAAATGGATTTAACAGTTGTACTTATTACTCATCAAATGGAAGTTATAAGAGAGATTTGTGATAAGGTTGCAGTTATGTCAAATGGAGAGATTATAGAGAGTGGTAGAACTCACGAAATATTTTTAAATCCTCAAACTGAAGTTACAAAAGAGTTAATTTCGTACGTGCCAGCTCAAGAGAAAGAGGAGATAGAGTTTATAAAGAAACCTGGAAATAAAGTTATTAAACTTATGTTTTTAGGGTCAATAGCTGGTGATCCGATTCTTTCTAAAGCAGTTAGAAAATTTGATTTAGATATAAATGTACTTGGTGGATCAATCGATTTATTGGCAACAATGCAGGTAGGACACCTGATTGTGGAGTTAATTGGAGACTTAGAAAAACAAAATGAAGCGATAGAATGGTTTCCTAGTTTAGATGTAGGAGTGGAGGTAGTTTATAATGGTGTTTAATATGTTAATACAAGCAACAATAGAGACAATTTACATGGTTATATTTTCAGCGATAGTTTCTCTTTTGATAGGATTCCCATGTGGAATTTTAGCTGCAATAACATCTGAAGGACATATTTATGAAAATAAAGTAATTAATAGTTTTTTAAATGGAGTTATAAATATAACAAGATCTTTTCCTTACATTATTCTTATGATTCTGTTACTTCCATTATCAAGATTTATAATAGGAACAACGATAGGGAGTACAGCGGCTATTGTACCGCTTTCAATATCAGCAGCACCTTTTGTAGCAAGAATAGTAGAGAACTGCGTTTTAGAGGTAGATAGAGGTGTTATAGAAGCCAGTGAGAGCTTAGGAGCTAACAACTATACGATAATAAGAAAAGTTATAATACCTGAATCATTACCATCATTAACTCAAGGAATAACTTTATTAATAATTAACCTAATCGGTTTATCTGCAATGGCAGGTGCAATAGGTGGAGGTGGTTTAGGAGATTTAGCTATAAGATTTGGTTATAATCGTTTTAAACTAGATATAATGATTTATTCAGTTTTAGTAATTATTATACTGGTTCAAGGAATTCAGTTAATAGGAAATTTAATATCAAATAGATTGAAAAAAACTGGGAGGTAGTTATGAAAAAATTAGTTTTATTATTGGGATTAGTAGGTTCAATTGTGAGTTATGGAGCAAAACTGAAAGTCGGAGCATCACCTGTTCCACATGCACAGTTATTACAACTTGTAAAAGATGATTTAAAAAACCAGGATATTGATTTAGAAATAATAGAGTTAACAGATTATGTAACACCAAATTTACTTTTAGATTCGAAAGAGTTAGATGCTAATTTCTTCCAACACAAACCATATTTAGATACTTTTTCAAAAGAGAAAAATTTAAAATTAGCAATAGCAGGAAATATACATGTAGAACCGTTAGGTGTTTATTCAAAAAAAGTAAATAAATTAGAAGACTTAAAAAAAGGTGGAGTTGTAGCTATTCCAAATGATCCAACAAATGGTGGAAGAGCTTTAATTTTACTTCATAATAAAGGGATTATAAAGTTAAAAAACCCTACAGACCTTTTAGCAACAGAGTTTGATATAGTAGAAAATAAAAATAATCTTAAATTTAAATCTTTAGATGCAGCACAAATTCCAAGAGCATTAACAGATGTAGATTTAGCGGTTGTAAATGGAAACTATGCCTTAGAAGCTGGACTTAATCCTTTAACAGAAGCTCTTATAATAGAGGGAAAAGAATCTCCATATGCTAATTTAGTAGCAGTAAGAGAAGGGGATGAAAAAAGAGAAGATATTCAAAAGTTAATAAAAGCGTTACAGAGTGAAAAGGTAAAAGAGTTTATAGAAGTGACATATAAAGGAGCAGTAGTAACAGCATTTTAATTTTTATAAGACGAGAATATATTTTCTCGTCTTTTTTTTGAATTTTGTGTCAAATTTATTTATAAAAAGAACTCTTTTCAAAGCATGGAGTATATGATATAATTTATACTATGATTTTTTATTAAAAAAGTCAAGATTTGTATTTTTGAAATTGACTATTAAAAATATTTTTGATAATATACATATATTAAATTGGTGTAGTTTAAAAGGAGTAAGATGAAAACTGATTTGTTGGTTATAAAGGACGAGTTAAAAAAATATGCTAAAACAATATCTAAACTATTTTCTATGGATGTAGGAATTTGTGATAAAAACTTAATTAGAATTACAGGAAGTGGGCCACAGAAAATAGGTGAGCAAATAAAAGGGCGAGCAAATAAAAAAACATTAGAGACAAAAGAATCTACAGTTATTTTGAATCCTAGAGAGGATGAAATTTGTAATGGATGTTCAGAAAAAAATTGTTGTTTAGAAGTTCTTGAAATATCAACTCCAATAATGTATGAAGGAGAAATAATCGGTTTAATTAGTTTGGTTTCATTTGATGAAAAACAAAAAAAAAGGGTTTTAGATAATCTAAAAAATTATTTAGATTTTGTAGAGCAAATGGCAGAGTTAATAAGTATTAGATTTATAGAATATAATGAAAATTTAGAAAAAACAGAAAGAGAAAATATACTTTCAACAATATTAAATACAATACAAAAAGGTGTATTAAGATTTAATAAAAATGGAGATATCACAGCAATAAATAATTTTGCTTTAAAAAAAATAGATTTAGGCAGAGCTATTATAGGTGAAAAAGTTTTTATAGAATCTCAAAATGATTTTATAATGGAGCAAGAAGTTTATAAATTAAAAGTTAGAAATAAAGATTTGCTTGTTCTAGGAAAAATTCTTCCTTTTGAAGCTTTTGGAAAAAATGAAAAAATTTTTATTTTTGATGATATGAATAAAGTAAATGAAGGAATTAGAGAGCTAGTTGAAACATCAAATAGTGTTTCTTTAAAAAACATTATTGGAGAATCACAGTTTACAAAGCTATTGAAGGAAAGAATAAAACACGTAGCACCTTCTAAGTCAACGGTATTAATAACAGGTGAAAGTGGTACTGGAAAAGAGTTGGTAGCAAGAGCTTTACATTATCATAGTGATAGAAGAAATGCCCCTTTTGTAGTTATAAATTGTGCAGCTATTCCAGAATCTCTTTTAGAGAGCGAACTGTTTGGTTATGTTAGAGGAGCTTTTACAGGAGCTGATAAAAATGGTCGTATGGGAAAATTTGAATTAGCTAATGGTGGAGTTATATTTTTAGATGAAATAGGTGATATGCCCCTTTATCTTCAGGCAAAAATTTTAAGAGTTCTTCAAGAGAGAAAAGTTACAAGAATAGGTTCAAATAGAGATATAGAATTGGACATCAGAATAATTGCAGCAACAAATGTTGATTTGGAAAAAAAGATACTAGAAAAAGAATTTAGAGAGGATCTTTATTATAGATTGAAAGTGATACCTTTTGAAGTAGCTCCTCTAAGAAAAAGAGTTGAAGATATCCTTCCAATTACAAAAAATTTAATAAAAAAATATAATAAAATAACAGAAAAATATATAAACTTTATAGATATTGAAGTTGAAAGGTTATTTTTAAATTATTCTTGGCCTGGAAATATAAGAGAGTTAGAGAATGTTGTAGAATTTATGTTTAATCTCTCTGATAATAGTGATATTTTAAGTTTATCAACTATTCCAGAAAAAATATTAGAGGTAAAATATTTAGATAAAGATTCAAATAAAGATTGTTATTTATCTGAAGAAAGTTGTTTTTTAGAAGATTTTGAAAGTATAGAAAGAAAATATATTCAAAAAGCTTTAGAAATATTTGGTAAAGATACTGAAGGAAAAAAAATAATTGCAGGTAAAATGAATATAGGATTAACAACACTATATAGAAAAATTCAAAAGTATAGTATATAGTTTTTTTCAAAATGAAAATAATAATTTTCGTTTTGAAAATAATTTTCATTTTGAAAAAATAAAAAAGATTAAGCTATTTCAAATTGTGTTAAGTAGAATTAAAAAATAAAAATAATAATACAAAAAAAATTAAAAAATAACATAAATATTTAAAAATATATCTATTGGAACAGAAATTGCTTATTATAATACTTGTATATTGCTTATATTAGTATAAAATTTAAATTTAGGAGGATTTTTGTAAAAATGATAGATAAAATTTTAAATATTTTAAATGAAGAGATAGTACCAGCAGAAGGGTGTACAGAGCCAATAGCTTTAGCTTATATAGGAAGTAAGTTGACAACAATATTAGGTGGAGTTCCAGAAAAAGTTGAAATAGCTCTTTCAGGAAATTTGATAAAAAATGTTAAAAGCGTAAAAATTCCTAACTCAGAAGGAATGGTAGGAATTGAAGCTGCTGTTGCATTAGGAACAATATTAGGTGACTCTAAAAAAGATTTAATGGTTATATCAACTATTGATAAATCAAGATTAAATGAAGTGAGAGAGTATTTAGATAATAAAAAAGTGGTGGCTACTAAGATTGAGGGAGATGTGAAACTTCATATGAGAGCTACAGGATTTTTAGGTGAAGATACTGTAATAATAGAGATAAAAGATTATCATACAAATATTGTAAAAATAGAAAAAAATGGAGAGATAATAAAAGGTGGAGCTTGTGATGAAGTTGTTACAGGAGACAAGATGACAGATAAAGAGTTTTTAACTGTAGAGTTAATTTATGATTTAGCTAAAACAATAGATTTAGATTTAATCACTCCAATTTTTGAAAAAGTTATAGCTTACAATTCAGCAATCGCAAACGAAGGGTTAAAAAATGACTATGGAATTGGAATGGGTAAAGGAATCTACGAAGGAATGGAAGAGGGAGTTTACGGTAAAGATTTAAAAAATAAAATCGTAAGTTTTGCAAGTGCTGGTAGTGATGCTAGAATGAACGGATGTTCTATGCCAGTAATGACAACAAGTGGAAGTGGAAATCAAGGGATGTCAGCTTCTTTACCAGTTATAAAATATTGTGAAGAAAAAGGATTATCACATGAAGAGTTAATAAGAGGATTATTCTTCTCTCATATGACAACAATTCATATAAAATCGAATGTAGGAAGATTATCTGCTTACTGTGGTGTTGTATGTGCAGGTGGAGGAGTAGCTGGAGCATTAGCATTTTTAGATGGATTGTCATTAGATAGAATTGATGCTGCAATAGAGACAACATTAGCAACATTGTCAGGAATGCTTTGTGATGGGGCAAAAAGTTCTTGTGCTACAAAGATTGCAAGTTCAATAGGAATGGCTTTTGATTCATACTATTTATCAAAAAAGAAAAGAAACTTTGAGTATGGAGAAGGAATTGTTGGTAAGAATGTTGAATCAACATTAGCTAATGTAAAAGTTTTAGCTCAAGAGGGATTAAGAAAAACAGATGAAGTTGTTTTAGAAATAATGTTAAATAACTAATTATAAGTAAAGTTTTAGGAGGAAAAATGAAAATAATAATTATCGGTGGAGTTGCTGCTGGAATGTCAGCTGCGGCAAAAGCAAGCAGATTAAACAAAAATGCAGAATTAGTAATCTATGAAAAGACAGAGATTGTTTCTTGGGGAGCATGTGGATTACCATACTATGTTGGAGATTTCTTTGAAGACCCAAATAATATGATAGCTAGACCTGTAGAAAAGTTCATAGAAGCAGGAATGAATATTAAAATAAAGCACGAAGTAATTGGAATAGATGTTGAAAAGAAAGAGGTAACTATTAAGAATTTAGTGACTGGCGAGATATTCACAGACAACTATGACAAGTTAATGGTAGCAACAGGAGCTCACGCTATTATGCCTCCTATTAAAAACTTATCAGCAAAAGGTGTATATACTTTAAAAGATTATACAGATGGAATTGAGCTAAAAGAGGAGATTTTAAAAGAGGAAAATCAAGAGATTGTAATTGTAGGAGCTGGATATATCGGTCTTGAGGTTGCTGAAGCTGCAAAGCATTTAGGAAAAAGAAATGTAAGAATCATTCAACTTGGAGATAGAGTTTTATTAGAAAGTTTTGATAAAGAGATTACTGATGTTATGGAAGAGGAAATCAGAGCTCATGAAGGAGTGGAACTTCATTTAGAGGAGATTGTAGAAGAGATTCTTGAAGAGAACGGAAAAGTTGTTGGAGTAAAAACAAACAAAGGTCAATACCCAGCAAATATAGTAGTTATTTCAACAGGAGTTAGACCTAATACTTCATTCTTAAAAGAAACAGGAATTAAAATGTTAGGAAATGGAGCTTTAGTAATTGATAACTATGGAAGAACAAGTATTGATTCAATTTACTCAGCAGGAGATTGTGCAACAGTTCCACATCTAGTAAGAAATGAAGATGTATATATTCCATTGGCAACAACAGCTAATAAAATTGGAAGAGTTGTTGGAGAAAATTTAGCTGGATTAGAAACAGAGTTCAAAGGAACTTTAGGATCAGCGGCTGTTAAAGTAATGGAAGTAGAAGCAGGAAGAACAGGAATTACAGAGGCTGAAGCTATAAAAATGGGGATTAATTATAAAACAGTATTCATAAAAGATAAAAATCAAACAAACTATTATCCAGGAAGAGAGGATATATTTGTAAAATTAATATATGATGCAGATACAAGAGTTCTTTTAGGAGGACAAATAGCAGGAAAGAAAGGTGCTGTATTAAGAGTTGATTCTTTAGCAACAGCAATCTATTCAAAACTAACTGTAGATGAAATTGGAATGATGGATTTCTGTTATGCACCGCCATTCGCAAGAACATGGGATGTAATGAACGTAGCTGGAAACGTGGCAAAATAAAAAGGCTTCAATAAAAATTTAAATATAGAAACGGGAGAAAAAAATGAACAACGTATTTTTTGAACAATTTTTAATGATTAGTGATTTAAAAACTGTTGGTTTCTTAGTAGCGTTATTAGTTATTTTATACCTAATAAATATGTTACCAAAGAAAAAATTTAACTTTTCTGCAAAAGTTATGGTTGCAACAGTTGTCGGTTTAATTTTAGGATTAGCAATTCAAGTTGTAGCAGGATTCCCAGAGGATCCAATGAAGTTAGTATTCGTTAGAGAAACTACATTATGGTATAGTTTACTTGGTGGAGGGTTTATATCTTTAATAAGAATGCTAGTTATTCCTCTAGTAATGGTTTCAATTATTCATGTTATTATCAATATGAAAGAGGATGCTAACCTAGGAGATTTAGTAAAGAGAAGTTTAGTTATTACTTTAGTAATGGTAGCTATCTCTGTTGGTGTAGGATTACTTTTAGGAAATATATTCCAAGTTGGAAAAATTTCATCAGATGTAGCAGCAACAGTTGCAACTACAGGTGGAAGACAAATTAGAGAAGTAAGTAATATAGTTGACACATTAAAAGCTTTAATTCCTTCGAATCCTGTTGAAGCAATGGTTAAATTAAACATTGTAGGATTAGTAATATTCTCAGCAGTAGTTGGAGTAGCAGCAAAAAGAATGTCAAAGAAATATATGGATATCGTAAAGCCATTCTTCGACTTAATCAACGCTTCTCAAAAGATCATAGTATCTATGGCAATGAGCATTATTAGATGGATGCCTTTAGCTGTAGTTCCACTTTTAGCAAATACAATTGCACAAAAAGGTCTTGGGGCTATAGCAGAAGTAGGAAAGTTTATAGCAGTTTTATACTTAGCGACAGCAATTATGTTTGTTATTCAAATGGTAGCAGTAGCATTCTTTGGATTAAATCCATTTACATATGTTAAAAAGAGTATCTCATTAATGATCTTAGCATTTACTTCAAGATCAAGTGTTGGATGTTTACCAGTAACAATTTCAACATTAACTAATAAATTAGGTGTTAGTGAGTCAACTGCAAGTTTCGTAGCAAGTTTTGGTACAACAGCAGGAATGCAAGGATGTGCAGGAATATTCCCAGCATTAACAATAGTATTCGTAACTAATATGAGTGGGCACTCTGTAGATATGACTTTAATAGTTATGTCTATAATAGTTGTGGCAATCAGTTCTTTAGGAATTGCAGGAATTCCAGGAACGGCAACAATGGCAGCATCAGTAGCTTTATCAGGTACTGGTTTAGCAGCTATGTTCCCTTTAATCAATCCAATCTTAGCAATCGATCCAATTATCGATATGCCTAGAACAATGTTAAACGTAATCGGATCGGTTACAAATGCATTAATGGTAGATAAGAGTTTAGGAAACTTAAATACTGAAGTTTATCAAGATATGGAAGCAGGAAATGAAGCAAACTCTTCTGATGATGAATAATTAAAAAAAGTCACCCTTGGGTGACTTTTTTTTATCTAATACCATTATAAAGTTTATAAAATTTACCTTTCAACTCTAGCAATTCTGTAAAACTTCCCTCTTCAACAATATTATTTTCACCTAATACATAGATTTTATCGAAGTCTTCTAACAAACTCAATCTATGAGTTATAGCTATAAGAATTCGGTCACTGTACTTCTCTTTTATATTTTTCAAAATAGATTTCTCGTTTATAATATCTAATGCATTTGTAGCTTCATCTAAAAGAATTAAATCAGGATTTTTTAAAAATAATCTAGCCATTGCAATTTTTTGTCTTTGTCCTGAACTTACATGAACGCCACCTTCTCCAATAATAGTATCTTTACCTTCTAAGAATTTATCAAAAATTTCATATACATATGATTTATTAATTGCGAAATGAAGTTCTTCTTCTGAAAAATCTTCTTTAACAAGAGTAATATTTTCAATCATACTTCCATTGATTATATAATCGCTTTGATCAACAATAGCTAATTTATCTAAATAACTTTTAAAAGCTATTTCATTTAAAGGAATACCATTGATAAGAATTTCTCCACTACTTGGGATAAGAGATCTTTTTAAAAGAGATGCAGTGGTGCTTTTTCCAATTCCACTTTCTCCAACTAAAGCTATTTTATCTCCTTTATTGATTTTAAGATTGAAGTTATTTAAAATACTATTTTCTTCAAAAGAGAAATTTATATTTTTAAACTCAATAGTTTTTATATCTTCTGTAAGATTGAGATTTCCATCCTCTCTATCATTCAAGTTTATAATTTCGTTGAATCGATTAACTCCAGAGATACCTTTTTGATATATATCTACTAAACCAACCATTCTCATGATACGCAGTCTAAATCTATCAACAAGTAAAAGAAAAGAAAGGATAATTCCCATAGTTATTCCATCTTTAATATATAAATATCCACCAGCTAAGATTATGATAAGTTGAGTTATATTTGAATAAAAGGTAACTCCTGAAACGATTAAGCTCGAAGGAATCATATTCTTTTTTTCACTATTAAGTAAAATTTCGTTTCTCTCAATAAATTTATTTTTTGCAAACTCTTCTAAATAATTATCTTTTAAAAAAGTTATAGTCCTTAAAGTATCATGAAAATTTGAAGATAATAATCCAGAGTTTTTCCGAACCAATCTGTGCCCAGTTTTCATCTTTTTATTTTCCTTATAAACAAAATAAAGAGTTAAAGGTAAAGGAAATAGTGTAATTAAAGATAGTTTTAAATCAAAATCAATCATAATGAAAATTGAAGCAACGATTGTAATAACTGAAAATATAAAATCTTCTAAGCCTCTATGACAAAGAGTAGAAACACTATCTAAATCACTGATCACTCTAGAAATAAGATCACCATTTTGATTTTTTTTAAAAAATTCAGAAGGTTGTGATAATATTTTCTTTACTAAATCATTTCTCATAGATTGTTTTATCTTACTTCCCATAAGTTTTCCATTAGCTTGAGAATTTACTGCAAAAAATAAACGAACAATATATAAAATAATTAAGATTATTGAAAACTTTAAAAGTAAATTAATATTCTTAGTTGGTAAAGCTTCGTCAATTAGATTTTTTATTAAAAGAGGAGAGTAGATATCGATAGCTGTCATCAATAATCTTATTGAAAGAAAAAAAGTTAAAAGTTTTTTCTCTTTTTTTAAATAGTATATTAGAGATTTTGAAGAGGTTATTTTCATAAATTTTTTCTCCTTTGTGTATTATTATTAATTAAATAGTAACTTTTTTTATATATAAAAGTCAATAGTTTGGGATATAAATAATATAAATAATAGATGATAATGTTATAAATTTTAGATAATTTGATTGAAATTTGTACGATAAAGTGTTAATATTACTTATAAAGAAGAGTAATGGTTCTATAGATTAAAAGGGAATTGAGTGTAACTCTCAAACGGTCCCGCCACTGTATAGAGGATGAAAATAGTGATACCACTGAAACCAAAGTTTTGGGAAGGGCTATTAGTAGGATGAATCTAAGTCAGGAGACCTGCCATTATTAATAATTCTGCGAGGACGGAGAAGATAATATTATATTTATACTTCTCTTTAAATTTCATTGGTAAAAGAGAGGTTTTTTTATTGGTGAAATTTTTATAACAAGAAAAAATTATGAGGAGTGAATATGGATTTTTATAAAACTTTAGAAAAAGGTGCAGTTATAATTGCTCATTTTGGAACAACACATGAAGATACAAGAGAGAGAACAATAGATGTAATAAATGAAAAGATAAGAGGAGAGTTTCCAAAGTTGGACTTTTATCAAGTCTATACTTCAAGAATTATAAATAGAATTCTTGCAAAAAGAGGAATAGAAAATTTAAATACAACTCAAATTTTAGAGAAATTATTAGAGGATGGATATAAGCATGTAATTGTTCAACCTACATATATAATAAATGGAACAGAGATGGAAGCTTTAAAAAGAGAGATAGATATATTTGCAGATAGATTTGAAGATATAAGAGTTGGAAGTCCACTTTTAACATCAGTAGAAGATTACTTTGAACTTTTAGAAGTTTTAGAAGATGAAGCAGGTGTTTTAGAGAAAAATGAAGCTCTTGTGATGATAGGTCATGGAACAGATCATCCAGCACATTCAACATATCCGATGCTAGATTATGTTGCTAGAGATTTAGAAAAACCAATTTATATAGGAACTGTAGAGGGATACCCAGGACTGGATAAGGTTGTTAAAGAGTTAAAAAAAGATGGTAAAGAAAAAGTTACATTGATGCCACTTATGTTTGTTGCAGGAGATCATGCTAAAAATGATATAGCCGAGGATTGGAAAGAAGCTTTAGAGAAAAATGGATTTGAAGTATCTTTAAATTTAAAAGGTTTAGGAGAGATAGAAAAAGTTCAAGATATTTTTATTGAGAAAGCTAGAGAGTTAGAAAATATTAGACCAGAAGATATACTTGTAAAAAAAGCTGAATATGCAAAAGGAAGAAAAGCAAGTCATTAAACTTGGAAGAGGTTGTCTCTTCCGTTTTTTATTCAAAGGAGAAAAAATATGAAAAAATTATTTTTGTTATTATTTTTATTATTAACTATCTTTAGTTTTTCGAATGATTCTATAAGAATTGTATCAACATCACAGTTTACAACAGAGATGTTATTGGCTATTGGAGCTGAAGATTATATGATAGGAACCTCTTTTTTAGATGATGAAATTCTTCCAGAATTACAAGAGAAATATAAAAAAATTCCTGTTTTATCCGCAGGAGCTCCAACAAAAGAGCTATTTTACTCTTTGAATCCAACATTTTTAACAGGATGGCAATCGATTGCAACATCTAAAAATTTAGGCACTATAGAGGAATTAAATGAAAATGGCGTAGAAGTTTTTTTTACAAAATCTCAAAAAACATCAAACTTAGATGATATTTATGAAGATATTTTGTATTTTGGAAAAAGATTAAATCTTGAAGAAAATGCAAAAAAAGTTGTAGAGAATATGAAAAGTGAGATTGAAAAAGTAAAAGTATTTAATAGTGGAAAGAAAAAAGTAAAAGTATTTGCTTATGACAGTCAAGAGTCAGCGCCGTTTATTATTGGAGGAAATGGAATTGGAAATACCATGATAGAGTTGGCCGGAGGAGAGAATATATTCAAAGATAGCAACTTTGGGTTTGGAACAGGAAATTGGGAAAAAGTATTGGATGAAAATCCTGAACTTATACTTATTGTTGATTATGGTGATAAGAGTTATGAGTCTAAGATAAAGTTTTTAAAGCAGGAATCTCCTATTTTAGAGTTACAAGCTGTAAAAGAAAATAGATTTGTTAGAATTCCATTGAGCTATATTTCTTCTGGAATTAAAGTAAGTAAAGGGATTGAAAAAATTTCAGAGGGATTAAGAGAGGTTCAGGAGTGAAGCTAAAAAATAAAAATCTTATTTTGACTTCAATAGTTTTAATATTTGTTTTAGGAACTATAGGAGTTACGGTTGGAAGTGTTTCACTATCACCAATACATGTTTGGAAAATTCTAGTAAATAAAAGCTTGAATAAGGAGATTTTTTCGATAGACTGGAAAAAATCGACAGAGATGATTGTTTGGAATTTGAGAGTTCCAAGAGTTCTATTAGCTCTTTTAGCTGGAGCTGGCTTATCTTTAGTTGGAATATTGATGCAAGCATTGACAAAGAACTCTTTAGCAAGTCCTTATATTTTAGGGATTTCATCTGGAGCTAGTACAGGAGCTGTAATATCAATTGTTTTAGGAGGGCTTTGGGGGATAAATTTTTCTCCAGGAATTGGAGCCTTTATATTTGGAACGTTAACAGCATTTTTAGTATTTTATATAGCTGGAAATGGAGGATACTCAAGCACGAAACTTGTTTTAATAGGAGTTGCAGTGTCATCACTTTTTTCTGGAATAACGACATTTTTAGTTACAACAGCTAAAAATGAAGCTCAATTGAGAGGAGCAATGTTTTGGATATCAGGGAGCTTAGCAGGAGCTAGATGGGATAGCCTAGCAACTCTTTTTATTGTGCTTTTGATATCGATAGTACTTGTTTCTTTTAAATATAGAGAGTTGAATATTTTAATTGCAGGAGATGAGTTAGCAGAAACTCTAGGAGTTGATGTTGAAAAGTTAAGGTTTTTCATAGTGATAATCTCTACTTTTTTAACAGGATTTATAGTTTCAGCGACTGGAGTTATCGGTTTTGTAGGTTTAGTTATTCCTCATATTTGTAGAGGAATGGTTGGAAGTAATCATAAAAGGTTAATTCCTTCAGCAGTTTTATTAGGAGCAATATTTTTATTGGGAACAGATACTTTAACACGAGCACTTTTCAAAACTCAAGAAATACCAATCGGCGTAATAACATCTATGCTAGGAGCACCATTTTTTATGAGTATGCTAAGAAAAAATAGTTACAATTTTGGAGGATAGATTTGTGATAAAAGTAGAAAACCTAGACTTTAAAATAGATAAAAAAGAAATTTTAAAAAATATAAAAATAGGTATAGAAAAGAAAAAGTTTATAGGGATTATAGGTGAAAATGGATGTGGAAAAAGTACGTTGTTAAAAAATATCTATAGAAATTATATTCCTAAAAAAAATAGTATTTTTTTAGATGGAATAGAACTTAATAACTATTCTGTAAAAGATCTTTCTAAAAAATTATCTGTACTTAGTCAAAATCAAAAGATAACCTTTGATTTTTCAGTTAAAGAGATAGTTGAGATGGGAAAATATAATAGAAGTTCATTATTTAGTAAAAATTTTTTCAAAAAAGATATAGACGACGCTTTAGAACAAGTGGGAATGTTACATTTAAAAGAATCTAGTTTTTTAACTCTTTCTGGTGGGGAGATGCAAAGAGTTTTAATAGCTAGAGCAATAGTTCAAGAGAGTGATGTACTGTTACTTGATGAACCTACAAATCATTTGGATGTCAGATATCAATATCAAATAATGGATTTAGTAAAAAAATTAGATAAAACAGTTATAGCTGTAATACATGATATAAATATCGCAAGCCAGTACTGTGATTATATTTTTGCAATGAAAGATGGACAGATAAAATATGAGGGAACTCCAGAAGAGGTTATAACATCAGAAAAAATTAATGAGATATTTGAAATAGAGGTAGAGGTAATTAAGCATCCTAAAAATCAAAAGCCCGTAGTTATTTTTTTGTGAAAAAATATAAAAAATTGTATTAGTATTCGAAAAAAATACAAAAAAAATAAAAGCTAGACTTAATTTGTTAAAACATGGTAAAATCTATAAAAATTATATTAAATATAAAAAGAAAAGAATGGTGGATTATGAAAAAAGGAAAAAAGATAGGTATAGGAATTTTAGTCTTTTTAGTAACATCAATTTTTTATAGAGAAATTACATTAAAGAATATAAAGACTAAAGAGAACCATGTAGTAATAGAAAATAATATTATATCTACAGATGAGAATATTATTCAAAGTGAAGAGTTGACTCTAGCTGTTGAAACAAAAAATATAATAGAGGAAAAAGAAGTGACAATTGAAACTACTTTAAACTCTGAAAACTTAGCTTCTATTAAAACTGAAGATAAAGAACTTGAAAATCAAATTTCAAAGGAATGGGAAGAACAAGAAGATAAAGAGTTGCTAGCTATTGATGAGAATATTGATTTAGAGGAAAAAATAGTTCTAGAAGATATTGAGTATATTATCAAAAAAGGAGATACAATCTCTGATCTTTCAAAAGAGTATAAAATAAAGAGTGATTATATCTATGCAAATAATGTTGATAAAAATTTAAGAATATTACAAATAGGAAAGAAAATTAATATTCCTACAGAACAGGGGATATTCTATTCTGTAAAAAAAGGAGATACTTTTGAAGCTTTATCAAAAAGATTTGAAGTAGATACAGAAATAATAAAAGAGGATAACAACATTGATAGACTTTTGATAGGTACAAAAATATTTTTAAGAGAACCTAAAGTTTCAAGATATCTTAATAGTTTTAAACAACAATATGTTAAACAAAACTCAATGGGAAGTTTTACTAACCCTTTAGTTGCAATGAGTTTAACAAGTAGCTTTGGTTCAAGAAAACATCCAGTTCTTAAACAAGTTTTAAATCATGCAGGAATAGATTTAAGGGCTAAAACAGGAACAAAAGTTGTTTCTGCAAGAGATGGAGTAGTAAGTTTTGCAGGAAGAGCTAGTGGTTATGGAAAGCTTATAATTATAAAACATTCAGATGGTTATGAAACTAGATATGCACATTTAAGTAAAATTGATGTTCAAAAGGGACAAAAGATATCTCAAAATCAATATATAGCTTTAAGTGGAGCTACTGGAAGAGTTAGTGGTCCTCATCTACACTTTGAGATAAGAAAAAATGGAAAAGTAGAAAATCCACTAACATATTTAAAATTTTAATAAAAATCCCCCAAATCTTTTGGGGGATTTATTTTTTTGATAAAATACTTTGGAGGAAAAAAATGCAATCTAAAAATAAAGTCATAATTACTATTTCAGTTTTTCTTTTACTATTTTTAGTGGGAAGTTCTCTTTTTATAGGAAATTATAAAATTGAATTTTTAAAAGGGATAGCTCTACTTTTTAGAAGGGGAGATGTTACTTCATTAGATTATAAAGTTTTATGGACATTAAGATTTCCAAGAGTCATTATGGCAATTATAATAGGGATGCTTTTAGGAAGTAGTGGAGCAATAACACAAACTCTTTTTAGAAATCCGATGGCAGATCCATATATAATAGGAATTTCAGCAAGTGGAACGTTTGGAGCAGTAGTAGCTTTTTTATTAGGACTACCTGAAAGTTATTTTGGGATTTTCGGATCTATTTTTTCTTTTATAACCTCATTATTGATATTTAAACTTTCGAATGGAAGAAGAGGAGGTTTAGAGTTATCAACTCTTTTAATAATAGGAATTGCAATATCAGCACTATTGAGAGCTCTTATATCTTTAGCTATGTACTTAGTGGGAGAGGATAGCTTTAGGGTTGTTCTTTGGACTATGGGATATTTAGGTGGAGGGGATTGGAAAAAAATATTGATACTTCTGCTTCCATTAGTTTTTTCATTAATCTATTTTTATATAAATAGATACAACTTAGATATTATTTTACTTTCAGATGAAGAAGCTCATAGTTTAGGAGTAGATATAAGAAAATTTAAATATAAAGTTTTAATGATATCAACTTTTATGGTTGGATTTTCAGTAGCTTTTTCAGGTATGATAGGTTTTGTAGGATTGATAATTCCTCATTTAGTTAGAATGATCTTTGGAAGTAGTAATATAAAGTTGATTCCATTATCAATGTTTTATGGAGGAGTATTTTTACTATTATGTGATACTGTTTCAAGAGGGATTTCGACAACAATGGAGATTCCAATTGGAATAGTAACTGCAATATTTGGAGCACCATTTTTTATATATCTAGCATTTAAAAATAGAAAAGGAGTATAAAGTGAATAGTTTAGAGTTAAAAAAAATAAAATATTCTTATACAGATAAAGATATTTTAAAAGATATAAATTATAAGTTTTTCGAAGGAGAGCTAGTTGGAATTTTGGGAGCAAATGGATGTGGAAAGAGTACTCTTTTAAAAGTTATTATGGGATTTTTGGATAAGGAAAATGGAGAGATACTATTAAATGAAAAAAATGTAAATGATTATTCAAGAAAAGAGTTTGCTAAAAAAGTAGCTTTTATAACTCAACATTCAAGTCAGAATCTTAACTTTACAGTTTTAGAAACTTTGAGATTGGGAAGAGTTCCTCATATAAAAAACTCATTTAAGGGATTGGACTTAGAAGATGAAGAGATTGTTCAAAGTGTAATTAAACTTTTAAATTTAGAGGGGTTTCTAAATCGAGATATAAATACTTTAAGTGGCGGAGAGTTTCAAAGAGTTTTATTGGGAAGAGCTTTTATTCAAGAGGGAGATGTATTGCTGTTAGATGAACCTACATCAGCTTTAGATATAAACTATTCATTAGAGTTTCTAGAACTTTTAAAAGAGAGAATATTAAAGAGAAAATTAATTGGGTTAATTGTAATACACGATATCAATTTAGCATCTATATTTTGTGACAAAATAATTTTTATAAAAGATGGAAAGATAGCTTTTTCAGGAAAACCAAAAGATGTTATAAAAAAGAAAACTTTAGAAGAGGTTTATAGATTTAAACCTGTTGTTCTAGAAGTGGATAATGAAATATATGTTTTACCTAAGAGGAGATTAAAATGAAAAGAGTCTTAATTTTATTTGTTGTATTTTATTTAAAGATATTTTCTTTAGAAATAGTAGGTGATTATGTTGTTGGAGAGAAAGGGGAAAAAGTAAAGTTAAAAGAGTATAATCGTATTTTGATATACAATTTTGGTGCTGTCGAAATTTTTTATAAAATAGATGCAGAGAAAAAGATTGTGGCTATTGGAAATCATAGCAAAGCAATTTGGCCAGAAGAGAAAACAAAATTACTACCTTTAGCTGGGCCTATTTCAAAACCATCTTTAGAAACTATTTTATCTTACAATCCTGATTTAGTAATTTTTAATGTGATGGGCGAGGTTAAAAATGGATTAGATAAGTTTAATATACCATCAATAACTTTTGTAAATAGAAGTTTAGATGATATTTTAAAAAATATTGATATTTTAGGAAAATTAACAGGAAGAGAAAAAGAAAGTTTAAATCTTATTCATGAATTAGAAATAAAAAGAGAGTATATAAAAGAGAATTTTAGTTTAACAGGAAAAGCTTTAGTGCTGTATTCAGATTCTCCTCCAACCTCGTTTGATAAAAATTCTTTACCAGTAGAAGTTTTAGAAACATTGGGATTAAAAGTTATTCAACCAAAACTAGGAAAAAAATCTATAATATCATCTGAGTATATTTTAAATGAAAATCCAGATTATATAATAGGAACAAGAGGTGTAAAAAGTATTGATGGAGTTGTAAAATCAATACCGCTTATAGAGGAAACAAAAGCTTTCAAAAATAAAGATATCTATGTAATAGATTCAAGTGAAATTCTAAGAGCTTCCCATAGAGTCTTTGATGAGATAGAAAAAATTTATTTCGAATTAAAAAAAGAAAAAAATCAAAAATAATTAGTTTGCCATATTTCAGCCATAAAAGTTTGTTAATATATCTTTATAAATGAAAACGAAGGAAATTTAGGAGGTATAAAGATGAAGAAATTTTTATTAGTAGCAATGATGGCATTAGGATTAGGAACTGTGGCAATGGCAAAAGGAAATAACGGACACAGAATGTCTGGAGATATGATGAGAAATAATGGTGGAAAAATGATGGCTAATCAATGTGGAACAAGTGAAGAGAAATTAGCTATGAGAGAGAAAATGAGAACAAATCCAAAACTTCAAGAGGGAAGAATAAAGTTACAAGAGAATAAATTATCTATGATGAAAGAGATGGCAAAAGATACACCTAATTTCACAAATATAGAGAAAATAAATAAAGATAAAGCTAATATTCAAGCTGAGATGAAAACAGAGCAAATGAAGATGAGATATGAAATGTTAAAAGCGAATAAAACAACGAATTAATTGATGAGAGCAAGGCTAATCCCTTGCTCTTTTTCATTATATAATATATACTTTAGCTATAGATTTATTAAAAAATGGAGGAGATAAAATGTTATTTTATTTAAAAGCTGGGGGGCCTATTTTATATATTTTGTTAATTTTATCAATAGTTTCAGTTGGGATTATTATAGAAAGAACAATGTGTTTTATAAAAAATAAAACTTCGGTTGATTCTATGTTTAAAAAAGAGATAAGAGATCTTTTGTTAGGTGAAAAGTATGAAGAAGCTATTGAATTTTCTAGAAGAGAGAAAGGTGTTGTTGGAAAAACACTTACTAAATTTTTAATTCGTTACTGCTTAAATGAAGACTTTAAAGATAGTGATGAACTTTTAAGAGAGATTGAACTTGAAGAGATGGATATTTTAGAAAAAAATACATATATTTTAGGAATTATAGCATACACTGCACCGATGATAGGATTGTTAGGAACAGTTACTGGAATGATATCAGCTTTTGGAAAAATAGCAACAGCAGGAACAGGAGACCCAAATGCAATTGCAGGAGGAATATCTCAAGCTTTATTAACAACTGCTGGAGGATTAATTATAGCGATTCCCTCAATAATAGCTTATAATATATTTAATAAAAAGATAGAGAAAATGAGTTTAGAAGTTGAAAAGATAGCGACATTTATAGTAAATATTGTGAAGAGGTAATATTTATGAAAAGAAGAACTAGAAAAAGAAGTTTAGCAACTCCAGATTTAACGCCTTTAATAGATGTTGTATTTTTATTGTTGATATTTTTTATGCTTGTAACTACATTTGATAAATATAGTGGATTTAAAATAGAGCTTCCAAAAACAGAAGCTATATCAGAGAATTCAAATTTAGAATATGAGTTAATTATAGATAAAGATGAGAAATATTTTCTTATGAAAGATAAAATTTCTATGGAAACAACTTTGGAAACTCTTTCTGAAAAATTGAATAATGTAAAAGAGATTACGATTAGTGCAGATAAGGATTTAAGATATGAAGTAGTTTTAAAAGCGATAGGGAAATTAAAAAGTATTGGTATAGATAAAGTAGAGTTGAATTTTAATGAGTAAATTTTATATATATTCAGCAGTTCTACATATATTGGTAATAGTTTCGGTAACATCTTTTTATTCAGAAAAAGAGCAAAAGTTTAAAGAGAAAAATACAATGGTTGTATCTGTAAAAAACCGTAAGGCTATTAGTAGCCAAACACAGGTTAATTTCACTTCTGAAAAAGAGATTCCTGAAATGAAGACTATCCCTAAAGAGAAGCCTATAGAGAAAGAAAAAAAGAAAGAGATTAAAAAAATAAAAAGAGATTTGAAAAAAGTAGAAAAATCAGAAGCTCTGAAAGAGACTTCAAAAGAGATTCAAAAAGAAAAATATAACGAGTTTCAAAATATGAATAAATTTTTACAAGGAGAGGATGGAGTTTTTACAGCGATTTCTTCAGAAGGTATAGAGTATGAGATATTGAAAGAGATTGATCCACAATACCCAGTTAGAGCTAAGAAATCTGGATATAAAGGAATGGGAAGTGTAAAAGTAAAATTTCTTGTAGATATTGATGGAAGTGTAAAAAACATTCAATTTTTGTCTGGAGAACAGAGGTTTGGATTTAAAGAGGAGGTTGAAAAAGCTCTTAAAGAGTGGAAATTTAAACCAATTCAATATAAGAATAAAAATATAAAGGTATATTTTGAAAAAGAGTTTAAATTTAAAAAAAATTAAGAGAATAAAAAGATAAATTGTATTATAGGTAGAGTTAATAAAAGAAACTCTACCTATTTTTATAAAAAGGAGTAGAAATGGATTTTAAATTAGGATTAGACCAAAATTTAAAAATAGCATTATCATTAGAGATGAAACTCTCAATTGACATATTGAAGATGAGTTTAAAAGAATTAAAAGATTTTTTAAAAGAAAAAGAGGAGAAAAATCCAGGAATTGAAATAGTATATCCAAAGCAAATAAAATCAAAATCATTAGAAGCAGAAAGCTATTTAGAAAATATATCTGATTCAGAGGAAAGTTTAATAGATTTTTTAGAAGAACAAATAAGTTATTTGAATATTTCGAAAGATATTAAAAATATTTTAGAATATTTAATAAATAATTTAGATGAACGAGGATACTTAGATGGAACTTTAGAAGGATTAAGAAAAGATGGAGGATATAAAAGTAAAATTTTTAAAGAAGCTCTTGATATACTTAGAACCTTTGATCCATCAGGAGTTGGAGCGATTGATCTTATAGATTGTTTAAAAATTCAACTTTTGAATAGAGGTATAAAAGATAAAAAAATCGAGCAGATTATCGAAAGAAATTTAGAAGACATTGCAAGTAAAAATTTAAACAAAATATGTTTAGAAAGAGAGATTGATTTATTAACGTTAAGTAGTTATATAGAATTAATAAAAACCTTGAATCCAAAACCAGCAAGAGGATACTATGTAAATAGAAAAACAAAGTATATTATACCTGATATTTCTGTACATTTAATAGGAGGAGAACTTATAATAACCTTAAACGAAGAGGATATTCCAAAAGTTAGAGTAACAGGCAATGATAAATATAGCTATAACTTAGCTTTAACTTTAGAAAGAAGCATTCAAAAAAGACAAAATACTCTTTTAAGAGTTAGTAATTATATCTTAAATTATCAAAAAGCTTACATTCTAAAAAGTGAGTCTTTAAAAACTTTAAAAATAAAAGATATTGCCTACGATTTAAATTTACATGAATCAACTATATCAAGAGCTGTAAAAGATAAGTATTTAAAAATAGGAAATAAAATAGAGAGCTTAAAAAAATACATAGTTTTAGATGAAAAACATCAAAATGTTAAGAATGAAATTTTAAAATTAGTGGATTCAGAAGATAAAAAATCACCCTTATCAGATGAGAAAATTTTAAAAAAGTTGTCAGAAAATGGTGTTATAATAAAAAGAAGAACGATAGCAAAGTATAGAGATGAACTAGGAATACCCTCTAGTCGTAATAGAAAAAAATAGGTAATAGAAAAATATTTATGATATAATAAAGCCTAAAGATTATTTTTGTATTAAATATATGAATAGTATAATTGAATAGATAAATTAGTGTGATTTACGACGAGTTAAAAGAAGGGGAATATAATGGTTATAAAGAAAAAAAAATCAATCCGTGAACAAGTATATGATTATTTAAAAGATGAGATTGTAAATGGAAACATAAAAGAAGGGAGTAGGATAGTAGAAGAAGAATATGCTGAAAAGTTAAATATAAGTAGAACTCCCCTTAGAGAAGCTCTTAGAATGTTAGAGCTAGAAGGGCTTGTAGAAGCTAGAGAAAAAGGTGGACTAACAGTTCCAAAGACTACTAAAAAAGATGTTGAAGAAGTTGTTAAAATAAGGATAGCTTTAGAAACAGTTATATTTGAAGAGTTATTTGAAAAGGTTACATCAGAAGATATCAGAAAGTTAGAAGAGAATATATGTAAAGCAGATGCGATAGTAAATGATGAAGTTCAATGTTTAGAAGTATTTAAATACTTCTCAGAATTTAATAAGATTTTATATGCGATTTCTGATTTACCAAGAGTTATTCATTTAATAAATAATCTGAACTTATATCTAAAAAAGTTTAGAAAGATATCAGCTGAGAATAATGAAAGAAGATTAAGTGCACATGCTGATCATATGAAAATAGTAGAATTAATAAAAAGTGGAAAAAAGCATGAAGCAATTGAAATTAATAGAAAACACTTGCTAGAAGCTAAAGAGTTTTTAATAAAGCAGGTTGAAAGTTAAAAATCAGAAGAAATTCTGATTTTTTTTTGGAAAAGTAGGTCACACTGTACTAAAATTATATTTTTTATAGGATTAAAGGTAGAAAAATAATTTGACAAATATAAAAAATGTTGTATACTGTATTGTGAATATAAAATTGTATACAGAATACTGAACACTGAATGCCAAGGAGGATATTTTGAAAAATAAGGTTAAAATAACGGAAACTTGTCTAAGAGATGGTCACCAATCTTTAATAGCAACAAGATTGACAACTGCTGAAATTCTACCAATTGTTGAGAAGATGGATGAAGTTGGATATCATGCTTTAGAAGTTTGGGGAGGAGCCACTTTCGATGCTTGTATTAGATTCTTAAATGAAGACCCTTGGGAAAGACTTAGAGAAATCAAAAAAAGAGCTAAAAAGACAAAATTACAAATGCTTTTAAGAGGTCAAAATCTTTTAGGATATAGACACTATGCAGATGATATAGTTGAAGAGTTTGTAAAAAAATCAATTGAAAATGGTATCGATATAATTAGAATATTCGATGCACTTAATGATACAAGAAACTTAAAAGTTGCTGCTGAAGCAACTAAAAAATACGGAGGACACTGCCAACTTTCAATAGCTTACACAATAAGTCCTGTTCATACAACAGAGTATTATAAAGAGTTAGCTAAAGAGATGGAAGGTATGGGAGCGGATTCAATAGTAATAAAGGATATGGCTGGAATACTTCTTCCAGAAACAGGGTATAACTTAGTTAAAGAGTTAAAATCTGTTTTAAGCGTTCCTTTAGAGCTACATACACATGCTACAAGTGGAATAGCAAGTATGTTATATTTAAGAGCTGTAGATGCTGGAGTTGATATTATTGATACAGGAATATCTACTTTTGCAGGAGGAACAGCTCAACCAGCAACAGAATCTATGGTTAGAACTTTTGAAGGTGGAGAAAGAGACCCAGAGTTAAACTTAACACTTTTAAAAGAGATTGCAGAATATTTCAAACCAATAAGAAAAAAATATGTTGATGAGAAAGTTTTAAATATGCAAGCTTATTTTGTTGAGCCAAGCATTTTAGAATATCAACTGCCTGGTGGAATGTTATCAAACTTAGTATCTCAATTAACAGCTCAAAAAGCAGCTGATAAATATGAAGATGTGCTAAAAGAGATTCCGAGAGTAAGAGAGGATTTAGGATTCCCTCCATTAGTTACGCCACTTAGCCAAATGGTTGGAACTCAAGCGGTATTTAATGTATTAACTGGAGAAAGATATAAGATGGTTCCAAAAGAGATAAAAGATTATGTAAAAGGTCTCTATGGAAAATCACCAGCTCCAATGTCAGAAGAGGTAAAGAAAAAAATAATTGGGGATGAAGTCGTTTTCACAGGAAGACCAGCGGACCTTTTAAAGCCAGAGTATGATGAGATAAAAAGAGAGATTGGTGATTTAGCAAAATCTCCTGAAGATGTTTTAATGTATGCTATGTTCCCACAAATAGCTAAACCTTACTTAGAGAATAGAGATAAACCAAAAGTAGAAAAAGAGTATAGAAATATAAATATAGTTTTTTAGTTGAAAGGAGAATGATTTATAAGAATGTTTAAAGACGCAATAACGCTTATGATAGCTCTTGAAATAACGTTAATAAGTATGCTTGTTGTATTTACAATATTAGCGATATTAGCTTTCGTTCTTTCACTGTTCAAATATATTCCAGCAGAGAAAGTAGTAGAGATAAAAAAAGCTACACCAGCACCAACACCAAAAAAAGTTGAAAGAGAAAAGTTTGATCCATCTAAGATAACGAGTGAAGAGATGAGAGTCGCAATGATGGTAGCATGTATAGAGGCAGCTGGAGAAGATAAAGATGCCAATATAAGAGTTGTAGGAATTAAAGAATTAAACTAATAGGAGTGTAATAAAAATGATAAAAGTATATAAAGTTAAAATCGGAGAAAAAGTATACGAGGTAGAAGTAGAATCAGTAAAAGAGATAAACGGAACAATATCAACACCAGCACCAACATCTTCAACACCAGCACCAGTAGCATCAGCACTAGCAGGAGATAGTACAAAGGTTGAGGCACCTATGCAAGGTTTAGTTGTATCTGTAGATGTAACTGTAGGAGCAAATGTAAAAGTTGGGGATACTTTATTAGTTTTAGAGGCTATGAAAATGGAAAATCCAATCGTTTCACCAGTGAATGGAGTTATTCAGTCAATAACTGTAAACAAAGGTGACACAGTTGATGGTGGAACAGTAGTAGTAACAATAGCTTAATCAAAATAATAAAGTCGAAAGGAGTTAAAATGGAGTTTTTAAGTAATCTATTTTCAACAACAGGAATTGCAATGATGACTATGAATCAAGGTATTATGATTTTAGTTGCTCTTTTCCTATTGTTTTTAGCAATAAAAAAGCAGTATGAACCTTATCTATTACTTCCAATAGCTTTTGGAATGTTATTGGTAAATTTACCAGCACCAGTGAGTGAAGGTATAATGGATAAAAATGGACTTTTAAATATTTTATATCAAGGAGTAAAATATGGTGTTTATCCTCCGTTAATTTTCTTAGCGATAGGAGCAAGTACAGATTTCGGTCCGTTAATTGCTAATCCTAAGAGTTTACTTCTAGGAGCAGCAGCACAATTAGGAATATTCGCAGCATTCGTAGGAGCAGTTGCTATGGGAATGACTGGAAATGAAGCAGCATCTATCGGAATTATAGGTGGAGCAGATGGACCAACAGCTATTTACTTAACATCAAAATTAGCACCACATATGTTAGGACCAATAGCGGTAGCGGCGTACTCATACATGGCATTAGTTCCAGTAATTCAACCACCTATTATTAGATTATTTACAACAAAAGAGGAAAGACAAATAAAGATGACTCAACTTAGAACTGTAAGTAAGAGAGAGAAAATCTTATTCCCGATAGTTGTAACAATAGTAGTAACTTTAATAATTCCATCAGCAATACCTTTGGTAGGTATGTTAATGTTTGGAAACTTAGCTAAGGAAAGTGGACTAGTTCCTAACTTAGTTGAACATATAAAAGGAGCTTTAATGTATGTAATCACAATATTTATTGGATTAACAGTTGGAGCAACAACAAATGCAGAAGCATTTTTAAATTTAGCAACAATAAAGATAATAGTATTAGGACTTTTCGCGTTTGCGTTTGGAACTGCAGGAGGAGTAATCTTTGGAAAAGTTATGTGTAAACTAAGCAAAGGTACAATTAATCCGATGATAGGAGCGGCAGGAGTAAGTGCTGTACCTATGGCAGCTAGAGTAGTTCAAAAGGTAGGACAAGAGGAAAATCCAAGTAACTTCTTACTGATGCATGCAATGGGACCAAATGTAGCAGGAGTTATAGGGTCAGCAGTAGCAGCAGGTGTGTTACTAGCTATGTTTAAATAATTAAAAAAATTGGAGGCCAGGAAATGGAGATCAAAGTAAAAGCAGTGGCAGGAACTCTTGAATCGAGTGATATGTATGTAATAATTGAGCCAAATGCTACAGGGATTGAATTAGAAATTGAAAGTGTTGTAATGGGGCAATATGGAGATGATGTTAGAAGAGTAATTTTAGAAGCTTTAGAAGAGTTAGGAGTTACTTCAGCAAAAGTATTAGTAAATGATAAAGGGGCTATTGAGCCAGTAATCAAAAGCAGAATCCAAACAGTTGTTACAAGAGCAGCTCAACAAAAATTCACTTGGTAGTAGGAGGAAAAAATGAAATTAAGACGTTCGATGCTTTTTATTCCGGGAAATAATCCAGGAGTAATAAAAGATGTACATATTTATAGACCAGATTCAATAATGTTTGACCTAGAGGATGCAATTGCTATAACAGAGAAAGACTCAGCTAGATTCCTAGTTTACAACATGTTACAAAAAATGAGACCAATATACAAAAGTTTAAATATTGAGACAGTTGTAAGAATAAATGCATTAGACACTGAATTTGGAGTAGAAGATTTAGAGTTTATTGTAAGAGCTCAACCGGATATAATAAGAATCCCGAAAACAGATACACCAAAAGATGTTTTAGATGTTGAAGCTCATGTAGAAAGAATCGAAAAAGAAGCGGGAATTCCTGTTGGAACAACAAAGTTAATGGTTGCAATTGAAAGTCCATTAGGGGCTTTAAATGCTTACCAAATAGCAACTTCTTCAAGCAGATTAGTTGGAATGGCTATCGGTGGAGAGGACTATGTTACTAACTTAAAAACTAATAGATCTCCAGAAGGTGTAGAGTTATTTACAGGAAGAGGATTGATTGTAATGGCAGCTAGAGCAGCAGGAATAGATGCCTTAGATTCAGTTTATGCAGATGTAAATAATGATGAAGGATTTACAAGAGAAGCTACAATGATAAAGCAGATGGGATTCTCAGGAAAATCATTGATTCATCCAAGACAAATAGAGTTATTACATAAAGTTTACACACCTTCAGAGCTTGAAATAAAGAAAGCAAAGAAAATTGTAGATGCTACAAGAGAAGCTTTAGAACAAAATAAAGGGGTATTTACTGTGGATGGAAAAATGGTAGATAAACCAATAATTGAAAGAGCTGAACATGTTTTAAGACTAGCTAAAGCAGCTGGGGTAAGATTAGGAGGAGACGAGTAGTATGATAAATAAAAGAGTTGATGAAAGCCTTTTAAAAACAATAAAAGGTTATGAAGAAAGAAAAGCATATAACTCTCCATTTGCTTATCAACCTGAAGGGTCGATCAATGAAGATGCAGAAAGCTTAAAAGGAACTGTAAAAAGAACTAAAGTTTTAGATTCATTAGAAGAAGCTATAAAAAGATCAGGATTGAAAGATGGAATGACAATCTCTTTCCACCACCATTTTAGAAATGGAGATAAAGTTTTACCTATGGTTTTAGATAAACTAGCTGAGATGGGATTTAAAAATCTTAGAGTAGAAGCAAGTTCGTTCACTAAAGCTCACGAAGGTATTGTAAAGCACATTAAAGCTGGAGTAGTAAATAGATTAGGTTCAAGTGGATTAAGAGGAGATTTAGCAAAAGAGATATCAAATGGAATGTTAGGAGATTATCCAGCAGTTATAAGATCTCACGGTGGAAGAGCAAGAGCTATCGTAGAGGGAGATATAAAGATAGATGTAGCATTCTTAGGAGCATCATCATCAGACTGTATGGGAAATGCAAACGGAGTTAAAGGAAAATCACTATGTGGATCTTTAGGTTATGCAAAAGTAGATGCTGCACATGCAGATAAAGTAGTTATAATAACTGATACTTTAGTTGATTATCCAAATAGTCCAATGAGTATTCCTCAAACTCAAGTTGATTACGTAGTTGTAGTTGATGAGATTGGAGATCCAAATGGAATTATGTCTGGAGCAACAAGATTTACATCAAATCCAAAAGAGTTACTAATGGCTAAAAAAGTTTTAGATGTAATGTTGGCATCAGGATATTTCAATGATGGTTTCTCTATGCAAACAGGTTCAGGAGGAGCTTCACTAGCAGTTACAAGATTTATAAGAGAAGAGTTAATTAAAAAGAATATAAAGTGTAGTTTTGGACTAGGTGGAATCACAAAAGCCTTTGTTGATTTATTAGAAGAAGGCTTAATGGGACAGCTTTTTGATACGCAGTGTTTTGACTTAGCAGCAGTTGAATCGATTGGAAGAAATGAAAAGCACGTGGAAGTAAGTGCAGATTTCTATGCAAATCCATTTAATGCATCACCAGCTGTAAATAAGTTAGACTTTGTAATTTTAAGTGCTTTAGAAGTAGATAAAGATTTTAATGTTAACGTAATCTCTGGTTCTGATGGGGTAATCAGAGAAGCTTCAGGGGGCCACTCTGATACAGCAGCAGCAGCGAATGTGTCAATAATAGTAGCTCCATTAACAAGAGGAAGAATACCTACAATAATTGATAAAGTTACAACAGTAGTAACTCCTGGAAGTACAGTAGATGTAGTTGTAACAGATTACGGAGTGGTTGTAAATCCAACTAGAACAGATTTATTAGAAAGATTCCAAAAAGCTGGAATTGAACTAGTAACTATGGAAAAGTTAAGAGAGTTAGCAAACTATATCGTTGGAGAGCCAAAAGAGATAGAGTTTGAAGAGCAAGTTGTAGCAGTTGTTGAGTATAGAGATGGAAGTATAGTTGACGTTGTTAGAAAAATAAAAAGATAAAAGGGTATAAAAACAAATTTCAATTAACATATAAAATGAAATAAGGGGAGAAAAAATGGCACAAAAAAATTTCAAAGAACTGTTTGACCCAAAACAGACAAAGTGGAGTGGATTATCAGTTCAAATGTTCTTAGCATTATTAGCAATTGTTGCAGTAGTAGTTTATGCACCTTTCGGTGGAAAAGAAGCTGCTTTTTTAAGAGGAAATTTCTTAACAGTTTTCACAATTTTAGCAGTGTTTGGTATTTTATTTGGTGAGATTGGAGATAGAATACCTGTTTGGAATGATTATATAGGTGGAGGAACAGTTTTAGTATTCTTTACTTCTGCAGTTATGGGAACTTATAACTTAATTCCTGCAAAGGTTTTAAAATCAATTGATGTTTTCTATGGTGAGCAACCAGTGAACTTCTTAGAACTATTTATACCAGCTTTAATAGTGGGATCTGTTTTAACAGTAAATAGAAAAACATTACTACAATCGATAGCTGGATATATTCCATTAATTTTAATAGGAGTATTTGGAGCGAGTGTTGGAGGAATTTTAGTAGGATTCCTATTTGGTAAAGAACCACTAGATATATTAATGAACTATGTATTACCTATAATGGGTGGAGGAACAGGAGCTGGAGCTATTCCAATGTCTGAGATGTGGGCTCAAAAAACAGGTGGAAATCCAAAAGACTGGTTTGCTTTTGCAATTTCAATATTAACAATAGCTAACGTTATTGCTATATTCACAGGAGCACTATTAAAAGAAATTGGAAAAAAGCACCCTACATTAACAGGGTTTGGAACTTTAATATTAGATGATTCTAAAGAAGCTGTAAAAGAGGAAGCGGGTCCAAAAGTAGAAGTAGGACAAAAAGAGTTTGCTGCAGCACTTGTATTTACAGGAGTTTTATTTATGTTCTCACACCTTTCAGGTGTTATCTGGTCATCTTTAAACCTACCATTTGAAATGCATAGATTAGCATTCTTAGTAATTTACGCAATTATTTTAAATGTTTTAGATGTTGTTCCAGCACCATTAAAAGCTGGAGCAAAAAATGTACAAACGTTCTTCTCTAAGTATACTATTTGGATACTTATGGGAGCGGTAGGATTTGGAACGGATGTAAGAGAGATTATAAACTCTTTATCAATAGCAAATGTAGCAATAGCTATGGCAATTGTTGTAGGAGCAGTTTTATTTATAATGTTAGCGGCTAAAAAAATGAAGTTCTACCCAGTAGAAGCAGCTATAACAGCTGGACTTTGTATGGCTAATAGAGGTGGATCAGGAGATATCGCAGTTTTAGGAGCTGCTGATAGAATGGAACTTATTTCTTTCGCACAAATTTCATCAAGAGTAGGGGGAGCAATGATGCTTATCCTAGGTTCGATGATATTTGGATTCTTTGCATAATCAAGCTCTTAGTTAATTTAATTTACATACATAAAAGAGGTCAGAGTTATCTGATCTCTTTTTCTTTTAATTTGTAATAAATAATGTATAATAAAGTATATAAAAGGCTAGGAGGAGTTTATGTTTAGAAAAGATATTTCACAATTTTTAATAGATAAAAAAAATAGTGTTGTTTACATAGCATCATCTAATAAAAATATAGATATCTATTTTGACAATATAAAAGATGAAGAGAAAAATATAGTAAAGCTTTCAGATTTACAAGATGAAGAGGAATATTATAAGGTTAACTATGAGCTTTTAGAGAAAATCAACTTAACTGAAAAAATTATAATTTTAACTTCATTAGAGGGATTGTTAATGCATTATTCTTTGGATGAGGAAACTCTAAATTTAAAATTAGGAACTACCCTAAGTAGGAAAAATTTAATAGAAATTCTAGAAAGAAATGGATATAAAAAAAATTATTTAGTTCAGAAAAGATTGGAGTTTTCAATTAGAGGAGATATTATAGATATTTTTCCTTTAAATGGTGAAAATCCAATAAGAGTAGAATTTTTTGGAGATGAAATTGATAGAATAACACATTTCTTAATTTCAGATCAAAAAAGTTTTGAAAAAATATCTAGTATAAATATATATATGAATAGAGATAATTCTCAAAAATTAGACTTTTTACAACTTTTAAATAAATTAGAAGAAAATAGAAAATTAGATATATTTTTAGAAAACAGTGAAGTTATTCAATATAAATTAGAAGAGACTATTTTAAGAGAGCGAGCTAGAGAAAATGAATTCAGAAAACTATATGATGAAATTGAAAAAAAATCTCAGAAGATAGAGGTTTTGAAAAGTGAAGGAGATAATCAAAAGGTAAAAGTTTCAAATAAAAAAGATGGAGTAAAATATGAGAACCTTTCTCAAATTAGAGAAGGGGATTATATAATCCATGCAAATTATGGTGTGGGAATATATTTAGGAATTCAAGATATAAATGGAAAAGATCATTTGGCTATAAGGTATGCAGATGAGGATAAACTTTTCGTTCCGATAGAAGGATTGAATAAAATAGAGAGATTTGTAGTGAGCTCAGGAAAAACACCCGAACTTTATAATCTAGGTAGAAAAGGATTCAAAAAAAGAAGAGAAAAACTTGAAGAGGATATGCTAAAGTTTGCAAAAGAGATTGTGGAGATTCAAGCAAGAAGAGCTTTGAATACAGGATATAGGTTCTCAGGAGATACAGTTTGGCAAGAGGAGTTTGAAGAGAAATTTCCATATATAGAAACAAGAGATCAAAAAAATGCAATAGAAGATGTGAAAAGAGATATGGAGTCTTCAAGGGTAATGGATAGAATTGTGTGTGGAGATGTAGGATACGGTAAAACTGAAGTAGCGATAAGAGCTACATTTAAAAGTGTTATGGATGGAAAGCAAGTTTTAATAGTAGCACCAACAACAGTTTTAGCTCAGCAACACTATGAACGATTTGTAGAGAGATATAAAGACTATCCTATAACTCTTGAGCTTTTAAGTAGATTGAATAGCGATAAAGAGCAAAAAGAGATAGTAAAAAAAATAGATTCTGGAAGCATTGATGTTATAATTGGAACTCATAGAGTTTTATCTGGAGATTTAAAATTTAAAAACTTGGGATTAGTGATAGTTGATGAAGAACAAAAATTTGGAGTTAAAGATAAAGAGAAGTTAAAAAAAATGAAAACAAATGTAGATATGTTAACATTAACGGCAACTCCTATTCCAAGAACATTAAATTATGCTTTATTAGGAATCAGAGACATCTCAGTTATAGAAACAGCTCCCGAAGGAAGAGTTCCTGTGGAAACAATTTTTATAAATGATAATAAAAAAGAGATAAGAGAAGCTATAATGAAGGAGATTGCTAGGGAAGGGCAAGTATTCTATATATTCAATAGAGTTAAACGGATAGAGGATAAGTTAAACGAGTTAAAAAAGGTATTACCTAAGTTTATATCGATAGATTATATTCATGGAAAGATGTCTCCTAAAAACATAAAAGAAAAACTTAGAAGTTTTCAAGATGGAGATATAGATATTCTTTTGAGCACAACAATTATAGAAAATGGAATAGATATAGAAAATGCTAATACAATTTTGATTGAGGGATTAGATAAGTTAGGACTATCTCAAGTATACCAGCTTAGAGGGCGTGTAGGAAGAGGAAAAAGAAAAGGGTATTGTTATTTAATTTTAGATAAAGATAAAAAACTGGGAAAAAAAGCTTCTGAGAGAAATGAGAGTTTAAAGGAAATTGGTGAATTTGGTGGAGGCTTTAAATTGTCTTTAGAAGATATGAGAATAAGAGGTGCTGGTGAAATTTTAGGAGATAAGCAACACGGGGCATTAGAAACTTTTGGTTATAACTTATACACAAAGTTATTGCAAGAGGAGGTTTCTCGTATAAAAGGTGATTATATAGAAGATTTTGAAACGAAAATATCTTTAAATGAAGAGGCGTACCTTCCTAAAACTTATATTGAGGGAGATGAAAGATTAATTATTTACAGAAGGTTAGTAGATATAAAATCTTTAGATGAGCTAAAAAATATTCAAATAGAGCTAAAAGACAGATTTGGAGATATACCAAAAGAGGTTTTAAATCTGTTGAAATATTTAGAAATAAAAATACTAGCTAAAGAATTAAAAATAAAAGAGATTCAAAAAATAGGTGAAGAGATTTTATATAAATTTGATAATAGTTTTGTAAACTTTGAAAAATTAATGAAAATTATTGAGTTAAAAGAAGCTCGTTACTCACAAAAAGACAGTGGTCTTTATTCAAATAAAAATATTTTAGAATTTTTATACTGGTATAAAGGAGAGGAAGAGAAAAATGAAAAAATTTGATGAATTAGTTGAAATTATAAAAAGATTAAGATCCCCTGATGGTTGTCCTTGGGATAGGGAGCAAACTTTAGAAAGTTTAAAACCTCACCTTTTAGAAGAAACATATGAAGTTTTAGAAGCTATGGATGAGGGTGGAAATAAACTGATGGGAGAATTAGGAGATCTTTTACTTCAGGTAGTTTTTCAATCAAATATTTGTGCTGAAAAAGGTGAGTTCTCAATAGAGGATGTAGTTCAGTCAATATCAGAAAAAATGATAAGAAGACATCCTCATGTTTTTGGAGATTTATCAGATGTCAAAACATCAGAACAAGTATTGGTAAATTGGGAAAAAATAAAAAAAGAAGAAAAAGAGCATGAAGATAGACTTTCTGTTTTAGATGGTGTTCCTGTTGGATTGCCAGCACTTCTAAGAGCTGAGAAACTACAAAAGAAAGCTTCAAAGGTAGGGTTTGATTGGCCAGAAATTCATGGGGTAATAGACAAGGTTGAAGAGGAAATAGCTGAGTTAAGAGAGGAAATAAAAGTACAAAATAAAAAGAAAGCAGAAGAAGAGTTAGGAGATTTATTTTTTGCATTAGTAAATTTATCAAGGCACTTAGGAGTAAATCCAGAGGTTTGTTTAAATTCAGCTTCGGCTAAATTTGAAAAGCGATTTAGATATGTAGAGAGTAGATGCGATTTAGAAAATGCAAGTTTAGAAGAGATGGATAATCTTTGGAATGAGTCGAAAAAATAAAAATATCTTTTTGAGCTATTGACATATGAAAAAAATAAGGTATATATAATATTACGGTAAAAAAGGAAGGAGAAGTAATGAGATTAGATAAATTTTTAAAAGTGAGTAGAATAATTAAAAGAAGACCAGTGGCAAAAATAGTTGTTGATGGTGGAAAAGCAAAGCTAAATGGTAAAGTTGCTAAAGCTAGTACAGAAGTTAAAGTTGGAATGGAACTAGAATTAGAATACTACAATAGATATTTTAAGTTTAGAATTTTAGAGGTTCCAGGAGGTAATGTTTCTAAAAATAAAACGTCAGAATTAGTAGAAGTTTTAGACAGTAAAGGTATTGTTATTGATTTAGATGGTGAGGAGGATATATTTTAATGCAAGTATACGAGCTTGAATCGAATGCTAAAATCAATATTGGGTTAAATATAGTAGGGAAATTAGAAAATGGTTATCATCTTTTAGATATGACGATGTTACCGATAACGTTATCTGATAAATTGATAGTAAAAGTGAATAATAAACTTGAAAAATTAAAAATAAAAACAAATAAAAAGGATATTCCTGTTGATGAAAGTAATATTCTTTATAAAATATATAAAAAATTTTATGAAAAAACTGAAATTTCTCCTTTGGGAATAGAAATTTATCTAGAAAAATATATTCCACATCAAGCTGGGCTAGGAGGAGGAAGTTCTAATGGAGCAACATTTTTAAACTTTTTAAATAACTATCATAGAAATCCTTTAAGCATAGATGAATTAATTGAATTGGGAAAAAATATAGGAGCGGATATTCCATTTTTCATTTTAAATTTACCATCTAGAGTACAAGGAATTGGTGAAAAAATATTTGAAATAGAAAATAATTTAAAAGTTTCTCTTGTGATTCTGAAGCCACCTTTTGGTGTTTCAACAGTGGATGCTTATAAAGAGATGAAAAACATTTCAAATCCTAAATTAGCAAATATAAATTTAATAATTGAAGGATTAAAAGAAAATAATATAGAGTTAATAGAAAAAAATATAGAAAATAATTTAGAAGAAGCACTTTTAAACTCAGATGAAAATTTGAAAAAGTTTAAAACTAAATTATTAGAATTAGAAGATGTTAAATTTTTTATGTCAGGAAGTGGAAGTGCATATTATGCATTTTTAATAAAGGATATTGCTGAGCAATTCAACAAGATAAAGCATAGATTTAACGATTGCGAGGTATTTCTCTGCAATTTTAAATAAAACTACTAAAACGTAAGGAAGGTGCATTTAGAATGAGAATTACAGATGTAAGATTGAGAACAGTAAAAAATGAAAACGAACTTAAGTTAAAAGCTTATGCAGATGTTACTTTTGAAGAGTGTTTTGTAATTCATGGATTAAAAGTAATTGATGGTCAAAAAGGAATGTTTGTTGCTATGCCTTCAAGAAAAATGCCAGATGGTGAATATAAGGATATAGCTCATCCAATAACACCAGAACTTAGAAAGGATATAACAGATTCTGTTATAGCTAAGTATAAAGAGGTTATGTCACAGGAACCAGTATCAGTAGTAGAAGAAATTGTAGAGGAATAAAAAAATATTGACAAGAGTAAAAAAAAATGGTATTATTTTAGCGATGTTGGGGTGTCGCCAAGCGGTAAGGCAACGGACTTTGACTCCGTCATGCGTTGGTTCGAATCCAGCCACCCCAGCCATTTAAAATGATATTTATAGGGAACTAATAAGTTCCCTTTTTTTATTAAAAAAAAGCCTTCTCTTTAATTTTTAAAGAGAAGGCTTTTATATAATTATAATTCACAATAGTTTTTAGCGATTTGAGATGCAAGTTTAGCATTATTGAAAACTAATTGAATGTTTGATTCTAAACTTTTTCCTTTTGTTATATCTTTAACTTTAGCTAAAAGGAACGGTGTACTGTTTTTTCCTTTGATTCCTTTTTCTTCAGCTTCAGAAACAGCATTATTAATTGCGTTTGTAATTGTATCAAAATCCATAGCGAATTCTTCAGGAATTGGGTTTGCAATAACAACTCCACCTTTTAAGTTAACATCCCATTTAGCTTTTAGAGTTTTAGCTATTTGTTCTGGCGTATCCATTTTGTAATCTACATTAAAACCACTTTTTCTAGTGTAGAAAGCAGGTAACTCTTTAGTTTGGTATCCGATAACAGGAACTCCTTTTGTTTCTAAGAATTCAAGAGTTAATCCAATATCTAATATAGACTTAGCTCCAGCGCAAACAACGGCAACATCAGTCATTGCTAATTCTTCTAAATCTGCAGATATATCCATAGTTGTTTCAGCACCTCTATGAACTCCACCTATTCCACCAGTTGCAAATACTTTAACTCCTGCTAAAGCTGCTATAATCATAGTAGAGGCAACAGTAGTTGCTCCGTCATCTTCAGAAGCTAAAATTGCAGGAATATCTCTTCTACTAGCTTTAGTAACATCAAGACCTTTTTTTCCTAAATAGTCAATCTCCTCTTTAGTTAATCCTACTTTTAGTTTTCCATTTAAGATAGCTATTGTAGCTGGAATAGCACCATTTTCTCTTACAACCTCTTCAACTTTTAAAGCTGTTTCAACGTTTTGAGGATAAGGCATTCCGTGAGATATAATAGTTGACTCAAGAGCAACTACAGGTATATTATTTTCTAATGCTTCCTTAACTTCTTTTGAAATTTCTAAATATTTTGCTAAATTCATAAATTTTCCTCCTTAATTTTATTAACATTTTCTAAAGACATATTATCACTAATTGTTTTTTCACTTGAAATGGCGATAGTAGCACAAGCAATACCATTTTTACAACTTTCAACTATATCAAGATTATCTAAAAAGCTATAGGCAATCCCCGACATGAAAGCATCTCCAGCTCCAGTAGTATTTATAACTTCAGTTTTAAAAGGAGACATTTTTCCAGAGGTCACTCCGTTTGAATAAAAAACACCCTCTTCTCCTAAAGATATGAAAACTTGTTTAACTCCTTTTTGAATAAAGAAGTTAGCACATTTTTGAAGAGAGTTGAAATCAACTATTTTTATATCAGATAGAGTTTCTGCTTCTATTTTATTTGGTTTTATTGTATGGAACTTACCGATAAACTCTTTAATTTTTAAAGCTTTTGTAGTAGATACACAATCTAAAAATATAGGTATATTAAAGTTGTTTACAATATATTGAATTGTTTCTTTAGGTATATTTGTATCAACTATACAAATTTTAGATTCATCTAAAATCTCTTTTTTAGATTTTATAAAATCTATAGTTACGTTCTCATATAAATCCATAGCAGAAATAGCAAGTTTCATATCGTTGTTATCATTTAATATAGATATATATGTAGAAGTTGAAGAGTTTGGGATTGTTAAAGAGTTAGAAGTATTTATTCCTAATACTCTACAATTTTTTTTCACTTCTTCTCCATTAAAATCGTCACCAAGGACAGTTATAAGCTCTACATCTTGATTTAATCTTGAAAGGTTATCTGCAATATTTCTACCAACCCCACCAAAAGAAGTATTCACTTTACCAGGATTAGAATCATAATCCTTTAAAGGTGAGTAAGATTTTGCTGAGATATCTATATTTGTACCACCTATAACAGTAACAAAAGATTTTTTTTGGATGATATATCCTTTGCCTATTATTTTTCCTTTTTTTATTAAATTAGAAATGTGTACTGCAATAGATGAACGAGCGATATCGGCTTTTTCAGCTAATTCGGATTGGGAAATAAAAGGATCCTCTTCAATCCATTTTAAAATCTCTTTTTCTCTATTAGTCATATGCACCTCCATATTTAAACAATTGTTTAATTGAATAAACTTTTGTTTAAATATTATCATTGAAGCGTTGAAATGTCAACGCTTTATCTATAAAAAAATTGATTTTTTATGTAAAAAATATTAAACTTTTAATAAAGAAAATAAAAAGGGGTGGTAGTTTGGATAATTTTAGAGGAGATAGAAGTAAAAAGGTATGGTTACTTACTGAAATAGTGGTAGGGGTTTTGTTTGCATTATTTGCTTACTTTGTATTAAAAGGTAAGGAAAATATATTAGAAGGGTTTATAAGGATATTGACATCTCCAACAGTTTTGATAACTGATTTTTTAGTTATAGGAGGAATGGGTGCAACATTTTTAAATGCATTTTTAATATTTGCGTTTAATTATACTTTGATGAGAATGTTAGGAACACCTTTGAATGGTTTGGCAATAGCTTCGTTTTTTACTGTTTTTGGGTTTTCTTTCTTTGGAAAAAATATATTAAATATTTTGCCATTTTATGTGGGAGGAATTTTATACTCTAAGTACGAGCATATTGACTTTAAAGATATATTAGTGACGATATCTTTTACAAGTGCGTTAGCACCATTTATAAGTGAAGTTGCATTTAATATACATGTTTTTAGTGAATATGCATATATACATGCTATTGTATTGGGAATAGTCATAGGATTTATAGTAACTCCTTTGGCAAAGAAAATGGCAGGTTTTCATGAGGGATTCAACTTATATAATCTTGGTTTTACAGGTGGAATATTAGGAGCTGTGATAGCTTCGGTTCTAAAATTATACCAATTTGTAGTAGTGCCTCAAAGAATAATATCTATCGAACATGACGTAGAATTAAAAATAATATCTAGTAGTGTGTTTCTGGCTTTGATTTTGATAGGGTACTATATAAATAATAAAAGTTTTTCAGGATATAAAGTTTTATTGAAGGATAGCGGATTGAAAAGTGATTTTGTTTCTAAGTATGGATATGGATTAACATTTATAAATATGGGAACTATGGGGTTCGTAGCGATGATGTATCCTGTTTTATTGGGCCAAACGTTAAATGGACCCTTACTTGCAGGAATATTAACAATAGTAGGTTTCTCTGCTTATGGAAAAACTATATTTAATATTACACCTATATTAATAGGTGTATTTTTAGGGAGGTTTGGAAGTACAACAGATGGATTTACATTAGCTTTGTCTGGATTATTTGGAACATCTTTAGCACCTGTAGCAGGGGTGTATGGTTTTGGATGGGGAATAGTAGCAGGAATGCTTCATATTGCAGTAGTTCAAAGTATAGGGGTTGTTCACGGCGGATTAAATCTTTATAATAATGGATTTTCAGCTGGAATAGTAGCAGGTTTTTTATTACCTATAATAAATACAACTAAAGAAAGTGTAAATAAAAGAAGAACAAAATATTTGCAAAGACAGAAAGCGTTACATGATTTAATAAGGAAAGCAGAGGATAATCTACAAGATAAATTTATAGATAAAAAATAAAATTTAAAAAAAATAAAAAAGTTTGTTGCCAAAAGTTGTTGTCTGTGGTATGATTATATATGTCAGTGGGAAATGCCACAGACGATGAATGAAAAGGA
>NZ_CAMFHX010000015.1 GCF_945952365.1 uncultured Cetobacterium sp.
CTTTATATATTTTATTAAAATAATTATAGAGTTTTATAAGTATTTGGTAACGGCATTTATGTATTATCAACTAGAAAATTTTAATAAAAGAATAAATAATGCTAACTTTATCTTTAATTTAAATTCAAATCTGAATAAAACTGAACGAACTTTTCTAAACTATCTACTAAAAAACTTTTTAAAATTAGATGATTTAAAGGTTCAAATTCCTACTGAAGAAATTTTAAACTTTCTAAAGTTAGACTTACAAGAAACCAACCTATTTTTAGAACGTCTATCTAAAAAATCTATTTTATATAATTTCAATGATTCATCTGATGATATTTTGGGAGCTTTTAATCTTATAAACTCATACCTTATATCTAATAAAATGACTTTTATTCATCTACCTAAAGAGGTTAAGTATTCAAAATATGTAAAAATTTTATACAGTTTTTCAAATAAGCCAACATATAAATTTTACAGCTACTTCCTTAAAAATTTTATTTTAAAAAAACGATTTGAAGTCAAACTAGAAGAGTTTAAAGATATTTTAAATTCAGATAGTAAATACGAACGTTTTTTTGATTTTGAAAAAAATATACTAAAACCTTTGCTTAAAGATTTAGAGGCCTCTTATAAAATTAGATATGATAAAGTTAAAGTTGGATGTAATTTAAATAATAAAGTCGTTGCTATTGCTTTCTATTTTGAAGATGAGATGTGGGAAGCTGATGAAGATTTGAAATTGAGAAGTATCCTATTTATGATTAAAAGTGATTTACAAGATGTTGCTGAGGTTTATTCGATTTTAAAAAATGGTATTCAAAACCATGGGTATGATATCACATATAAAACTTGTTTTAAAATTAAGCAACTCTATAAAAAAAGTGCACTTACTTTTGATGAGGTTTTAAAAGCAAGTTTTAAAAAGTTAGATTTAAAAGATACTGAACCAGTTGTATATATAAAAAAAGTTTTTAACTCTCCAAAAGAACTCAAAAAATGCTTCACTCAGGAGCTTGAAAAAATAAAACCCGGAATTATGTTAGATACCTCTGTTTTTTGCGAAAAGTTCCTTCAAAGCCTTTTTCTTTTAAAAGATGACAAAATTTTACATTTTAAAAACTCTGATTTTTCAGTTTTTATTAATTGGAAAAATAATGAGGAGTCTATTATCAAAATCTATCTATTTTAATAATAGAAGGAATGAAGAGTAAAAAATTATTCTCTTCATTCCTTTTGTATCTTATTTTTCTAAAATATAAATCTCTTTCGATAAAATCTCTCCTAAAACCTCTATCTCAATTTGGTTATCTCTAGGATTTACAACGGCACTCATCACTTTTTCACCATCGTTTATATATATCTCTACAACACATCTATCAACTATCACTCTTAAATTCATCTCTTTATTTTCAGAAATTTTGCACTCTCTTAAAGTTCCGAAAGTTGTAAGAGGTGTAAAATTATTTATAACACCCTCTCTATCTAAAACGAAAGATTCCCTCTCCTTAAAGTAATTTAACTTTAATCCATCTTTTTCATTTTTAAATAAAGTCATACTAAAGTTATCTAAACTTTTTAATCTCAATTCAATATCATAGCAATTTTTAGCTTTAGAAATTTCTGAAAACTCTGCTATTTTTTCTTTTCTAAAATGTTTCAGCTCCTCTACAGGTAAAGTCAAAACTTTGCTATCTTTTAATGTAACCTCTCTTGGCAAAGTCATCATCCCATTCCACTCCTCTCCATCTAAAGGTGCATGCCCAACTAACCATCCTATTATAATTCTTCTTCCTTTTTCATCCTCAAAACTCTGTGGTGCATAGTATTCAAAACCATAATCAACTCTTTTAAACTCTTCATGCTCAAACGTTCCATTTTCATAGTTAAAATCTCCTAAATAATATCCTGATATACTTTTTTGTCCATCCTCAGATACTCCTTCTGGACTAAACATAAGCAAATCCTTTCCACCAATCTCAAATAAATCAGGACACTCCCACATATATCCCATATTTTTCTCTGAAATTTTACTAAAAAGTTCCCACTTTCTCATATCTTTAGAAGAGTATATTAAAATCTTTCCACCTTCATTATCTTTAGCTCCTATTGCTAAATACCAAAGCTTTCCTCTTTTCCAAACTTTTGGATCTCTCACATGAGCCTTTGAACACTCCTCTGGAATAAAAAGCTCTATCTTCTCTATCTTTTCAAAATTTTCACCATCTTTAGTTTTAGCTAAAACTTGAGTAGGAAGCAAGTCATCAGATCCAATAGTTATTGTATTACCAAATTGATTAGCTTGCTTTGTAAGCATCTTTACTCCTGTATAAAAAAGATACAACTCTCCATTCTCCACTAATCCACTTCCCGAAAAACATCCATCTACATCTCCGAACTCTTCAGAATCTGGATAAAGTGCATGAGGTAAATGTTGCCACTCAAAAAGATTTTTGCTCTTAGCATGCCCCCAAGTCATATTTCCCCAGTAACAATTTTCTGGATTATGCTGATAAAACATATGATACTCTCCATTAAAATATGATAATCCATTCGGATCATTTATCCAATTTTTCTCTGCTGTAAAATGAAATAATGGTCTTTTACTCATCGGCTTTCTCCTTATTATTTTTTATTTTAACATTCATGAAATTAATCAAGAAAATATGAAATCGCTTACATTTGTTTTTAAAATATAAAGATAAGAAAATTCTTATCTTTAATTTTACTAAACTATTTTTTTTATTGTTGTATCTCTAGGAATTAATCTTGGTAATATCTTCATGTGCTTACACTCTCTAACTCCTAATTTCATCTCATTTATCAATCTTTCAAAAGCTAAAAATCCAATCTCTCTAACAGGTTGTGCTACAGTTGTTATAGAAAGATAGCTTGTAAAACTTATGTTATCAAATCCAGCGACTGCTATATCTTCAGGTACCTTTATACCCTTTTCTCTAAAAAAGTTTATAACTTCCATAGCAACTATATCATTTCCTGTGAATATTGCACTAAATTTAAATTCTCCATTTTCTTTTAAGTGTTTCTCCATCGTTTTAAAAACTAATTCTTTTAAATTCCCAGAAGAGTAATTATAAAACTCTATACAGTTTTTATTTTTCAAAGGTATGTTTAAACTTTTTAATCCATCTTTAAACCCTTCAAATTTCTCATCTTTATTTCCTATATAACCTATATCTATATGACCTAAGCTCCCAAAATGTTTAGCTAATAACTCTCCTCCAACTCTATGATCTATAGCAACTCCAGAAAAACTTTCTGTTAGGGTTGAAATTGTAACTACAGGAACCCCTGCTTCAGAGAATTTTTTCAGATAGCTAACATCTCCATCTAAAGGAGAGATTAAAACCCCTGCTGGATTATACTTCAGAGAATTTTCCACCAATTTTTTCTCTTTGTGAGAATTCCCTTGGCTATTCATAAACATAATCTCAAATCCACTTTGATAAGCTTCATCCTCTATAACACTCAACATCTCTGAGAAATATGGATTTACTATATCTGGTAAAATTACAATTATTATTGAACTCTTTCTACTCGAAAGTGATTTTGCAGCACTATTTCCTTTGTATCCTAACTCCGCTATAACATCTAAAACCTTCTGCCTCGTCTGAGGTTCTACATAACTAGTTCCATTTATTACCCTAGAGACAGTCGCTTGAGATACTTCTGCTCTAAGAGCAACATCCTTCATTTTTACCATGAAACAACTCCCTTTTTCATGAAATCGTATACCTATTTCAAAATTTGTTTTTATTATATTACTAAACTTTCTATTTTTCAACAATTTTTATTTTTTAAATTTATTTTTTAGTATAAACTCTTGTAAAATCAATATGTAAAGCATCTATTTTATTTTTAAAATTAAAATCATTGTTGAATTTTTAAACTTTATGTGATATAAATGACGTTATAAACTTTAAGTGAACAATTATATTTTTTTACTTTTTCATGAAAACGCTTTCACAAAGTAAGAAAATAAAGAAAATTCAAAGGAGAATATTATGAGCTTAAAAAATTTAAAAACAATTAACTACATGTATTGGCCGGCTATGGCTCTTTTTATAGGTATTGTTTTCTACCCATTTCTACATGGAATAAGAATTTCCTTTACTGATTGGAATGGATTTTCTCAAAATTTTAACTATGTTGGTTTCAATAACTACAAAAGTTTATTTTTAGATGCTAATTTCTATATGGCTTTTAAAAATACACTTATCTACGGTTTAGGAAGTACACTTTTCCAACAAGTTTTAGGTCTTAGTTATGCTCTTCTATTAAATAGAGATTTTAAAGGTAGAAATCTACTTAGAGCTATAATATATCTACCCGTATTAATTTCTGGACTTATTATGGGATATATGTGGTACTTTATCTTCCAATACAGTGATGGCGCTCTAAATGATATTCTTCTTTTCTTTAATTTGGAACCTAGAGATTGGCTTGGAAATCCATCTTATGGTGTTTGGATTATTGTTGCTGTTAACACTCTTCAATATTGTGGTGTTTCAATGATTATATATTTAGCTGGGCTTCAGTCTATCTCAAAATCTTACTATGAAGCTGCAAATATTGATGGGGCAAGTACTATTCAACAATTTAAATATATTACTCTACCTCTTTTAAAGCCAGCTATTATAACTAGTTTTACTCTAAATCTTATTGGAGGATTAAAACTATTTGATACTATCAAAGCTTTAACAAATGGAGGTCCTGGATACGCTTCAAACTCTTTATCAACACTTATAAATGTTTCATACTTTAGATCTCAAATGGCTGGATACGCTTCATCTATGGGACTTGTTCTATTTATTTTTATAGTCTCTATAACTATTATTATTCAAAAGAAATTTACTGTAAAAGAGGGTGAACTATAGTGAATAAAAATCTAAAAAAAATAGGATTTGCTATCTTAATTTTTATCCTAGGATTTATACATCTGATTCCTATCTATATATCTTTAACTGTTTCATTAAAAAAGAAAAGTGATTTGAGTTCAAGATGGTTTTTACCAAAAGAGTTTTTCTTTGAAAACTTCTCTTTCGCTTTTGAAAAAGCAGAACTTTTATTAGCTATGAGAAATAGTTTCTTTATAACAGCATTATCAATCACTTTGATAACTTTGCTTGGAGCTATGGCTGCTTATCCACTAGCTCGTCATAAAACTATGACTAATAAGATTGTTTTAAATCTAATCTTAGCTGTTATGATGGTCCCTCCTCTAAGTATTTTAGTGCCACTACTAACAATTATGACAAAAATTCATGGTGTAAACACTTACTGGGGAATTATTTTAACACTAACAACATTCAATCTACCTCTAAGTATTTTCCTATATAGTAACTTTATACACACTATACCTAGAGAGCTCGAAGAAGCTGCAATGATTGATGGATGTAGTCAGTTTAAAACTTTCTACACTATAATTTTTCCACTTTTAAAGCCTATAACTGCAACAGTTATTATCCTAACTGGAGTTGGAATCTGGAATGACTATCAATTCTCAGTTTATCTACTTCAGTCACCAAAAATGAAAGTTGTTACTTTAGCTATCTCCTCATTCTTTAGTCACTCATCATCTAACTTAGGAGCGGCTGCAGCTGGAGCTATAATAGCAGTTTTACCGATTGTTACTTTATACATCTTCCTACAAAGATACTTTATTGCAGGAATGACAAGTGGTTCAATAAAATAAAAAAGGAGAAATTATCTATGAAAAAAATTATTTTATCTTTAGCTCTTTCAGGTTTACTTTTAAGTTGTAACAAATCTGAGGATACACCTCAGAAAAAAACTTTAGTTATCACAAGTAACTCTCATGCTCAAGAGCCTTCTTCTATAGCTCTTCAAGAGATTATTGATGAATATACAAAGTCTAACCCTGAAATTAAAATTGATTTTATTCCAGGAAGCTCTGATTATGAAGAAACTATGAAAACAAAAATGGCAACAAACTCTCTACCTGATATTTTTGCAACACATGGTTGGTCGATTAATAGATATAAAGAATATCTAGAACCCCTTAATGATAGAGAGTGGGCTCAATATGTAAGCCCAGCTATAAAACCTGTTATCACTGATACTAACGAAAAGTTTTATGTTCTACCTTTAGATGTAGATATTGTTGGTTTACCGTATAATCTTGATGTTTTAGAAAAAGCTGGAGTTGATCCTAAAACTATTAAAACAACGGATGATTTCCTAGTTGCTTTAGAAAAAGTAAAAAATATTGGTGTGACTCCTATCTACTTAGGTGGTAAAGATTCAGCATCTATCGGAAATATATATGACTGGATTGCACCTGGGTTAATTATTTTAACAAACGACAACCCTCAAGGAGAAAATCTAAAAAATGGAATATTTGACGAAAAAGCTTGGAATATCACAGGTGAATTTATAAAAACTTTAAAAGATAATGGCTACATAAATAGAGATGCTTTAACTGGAAATGATGCAGCTAGAGCTCTTGGAACTGGAAAAGCAGCTTTTCTTTTCTTTGGAACATCTATGATTAGAGAAGGGCTAACTTACAATCCAGATGCAAGAATGGACTTTATTGCACTACCTACTAAAGAAAGAGATCAAAAATCATACTTTATAACAGGTGAAAGACTAGCGCTTGGAGCTTGGAAAGATTCTCCAAATAAAAAGGAAGCTTTAGACTTTTTAGATTATCTTGCAAAACCTGAAAATATCTCTAAAATGGCAACAGCTAATGTTTTACCTACTGGTCTTACAAATGCTAAAAGTGATCTTGGAAAGTTTGAAAGTAGCTATGATTTAGGAGATAAATATCAATATGTTGGATTCTTTGATAGAGAGTATCTGCCTAGTGGAGCTTGGGAAACTCTTTGTTCTATTGGAGCTGGTATAATCTCTGGCCAACTTACTGTCGAAGAAGCCTCTAAAAAAATGAAAGAGGATTTTGATAAACTAAAAAATAAATAGGAGCGACTGTAATGAATATATTTGTTAATTCTAATTCTGAGTTTCATTTACAAAATGATTCTATCAGTTATATTTTAAAAGTTTTGGATAACGGAGACCTTGGACATCTTTACTTTGGAAAAAGATTACATCATAAAGATGATTTTTCAAATATGCTTCAAATCTTTGAACACCAAGTTCCTTATACTCCAGAACAGATTGATGGCGTATCTGGATTTGCATTAGATAGCTTAAAACAAGAGTTTCCATCTTTTGGAACAGGAGATTATAAAGAACCAGCTTATGTAGTTTTACAAAAAAATGGAAGCAGAGTAACCAATTTTAAATTTTCAAAGTATGAGATTTTAGATGAAAAACCCTCTTTAAACGGGCTTCCTCATACATATATTTCAGAAGAAAATGCAGTTAAAACTTTAAAAATAACTTTAAAAGATGAACTTTTAAGCTCTGAGATTATTTTAACTTACTCTATATATAGGGATTTTCCTATTATAACTAGAAGTTCTAGTATCACAAATAATGGCGATGAAGATTTAACTTTAGAAAGATTTTTAAGTTTTAGTATGGATATAGATCAAAAAAAATACGAGCTCCTTCATCTTTCTGGAGCTTGGGCTAGAGAAAGAAATATTGTTACTAATACTATAAATCAAAATAAAATTACTATTGATAGTAAAAGAGGTGCAAGTAGCTCTAACAACAACCCTTTTATAGCTTTAAAAGAGAATGGTGCCGATGAATTCAAAGGTGAATATATTGGAGTTAACCTTGTTTATAGTGGTAATTTTATTGCTGGAGTAGAAAAAGATCACTATAACCATATTAGATTAAATATGGGAATAAATCCTTTCAACTTCTCTTGGATTTTAGAAAAAGATGAGAGCTTTACAGCTCCAGAAGTTGTTATATGTTACTCTGATTGTGGATTAAATAAGATGAGTCAAAACTATCATAAGTTCTATCAAAATCATCTTATTAGAGGTGAATGGCAACATAAAGCTAGGCCAATTCTTATCAACAACTGGGAAGCAACATACTTCGATTTCAATGAAGAAAAAATCTTACAAATTGCTAAAAAAGCTAAAGAGTTAGGAGTTGAACTATTTGTTTTAGACGATGGATGGTTTGGTTCTAGAAATGGAGATACTGCTGGGCTTGGTGATTGGTGGAGCAATCTTGATAAATTAGAAAGTGGAGTAGAGGGTCTCTCTAAAAAAGTTGAAGAGCTTGGTTTAAAATTTGGGCTTTGGTTTGAACCTGAAATGGTAAATCCAGATAGTGATCTTTATAGAACTCACCCTGAATGGGCTCTTTCTATTCAAAATAGAAAACCTACTTTAAGTAGAAATCAGCTTACCTTAGATTTAGGTAGAGATGAGGTTGTAGAATACCTATTTGAAAAAATATCTAACATTTTAAAAAATTCTAAAATCTCATACATTAAATGGGATATGAATAGAAATATGACTGATGTTTGGTCTGGTGTTTTAGAAGGTAAACGTCAAGGTGAAGCAGCTCATAGATATATTTTAGGTGTTTATAAACTTATGGAAAAAATCACTACTGCTTTTCCTGAAATACTATTTGAATCTTGTGCTGGTGGTGGAAATAGATTTGATCCTGGAATGCTTTATTACATGCCTCAAATATGGACAAGTGATAACACTGATGCAGTTGAAAGACTTAAAATTCAATATGGAACATCTGTAGTTTACCCTGTTTCAGCTATGGGAGCACATGTTTCAGCTGTTCCTAACCACCAAACAGGTAGAGTAACTTCTATCAATACAAGAGCACATGTAGCTTTCTTTGGTGCTTTTGGCTACGAGCTTGATCTTAACGAGATAACTCCAAAAGAGATGGAAGAGGTTAAAAAACAAATTATTTTCTTTAAAGAGAATAGAGAACTTCTACAATTTGGAACATTTTACAGAATAGAATCGCCTTTTGAAGGTGAATTTCAAAATATCTCTTGGGCTATGGTAAATAAAGATCAATCTGAAGCTATATTAGGTGTTTATAGAGTTCTCTCTATTCCAAATCCTGGTTTTGATTCTGCTTTTGCTGCTGGATTAAATCCTAGTTTTAAATATTCTATAGAAAATGAAGATATCTTAGGAAAAGTTTTCTATGGTGATGAACTTATGAATTCTGGTATTAAATTTAGAAAAGTGGGATTAGATGCACATAACCCTAAAAGTTTAGAAAATCTTGGAGATTTTAGAAGTAAACTGATAAAAATTTCAAAAGTATAATCTTATCCAAATAGAAAAGTCAGAGTATTTAACTCTGACTTTTTCATTTTTTAAAACACATATCCTATATGTACTTGGAATAGTGTTCCACCATTTAAAACGTCATTTGATACAGAGAAATCCATTGGTCCAAGGAATGTATCCCAACCAATTCCAACTCCATACCCATGTTCACTTCTATCCCATATATCATTTTTAGTTTCAAATCCAGAACTATAATTATATGTTCCTACATTATAGTTAAAGTTTAAATATAAATTAGGAACTATTGTGTATTGCAATCCAGCTGATCCCATAAAGAAGTTATCTGTATAAACAGCTCCTATAGGTAACCCTACAAATGAGTAACTTCTTCCCATAGGGTTATTTCTTAATCCACCAAGATTAAATAACTCAGATAGCGGTGTGTTTTCAGAGTTATACATCTGTCCACCACGAATTCCTGTATTTAAAGACCAGTTTTTACTTAAACTGAAATATTTCGTTCCCATTGCAGAGTACCCTTCATAAGTTTCCCCTGATTTAGCATTTGATTCTGAAAACAGTTGTAACAATCCATTTGAACCAGTCGTTGCATACTCTGCTTGATTCATAGTATCAAAGTAGAAGCTAAAGGTATTTGAAATATAACTTCCATCTTTTTTAAACTCTGAGAAGTTTTCTATTTTTTCTCCAGAGTCATAATATGTATCCATATTTTTAAAGCCTAAAGTGTATCCAGCTATTATATTATTAAAAATTGTTGTTCCTACTGACAAGTTCGTAATAAACGTATCATTTCTATATGTTGAAACATTATCTCCATCTCTATATAAGAAGATAGGATTTAGACCATAACCTAGATCTACTGAAACTATCAACTTATGATTTAGGAAATCATATTGAGTCATATCTGTTAAAGATATTTTTGGATATCTTGAAAACTCAGTTTTTAAAGTATAATTTTTTTGAGAAAGATTAAACTTATTGAAAACTGGTACTTCAGCTACAGCCTCTAATCCTGCACCATAGTTAGATATATAGAACATTCCCGCTTTAAGCTTTGTATCTAACTTCTCTTTTACGGTCAACTTTAACGTTTCTCCTTCAACACTGTAAAATACTCTATCTACAAAAGTTTTAGCATATATTTTTTCTATCCATAGATTTAAATCTTGAACTGACATCTCTCCATCAACAGGTTTTAACTTTTGAACCTCTTTCTCTGTTAAAAGTTCGTTTCCAGATATTTTTATATTTTTTATATGAAACTCTTTTTTAGTAAACTTCTCTTTTTCTGATTTTATTTTATCAAACTCCTCTTTATCAGTTAATTTTAAAAGAGCATAATCTAAACTTTCAGCTGCTGACTCTCCCTCTTTAACTAAAGTTGATAAATTATCAAAGTTTAAAGTACTATGTTTTTTAACATCTGGAGTTATTAAAATATCTGGCAGATGAGCTTGAGTTTGAGTTTTCTCAGTTCCCATATAACTTGATAACTTATCAAGTATCTGAACGATATTTGAATTATCACTTATAACTATTGGATCCGCTGCTATATCAACACCTATAACAACATCCGCTCCCATATTTATAGCTTGTATCACTGGGAAGTTATCTGCAACTCCACCATCTACATAGTAGTTATCCCCATCTCTTATAGGGTCTAAGAATGTTGGTATAGCCATACTTTTCAGTGTTGCTAAAGCTAAATCTCCACTATCTATTGCTACAGACTCTCCTGTTTGCAGATTTGTTGTCATCGCTCTAAATGGAATTGGAAACTCCTTAAAGTCCTTTACTCCCTCTGCTCTAGCAAATATTTTTTTCAACTCTAAATAGATATACTCTCCATTTAAAACACCCATCGGAAGTGATAAATTAAAATCTTCATTCAACGATATTGTAAGAGGATATTTATTCGATTGAGTTTTTTGAACAATACTTTCTAAATCTCTATTTGAAGCATTTCTAAATAGCTCATAAAACTGTAAATCAGTAACTGTTTTTTCTATCTCATCTGGAGTATATCCCACTGAATACATCGCTGCTATTATACTTCCAGCACTTGTTCCTACTACATAGTCCACTGGAATCCCATACTTTTCAATAACTCTCAAAACTCCTATATGTGCAGCACCCTTCGCTCCACCTCCACTCAATACCAATCCAACTTTTGGCCTATTTTCATCAGTAGTTTTTAAAAATGTAGCTTTTAAGTTTTCTAAATTTTTTCTTTTCAGTTCTAATTCTTCAATCTGTCTTTCAATCTCTTTTACCTTAGCTTCTTTAGAATTAACTCTATTTGGTAAATGAGATGCAAAAATAGATAAACTTAATAGATAAAATAGCACTATTTTTTTCAAAAATTTCATTATTTCTCTCCTTATTGATCTTTAGATATCAAAATTCCTGAACCGATAACCAATCCTAGAATCACATTTGTCAGTATAAGTCCTGTTATTATCTCAACAACCACAAGAAATTGAGATAATGCTGTTAGAGGGTAAACATCTCCATACCCTATTGTCGTTATAGTAATAAAGCTAAAGTATATATGTTTAAAGTAAAATTGAAAAGCTCCTAAACTTCGATCTATTCCATTAAATACTGGTTTATCATTAAATAAAGTAAGAAGTGTATATAGCAGCCCAAAACTAATTGCAATCGTAATATATGTTGTTATTACAACAGTTACATCTGAGGCTACAACTCTTCTCCTTCTTCTTAAAAAATCAGCCACTACATATTTTAGCAAAATTATATGAGACAGTATTAATAGTATCACATTTAAGAACGATAGAAAATAGAAAAAATATTTTAAACTCTCATTTTCATTTAAACCTAAAGAAAAATTAATTATTGGAACTAAAATTAAATAATATAGAATCAAAATGGTTGCTTTTAACGGTCCGTCCTTAAATAAAAAATTCCTTTCTTTTAAAAATACAATTGGTAAAATACTAAAAAACATTTTTATCGAGCTTTCTATTATCTGTATAAATAATATTTTTTTCTCTACTATCAAATGTGCAAAAAATGATATTAAAATAGAAATAATCGCTGTCACTATTAAATTTTTAAAAAATTTCAAAATTTGTTCTTTTTTGTATATTCTCATCTATTTCTCCTAGTCTAATATAATATGAAAAAAGCATAGTATCACTATGCTTTTTTAGCTTTATAACTTTAAAAACGCTTTCAACTCTTCAGTTTTGGGATTGGAAAATATTTCACTTGGTATTCCGATCTCTATAATTTTTCCTCCACTCACAAAAATAATACAATCTGCAACACCTTTAGCAAACTCCATCTCATGAGTTACTAAAATCATATCTTTTTTATCTTTTCTCAACTCTTTTATAGCTTCTAAAATCTCCTTTGTCAAAGCTGGATCTAAAGCAGATGTAGGTTCATCAAGTAATAAAACTTTAGGTTCTAAAGCCATCGCTCTAACAATTGCAACTCTTTGTTGCTGTCCACCTGAGAGTTGATGGGGATACTTATCTTTATGTTCAAAAAGTCCAAATCTCTTAAGAAGTTTTAAAGCTCTTTTTTCTGCTTCAACAGGATTTACCTGATGAACTTTTTCTAATGGCAATAAAATATTTTTTAACGCTGTCAAATGAGGAAAAAGATTAAATGCTTGAAATACAACACCTATTCCTTTTCTATATTCATGAAGGCTCTCCTCTTTTTCAGGAACAACCTCACCATTTAAAACTATTCTACCTTTATCTATCGATTCTAATCCTGCTAAAACTCTCAAAAGTGTGGACTTCCCTCCACCTGAGGGACCTATTATGACTAAAGAGTGAATTTGACTCAATTCTAATTCAATCTCATCTAAAACAATCTGCTCCCCAAAAGCTTTAGAAAGTTTTTCTATTTTAATTTCCATAGCTATACCTCCTCTCTAAATACTTCGAAAGATGAGATATTGGATATGTTAATACCAAATACCCTACAGCTAAAATACAGTAATTTTCTATAGGTGAAAATGTCAATGAATCAACCTCTTGAACATTTTTTGTAAACTCATTTACAGCTATTATCGATAATAAAGATGAGTCTTTTATTAAACTTGCAAACTGTCCTGCAAGTGGTGGCATCACTCTTTTTGTAACCTGAGGTAAAATAATATATCTATACGTTTGAAACTTTGTAAAAGCCAAAGCCTTTGCTGTTTCTAGCTGACTTTTATCAATACTTTCAATTCCACTTCTTAAAATTTCACACACATAAGCTCCAGAGAAAATCCCCATTATTAATATTCCCATAACATATCTGTTATTTATACCAAAGGCTGTTCCTATTACATAATAGAATAGATATATCTGAACAATTAAAGGAGTTCCTCTTATCATCTCCGTGAATCCTTTTGAAAAATAATATGTCGGTAAAAATCTTCCCTTTTGACCTAAAACCAAAAGAGCTCCAACTATAAAGCTTGAGATTGAAGAAAATACTGATATCATTAAAGTCATCTTAAATCCTAAAATAAATTTATATCTGTATTTGGTAATTATCCCTCTCCAATTATAGGGATAATCTATACTACTAAAAGCAAAATGAAAAATTCCTAAAACGATTATTGTTACTAAAATTATATTAAACCATTTTACGAATATATTTTCTGTTTCTTTTTCAGGTTTAAAAAATATAGTTTTTAGTATTCTCATATATACTCCTAGTCAAAGAAGAAAGGTACATTTTTCTCTTTAAAGAAAGCTCTCTCCTTACCTAAATATTTGTCAGCTAACTCATTAAACTTTCCACTATTTTTATACTCTGTTATAAACTCATCTATCTGAGCACCTAAATCCTCTTCACCTTTTCTATAAGCTATTGCCCAAGGTTGTGACTCTGTCTCAAATTGTTCTAATAGAGGTGTTGTCGTATCTTGATTTCTCTCCCAGTTTTTATATATTGTAAGAGGGTCATATATAAAAGCATCAACTTTTCCTTGAGAAACTTCCAATATAATTGCACTCTCTTTATCAAAAACTAAAATCTCAGCATTTGGGAAATATTTTTGAGCTACTGTGTGTCCACTTGTTCCCTTTTTTACAGCAACTTTTTTTCCCTTCATATTCAAATCACTAGCTTTTGCTATCCCTGATTTATTATTTACTAACATCGCTAAATAGCTTTTAGCATAAGGTTTTGAAAAATTGACAGATTGTTTTCTTTCCTCTGTTACTGACATTGAAGATATAATCATATCTATTTTCTTTGTTTTTAAAGCTGGAATCAATCCACCATAAGCCATATCCTCTATTATTATATCTTTTCCTAAATATTCTCCTAAAGCATAAGCCATATCTACACTTATCCCTGTTGGTCTTCCCTCTTCATTTGACATTTCAAACGGCGGGTAAGCTAACTCCATTCCAACTATCAATGTTTGTCCTTGAGCAAATGTCAAACTTCCTAAAATCAAAGTTAAAAAAATCAATATTTTTTTCATAAATTCCTCCCTTTATATAAAAAGTTATTTCTATAGCTCTATTCTACTTCTAAATAAAGAAAAGATTTCCTCTATTTTTATACTTTAGATTTTGAAACTTTAATTTGCTAACAACCCTATTTTCAACAAAAATAAACCCGCTGCATATATCATCGGAAAAGCAACTACGCTTCTTAAAAAGAATATTTTCATAACATCAAAAAAATTAAACCCAATTTTTGAATTCATAAGAATAATTCCTGTTTCACTAAAATATATCAACTGTGAAAAAGTTAATCCTCCAATTACAAACCTAGCTAATTCACTTGGACAATCCTTTATGAATACAGCCGGAAGCCACATATCAGTTATTCCTATTATCATAGAAGGAGCCATATATTGAGCTATCTCTCTTTCAAACCCTATAAATTCTAAAAATGGAACCATTGGTGCTGTAACTATTTGAAAAAAGTTTGTTTTATCAGCTAATACTAAACCTATTGTTCCCACAAGCATTATTACAGGAGTAAACGTGACATAGATCGTTAAAACTTTGATAAAAGAATCCTTTAAAACTTTTGTAGCTTTAGTTTTTCCAGCTACATCTGAAGCTAATCTAATAGCATAATTCATGCTCGTATCTCTCTCATTAGGAGCTTTTCCCTCTTTATAATATCTATCTTTAAACTTTTTCAACGGCATTCTAGATATTACAACACCTGTCAAAATTGTACATACTATTATTGTTCCGTAAAAATATCCAAAAATATGTGATAATCTAAGCAAATCCGCCATCATTATTGCAAATGAAATTCCAACTAATGAAAAAGATGTTGCTATAATAGCAGCTTCTTTTTGAGTATAATACCCTTTTTCATATTGTTGATCTGTTACTACGATTCCTATTGTTCCATCTCCAACAAACGAGGCTAAAGCATCAATTGCTGCATACCCTGGAACTTTGAATAGTTTTCTCATATAAGGAGCTATTAAAGTTCCTATGAATTCAACCAATCCAAAAGAAGTCAGTAACGGTATAAGCATAACCTCTAAGAAAAATGTTACTAATATTGTTGGTAGTAACTCATCTATCATCATAAGTCCTGTTGCTTCATCTGCAACAACTCTACTCAAGCTTTCTGGTAAAAAATTATATGTTATTAAAATTAGAATTAAAGCCCCTAATATTCTTATTCCAGCTACAAATTTACTACTTACAAAAAATCCGTCTAAAACTTTATCATTAAAAGTTTTTCTTTTCATTCCTAGAATCGTTCCAAAGATGGTGACCACAGCAAATCCTGCTGTCACTATTTTCACTATATCATCATATCTTTCTACTATATGACTCTTTATGTGACCTAATAACATCCCTGATTCTCCTCCTATTACCATCGGTACTAAGAAAAGCCAAATTCCCACAAAAGAATAAAATCCGAATTTAAAAGTATTGATTACCACTATCATCCTCCTTATATTTTAAATAAAAAAAAGCGTACAAAAGTACGCTTAAATAACTAATAAAAAATAACAAAATTTTATAATATTGTTATGGCAGCGTCACAATATTTCTGTTCACAGGATTACAACATCTTTGCCGTCGGCCTTAGGCTCGTTTGTAAAGGTGAACTTCTATTTAATTTTCATAATGCATTATGAAATATTTTTATCATTTTGTCAATATTTAATTTATTTTTTTTATTTTAATATATCACTATAAAGAGTCATTGCTAAATAGAAGTAGATAACTAATGCTAATGCATCTACAATTGTAGTTACTAAAGGTCCTGCCATTATAGCTGGGTCTAGATTTAATTTTTTTGCTCCTATAGGTAAAAGCCCTCCTACAAGTTTAGCTATAACTACAGTTATTCCTAGAGTTATAGAAACTAATAGTGCCATTTTCAAATCCTGCTTCAATATAAAGTACATACGCAAGAAATTTACTGCTCCTAATCCTAAACCAACAATTAAACTAACTCTTAGCTCTTTCCATACAACTTTTAAATAGTCACCTATTTTTATCTCACCTAGAGCCATTCCTCTTATAATCAAAGTTGAAGATTGTGATCCTGCATTTCCACCAGTATCCATAAGCATTGGAATAGCCGCAGCTAATACAACCATCTGCTCAATAACCTCTTCATATTTACTTATTATAGAACCTGTAAATGTTGCTGATACCATCAACACCAATAGCCATGTTAAACGATTTTTAGCTAAATCAAAAATTGAAGTTTCTAAATACTCCTCCTTACTTGGAGCCATCGCAGCCATCTTTTGGAAATCCTCTGTATTCTCTTCCTCTATAACATCGACCATATCATCTATTGTTATAATTCCAACTAAAATATTCTCTTTATCTATCACTGGTAAAACTGTCAAATCATATTTCTTAAACAAAGTAACTGCATCCTCTTGGTTTGTTGAAGTCTTTACAGATAATATATTTTTATCCATAAGATCACCAATTACCTCATTATCCTGAGATGAAAGCAATTTTTTCAAAGTAATCTGTCCCTCTAATTTTTTATAATTATCTATGACATAGGCTACATCTATTGTTTCAAGTTCCTCGGCATATTTTCTAATATGCTGTAAACTCTCTTCAACTGTAAAACTACTTTTCAACGACAAATACTCTATTGTCATTAAGCTTCCAGCTGAATCCTCTTCATAAGATAGGAACTGATTTATCAAAGAACGATTTTCATGCTTATAATTTTCAAGCACTCTTTTTACAACATTTGAAGGCATCTCCTCTAAAAAATCAATCATATCATCAAAGTATAACTCTTCTAATAACGATTGCAACTTATCATCGTTTATTGAGCTCACAATTTTTATCTGCTCATCGGTATCTAAATTTGCAAATACCTCTGCTGCAATATCCTTGTGTAATAATCTGAAAAGTATTATAGTATCCTTTTCATTTTCATCATTAGCCTCAATAAATTCAGCTATATTAATAGGAGTTTCACAATTTAGAACCTCCTTTAAAGATTTTAAATCCTTTTTTAATAGAAGTTCTTTTACTTTTGTTTCAAACATCTTTCCTCCTTGTTTTTTGCAGAGGAAAAACGAAGAAAAATTCTAGACCTTTCCCCTACAAACGAATATTAAATTGTTATTTTTCACATTGCGTTTGGGATAACTGTCCATCTTTTTCTCTCCTTCGATTTATTTTTACTATACAGCCTGTAAATTATAACCTTTATTAAACAAAAAGTAAATCTTTATATATTTTTACAAAAAACAAAAAGACCTTAGAACTGAGTTCTAAGGTCCTTAAATATCATTACTTTACAGTTACGATGTTAGAAGCTTGAGGTCCTCTGTCACCTTGAACTACGTCAAAAGTAACTTCTTCTCCTTCTACTAACTTCTTGAATCCATCTTTCTTGATTTGAGAGAAGTGTGCGAATACATCTTTCCCGTCCTCACCAGTGATAAATCCGAATCCTTTTTCTTCGTTGAACCATTTAACTGTACCTTTCATTTGATACCTCCATAATTATTTTTTATAATTCTACAAATCTTAATCTTTAAATCAGAGGTTAAACAAACTCAAGTTACCAATGGTTTCTCTTCTAAAAATTTTAAAACTCATATTATTAATCTAGTATTATTATACTACGTTTCTATCAAAAAGTAAATGTTTTTATTTTTAATCTTCCTCATTTATTTTTTATATAGTTCTTAACCTCTAGTTTTAGTACATAAAGCTATTTATTTCCCCCTCAAAAACTATAATTTAATCAATATTTCACATAAAGAAATTTTCTTTTTTCATTTTCTTTTTTCATTTTCTTTTTTTTGAAAAAAAGTTTTATTTATTAATTGAAAAATTATATCTTTTTATAAAAGAATGTATTATAATAGATTCAATTTAAGATATAGGGGGGGAATTTCTATGGATTATACTCTTTATAAAAAATTCGGAGCGCACATCAAAAAAGTAAATGGAACAACTGGAGTTCTCTTTACACTTTGGGCACCAAATGCTGAAAAAATATCAGTTGTTGGGAATTTTAATGATTGGAACGAGAAAAAAAACTACATGACTAAAGATATTGATTCTGGAGTTTGGTCTGTTTTTATCCCTCATTTAAAAGAGGGAACAATCTACAAGTATATGATTGCTGATAAAAATATGAATATGTTTTTAAAAAGCGATCCTTTCGCCTTTTATTCTGAGATAAGACCTAATACTGCTTCTATTGTCTACAACCCTTTTAAAGATTTCAATTGGGAAGATAAAGAGTGGTTAGATAAAAGAGCTCAAGAAAATATTTATAAAAAACCTACAAGTATCTATGAACTACATTTAGGTTCTTGGAAAAGAAACTATAATCGTGGAGCTGGAGTAGAAGACGGAAGAGAGTTTCTAAACTATCGAGAGATTGCTGAAAAACTTGTTCCATATATTTTAGAAACAGGTTTTACACACATTGAGATAATGCCTCTTACCGAGCATCCTTTAGATACATCTTGGGGATATCAAGGTGTTGGCTATTTCTCTATTACAAGTAGATATGGAACTCCTGAAGATTTCAAACACTTAGTCAACGAATGTCATAAAGCTGGAATTGGGGTAATTCTAGACTGGGTTCCTGGACATTTCTGTAAAGATGCTCATGGTTTATATCGATTTGATGGAACACCGCTTTTTGAATACGATCACAATATATTGGGGGAAAATCCCACTTGGGGAACTGCTAACTTTGACTTTACTAAACCCTTTGTTAAGAACTTTTTATTATCAAGTGCAACATTTTTATTTGAACATTTTCATATTGATGGAATTAGAGCTGATGCAATCTCTAATCTTTTATACCTTGAGTACGCCCGTGAAAAAACTGGTCTGAAAAACTCTCTTGGTGGAGATGCAAAGCTAGAAGCTATTGATTTTTTAAGAACACTCAATGAAATAATTTTTAAACTATATAAAAACCCTTTAATGATTGCTGAAGAGGCTACCTCTTGGCCACTAGTTACCGCCCCAAGCTACAAGGGTGGACTTGGATTTAACTATAAATGGAACATGGGATGGATGAACGACATGCTTAAATATATGTCCTACTCACCTTGTGAAAGAGAAAATCATCATAATTTACTTACCTTTTCACTTATGTATGCCTTTAGTGAAAACTATGTTTTAGCTTTATCTCACGATGAAGTTGTGCATGGTAAAAAATCACTTTTAGACAAAATGAGTGGAGACTATATACAAAAATTTGATTCTCTTAGAATGTTTTATGGATTTATGTATGGGCATCCTGGAAAAAAACTTCTCTTTATGGGAGGAGAATTCGGTCAATTTATCGAATGGAGATATTACGAAGAGTTGGAATGGAAACTTTTAAAATATCCACAGCATGATTCTATGAAAACTTATATAAGTAGATTAAATGAATTTTATAAATCCGAACCAGCTCTTTGGGAAAAAGATTCATCTTCAGAAGGATTTGAATGGGTTAACCATAAATTATATTCACAAAAGCTAATCTCTTTTATTAGAAAAGGAGAAAATCCTGAAGATTTCATCTTAGTTATTTGTAACTTCACTAAAAATGAGTATATAAATCACTCGATTGGAGTACCTAGAATGGCTGAATATAAAGAGATTTTCAATAGCGATAAGGATATTTTTGGTGGTTCAAATGTCACAAATACAGAAATAATCAAACCAATAAATAGAGAGTTGGATGAACAACCATTCTCTATATCTATAAACATAGCTCCACTTTGTACACTATTTTTAAAACCAATATTTAGAAAAGGGGGATTTAAACTATGAAAAAGAAAATGATTGCAATGATTTTAGCTGGGGGGCAAGGAAGTAGACTTAAAAAATTAACAAAAGATGTCGCTAAACCTGCTGTTCCTTTTGGGGGAAAGTACAGAATTATAGACTTTCCTTTAAGTAACTGTGTTAACTCAGGAATAGATACTGTCGGGGTTTTAGTGCAGTATAAACCATTTCTTTTAAACAGACATATAGGGGTTGGAAGCCCTTGGGATTTGGATATTGAAGGAGCTGGGGTTAGCATTCTTCCACCATATTCAACAGAAAGTGAAAATCGTTGGTATAAAGGAACCGCTGACGCTATCTTCCAAAATGAAAATTATATTGATATGTATAATCCAGAATATGTTTTAATTCTATCTGGTGACCATATTTACAAAATGGATTATGATAAAATGCTAGATTTTCATATTTCAACAAGCGCTAGTGCTACTGTTGCTGTTATCGATGTTCCTATAGAGGAAGCATCACGTTTTGGTATTATGAATACCACAGAGAACGGTGAAATTTACGAGTTTGAAGAAAAACCTAAAACTCCTAAAAGTACTCTAGCAAGTATGGGTATATATATATTTAACTGGTCTCTTCTTAAAAAAGCTTTAAGAGAGGATCAATTAGATAAAAAATCTGATAAAGATTTTGGAAAAAATATAATCCCTAAGCTTTTAGAAGAGGGACAAAAGCTAATGGCTTATCCTTTTGCTGGATATTGGAAAGATGTTGGAACTATCGAAAGTTTATGGGCTTCAAATATGGACCTTCTAGATGCTTCAAATCCTATCGACCTTTTTGATAAAAATTGGAGAATTTACTCTCAGGCAACTAATAAGCCTGGACATCTTTTAGAAGAGGATGCTGTTATTAAAAACTCTATTATATCTGAAGGTTGTATTATTAAAGGTGAAGTTATAAACTCTGTTTTATCAGCGGAAGTTGTTGTAGAAGAGGGAGCTAAGGTTCATAATAGTGTAGTTTTAGCTGGAGCTGTTATTAAAAAAGATAGCTACATAAATAGAATTATTCTCGGTGAAAAAGGTATAACTGAAGAGGGTAAAAAATATGGAAGAAAAGATGAGATTTTATTTGTTACTGGGGGGGATGAATAATGTTATCAAACTATATTGGAATTATAACTTCTTTTGGAAGTAAGGATCTTCTAAAAGCTTTAACTTTACATAGAGGTATAGCTACTGTTGCTATTGCTGGAAAATATAGAGCTATCGATTTTCCACTTTCATATATGAAAAATGCTGGAATCAAAAATATCCATGTGTTAACTAACAAAAACTGTCGTTCTTTAAGAAATCATCTTGATGTTACAAAATCTTGGGGGTTAAATAGAAAAAATGGTGGTTTAACTATTCATAGTGGGGATTACGCAACTGATACCGATCTTCTACTAGATAACTTTGATGACCTTTTACATTCTAAGGATGAAATGGTTGTCATTGCTCCTACTTATATGGTGGCAAATATAGATTTAGATAAAGCTATTGAGTTTCATGAACTCTCAGAAAGTGATGTAACTGTTATCTATAAAAATATCGCTGAACCAAGTGAAGCTTTTCTAGGTTGTGATATTTTAGAGTTCAATGAAAAAAACTATCTAAATAGAGCTTTTGGAAATTATCTTCCTAAAAAGAATTTAAATATATCTACAGAGATATTTTTAATAAAAAAATCTCTTTTAATGTCTCTAATTTTATCAAAACCCTCTAGAGATTTACCATTAAAGGATATTATATATCGAAGTAAAAATAACTTAAAAATAATGGGATTTGAACATAAAGATTATCTTTCTTGTTTAAACTCATTAGCTAACTATTTTAAAACTAATATTGATTTAATTAATTCAGCTACATTAAAAGAGCTATTTTTCAATGAAAATAGACCTATCTTTAGTAAAGTTAAGGATTCTATTCCTACTCACTATCTGAGTGAATCTGTTGTAAAGAACTCAATTATTTCAAACGAGTGTTTTATTGAGGGAACTGTTGTTAATAGCATACTTTCTAGATATGTAAATATTGAAAAAGGTGCTACTGTTGAAAATTGTATTATTCTTCAAAATTGTACTATAAAATCTGGTACTCATTTGAAAAATGTTATTGTAGATAAAAATGTTGTTTTAGAGAATACAGATCTAGAAGGAAACCCTTTCTACCCTCTTGTTATTCAAAAGAAATATAAGTTTTAATCTTCAAAAGGAGGAAAGCGAATGAAAAATATAAATCTACTTTTTGCTACTTCAGAAGCTGATCCATTTTTAAAAGTTGGAGGGCTTGGGGATGTGTCTCTTGCACTACCTAAAGCCCTTAAAAAAGTGGGAGTTAACGCTAAAGTTATACTCCCTAAAAATGGAAATATTCCTAAGGAGTTCGTCGAAAAAATGGACTTTTTAGGCTCTTTTACAGTTCCTGTTGGTTGGAGAAATCAATATGCTGGACTTTTTCATTTAGAATATGACGGTGTTGATTTCTATTTCTTGGATAATGAATACTACTTTAGAAGACACGTTCCTTACGGTCATTACGACGATGGAGAGATTTTCTCTTTCTATTGCAGAGGAGTTTTAGAAGCTATTAAATATATACCACACTTCACTCCAGATGTTATTCACTGTAATGACTGGCATACTGGAATGATTCCAGTGCTATTAAAAGCTTTTTATAAAGAGGATGAACTTCTTAAAAATACAAAAACAGTTTTCACTATTCACAATTTAAAATATCAAGGTGTTTTCTCAAAAGATATTTTAGGTGAACTTTTAGGATTAGATAACTCATATTACTCTGAAGATAAATTAAAATTCTACGATGGGGTTTCTTTTATGAAAGGTGGTCTTGTATACTCAGATTTAGTTACAACAGTTAGCGAAAACTATTCAAAAGAGATTACTTATCCTTTTTATGGTGAAAAGTTAAATGGCCTAATTGTGGAGCTTGGAGATAAAGTTCACGGTATTGTTAATGGAATTGACTACTCTCTTTACGACCCTAGAAAAGATGATAAACTTTATGAAAAATTTGGACTTACTAATCTAAAGAAAAAAGCTATCAATAAAACTGAGCTTCAAAAAAGATTGGGTTTACCTGTAGATCAAAATATCTTCATGGTTGGATTAGTTTCTCGTTTAGTTAGTCAAAAAGGGCTCGATCTTATTAAGTGGGTTATGGATGAAATTTTAAATATAAATCTTCAATTTGTTGTTCTTGGAACAGGGGATGTTCAATATGAAGATCTCTTTAATTACTACTCATACACTCATCCAGAAAAATTATCTGCTAACATCACTTTTAGTGATGAGTTAGCTAGAAAAATATATGGAGCGTGTGATCTATTTTTAATGCCATCTCTTTTTGAACCTTGTGGCATTGGTCAACTTACAGCTATGAGATATGGAACTATCCCTTTAGTTAGAGAAACTGGTGGGCTTAAAGATACTGTTTCTGATTTCAATCCTTCAACACTAGGAGGAACTGGTTTTGTTTTCCAAAACTACAACGCCCATGATATGTTATTCAAATTAGAATATGCTGCTAAAATCTTCTATGAGGATAAAAAATCATGGACAGCTCTTATGAGATCAGCTATGAAGTATAACTCAGAATGGAAAGAATCTGCTAAAAAATATAAAGCACTTTACGGAGGTCTTTTATGAACTTAAATAAAAACCAATTTAAAGAGGATTACAAAAAACGGCTTATACTTACTTTTGCTCAAACACCTACAGAAGCTTCACCAGAACATAAATACTTAGCTCTTGGAAAACTTATTCGTGATTATCTCTCTGAAACTTGGGCTGAAACTAATACTTTCTATACAAAAAAAGAGGTTAAACAAATTTATTACTTCTCTATGGAGTTTTTAATTGGAAGACTTTTAAATACATATCTTCTAAATTTAGATATTAGAGAAACTGTTCAAGATGGTCTTAAAGATTTAGGAATTGATTTAGATGAACTTCTTGCTCTTGAGCCAGATCCAGCTCTTGGAAATGGAGGACTTGGTAGACTAGCAGCTTGTTTTATGGATTCTTTAGCTTCATTGGGATTTCCAGGTCATGGATGTGGTATTAGATTCAAACATGGACTATTCACTCAAAAAATTGTGAATGGTTATCAAAAAGAACTTTTAAACAACTGGTTAAAAGAGGATTTTCTTTGGGAGATTAAAAAGCCTGAAAAAAGTGTCACTGTAAAATTTGGTGGAAACGTCACTCTAACTAAAACTCATGAAGGGCTTGAACCTATCTACTCTGGATGTGAAGAGATTGTCGCTGTTCCTTATGATATGCCTATACTTGGTTCTAGCAAAGAGATTGTTAACACTTTGAGACTTTTTAGTGCTGAGCTTCCAGATGAGGATATCGATTTAAGCGGACTTCAAAAAGGTGACTATCAAAAATATATAGATAAAAAATATGCAGTTGAAGCTATTTCACAAGTTCTTTATCCAGATGATTCAAGTTTTAGTGGAAAACTTCTTCGTTTAAAGCAAGAATATTTCTTTGTGAGTGCTGGACTTCAAACAATTTTAAGAAGATATAAAGAGATGAAACAACCGATTCATAGATTCCCTGATTTTATTGGAGTACATATAAATGATACTCATCCTGCTATCGCAGTTGGTGAACTTATGAGATTACTACTTGATGAAGAAGGCTTAGATTGGGATAGTGCTTGGGATATAACTGTTAAAACTCTTGCATATACAAATCACACTATCCTAGCAGAAGCTATGGAAAAATGGCCTTACGATATGTTTAAAAAGACTGTTCCTAGAATTCTTATGATAGTAGAGGAGATTGACAGACGTTTCTGTGAAGAGGTTTCTAAAAAATACGATGGAGACCCTAATAAAATCAACTCTATGAGGATAATAAATTATGGTGAAATTAGAATGGCAAACCTAGCTATAATCGGCTCACACTCTGTAAATGGAGTTGCTAAAATACATACTGAAATTTTAAAAAATCGTGAGTTGAAAGATTTCTACCTTCTTTATCCTGAAAAATTTAATAACAAAACAAATGGAATTACTCATAGAAGATGGTTAAAAAATGCAAACCCAGAGCTCTATAAATTAGTAACTGAAAACAGTGGCCCTGAGTGTATTGAAGATACCAATAAATTTATTAATTTTTTAAAATGCATAAACGATGATGCAGTTTTAGAAAAGTTAGATAAAATAAAATTGAAAAATAAAGAAGAGGTTGTTAAATTTGTTAAAAGAAATTATAACATTGATATCAATCCATTCTCTATCTTTGATGTTCAAATAAAAAGATTACATGGATACAAAAGACAACTATTAAATGTTTTTCATATTATATATCTATATAATCAGCTAAAAGAAAATCCAGAACTAGATATCGTTCCTAGAACATTCTTCTTTGGAGCTAAAGCAGCACCTTCATACTATCTAGCTAAAAACATCATAAAACTTATAACTTCAGTGGCTCAAGTTGTAAACAATGACCCTGCTATTAGAAATAAAATCAAAGTTGTTTTCCTTGAAAACTACGGTGTTTCTATTGCTGAACTTATAATTCCTGCTGGTGATGTAAGTGAGCAAATCTCTACAGCATCTAAAGAGGCTTCTGGAACTGGAAATATGAAATTTATGATGAATGGAGCGATTACCTTAGCTACTCTTGATGGTGCTAACGTTGAAATATATGATGAAGTTGGAGATGACAACATGGTTATCTTTGGACTTACATCTTCAGAAGTTATGGATTTAGAGAAAAATCGTAGCTACAATTTCAGAGAGTATCTTGATTCAAACCCTATTTTACAAAGAGTTATTGGGCAATTAAAAGATGGAACTTTCTCTCAAAACCATGATGAGTTTAAAGATGTTTTAAACCATATTTTTGGTGAAGGTGACCCTTACTTTGTGCTTAAAGATTTTTCAGCATACGTTAAAGCTCAAGAGCAGATAAATGCTCTATATGAAAATAAAAAAGGGTGGCTTCAGATGTCTCTTGTCAATATAGCTCACTCTGGTAAGTTCTCTTCTGATAACAGCATTAAAAAATATGCTGAAGATATCTGGCATATTAAGAGGGTGAAGAGAGATGAATAGTCTATCATATTCTTTGGCTAAAGATTCTATAATTTTTAACTCTCAAGATGAAGAATTCAAATCACCTTTTGGAGCTACTGCCGCTGGGGAAAATATTAGATTTAGAATTTTAACTGATAGTTCTATAAACTGTTTAGAAATATTTTTAATTTTAAAAAATGGCAAAAAATCCGAGATTGCACTCATTCAAAATGAAATAACAAAAATAGGAGACCGTGACTATAAAGTCTGGTCTCTTAATTTTATAGCTCCATCAATCGCTAAAACAATTTTTTATCACTTTAAATTAAAAATTGGAAATGAGAATACCGTTTTCTACTATGGAAATAACTCCTTAGCTCTTGGTGGCGTTGGTGAGATTTATGAAAGCTCTCCCCTTGATTTTCAAATAACTCTTTTTTATAAAAATAGTCCCTCTCCAAATTGGTTTAAAGAGAGTATTGTTTATCAAATTTTTCCAGATAGATTTTATAATGGAAACAGAGATAAGAAAATAAATTCTCCTAAAGATAATAGTTTTATCTATGCTAAATGGTCTGACACTCCCATGTACATTAAAAATAAAAAAAATGAAATTGCTCGTTGGGATTTTTTTGGTGGAAATTTAAAGGGAATAACTGAAAAAGTAAAATACTTAAAAACTTTAAATGTTGGAACTCTTTATTTGAATCCTATATTTGAAGCAACTAGCAACCATAGATATGATACAAATAACTATCATCAGATTGATCCTATCCTTGGAAGTTTTAAAGATTTTAAAGATATGATAAAAGAGTGTAAAAAAAATAAAATCTATACTATCTTAGATGGAGTATTTAATCACACTGGAAAAGATAGCCTTTACTTTAAATCTGCTACTAAATCTACCTCTTCACCTTTTTATCCATGGTATAGATTTATTGATTATCCTTACGAGTATGACTCTTGGTGGGGAATTAAAGATTTACCTTGTGTAAATGAATTAGAGCCAAGCTTTTTTAAGTATATTATTGAAGGTGAAAATAGTGTTTTAAATCACTGGATGAAAACTGGAATCAAGGGATGGAGACTTGATGTCGCTGATGAACTTCCTAGTTTTTTCATTGAAAGCTTCAGATATAAATGTAAAGCTATAGATTCTAACTCAATAATAGTTGGGGAGGTTTGGGAGGATGCTAGTAATAAAATTAGTTATGGGCAAAGAAGAGAGTATTTTAATGGTAAACAGCTCGACTCTGTTATGAACTACCCTCTTAGAACCTACCTCTTAAACTTTTATAATGGCAGTATAGATAGCGAAACTCTTTGCAAATATATGAACTCTTTAAAAGAAAATTACCCTAGAGAAAATTACTACTCTCTTTATAACCTTTTAGGAAGTCACGATGTAAAAAGAATAAAAACCTCTGTTAAAGAGATTGTTCAAAATAGCAGTATAGATTCTCAATATCATGAAGCTGCAACTACACGAATTCTAAAATCTTTGAGCTTAATTCAATTTACACTTCCTGGGGTTCCTGTCATCTATTATGGGGATGAGGTTGGACTCGAAGGTGAAAAAGACCCTGACAATAGAAGAACTTATCCTTGGGGAGATGAGGATAAAGACCTTTTAAAGTGGTATCGTAAAATATCTTTTTTAAGAGATAATTCAAATATTTTGAAAAAAGGAGAAGTTAAGTTTTTCTCACCTCATCCTGATGTTTTTGCTTATGTGAGATTCTTTGAAAATAAGAAAGATTTTATTGGAGTTATAACTAGTAGAAATCAAAATAGATCAAAAATTTTCAAGTTAAATTTAAAGGAATTTCTTGGACAGTTTAGTAATAATATTACGACTGACATATATCGTTGGAATGACCCCCTAATCATTCCAACGGATTCATCTACTAATTTCCCAATAAAAATCCCCCCACTAAAGACACTTTTATTCAGCAGTAAAAGGGTCTGACAAAAAAGCTGAGCATCCCCCCGCTCAGCTTTTTTCCTAAGAGTATATGTGATTGTTTTCCCATAGATACTTTTAGGAAAAAAAGTTTTAAAAAATAATGTTTGACAAATTATTTTTCATAGTTTATAATCAATCAAACTTTAGTAGTTAAGAATATTTTAAAGGGGGTCAGGTCATGTTACTTAGAAAAGATAGGAATAGGGTACAAAATAATAAGCAACTCTATATTCTATTATATTCTTAGTAATTTTGATGCTGACCATCCATTTTTATTTTATATATGGTTTTCTTTTTGAAATTATTTATCTTGTATTTAAAGGTCTAAGAGTATGAACTTACTTTTAGACTTTTTTTATATATTAAAATACTAATAAAGGAGATTTTTATGGGAGATTACTTAGCTATACTTAAAACAATTTTCATCGACGGTTACAGATACCAATATGTTTTACAAGGTTTAACATTCTCTGTTGGTGTAACTGCTTTTTCAGCTTTCTTTGGTGTTATTTTAGGAGTTCTTATAGCTCTTTTAAGACTATCAAAGTTTAAATTAATTGCAATTCTTTATATCGATTTGATTAGAGGAACTCCTGCAGTTGTTCAACTTTTAATTCTTGCAAATATTGTTTTTGCTGGTTTCCGTGACATACCTATTTTCTTGGTTGCTGGAATAGCTTTCGGAATAAACTCAAGTGCCTATGTTGCTGAGATTATCAGAGCTGGTATTGAAGGTCTTGACAAAGGTCAGATGGAAGCTTCACGTGCTCTTGGAATGAGTTACCCTATCGCTATGAAAGAGGTTATTATTCCACAGGCTATCAGAAAAATTTTACCCGCTTTAGTTAGTGAGTTTATAACACTTTTAAAAGAAACATCTATCGTTGGATTTATCGGTGGAGTTGATCTTTTAAGATCAGCAAATATAATCACTTCTCAAACATATAGAGGAGTTGAACCACTTCTTTTAGTAGGATTTATATACCTTATTCTAGTTGGAATATTTACAAAAATTATGAGAGGCGTTGAAAAGGGGATGAGCAAAGTATGATAAAAGTGGATAATCTTTTTAAAAGTTTTGGAGAGTTAGAGGTTTTAAAAGGTGTTTCTGTAAATATAAATAAAGGTGAGGTTGTAGCTGTCATCGGTCCATCAGGAAGTGGAAAATCAACTTTTTTAAGATGTCTTAACCGTTTAGAAGAACCAACTCTTGGTCATATCTATATAAGTGGAGAGGATATCATGCATCAAAGTACTAATATAAATGCGATGAGAGCTAAAGTGGGAATGGTTTTCCAGCATTTCAATCTTTTTCCTCATAAAACAGTTTTAGAGAATCTAACTCTAGCGCCTTTAAAAGTAAAAAATTTAAAGAAGGAGTTAGTAGAGGAAAAAGCTCTTGGACTTCTTAAGAAAGTTGGATTGAAAGATAAAGCTCTTGCATACCCCGATCAATTGTCTGGTGGTCAAAAGCAAAGAATAGCAATCGCGAGAGCTCTTTGTATGGACCCAGAAGTTATTCTATTTGATGAACCAACTTCAGCCCTTGACCCAGAGATGATCCGTGAAGTTCTTGATGTTATGAGAGATTTAGCCAAAGAAGGAATGACAATGGTTGTTGTTACTCATGAAATGGGGTTTGCTAGAAAAGTAGCTGATAGAGTTCTCTTCATGGATGCAGGTTCTATCTTAGAGGATACAACTCCTGAAGAGCTCTTCGAGGGGAAAAATCATTCTAGAGCAAAAGAGTTTATAGAAAAAGTTTTAAACCATTAATATATTTTAAATCGGGAGGAGATTATGAAAAAAATTGTTAAAAATTTGGTTTTGGTTTTAATGTTACTACTTAGTTCTCTTAGTTTTGCTAAAGGTAAACTTTATGTAGGAACAAATGCTGAGTTCCCACCTTTTGAATATCTAGATAAAGGTGAGGTTGTTGGTTTTGATATCGACCTTGTTAAAGCTATCGGAGAGAAAATTGATATGGAAATTGTTATTAAAGATATGGCTTTTGATGGTCTTATTCCAGCTTTAGAGATGAACAAAATTGATATAGTTATCGCTGGAATGACTGCAAATGAAGAGAGAAAACAAACTGTTAATTTTTCATCACCATACTACACTGCTAACCAAGTTATTATTTTAAACGAATCTAATGAAGATATTAAAACTTTTGATGATTTAAATGATAAGTTAGTTGGTGTTGTACTTGGATTTACTGGGGATGTTGTTGTAAGTGAGATGAAAAATGTTAAATCTAAAAAATATAATGCGTCTTATGCTGCTATAATGGAACTACAAAATAAAAAAATTGATGCTATAGTTTTAGATTCTGAAACAGCTTTAAACTATGTTAAACACAATAAATCTTTAAAATTAGCCGAAACTTCTGGCGAACCTGAAGAGTATGCAATCGCTATCTCTAAAAAAAATATCGAACTTTTAGAAAAAATAAATAAAGCTTTAGAAGAGATTAAAGCTGATGGAACTTACGATTCTCTCTTAAAAAAACATATGTAAAAATATATAAAAAAATAAAAACCCCTCTAGAAATTATCTAGGGGGATTTTTTTAATTATAAAAATCTTTTGTTGGCTTTCCTAAATAGAATCCTTGACCATAATCAACTCCGTTTTCTCTTAAAAATTCCAATTCTTTCTCATTCTCAATTCCTTCAGAAACTATTTTCAGATTTAAACTCTTCATCATTTTTATTAATCCAACATAAATTGCTTTTCCTTTTTTCTCATCCTCTATCATCGCTAAAATCAAAGATCTATCAAACTTAACAGTATCAATTGGTAAAGTTGCCAAAAGACCCGTTGTTGAATAACCCGCTGTAAAATCATCTATCGATATTCGAATATTTTTATTTTTTAATGAGCTCAATTTTGCTATTATATCTTTTACATCATTTATAAACATACTTTCTGTTATCTCTATCTCTAAATATTTTCCATCAACATCATATGTGTCTAAAAGATTTTCTATATTAGAAACAATATCATCTCTTCTAAATGTTTCTGGTGAGATATTGAATGAAATTCTAAAATCTTTTATAGAGATATCCTTATCTAGTATTTCTCGAATCTTTTTTATAGTTTCTTCTGCCATTTTATAATCTATCTTATAAATTAAATTTATCTCTTCTGCTATTCCAATAAATTCCACTGGCGGAACATTTCCTAACTCAGGATTTTCCCATCTTGCTAATGTTTCTGCACCTTCTAAAGTATTATTTTTCAAATTTAATTTAGGTTGATATACTGCAAAAAATTGAGATTCAATCGCATCCTCTAAACTCTTTTTGATCAACTCTTTTCTTTCAGTACCTTTTATAAAATTACTAGTTGCCTCTTTATACCAAAGATGTTTATTCTTTTTTACAAAATACATTGCTAAATCAGCATTTTTAAATGCTTCTTTAAGTAAAGTTTTTTCATCTTTTATATAGTAACCTAAGCTAAAACTAACCCCTAAACGTCTTAAAAGTCTCGAACTTTTAAACGCCTCTTTTAAGTTCCACAGTTTCTCTTCAATCTCATATTTTTCATATGAATATATGTAAAACTCGTCACCAGAAATTCTAAAAACTTTATCTTTTAAAAAAATACTTTCTAGACATTTACTAGCCTCTATAATTACCTCATCCCCCAATTGATGACCATATAAATCATTTATTTTTTTAAAATTATTGAGATCTAAAACTAAGATACTGCCCTCTATATCATTATTTTTATCACAAAAATCATTGAATACTCTTCTACTTAAAAGCCCTGTTAGATCATCTTTTAGTAACTCTTTATTTTTATTCTCCTCTTTCATCAATCGATAGCTTTGAATAAATATTATTAAAAAAGTAAAAATCACAATACCTAAAATTTGACTATATCTTTTTCTCTCTGACTCTAACTTTTCTAGCTTCTCTCTTCTACTCTCAAATTTAGCTCTTTCTATTATCTCATCTTTATAAAGTGAATTATCTATCGCTTTATTTAAAATATCTCTTAAAATAACATTTTTTTTCTTCAACCCTAAATTAACTGGAACTGTATCAAGAATTTCTACTATATATTTTCCAATTTCAAAATCTTCTGGATTTATTATTACTATCGAATATATTTTATGAGTTTCAAAATCCTTAATCATCTTGTTGTAGTTATCATATGTTACAATATCCTGTTCTAAATAGTATCTTCTTAAAATATCCTCTTGTCTTGTATCTTTTATAACACCTACTCTTTTTCTACCGTCAGGTGGGTCCTTCAAACAGTTTACTTTGTAGATATTTAAATCAAAAATTTTTTTAGTAAATATATACTCCTCTTCTCTCTCCTTAGTCTTAGAAAGAACTATGAAATCTACTTTTGCAATTTTAAGTCTATTAAAAATACTATTCCATTCCTCTTTTACCTTACTTTTATCATCTAAAACTACCCCTATTCTTTCAAATAAAGTTCTCAATAAAACAGGAACGACTCCTTCATATCTCATTTTTTTAGTGGAAAAGTAACTCATCTCTCCTAACTCTTCATATGCTACGCTTACCTCTTTAACATCTTTTAAATAAGCTTTCTCTGCAATTGATAGGGATTTCTCAAAATTCTCTTTAAATATTAAATAACGTCTATCTTCAAACCATTTATTAACTCTATCAGAATATCTTTCTTTTAAAGCGTTATTTATAATAGGTATTAAATCTGAATAAGAATTAATAACTGCTATAGAACTACCTGGAATATTTCCTATTAATATTTTATTTTTCTCAATAGAATTATCTAAATTTGACTCTAATACAAACTCATCTTCATATTTTGCAACATTATCTACTAAAATTTTCTCGATTTTTAAATCATTATTATTTATAATAACATCTAAAAATTCTTCATATATAGAACCTTCTACTACATACACCTTATTATTATCCAAATCTCTAATGCTGTTGATTGGTTTCTTTTTTGATGTTATATATAAATGCTCATCAAATACTTTTTTTGAAAATGTTGTAAAACTTTGTCTTTCTGAAGTTTGAGTAAAATTAGTTAGTATATGAATCTTTTCTTTATTTTTTTCATCTACCCTCCATCAACTATAAAATCCTTTATTAACTACATTATATATGTAGAAAATAAAGGATTCCTTTAAAATTTTCTAAACTTCATATTCTTTTGGAATAATCCCCTTCATTTTCCAGTCATCATAAGGAATTTCCATCTCTTTTATTTTACCATTTCTTATATCTAAAATCCATCCGTGTATTCTCGGATATTTCCCTGTTTCTATTCTATTTCTTATAACAGAAAGTTCAAATATATGTTTCAATTGCTCTAACACATTTAGTTCTGTAAGTCTATCTAGCCTTTCTTCCTCACTTTCAAGACTTTCTAGCTCTTCTCTATGTTCTACCTCTATCTTTTTTATTGGCATCAACCAACTTGATATTATAGATGAGTGTCTACATTTATCATGGGCTGTTTTTATTCCTCCACATTCATAGTGACCTGAAACAATTATATGCTCTACTTCTAATTGCTCTACTGCATATTCTAAAGTTGCTAAGAAATTCATATCATTTGAAAATACTTGGTTTGCTATATTTCTATGAATGAAAAAACTTCCTGGCTCACTCTGTGTAAATGTATCTATTGGCATTCTACTATCTGAGCACCCTATATATAAAAATGGCGGATTTTGTCCTTTTGAAAGATTTTTAAAATAATCTTTATCTAGATCCAATCTCTTTTGAACCCATTCTAAATTCTCTTTTAATAAATCATTATAATTTTGCATTACTTCCTGCTACAAAAAACATATACAAAAGTATCTGTCTTTGATTTTTACCACTTCAACGAACTCTGCCTCGCTATGCTACTACAGTTTATTTAGTTCTCCGTGGTCGTTAATTCCCCATTTAGCCTACGGGTACACAGTATAATTCTCTTTTATGTGAGTATTTTATACTTTTTACAATCTCTTAGATTTATAGAGGCATTTAAATCTCTATCTATTTCAAATCCACAACTACATTTAAAAATACGATCCTTTAATTTTAAATCTTTTTTTATAGTTCCGCAACAAGAACAAGTTTTTGAAGATGGGAAAGTTCTACTAACTACCCTAACTTCAATATTTTGTTTTCTAGATTGTCCAATTAAAAACATTCTAAAATAATACCACTTTTGTTCGGCTATTGATTTTGATAGATTCTTGTTTTTCATCATACCTTTAACATTTAAATCCTCAATTGTTATGTACTCAGGCTTGGTTCTTACCAAAGTATTTACAACTTTTTTTGTATACTCAGTTCTAATATTTGAAAGTCTATAGTTTATCTTTTGAACTGATAGAACATTTTTTTCAATATTCTTTTTTGTAGCAATTTCACCTCTCTTCTTTCTAAATTTTAGACATTCAAATTTTCTACTCAAACTTTTTTGTTTTCGTTTAAGCTTTTTTTCTAATTTTTTAACAACTTTTGTTTTATTGATATTTTTAAATTTTTCTCCAGTAGAAGAAAAAGCTAGTTCCTTAATTCCTAAATCTACACCGATGCCATCTGTTTTCTCTGAGTTACAAAGTTTATTTTCACCATTAACTAAGAAAGAAACAAAATATTTACCAGCTTCTTTTGTAATGGTGCAAGATGTAATCTCTGATTTTAAAGGAAGATACCCTTTTTCTTTTAGTCTTACCCAAGATAACATAGGTATTTTAACTTTGTGTCTTTTAATATCAAAATCAGATTTATTGTTTCTAGGAAGATAAACTCCATAGGAATCTTTTTTCTTTTTGTACTTTGGAAAACCAGCTTCTTTTTTAAAAAACTTTTTAAAAACTTTTTCACAATTTACCATAGCTTGTTTAATAGCTTTGCTGTTAGCTGTTTTTATCCAAGTCATTGTTGAAATTTTAGAAAGTTTATTATTTATGTATTTTGAAAAATCATTAGCTCCCATAAATTTATTATCTGACCCAATTAATTTATTCATACTATAAAGAAGTTCATTAGTTGCTATCATTTCATTATAGATAAACCTACAAATATTAGAAGTATTTTCTATTTTTAAAATCTGTTCTTTTGTAGGCTTAATCTCTATTTTATAGCTTCTCATCTGCTAAAGCCTTTTTGTATTTTTTTAATCCGTATATTCTACAACAATAATTAAGTAAAAAAGATTTTTCATTTACCAAATCATCTTTTGGTTTTACATATTTTTTCATTTTATCACCTCTTATACATTCTTGTACATTCGAGAATATTTGTCAATGTTTTGGTTAATTATTGATTGCCTCCTTAAATTTAATAGAGTGTTATTTTATATTCTACTACATTTCCCAATATATTTCTACTTTTTTAGTGTCTTTTTTTATTTGATTTCATATATGAAACTTTTTTAAAAAACTCGAATTGCTTATTTTCCTTTTTTTTTATAAAATCTGGTTGTTAAATAAATAAACGAAACGAATTTTGAGGAGGTTTCAAATTATGTTAAAAAAACATGAAATTATAGATAGAATCATTAGTACTGGAGTAGTTGCTGTTGTTAGAGCTGAAAACTTAGACGAAGCTAAGCGTATTTCTAACGCTTGTATCGCTGGTGGAGTTAATGCGATAGAGGTTACTTATACTGTTCCTGGAGCAACTGAGGTTATAAGAGAACTTTCTAAAGAGTTCCCTGGAGATGACTTCATCATAGGAGCTGGAACTGTACTTGATACTGAAACTGCTAGACTTGCTATATTAGCTGGAGCAAAATATATTGTTTCGCCAGGATTTGATGCTGAAACTGCTAAACTTTGTAATAGATACGCTATCCCTTACATGCCAGGATGTATGACTATAACTGAGATGCTTAAAGCTATGGAATTAGGTTGTGACATCATAAAGTTATTCCCTGGAAGTGCATTCGGACCAGACTTTATAAAAGCTGTAAAAGCACCTTTACCTCAAGCAAACATAATGCCTACAGGTGGAGTTTCAATAGATAACGTTGATCAATGGATAAAAAATGGAGTAGTTGCTGTTGGTGTTGGTGGTAAATTAGCTACTGGACCGAGTGATGAAATTACTGCTGCTGCTAAAGCTTTCGTTGAGAAAGTTAAAAAGGTTAGAGAGGAGATCTAGTTATGAGTAAAATAGTAACTCTTGGAGAGATTATGTTACGTCTTTCTACAGAAAACAACAATAGATTTGTACAAAGTAATACTTTTAGAGCCGATTATGGTGGTGGAGAGGCTAACGTTGCTGTTTCATTAGCTAACTTTGGAATTGAATCTGAGTATGTTACTAAGTTGCCAAACAATCCACTTTCTGATTCAATCTTCAGATATTTAAAAGCTAACAATGTAGCTACTGAAAATATAGTTTTAGGTGGAGATAGACTTGGAACTTACTACCTTGAAGTTGGAACAAGTGTAAGAGCTTCATCTGTAATCTACGATAGAAAATACTCATCATTCTCTACTTTAGATTATACTGAGCTTCAAATTGAAAAGATTTTAAAAGACTGTAAGATTTTACATCTTTCAGGAATCACTCCTGCTCTTTCAGATAGCTGTAAAGAGTTAATGGATAAAATTATGGTAAAAGCAAAAGAGATGGGAGTTTTAATCAGTTTTGATTTCAACTATAGAGGAAAGCTTTGGACTTTAGATGAAGCTGCTCCTATTTTAACTAGCTACCTACCATATGTAGATATCTGTTTTGCTGGAGTTTTAGATGCTAAAAACATTATGAAACTAGGAGAACATTCGGATTTAACAGAGTATTATAGAGAAATCACAAAAAACTTCCCTAACATTAAGTTTTTGCTTTCGACAAAACGTGAGACTCACTCGGTTAATGAAAACTCTTTAACTGGTTTCGTTTTTAAAGATGGTGAGCTTGTAAGCTCACCTAGATATACCTTCCAAATCGTTGATAGAGTTGGGGGAGGAGATGCCTTCGCTGCTGGTGCACTATTTGGAATCTACAACAACTTATCACCTAAGGAGATTGTAGACTTTGCAACTGCTGCTTCTGTATATAAACATACAGTAAGAGGAGATGCAAACCTAGTTTCAAAAGATGAGATTTACAACATCATCAATAATGGTATTTCAACTGTTTCTAGATAATATATAAAAAAGGTAAGGATACTCACCCCTTACCTTTTTGCTTTTTTATAGTTTTTAATTTATTAGAATTTTTTTAAATCCTCTTCTACACTGCTTATAGTTCCAATATTAAAGTTATCTATTAAAACTTGTAAAACATTTCCTGATAAAAATGCTGGAATTGTTGGTCCTAAGTTTATATTTTTAACTCCTAAATGTAATAGTGCAAGTAAAACGATTACTGCTTTTTGCTCGTACCAAGCTATATTATAAGCTATTGGTAACTCATTGATATCCTCTAAACCAAATACCTCTTTTAATTTCAGAGCTATAACTGCTAACGAGTATGAATCGTTACATTGTCCTGCATCTAAAACTCTTGGAATTCCTCCGATATCACCTAAATCTAACTTATTATATTTATATTTTGCACATCCAGCTGTTAAGATAACTGTATCTTTTGGTAAGTTAGCTGCAAACTCTGTGTAGTAATCTCTAGATTTCATTCTTCCGTCGCATCCAGCCATTACATAGAATCTTCTGATTGCTCCAGATTTTACTGCGTCAATAACTTTATCAGCTAATTGAAGCACTTGGTTATGAGCAAATCCTCCAACTATCTTTCCTGTTTCAATCTCTGTTGGAGATGCACAAGTTTTTGCAAGCTCTATAACTTCACTGAAATCTTTCTTTCCATCTTTTTCAGCTACTCTTTTCCATCCTGGGAATCCTGTTGCATTTGTTGTGAATACTTTTCCTTCATAAGAAGCTCCAGCTTTTGGAGGAACAATACAGTTTGTTGTGAAGATAATTGGACCGTTGAATGTCTCAAACTCCTCTTTTTGTTTCCACCAAGCGTTTCCATAGTTTCCAGCTAAATGTTTATATTTTTTTAGCTCTGGATAATAGTGAGCTGGTAACATCTCAGAGTGAGTATAAACATCTACTCCTGTTCCCTCTGTTTGCTCTAACAACTGAACGATATCATTTAAATCATGACCTGTTATTAAAATTCCTGGATTATTTCTAACTCCAATATTTACCTCTGTGATTTCTGGATTTCCAAATTTACCTGTGTTAGCTGAGTCTAGTAATGCCATTACATCTACTCCAAACTTTCCAGTTTCTAATGTAAGCCCTACTAAATCTCCTAACTCTAAACTATTATCTAATGTAGAAACTAATGCTTTTTCGATAAACATAACAATCTCTGAATTTTCATATCCTAAATTTACAGAGTGCTCATAGTAAGCTGCCATACCTTTTAATCCGTAAGTTATAACCTCTCTTAAAGATCTAACATCTTCATTCTCAGTAGTTAAAACTCCTATATTTAAAGCTTTTTTATTCATCTCCTCTAAAGTTTCAACTCTAAATGTCATAGCATCATGATTAGCTAATCTTTTTATCTCAATTGAATTCTCTTTTATAAAACTTTCTAATCTATCTCTTAATTTTAATCCTTTTAAAATCTCTTCTGCTATCATATTATCATCAAAGTTTGCATTTGTTATAGTTATGAATAGAGCATTTGTTATATAATAATCTAGCTCTGAATTAAATTTTTTATCCTCTAATCTTAGTTCTAAAGCTATATTTTCTCTCAATATTGAGATTCCTTTTGCTACATATATTAATAAATCTTGAAGGTTTGATGTTGTTGGTTGTTTTCCACAAACTCCTACTACTGAGCAGCCTTTATTTCCTGCTGTTTCTTGACATTGAAAACAAAACATTGGTATTTTTTCCATCTTCTTAATCTCCTTTTATTTAAAATTTCTAAATAGATTATATCAGTATAGTTTATATTTTGCTGTAACATATGTTACAAAAGAACTTTTTTTCTAGTAGATTTGATTTATTTAGAGTATAATTGGATTAATTCTTAAAATATTTTTTATTGGGAGGAATTTATGAAGAAATTTACATTTTTAATCGTTTTTCTACTTTTAGTTATGGGATGTAGCAATAATACTAACTATAAAGTTTCTGATTTTTTTGTTGCTGGAGACTTTGAATACAAAGGTGGATTTGAAGGTGCTGGATTTAAAACTTCTAGCAAATATATAAATCATAATGGACATAGGTTTATTATTGAAAATATAACCGATACTGCAACTACAGTTCAAAAAATATATCTAATTACAAAAGATTCAATTGATTTAGTTTTTACTGGGGAAGATACCACTGCTGATTTAGCTACTCTTAATCTTAATACTAGAGAGACTGTTTTAAAGCTTCCATTTAAGATTGGAAACAATTGGACTTCTGCTGGAAATAGGTATGAAATTATTGATTTTATCGATGCTGAATCTGGTCAAGAGATAACAGTTGAAAAAACATATGGCAATGGAAACGTCGAAAGAATAATATACCAAAAAGGATTTGGCAAAATATCTAGAGTTTTAATTTTAGGGAGTTAGCTTATGAAAAAACTTGTACCTGCTATGGAAAAAATTGATAAAATTTTTAATTATCTATACCTTAAAGAGAGAGCTTCTCAAGCTGAAATCTCTAGGGATTTATCTATACCTAAAGCTACAACAAATAGGCTTCTTTATACCTTAGTTTCTATTGGATATGTGAGTCAAAGTGGAAAAGAGTATACTCTTGGAAATAAATTTGATTATTTTTCTAATAAAAATGAAAACTATAATCTTATAAAAAATATCTCATACCCATATTTAGAGGAACTATCTTTAAAATTTAAAGAGACATTTAAAGTGAGTGTATTTGATAAAAATAAAATTAGAGTAATTGCTTCTGTTGAAAGTAATGATTATTATAAAATTACTGTTCCTGAAAATGCAATTTTTCCACTTCATGCTGGAGCTGCTAGTAAAATTTTAATCTGTCAATTAACAGAAAAAAAATTAAGCTCTCTTCTTCCTGAAGTTTTACCAAAATATACTGAAAATACTATTACAAATAGAGATATATTGAAAAAAGAGCTTTTTAAAGTGAATATAAAAAAAATTGCTTTTGATAATATGGAGCACTCAAACACTATCAGTGCTGTCGCTACTCCAATATATGATAAAAATAATAAAATTATAGCTGCTCTTAGTTGTCCTTTTTTTAGTAACAACTCAAATGAGCCTCATATAAACGAAATTATTAGAGCTATGAAAGAGGTTTGTAATAAAATTAGTGAGGTTTTACAAAAAATGTCTTATTAATTTTAATTTTTTTAAAGGAAATATAAATTTTTCTCGAATAATAGAAACGATGTTAGTAAAACTAACCACGCTTTTTAAAGGAGGATTTTTTATGGATAATATGAATTTAGTATTTCAAATGAACAAATTTGTTGGAGATTTACATGTTTTCAAAACGAAAGTTCACAATTTTCATTGGAATTTAGTTGGAGAGCACTTTTTCGTTATCCATCCTATGCTAGATGGAATTATGTCAGAGATTGATGAGCAGATAGATTCTGTAGCAGAAAGATTACTTATGGCTGGACACAGACCTCATGCATCTCTAGATGTTTATTTAAAACATACAGTTCTTTCTGAGGTTGAAAGCAAGCCTTATTGTGCTAAAGAAGCGGTTAACCTTATGTTAGGTGATTTTAAAGTTCTTTTAGCAGAGATTAATATAATAATGAAGTTAGCTGAGAAAGAGGATAATCAAGCTACACTTTCTCTTATGACTGATATAGCTGCTCTTTACCAAAAACATATCTGGATGTTTGGAGCTTGGCTTGCATAACTAATTCAAAAAGAAAACCCCTTGAAATTTCAAGGGGCTTTTTTATTACTTATTCTCTAAAGCGAATAATCTTTTATTTAATTTAATCATTTTCTTAATTAACTCTCTTTCAGAAAGAGCTGTCATTAAGTGGTCTTGTGCGTGAACAAAAACCATTGATAAAGGAACTTTTTGTCCTCCAGCTTCTTTTTGAATCATATCTGTTTGAACGTGATGAGCCTTTAATACTGCTGAGTCACACTCTTTCATACACTCTTCAGCTTCTTCAAACTTCCCCTCTTCAGCAAATGCTAAAGCTTGGTGAGCACACCCTTTTGCCTCTCCAGCATATGCAACTATTGAAAATATGATCTCTTCTAATTCATCTTCTGTAAAATCTACCATTTTAATTCCTCCCAAACCAATAATTATTTTTTTATTTGAATTTTGAATTTTTGCCAAGGTTTTACGCTATCTAATAATCCAATATAATTCTCATCTAATTTTCCTACTACACTTGTTTTACCACAGTTTTTCATATCTTTTCTTGCAATATGTAACTCTCCTGCATATTGACCATAAAGTGATGATTCTATTAAAATATCTCCTTTTTTGATATCTACTGCATTGAATAACTCAAAGTGAGTTCCTTTATATTTTACTCTTGATTGAGTTGATCTCACTACATACTCTCCGATGTCTCCTCTATGGTAGTGTAACTCTTTTTCTATTATATCTTTTTCAACTGATCCAACACCATCATAAACTTCACACTCGAATTCTAACATCTCTTTATTGATATCTGCAAGTTTTTTTAGTTCCTCTTCTGTTGGGAAACAGTTTGAAATTATTACTACATCTATTCCTTCGTTGAATAACTCTCTTCCTTGAACTTCGATAGGTAAATCTCTATGCTCCTCTAAAGTACAAAGTCCATCATTTACTGGCCATGGACCAAATGTTCCTGTTTGTGATGTTACGAATGCTGCTGTTGTTAAAGAGAACCCTTTAAATCTCTTGTTACAACTTCTGAAATGTTCTCTTGAAAGTCCTGTATATCTATGTGGATAGAAGTTATGACATCCAACTAATTTTTCGCTGTTTGGCATATAATCCATTATTGTATTAACATAGTTTGTATCTTGACTCATATTTATCTCTACTAGTAATCCATGCTCATTAAATGTCATTATACTCTCTTCATTTCCTGAGAATCCTAAATCCAATCTAACTCCACATGCTCCGATCTCTTTAAAGAAAGATAAATCTTCATAGCTGATATTTAATTTACTGAATATTGATGGAGCAACGTCTACCATAACTTCCATTCCAAAGCTATTTGCGTGTGCTATTGTATCTTTAAACTCTTGTAATATAACCTCTTTATCCCCATCTACTGATAATAAGCAAGTAAAAACTCTTTTGTATCCATATTTTGCAGCTAACTCTATATAGTTTTTATTTTCCTCTAAAGTAGCGTGAAAAGGATATACTGAAATTCCTAATTGTTTCATATCGAACTCCCTCCTGAAAACCTTTGTTTTACTTAGTTTTTACTAGATTTTTGGAAGTAAGTCAAGAGTTTAAACTGTAGGAAAAAATATAGATATTTTTTCGTCTAATAACTCTAATAATATAAGGAGTTTTATAGTTTCTTTTCTATTTAACGCTTAAATTTATTTTTTTTCTCCAGTAGGTTCTTCAGCTATTTTATATATCTCAATACTACTTTCCCTTCCTTTATCTAAGTATAAAATATTAATTTTATGTCTATCATCTTTATACTCTAACGTTTCTCCGACTTTCATACCTCTTAAAACTTTTAAGAAACTATAGTTATAATAAAATTTACATTTTAATAACTCTTTATATAATCTCGATTCAAATATAAATCTATTTAAGAAGATATCTACGGTTTTACTTATAAGTATATATTTTTCTGTATACTCTATATTTGGAGTTTCCTTTAAAGCTAAACATATCGCCTCATCTAATGAACCTGAAATCCCTTTATCTAGATGGTATAAATTATTTCGTACAAAATCTACCCCCTCTTTTAAAAGAGCTTCCTCTATAACTTTACTTATTTTCGAAATAGAATCTACTCTATCTCTTAAAGGTAGCAGTAGTCTATCTATCTCTTCAGCTAATATAGATGAAAGTTTATGATCAAATGAAAACTCTATCTCCATTATTTTACTTGTGAAGCCATCACTATTTTTTATCTTTGTATACTCTATATTATATTTTGTCAATTGGTTTATATCATCTAGTGCAGGTTTTAATATTGTTTTTTCAAAATCATAAAATCTTTCATAATTTTCCTGGCCTACACCTAAAAGTTCTTTTAAATTATCTCTACTTATTAAAAATCCACCTTGATTTCTATTTTTTATCATAGCTAAATACAGTTGGAAACTTTTCTTATCTTTAAATAGTAAAATTAGAAGTAAATCTATATCATCAAATATTCCACTCTCTTTAAGAGATTTTAAAGATCTAGAAACAAATAATCTATACTCCTCTCTATTTCTTAAATAAAAGTCAAAAATTGGAAATGAAGAAAAAAATATCTCCTCCTCTTTTTCTATAAGTTTTAAATATATCCTTCTTTTGAAAAATTTATCTAAAAATTCACCAATATTACCTCTCTCACCAACTAAATTTCTTAACTCTTTTTCTGTAAAAATTATATATTTTTCATTTTTACCCTTATATCTCTCTCTTACAATCTCTAAAAAATCTCTTTCTTTCTTATTTAATTTTTTGTCGGTATCTATAAAAAGATCATTTTTAGAAAAATCAAAAGCCATTTTCTTCATATTTTCACCACCTTTTTTAATCAATTTTAAGTTTTTTTAAAAAAATTTAATTTTTTTTTGTTTTTTTTTAACAGTTTTAGGTTAAAATTAGACGATTTTTTTTAGTTTTTTTTTCGTTCTTTATAAAGAATACAACATTTACAACTATTTTTCAAGTTTTTTTTAAAAAAAACATTTGTATTTCGACGAAAAAAGTCTTAAACTTGTTAAATTTGACTTTTTTTAAAACATATTCTATAATTATAGTGTCAGGTGAATGAATCGCCAGAAGAATTTAAAATAAGTAAATCAAAAATTCAAAATATTTAGTTTAAAAGGAGAAACAATTATGAAAAAAATATTATTACTTTGTTCTGCAGGAATGTCAACAAGTATGGTTGTAAAGAAAATGGAAGCTGCTGCTGCTGCTGAAAATATAGAAGTAAAAATCGATGCTGTAGGATTAGAGCAATTCCACGAGTTATTACCTCAATATGATGTATTCCTTTTAGGACCACAAGTTAGATTTAAGAAAGCTGAGTTAGGAGCTATCGCTGCTGCTGCTGGTAAACCATTAGATGTAATCGATACTATGGCTTACGGAACATTAAACGGAAAGAAAATTTTAGACTATGCTTTAAGCTTATCTAAATAGTAATAAAAAATAATACTTTATTTAAAACACGGGAGGGTAACAAAATGAAAAAATCACTTTATTTATTAGCTGCATTATCATTATTAGGTACAAATGTTTTTGCTAAAGAAGTTGTAGCAGAACCAGTTGTTGAAACAAGTAAAGAAGTTATTGTTGAACCTGTAGTAGTAATCGAAGAGGTTGCTGCACCAGCTTGGTCATTCGGAGCTAGAACTTACTTAGAGACAGAGGATTTTGATAATGGATCAACTATATCTGGTGGAGACGATGAAGATGGAACTTTCTGGGGAGTAGGAGTTTCTGCAACTAAAGGAAAGTTAACTTTAGATTTAAATGTTGAAAGAAGATTCGGTGGAGATTTATCTTTATCTAAATCAGATGCTGAGTGGGAATCTACAAGAGTTGACTACAAAGTAAGATATCAACTATTTGAAAAACAAGCGTTCCATTTAAAGTATAGAAATGAAACTAGAGTAAGAGATTTCTCAAGAGATACTTATCACTCTGATTGGACTAGAGATAGATATGAGTTAGGAACTGACTTCAATCACTTCAATGGATTACTAGCTGGATGGTTAGTTGCTGGTCTTGATAGAGATAAATCAAGTGACGAAGGAAAAGCAACATCTAGAGATAACGGTTGGTACTGGGAAGGAGACTTCGGTCCATCATTCAAGTTAACTGATAAGTTATCATTCAACCCTACTTTATTCACTACTGGAGAGATGTATGATTCTTATGAGATGGTTGAAACTCAAATCAGAATCATGATGCCATATCAAGCTACTGATAAGTTAACTATCATGCCAAGAGTTAGATTCACTTTAGATAGAACTCAAGATGCTAAATGGAATGGAGATTACATTGAGCAATATCAAAACAAAGCTGGAGACAGAATCAGATATGAGTTAATGGCTAACTATGTATTCAACGACCAACTATCTACATTCGTAGGAGTTGCTTATGAAAGTAATACAAGAACTTATAAGAATGACGATAAGTTATTCGATTGGACACCTGCTAACGGAGACCACGATATTGATTTAATCTGGGCATACGCTGGATTAAACTATAGATTCTAATAGAAAACTATTACAAAATTATGGGGAGGGGAAGTTTTTTCCTCCACCCCTTTCTATAAAATTTGATATAATAAAAATACTAAAAAAACGGAGGAAAATATTATGAGTAACTTTATGAACATTATTGAAGAAAAACTAATGCCTGTTGCTGCAAAAGTTGGACAAAACAGATATTTAAATGCAATCAAAGACGGATTCGTTTACACAATGCCGTTCCTTATCATCGGTTCATTTATCCTTTTAATGGTAAACCTACCATTTACTGATCCTAACAACGTACTTTACATGGAATGGTACGCTAACTTAATGGGAGCTTTCAAAGGAGATTTAGTACAACCATTCTACGTAAGTATGGGAATTATGTCTTTATTCGTTTCTTATGGAATTGGAATGTCTTTATCTAATAGCTACGGTCTTAACGGTACAACTGGTGGATTCTTATCAATGTATGCCTTTTTACTGACATCTGCTAAGCTAGATTGGTTACCTGTTGGTCAAGCTGAAGGAGCTACATCTTTATTCCTTATACCTGATGGTGGATGGATGCCAATCATGGATGCTAGATATCTTGATGCAAAAGGGTTATTTACAGCTATCTTAGGAGCTATTATTGCTATCGAAATATTCAGACTACTTGTACAAAAGAAGTTTGTTATTAAACTTCCTGATTCTGTACCACCTGCAATCGCTAAATCATTCGAATTATTAATACCAATCGTATTCGTAACAATTCTTTTCCATGCGGTAAATATATTCGCTGTAAAGAGTTTAGGTATAATGGTTCCTGAAATCATCTTAAAAGCGTTTGCTCCATTACTAAATATGTCTGATTCATTAATCTCTGTAATCTTCATCATCATAATCACTCACCTTTTATGGTTTGCTGGATTACACGGAACAAACATCGTTATAGCAATTATTAACTCTATAACTTTATCTAACCTTGCTGCTAATCAAGCTGCAATTCAAGCTGGAGAAGCTTTACCAAAAATATTCGCAGGTGGATTCCTTGATGCTTATGTTTACATAGGAGGAGCTGGAGCAACTTTAGGACTTGCCCTTGCTATGTCTGTGAGTAAAAATGCACACATTAAATCTATTGGAAAACTTTCAGTTATTCCTGCAGTATTTAATATCAACGAGCCTATTATGTTCGGAGCACCAATTGTAATGAACCCATTACTATTCATTCCATTCGTTGGAATTCCAGTATTAAATGCTTGTATAGCATGGTTCGCTACAAAGTTTGATTTAGTAGGAAAAATCATTACTCTTGTTCCTTGGACAACTCCAGGACCAATCGGAGCTTTACTTGCTACAAACTTCAGTGTTGCTGCATTCATTCTAAGTTGTGCTCTAGTTGCTGTTTCATTCTTCTTATACATACCTTTCTTAAGAGTTTATGAGAAGTCATTAAACGAAACTGAAGCTTAATTAAAAGAAATCTTTTTAAATAAAGTGCTAATATAAATAAAGAACCCCACGGCTGCATAGTCGTGGGGTTTCCCCTTTTAAAAATATTATTTCGAAAGTTCTAAAAACTCATCCTCTGTTAAAATTTTAACTGTTCCTAACTCTTCAGCTTTTTTCAATTTACTTCCAGCATCTTCACCAACAATTAAATAATCTAATTTTTTACTCACTGATGACAGATTAACGCCACCTAAAGATTCAATCAAATCTTTAATCTCCTCTCTTTTAAATTTTTGAAGCTTCCCTGTAAATAAAAATGTTTTTCCACTAAACTTTCCTTCAACTTTAACTTCATCTTTTTTATCTTCAACTACTTTTCCAAAATTAATTCCAAACTCTTTTAACTTTTGAATAATCTCTAAAGATTTTTCATCTCTAAAATAGTTATAAACAGATTGAGCTACTTTTTCTCCAACTCCATCTATCTCTAAAAGTTCCTCTTTGCTCATAGAAGCTAAACAATCTATATTTTTACTTTTTTTAGCTAAAACATCCCCCAAGAATTTTCCGACAAAAGGAATTCCAAGAGCGTAAAGTGTTTTTGAATATGGTCTAGATTTACTTTTTTCTATTGAAGCTAGCAATTTTTCGACACTTTTCTCTCCCATTTTGTCTAAAGTCATAAGTTCATCTTTATGTTTATGAAGTTCAAAAATATCTCTTATATCCTTTACATAACCTAATTGAAGCATTTTTTCTACTATTTTACTTCCAAAGCCACTTATATTCATAGCGTCACGAGAAACAAAATACTCAATACCTCCTTGAACTATAGCTGGGCAAGATGGATTTACACATTTTAAATCTACTAACCCCTCCTCTTTCTCTAAAACAGAGTTACAAACAGGGCAATTTGTTGGTACAACTACCTCTTTTTCAGCCCCTGTTCTGACCTCTTTTACAGAACTTACTACTTGTGGAATAATCTCTGCAGCTTTCTCTATAAAAACTCTATCTCCAATTCTGATATCTTTTCTAATTATCTCATCCATATTATGAAGACTTGCTCTCTTAACCTTACTTCCTGATAACTCAACCTCTCTTAATTCTGCTACAGGAGTAACTTTCCCTGTTCTACCAACTTGCCAAGTTATATCTAATAACTCTGTTGTTACCTGCTTTGCTGGGAACTTATACGCTATTGCCCATCTTGGACTCTTCGTTGTATAGCCTACCTCTTCCCAAAGAGTTATATCGTTCAATTTTATAACTAGTCCATCTGTCTCATAATCTAAACGCTCTTTTTCAACTTCCCAAAAAGCGATTCTCTCTTCCATCACTGACATATCCCTGATTATATCTGCAACACCAGTTGTTTTTATGCCTACTTTTTCTAAATATTCTAAACTCTCTTTATGAGTTTTAAATCCATATTGCTCAGCATCAACTATAAAATAAAAATATGCATCTAGTCCTCTCTCTTTTACAATTTCAGAATCTATCTGTCTCAAAGTTCCACTAGCAGCGTTTCTTGGATTAGCAAAAATCTCCTCTCCAACTTCTAATCTCTCTTCATTTAAAGTTTTGAATCTAGAAAGTGGTAATACAATCTCTCCTCTAACTTCTAAACTTACATCCTCTTTTAAAAAGTTAGGAATACTCTCGATAGCTAAGATATTTTCTGTAACATCCTCACCCTCTATTCCGTCACCTCTTGTAACGGCTCTTTTAAGCTCTCCATTCTCATATGTAACACTTATACTTGCTCCATCAAGCTTAAGCTCTAAAACATACTCTAATTCACTTTGAACAGAATCAATATTTTTTTCTACTCTTTCTGTAAAAGCAATTACATCCTCTATATTATATGAATTATTCAAACTTAGCATAGGCTTTTTATGAATAACTTTCTGGAATTTACTCTCTTTCAAACTACTCGCTCCTACAATATTTGTTGGAGAATGTTCATTTTTATATTCAGGATAATTTTTTTCTAACTCATCTAACTCTTTTAAAAGTTTATCAAACTCTACATCAGAAATCAGTGACTCATTTTTTGTATAGTAATAGTAGTTATAACGCTCTATATCTTGTCTCAGTTCATCTATTCTGTCTTTTGGATTCTTCTCTTCATTTATTTCGAATAATTTCAGCATCTTCCACCATCCCATTTTATTTTTTTACCTTAATTATACCACTTTTTCATTTACAAATTAAGAAAATAGTGGTAATAGATATGTAGAGGAATCTTTCAATTTAATTTTATGGAGGTAAAGAATGGAAAATATTATTTTATCACCTAACAAGTATATTCAAGGGGTTGATGCTTTGAAAAATATAGCAAAATACGCCAAGAAAAATGCTTTTGTAGTTGCAGATGAATTTGTATTAAGTATTACCGAAGACATAATCAATGAAAGTTTTAAAAATGAAAATTTAGAAGTGATTTTTGAGATTTTTAATAGAGAGTGCTCAAAAGTTGAAGTAAATAGATTAAAAGAGATTTTGAAAACTAAAGATTCAAAAATTATAATTGGAGTAGGGGGTGGAAAAACTTTAGATACAGCAAAAGCTGTAGCATATTATTGTAATCTCCCTGTTATGATTGTTCCAACTATTGCATCAACTGATGCACCTTGTAGTGCTTTATCAGTTTTATATACCGAAGATGGGCAATTTGATGAGTATCTTCTTTTACCAAGTAACCCTGATATAGTTTTAATGGATACAAAAATTATATCTCGAGCTCCTGCTAGACTTTTAGCAAGTGGGATGGGAGATGCTCTATCGACTTACTTTGAAGCTAGAGCTTGCGAGCGATCGAATGCTCTTAATATGGGTGGTGGATTGCCTACGAAGGCTGCTATGGCTCTTGCTAAGCTTTGCTTTGATATTCTTATAGCAGATGGAGAAAAAGCTATGTTTGCTGCTCAAAGATCAGTTTGTACAAAAGCTGTTGAAAATATAATAGAAGCTAATACATATTTGAGTGGAATTGGATTTGAAAGTGGTGGACTTGCTGCTGCTCATGCTATCCACAATGGATTAACTATTCTAGAAGAGTGCCATGATTTATATCACGGTGAAAAAGTAGCCTTTGGAGTTTTAGTGCAACTTTTCTTGGAAAATGCTCCTATGGAAGAGATTGATGAGGTTTTATTCTTCTGTAAAAATATAGGTTTACCTACATCTTTAGAAGAGCTTGGTATAAGTTCACTTGAAACAGATAAACTTTTCAAAGTTGCAGAGTTAGCTACTGCTCCGGGTGAAACAATCCATAATATGCCGTTTGAAGTTACTGCAGAAAAGGTTTTAGCTGCTATTCTAGCTGCCGATAACTATGGTGGAATTTAAATATGTGATAATAGAAAAACCCTTGGAAATCCAAGGGTTTTTTATATTACATTCTATTAGAATGTTACTTTCATAGCTGCGTATGCAACTGGTTGCCATCTCCAATCAGATGCTTCGCTTTGTCCTATTTTATCCCAGTTTCTGTACTCTGCTCCTGCTCCTGTGCTTAATGCAAAGTTCTCAGTTACTTTATACTCAAGGTCTAAAGTTAATAAAGCATATAACTCATAACTGTTTTTCTCAGATTTAACAACCTCACCTTTAGAGTTTTCAGAATATTTATCATATTGTCCGAAGATGTATGGGTCATATCCTCCTTCGAAGTTGAAATCTAAAGCATAGTTATTATTTGCATATAATGCAAAGTTTCTTCTTAAGTAGATCTCCCACTCAGGCTCGAATGCTTTATCTTTGTTGTTTGTTAAATCAGAGTTTGTATGGAAGTCCTCTCCATAGAAGTTTTGGTTTAGGTAGATTGTACCGTCCCAAGTAAATCCTAATGGTAAGTTACCTGCATAATCAATGTCAGCTCCTACAGTATTTTTGTAAGCTCCTCCATTGTTTGCTGCCATCGTATGTTTAAATTTAGGTGCGAATACTAAATTGCTTAGTAATCCTCCTTCGTTTTTATAAACATTTAATCTTGCTTGATACTCAAATGATTGTTTCTCATCAGTTGCATCTTTATATTCAACTCTTGAAGTGAATAGATCATTATGCTTATAGTAAGCTCTTAATCTTGTTTCAGTTCCATCTTTGCTATTTTTATATCTTTCGTCATTTGTTTCTAAATCGCTATAATCTCTTATTCTTCCTTGAACAGAGAACTTTTCAGTTGCTTGAACACCAAACGTTGTTTGAAGTCTTGCATAATTGTTTTTCCCTGTATGCCATGTATCTCCTGAAGATATTTTATCTCCGTGTCCTTCTGTTTCTCCGTATGCTTTGTACTCTAATCCTAAGTATCCACTTGGCTTGAATTCAGGTGTTAATTCTACTACTACTACCTCTTCAACTACAGGCTCAGCAACAACGATTACCTCTTTTGATACCTCAACTGGAGCTACTATAACCTCTTTAGCTTGTACTGCAGTTCCTACAACAAGTAAAGATCCTAATAAAAGTGCTAATTTTTTCATAAAATCCCCTCCGATTTTAATTTTTTTCAAAAAATTTATTTAGTAAAAGAATAAATCTTTTTTACTATATCCTTTATACAATATTTTTCTATTTTTGTAAATAAAATTTTTCTAAGTAAATTTTATTATTATACTTTTTTAGCATTAAAACCCTTTATTTTAAACGTTTATAATGATAAATATACTTTTTAAAAAAATTTTACTAAATAAAAAACATTTCAATAAAAAAAGAGATAGATTTCTCTATCCCTTCAAATTAATCTTCCAAATTTTCTGTAAAATGATAATTATAGAATATATAATTTATCGGTAAAAATGAAGCTATAAGCTCCTGTCTTTTAATTTTATCATCTAATACAATTAGATTTTCATGAACCTCACCCAATTGGAACTCTTGTAAAAACATTTTTAAATAACTTAAAAACAGTGAGCTTTTAAATATTCTTCCAGAAAGTAAGAAAGTATCAAGTGGAAGTAGATTATTGTGGTTAATCATTAAAATTGCGATATATTTCGCTACTTTTCTTAACGATTTACACTCTATTATCTCTCCAGACTCAGCTCTTTTTATAAATTCATTTAAATCCATATTTTTATACAAAGATTCTATACGAGGAGAGTAATTACTTTCCTTTAAAATTTCTTCAAAAATATATTTTGGAGAAACCATTGTATCAAAACATCCCTTCTTTTTACAAATATCACAGTAAATATTTGAATTTGGCTCTACTATAAAATGTCTTGTTCCCATTGATCTATAGTGAGTAATCGCAGGATTTACAAGTTTATTATCTATAACTATTGCAGAACCTCTTTTATCTCCATATTTAATCAAGAAAAAGTTTTTATAAACTGGATCTAAAAAAGCTTCATATAAAGCTTGAGCTCTTATCTCTGTTTCAACAAAAACATACCCTGTAAACTTTTCCATAATTGCTTTTTTTAAAGTTATAAATCTATCCTCTTTAAATAAATCTAAAGATTTTTTTACAATAAACTCATTTGTCATAACAACTCCAACTCCAAGAATTCTATCTCTTGGTGCTGTGCTTTTCTCTACAATATTTTCTATAAATTTTAATAATGCTTTTAGATACTCTTCAAAATCGCCATTATAAGCATTTTCAAATTTTAACTCCTCTATGACTTCATTTCTTAGGTTCGTTAATATAACTCTCGTAAAACTTTCCTCTATAAGTACTCCAATAGAAAAAAATCTGTCATAATTTATAACCAATAAATTTTTTTTTCTACCATTTTCATCAACATATTTTTTTTCTAAAAGTATATTATCCCCTAATAATTTTTTTGAAATCTTAGTTAAAGCTGCTGGAGAAACCATTATATTTTCAGCAATCTCTAACTTATTTGAACCCCCACGCTGATCAATAAATTTCAATAAATTTGTGATATTTTTATTTTGACTTTTAAAATCCATCCCCATCTCCTTAATTTTTATATTGACAAACCCTTTTTTTTCATGTATATTTTACCTTGTAAAAGATATTTCGTTGAAAACTAATTTTATTTTTTACTTAGTTGAATATAAAACGACGTTTTTAATTTATTATAACATATATTGATAATAAGGTGCTAAACTTATTATATAAATAACCAACAACCCTCCAGTTGAAGGTTAGAAATACCCGTGTGAAGAAGAGGTGTTCCCGTCATCTCTTCTTTTTTATTGCTTTTTTATTTTTTTTTAGCTACAATTTCAGTATCTTAAAATATTTTAGGAGGTAAAAATGAAAATAAAACCTATTGGTAAAAGAGTTTTAGTTGAAATCATCAATTTAGAAGAAAAAACTTCCACTGGTATAATTTTAATCCAAAATAACGAGGAAAAAAATTATAGAGTTGGAAATATTATCTCTTTAAGTAATGATTCTGAAATTATTGAACAATTCAAACTTAATGATAAGATTATATTCTCTAAAAAATCAGGTATTAAAATCTCTCATTCATCATCTGAAAAAACTTTACTCGAGCTAGATGAAATTTTAGGAGTTGTTGAAGAATAAAAAAATCCCCAAAATGGGGATTTTTTTATTAGAACTCTTTACCACCAGAAACTTTAACATCAACTTCATATTTTTTTAAAGCTTTCACTGCACTTTCTAAGGCTTTTGTTATTGTAGAAACTTCCATATAAGGCATATTTTTTTTATCTACAACTTGTTGAGTTATATATGGAACATGTATAAATCCACCTTTTATATTTAAATTATTTTTAGAAATATAGTAAAGTAATGAATACATTATATGATTACAAACATATGTTCCTGCTGTGTTTGAAACCGAAGCTGGAATATGAGCTGCTTTAATCTCTTCAACTATCCCTTTTATAGGAAGTGTCGCAAAATATGCATTCTCTCCATCTTCATAAACAGGTGTATCTATAGGTTGATACCCTTCGTTATCAGGAATTCTTCCATCATCCATATTTATAGCTACTCTTTCAACAGACATATCATATCTTCCACCAGCTTGTCCTATACACATAACTACATCTGGCTTATGCTCATCTATACCTGCAAAAAGTTTCTCTGCTGATTTTTTAAATACCGTTGGAATTTGAAGTTTTATTACCTCAATCCCATCAACCATATCTTGCATCGCATTTACTGCTTCCCAAGCTGGATTTATACTTTCTCCTCCAAAAGGATCAAATCCTGTAATTAAAACTTTCATTTCTTACCTCCTAAATTTAAAATGCTAATAAGTACATAAGTACTATATGAATTAGTAAAAGAGGTACTGCAACAGCTACCTGCTTTAAAATAACTCCATTTTTATTTTTCATCTCTAAAATTGATGCTGGAACTATATTGAAATTAGCTCCCATAGGAGTTAATAGTGTTCCACAGAATCCTGCTGTAAGACCTAGTGCTCCAACTACTGCTGGGTTTCCACCTTGAGCTATAACAAACGGATATCCTATCCCTGCTGTTATAACAGCAAATGCAGCAAATCCATTTCCCATAATCATAGTAAATATAGCCATTGCTAAACAATAAACTATTACTCCTGCTAAAATATCTCCTTCAGTTACAAAACTTCCCATTATTGAAGCTATAACTGTTCCTACTCCTGCTTTTGCAAAAACTGATCCTAAAGATCCTAAAAGTTGAGGCAAAATAACAGTTGGTCCCATTTGTTGTAAAATTCTACTTGAATCGTAAGGGATATTTTTCAACTTTTCTTTTGTTACTAACATTGTAACTAAAAGAGCAACTAAAGCTCCTATCCCAAGACCAATTAATCCACCTAAACTTGTAAATTGAGCAATCGCAAATGCCACAACTCCAATTAACCCAGCTGGAATAAATAGTGTATTTCCAATTTTATGAGCTTGATTCTCTCTGAACTCATCGCTACTTGTTGTAAATGTTGCAAGTGAAACTGATTTAGTTGCACTTAGAACTCCCATAACTAAAAGTAAACCTCCAACTACTGCTGGATTTACATAAGGTCCTCCTATAAATAAGAAACCAAATATCATCCAAAAAGCTGTTGATCCTAATCTCTTCGGATTGCTTTTATCTAAAAATGAGTATACTCCACTAACTAATAAAATAACTCCGCAAAGTATATACATAAACTCTAATAACATCGTTGTATTCACTAAAATTTCCTCCTACTTTGCTCTTAATTTCTTTATTTTTCTGTCTAAGTTATAATATTGAATATATGCTAATATCAATGTTATAATTGCCACTGGAATAGAAGCTTTTGCTACATCGTAAGCCTCTACTTTTACTCCAAGCTCTTGAAGAGTTCCAACTATTAGTAAAACTCCTGATGAAGCTACGAATACATTTTGTCCAAAGAAATTTGCATAGTTTTCAGAAGCATTTGTGATACCTTTTAAATCTTCATCTAACTCTTCAGAAACAACCCCATCCTTTTCAATAGCACCTTTTGCCATTGGATAGATAAGTGGTCTAATAAATTGCACATGTCCACCTAATCTCATTGATAAAACTGCAGCTAACATTCTAACAGTTACATATATCGATAATACCTTTCCTGCTGTTGCACCTTTTAATTTAGAGATACAAATTGATGCTCTCTCTCTTAATCCATTTCTCTCTAAAATTCCAACTACAGAAAGTGTTAATAATAGTAGTGTCATATATCTTGTTTGAACAAATGCTGTTCCTAATATATTTAAAACCTCAACAAAGTCAATTCCAGCAACTAATCCAGTTGCTATTCCAGCCATCAAAACAACAGCTATCGTATCTAATTTGATTACAAATCCAATTAGAATAATTAATACCCCTATTAATTTAATCACAGTACTTCACCTAAATCCTCTCTTTTGAATGAATATCTTTTTCCACAGAAGTGACACTCAGCTTCAACCTCTCCCTTTTCAGCTAGAATCTCTTCTAATTGAGTTTTTCCTAATGTTATAACTCCTCTATAGAACTTTTCTCTATCACAGTTGCAGTTATACTTTATCTCTTTTTCCTCTAAAATTTCATAGTTTTCAATCAATGTTTCTGGATTTTCATCATTCATATCATCATATAAAAGATGTAACATTGATTCTAAATTCATTCCACCTCTAAACAATTCAGTTACGCTTCTAATAGCTCCAATTTTTCTTTCTAACTCAACTATGAAACTCTCCTCTGCATCAGGTAGAAGTTGAATCATATATCCACCAGCTGATCTAACTGTAGTTTCATTTTCTAAGTCTACACCTAAAGCTATAACTGTAGGTGTTTGCTCTGAAGTTACAAAATAATAAGCTATATCATAAGCTATCTCTCCACTTGTAATTGTAGAAATCCCTACATATGGTTCTTTTAAACCTAAATCTTTTATTACATTTAAAGTTCCTTGCCCTACTAAATTTTGAACATCTGGTTGACCATTCTCTTTTGCTGGTAAGTCTGCATCTGGGTTTGAAACATACCCTTTTACACCATCTTTATTTATTGTTGCTACCATTGTTGATAGTGGTCCATCTGTAAGTGTTCTAAGAGTTAAAACATCATCACCTTTCAATGTAGCTCCCATCATAACTGACGCTGATAACAGTCTTCCAAAAGCTGAAATAGCCGTTGGGCTACACTTATGGATATCTAAAGCCTCTTGAACAATATCCTTTGTGTCTACAAGAACAAATCTTGCATTTTTACTTACTCCTCTTATTAATCTACTCATTTTCATCACCTCTAATAATCTATATAATCTTTTAATTCCTCATATCTTTTTTCAGATATGACTTTTTTTACTTCTAAATTATTTCTAAAAATACCACTTTCATGGTATTTTCTAATACTTTGGATCTCTTTTTTAGTAAATCCATAATATATTAAAGTTTTATCATCTACTTTATTTACATTGAATCTTTTCATTTTAAAGTTTTTAGGTTCTTTAAATTTAAGTTTTAATTTTTCAGCAGTTTTAGCTCCTATTCCAGATATTTTTGTCATGTCTGAAAGTTTTCTAAAACCACCAGTGATATCTCTATACTCAACTATTTTATCTACATAGCTTTTCGATATTCCACTTTTTAACATATCTGCTGCAGTAGCACTATTTATATCTAACAATAAATTATTCGATTCTAAAGTGTTTTTACTTTCTATAACCTTAAATTCACTCTGCACTAACCCAAAAGAAGTTAGAGAAAAAATTAACATTAAAGCATATAAAAATACCTTTTTCATAAACACCTCTCTCAAAATTTTATGAGAAAAACTCTATTTTCTTCTTATGTCTTAACTTCATTTCAGCTATGTAAAGTGCTGGATCTTTTGGATTAACCAATCTTTCTATCTGATCGTTGTACTCTGTATCTTTGTGAATAGATTTGCTAATTGCTCCTCCACCTAATCCCATAGTTTGCTGATTTTCCTCTATCATCTCTATATTAAATCTAGATTCTGCTCCTGGAATAGAATAACCTACATTCTCTCCCCACTCTAAACTATTCTTTTGACGATACATATAGTAAGGCTCCATGCCTTTCTCTTTCACTAATTCTGTAATTGCACCCTCTACAATTTTTCTTTCAACCTCTGATTCCTCAAAGTTCTCATGGTAAAGAAGCGAACCTTTTTTCTTTGCTAAAGCATGAACCGTTAGGTTTTCTATATCATACTTTTTTAACTCATCTAAAGTATGTATTATATCCTCTACACTTTCACCAGGTAATCCTAGAATTATGTCCATATTCAAAATAAACCCTAACTCTTTAATATCTTTATAAACTTCATCAAAGTGTTCTCTGTTGAATGTTCTGTTTAAAGCTTTTAAAGTTGACTCTTTAAAAGTTTGCGGATTTAAACTAACTCTATCCACTCCATATTTTTTTAAAATATCTAACTTCTCTCTTGTTATAGCATCCTCTCTTCCAGCTTCAAAAGTGAACTCTTTTAAATTTGAAAGATCTATATGTTTATGAACAGCTTCTAAAACTCTTACAGTATCCTCAGCAGTTAAAGTACTTGGAGTTCCTCCGCCTATATAAAGAGATTCATACTTAAAGCCTCTCTCTTTCGAAAGCTGACCAACCAGCTCAATCTCTTCTAAAAGTGTCTCTACAAATTTAACATAAAATCTTCCTAAACTACTGTTGATTTCATAAGATGCAAATGAACAGTATCTACACTTCGATGGACAGAATGGAATTCCAATATACATATTCATAGCGTCTTTATTCAGTAATTTCTCTTCTGTTTCAATAACTCTCATCAGAAGTTCTATTTTTTCAAAACTAGCTAGATACATATTATTTAATAACTTTGAAACTCTCTCTTTTGAAAAGCCCATTTGAAGAAGTCTTCTTGTCATTTTTGTAGGTCTTACACCCACTAAGCTACCCCAAGGATAGTTTTTATTGTAAGCTTTTAAAAGCCCACCTTTTAACATTATCAAGGCCTGATCCTCAATTAAATTTTCAAAGTTTTCCTCTTCAATAAAAGCTTCTTTTCCATCTATTTCAACTTTTACAAGAATTTTATTCTCTGAATAACTCACTTCACCTTTTATATCTTTTTCTACGCCCTCTGGTAGTAGAATTCTTACAAACTCCTCTACACTTTTTATACTTAGAGGAAAGTTAGTAACTATTGACACTTAAATACACCACTTCCTATTTCATTAATAATAAAACTAATAATCCAATTATGATTCTATATATTCCAAAAACCTTAAATGTTCTCTTTTTTATATAACCCATAAACCAATTTATAACCACATACGCTACAACAAATGATACAATCGATCCAACTATTAATAATTGCCACTCTAAAGATGTGAAATTAAGACCATTCTTTAATAACTTTAACAGTGTAGCTCCTGCCATTGTTGGTATTGCTAAAAAGAATGAATACTCTGCTGCTGCTGCTCTAGATACACCTAACAATAAAGCTCCTACAATCGTTGCTCCAGAACGTGATGTTCCTGGAATCATAGCTAAACATTGGAAAAATCCTATTCCAAATGCTAATTTGTATGACATCTCTTTTATCGATGTTATATTTCCATTCAGTTGCTTTCTCTCAACCAGAATGAAAATAATTCCGTAAAGTATAAGCATACTCGCAACTACAGTTGTATTATCCATAAAAAATTCTGATATATAGTCATCAGCTAAAAGTCCGATAACTCCAGCAGGTAGAACCCCAACTATAATTTTACTCCATAATGATAACTTTCCTGTAAACTCCTCTTTTGTTTTTACAAAAGGGCTTAAATCCTTCCAGAAATAAGCTACAACTGATAAAATCGCTCCAAACTGAATTATAACTAAAAAGTTATCCATAAAACCTTTTGATACAAGAGGAGAGTTTATAAATCTCTCCACCAATATCATGTGACCAGTACTACTCACCGGAACAAACTCTGTCATTCCTTCAACAATTCCTAGTATAATAACTAGTAAAAATGGATTCATGCTGTTCCCTCCTATAAGTAGCTATCCTCTTTTTTAAGGTATGTAACATAATCTGCAACGCCCTCTTCTAAAGAACAGAATTTTTTTGTATATCCAGCTGCTTTTAATTTATTCATAGAAGCTTCTGTAAAGTATTGATATCTTCCTCTTAAATCCTCTGGCATAGGAACAAACTCAATAACTTCCTCTGTTTTCATTTCAAAATTTCCACTAGCATTTTTCATTGTTTCCATAGATAAGTCATGGAAGCTTCTAGCTTCTCCAGTTCCAATATTATAAACTCCTGAAGCTACTTCATTAAACATACAGAAGTACAACATATCTACTACATCTTTTATGTAAACGAAATCTCTTAATTGCTCACCATCTTTATATCCCTCTTTATGAGATTTAAATAACTTTACTCCACCATCTGCATTAAATTGATTGAATGTATGGAATACCATTGATGCCATTCTTCCTTTATGGTACTCTTGTGGTCCATAAACATTGAAGAATTTAGCTCCTATCCATTGCTTTGGTGTCTTTTCTTGCTTGAAAGCCCAATCATCAAAGAACTTTTTAGAATATCCATATTTATTTAGTGGCATCAATTTTTTTAGCTCTTCAGGTGTCCCTTCATCGCTATACCCTTGCTCTCCAGCTCCATAAGTAGCTGCTGAAGATGCATAAACATAAGTTATCTCTTTTTCAGCACAGAAATCCCATAACTTTTTAGAATACTCGTAGTTATTTTTCATTAAAAGATCTCCATCTCTTTCTGTAGTTGCAGAGATAGCACCCATATGTAAAATTGCTGTTACTTTATTTGCATTTTCCTTATTTTCTAACCAAGTAAATAGCTCATCTCTATCACACCAATCAGCGTAATCTCTTTTTCTTAAATTTAACCATTTCTCTTCTGTTCTTAATTTATCTACAGCTAAAATATCGTTTATTCCCATCTCGTTTAATTTCCAGATATAAGCACTTCCTATAAATCCAGCTGCTCCTGTTACTATAATCATTTTTCTTACTCCTCCTTACATTTTCTTTCTAATAAATCTTTAATTTCTTCTGCAGATATTGATGAATGAGCTATATCTACTCCCACTCTATTTCCACCGTGAAAATCTGAACCACCGACCATTAAAAGATTTTTACTCTTTGCCAGTTCTTTATAATATTTTGTTTGTTTTGGAGTGTAAGAGCTATATTCAACTTCTAATCCATCTAAGCCTGCTTCTATCAATAAATCTAGTATTTTTTCAACTTTTTCTACAGAATCACATACTAAACTTGGATGAGCTAAAGCTGAAACTCCATTACACTCTTTTATAAGTTTAATTATTTCAAAAGGGTTTGAACTTTCTTTCTCTATATAGGCAGCACCTTTTCTTCCTAAATACTGTTTAAAAGCTTCCCCTTTTGTATAAACAAAACCTTTTTTCATCATAGCATTACATATATGGGCTCTACTTATTATACTTCCAGTTGCTTCCTCTTCTATCTCTTCTAAAGTTATTTTTAACCCTAACGAATTTAATCTTTTTACAATTTTTTCATTTCTATTACTACGAGCTTTTTTTAACTCTATTAGTTTAGACGATAATTTTTCAGACTTTTCATCCAAAAGATATCCTAAAATATGTATTTCATAACCATCATAAGAGCATGAAAACTCAATTCCAGATATAAAATCTAAATCTAAATTTTTAGCTATTATTCTAGCCTCGGATATCCCTTCCATAGTATCATGATCAGTTATAGCTATTCCAGCTAAGCCTGTATACTTTGCTCTTTTTAATAACTCCTCCACTGTGAATGTTCCATCTGAATATGTTGTATGAGTGTGAAGATCATACTTTTTCTTCATAATATCCTCCTACAAGTAAATATGGCGCCTTTATTTCTAAAGGCGCCACATTTTTTTAGTCATCCCACTTTTCTAATTTTGAAAAATACTCTGAATAAGCAAGGTATAAAGCCTTTGCATTTATATTATTTTTCTCTATCTTTGTTTTTTCTGTCTTTTTATACATATCGTTAACTTCTATAATTCTAGGTGAAACTTCTACAAAATACCAAGTTTTAGAATCGAAGAATTCTCCTCTTTTTATAAACTTATTTAAAAGTTTTCTAAATCTTTTTATCTCTTTTTCTGTTAAATCATCTTTTTTAGAGAATGCAACTATTTCAGCCCACTCCTCTTTCGTAGCTACTTCATTAGCTATATGATTTGATGGGTTAGCCATTCTAATATATGACTGAGCTACCATGTACTTTGCTAATCCTGCTGGATCTTTAAAGTTTTCATCTTTTAAATAGTATTGTCTTGGAAGTTTTTTTATAGTCTTTTCTAGAATAGCGTTAAACTCCTCTTGATCAGCTTCTGTTATATCTCCCTTTGTTTTTAAAGAATCTAAAAATTTAACTTGTTTTTGATCTAACTTTTGATTTCTAGCTAAGAAACTTATTGGTTGATCAGCACCATACCAATCCTCTAACTCAGCTTCTCCTACAATTACTTTTGTAAAAGTATCTTCCCAGTTTTTCATAGCTACTGTATCAACTTTATACTTCTCTTGTAAATTAGTTTTGTTTTTATTAGCTGAACTACATGCTGTTAATGTAGTTAAAATTGCTATAAGAATTACAACTTTTTTCATTTCTCCTCCTAAACTCTTCCACAACATTTTCCATAAATTTTTCCACTTCCACAGTTACAAGGTGAATCAAACTCTAACTCTTCCCCTTCTCCTGGGCTTAAGACTTCCTCTTCTGGATTTCTTACAACAACTTTAAACATATAAGATGTTGTTTCTGCTTTTATTGTTGAAAGCATTCTTGAATACATATCTCCAGATATAATTTTATATTCAACCAATGGATCTTTTTGTCCATAAGATCTTAAATAGATTCCTTCTCTAAGAGCATCTAAAGCTTTTAAATGTTCTCTCCATCTTGCATCTACTACTTCAAATAAAACATATTTCTCTACTTTTCTCATAATTTCTGATGAGAGTTCATTCTCTTTATTTTCATACTCTGCTGCTATAGATGTATATAATTTTTCTGCATACTCTTCAACTGTAGATGATTTATACTCTTCTAAATCTGTAATTTCATAACCATATTTTTCTATTAAAGAATCTTTTACTCCAACGATATCCCACTCATCTTTAAATTCTCCAACAAATCTTTCAACAACTATATCAGAAACACTTGATTTTAACATTCCTAAAATTGTTTCCTTCAGGTCATCTTTTTCAAGAGCTTCATTTCTACTCATGTATATTGCTTCTCTTTGTTTATTCATTACATCATCGAATTCAAGCAGATTTTTTCTAATTCCAAAGTTTCTAGATTCAACCTTTTTCTGTGCATTTTCAATTGCTTTATTTATCATTTTATGCTGAATAGATTCACCTTCAGGTAGACCTAATTTTTCCATAACGTTTTGAATCCTTTCAGAACCAAACAGTCTCATTAAATCATCCTCTAAACATAGATAGAACTCAGATGCTCCAGGGTCTCCCTGTCTTCCGGCTCTTCCTCTTAATTGGTTATCTATTCTTCTAGATTCATGTCTCTCTGTTCCTAGAATAAATAATCCTCCAGCTTCGATCACCTTTCTTTTCTCCTCTTCACACTCAACTTTATATTTATCAAGTATCACAGGATATTCAGCTGCATCTCTAGCTCCAATTTCAGCAATTGCTCTAAACTCAGGATTTCCTCCTAACATTATATCCGTTCCTCTACCCGCCATATTTGTAGCGATAGTTACTGCACCATATCTACCCGCCTGAGCTACGATTTCAGCTTCTTTAGCATGCAACTTAGCATTCAGTACGTTATGAGGTATCCCCTTCTCTTTTAGTAGTTCTGATAGCTCCTCTGAACTTTTTATAGATACAGTTCCAACTAATACTGGTTGTCCTTTTTTATGTAGCTCTTCAATTCTAGTTATAATAGCATTAATTTTCTCTCTTTTAGTTTTGTAAACTAAGTCTGGGAAATCTGTTCTTTGTATCGGTCTATTAGTTGGGATTACAATTACCTCTAAACCATACGTATGCATAAACTCTGCTGCTTCTGTTTCTGCAGTTCCAGTCATTCCAGCTAATTTTTCATACATTCTAAAGTAGTTTTGAAGAGTGATTGATGCAAGAGTTTGGTTTTCCCCAGCTACATTTACTCCCTCTTTAGCTTCTATTGCTTGATGCAATCCATCAGAGTATCTTCTACCTTCCATAGCTCTTCCTGTGAATTCATCTATTATAACAACTTCACCTTCTCTAATTAGGTAATCTCTATCTTTTATGAATAACTCCTTAGCTTTTAAAGCTTGATTCAGATAGTGTGTTAACTCAACATGTTCTGGTGAATATAGATTGTCTATATTTAAAAGTTGCTCAACTTTTCTAATCCCTTTGTCTGTTAAAACAATATTTCTAGCTTTCTCATCTACTTCATAATCTCCCCACTGCTCATCTGGGATATTCATCTCTTTTTTTGTTTTTGCATCTTTTATTTTTTCAGTTTCTACACTTCTATCAAGTCTAAATGCAACTTGGCAGAAAATTGAATACCACTTTGTTGTTTCTGAAGCTGCCCCTGATATTATTAGAGGTGTTCTAGCCTCATCTATAAGTATCGAATCTACTTCATCGACAATACAGAAGTGAAGAGGTTTTTGAACTTTATCTTCCACTTTATTAACCATATTATCTCTTAAATAATCAAATCCAAACTCAGAGTTTGTACCATAAGTTATATCTGCTTCATACGCAGCTTTTCTTAAGCTATTTTCCATTCCATTTACGATTACTCCTGATGTTAATCCTAAGAAATCATAAACTCTTGCCATTAAATCTCTATCTCTTTGAGCTAGATAATCATTTACAGTAATAACATGAACACCTTTACCTTTTAAAGCATTTAAGTAAACTGGAGCTGTGGCAACTAATGTCTTTCCTTCTCCTGTTTTCATCTCTGTTATCTTTCCTTCATGAAGAACAATTCCACCAACTAATTGAACATCGTAGTGTCTCATTCCATGAACTCTTTTCGAAGCTTCTCTTACAACTGCAAAAGCTTCAACTAAAAGATCATCTAATGTTTCTCCTTTTTCTAATCTTTGTCTAAATTCATAAGTTTTACCTTTTAACTCATCATCCGAAAGCTTCTCAATCTCAGGCTCTAATGAGTTTATCATTGTTACTAGTTTTTTAATTCTTTTAATCTCTCTGTCGTTTCTTGTACCAAAAATTTTCTTTAATAAATCTCCAAACATTCTTACGTCCTTCCTAGCTTTTTTGTACTTATTTGTTACTAAATATATTACCACAATTAGATTTATTAGTCAATTTATGGGCTGTATTAAGATTTTTGAATCACGGTTCAAAAAAAGCTATTAAATTATACAAAAATATGTTATATTGTAAATAAAGTAACAATGTATTTTAGGAGGTTTTATTTTGAATAGTATTAAAAAGATTGTTCCTGGTTTACTAGTTTGTATTTTAATTGCTCAGCTTGGACTTTTTCTTGGGAAATTTATCCCTAGTGTTGGTGGAGCACCTCTAGCTATTTTTTTAGGATTAATTGCTGGTAACACATTTGCAAAATCTAAAAAATTTGCTGCAGGATCTAAATTCTCGGAAAGTGATTTATTATCTTATTCTATTGTTCTATTAGGTGGAACGTTGAGTATAAACACAATTTTACAACTAGGTTTTTCTGGTATATTTTTTATTATCTTACAAATGGGATTAACAATTGCTCTTACTATGTTTATTGGAAAGAAATTAGGATTTTCTAAACATTTTAGTGCTTTGATGGCTAGTGGAAATGCTGTTTGTGGTTCATCTGCTATAGGAGCTACCTCTCCGGTTATAAAAGCAAATGATAATGACAAAGGGATTTCTATAACTATCGTAAACTTAACTGGTACATTACTTATGTTTGCATTACTTCCTATTGCAAATCTATTATATAACTTTAATACTCTTGAAACATCAGCTCTTTTAGGAGGTATTTTACAATCTGTCGGTCAAGTTATTGCTGCTGGAAGCATGGTTAATCACAAGGTACTTGAATTAGCTACAATATTTAAAATAGTTAGAATTGTGTTTTTGGTTATTGTTGTATTTTGGTGTTCTAAAGAATTTAAAAATAATAATGTTGAAAAAGAAATAGAGGCAGATACAAAAATATCACTTGAAAATGAGGCTTATTCTAAACAGAAAAACAGTTTATCTATTCCTTGGTATATAATTGGCTTCTTTATTCTTTGCGCTCTTTTCAGTTTAGGACTTATTCCTGACACTTTTTCAAAGACTTTTAAGTTAATTTCATCAAAATTTGAAATAATAGCATTAGCTGGAATTGGAATGAGAATAAATATTTCTGAACTTATAAAACAAGGTCCGAAAGCTTCTCTTTATGGAATCTTAGTTGGAATATCACAAATAGTTATTGCCGTAGTTTTAATAAAAATATTTTTATAAAAAAAACTGGATTTTTCCAGTTTTTTTTATTTTATAATCTTAGAGATATCTAAAAGATCTTTTCCAATCAAATATTCTTTTTTAACATCATCTTCAATATTTTTTCCATACCCTGTTAATATTAAAATTGATTTCAATCCAGCTTTTTTTCCAGCTTCTAAATCACTTTTTTTATCTCCAATCATAAATGAATTTTCTATATCTACATTATATTTTTTTATACCCTCTAACAACATTCCTGGATTTGGCTTTCTACAATCACAATTTTTTTTATATTGATCCAAACCTTTTTCTGGATGATGCGGACAGTAATAACATTCTAAAATATCTATATCGTGTTTTTTTAGTTCTTTTACCATTTCATTGTTTAAAGCTTTTAAATCATCCTCAGAGTAATATCCTCTAGCTATTCCAGATTGATTAGTAACAACTATAAATTCATACCCCATTTTTTTTAATTCTTTTAAACCATCTATCACATTTTTTTCAAATTCGAAATCTTCCCATTTGTGTAAATAAGATTTTTCAACGTTTATAGTTCCATCTCTATCTAAAAATATAACTTTTCTCATTCTTATAAAACTCCTTTTTGTTTATATTATATCATCCCAAAAAGTTATTTCTATATTAATTTTACAAAAAATAAAAAAAAGATTGGCAACTTCCTATCCTCCCAGGGGGCTGCCCCCCAAGTACT
>NZ_CAMFHX010000016.1 GCF_945952365.1 uncultured Cetobacterium sp.
GCCTGTCACGCATGAGGTCGCGAGTTCGACCCTCGTCACTCCCGCCATTAAAGAAACTTAAAGACGTATTTCTACGTCTTTTTTTTATTCTATAGATTTGCAACTTTTAAAATCTCTTTAAAAATAGATATTGTATCTTTTAAACTTATAGATTTCATACTGGAGTTTTCTAAAATTTCACTTGAATCACTAACATAAAATAGAAGGTTAGTTGGATTTGCTGATGGTGAAAGAGAAACATCCTTTTTTAAAATCTCTATTTTAGGGAATGGTTCATTCTCAAAACCTTGAAGTAAAATAATATCAAACTCTTTTTTTTCTAAAATATTTAGATTACATTCTGAATTAGATTTAATAACTTCCACTTTGTAATTAGCATCCTTAAAGTGTTTTACAAGTTGATCAATCAAATTAGATTGATTAGTAATTTTAGCACCACATACAGCAATAAAAGGAGTACAATCCCTGAAAATATAATTAAAATTAAGTTCCTCTTCAGTATCGATACTTTTTAAAAGTATTTGAGGGTTAAAATCTGTATTTTCTAAAGAGATGTATTTTACATTAAGTTCAGCTAGAACATCTTGAAGTCTATAATTTTTATCCATAATAAATCTTTCGATAGTGCTTAGAGAACTTTTGTTATAGAGTCCAAAAAGTGGATAAGTTTTCCCTTTTTTATCCTTGACTATGATAGCATCATAGTCGTGTGAGGTAAATTGTAAAATAAAATTAAGTAACTCTTTTGTGATATTTGGCATATCACAAGTTGTTACAAAAATAAAGTCTGATTTTGAATTTAGAAGCCCTTGATAGATTCCCTCTATAGGACCTAAATTTTCAGAGCTGTCAGTAACTATTGTCCCTCTAGGAATTAAGAAGTTTTGATTTTTATTCACTGAAACCATAATATTTTCAAAATTTTCTAAATCATCGGTTATCTTTTCTAAAAAAGTTCTATTATTATCATATTTAAGTAGAGCCTTATCTAAAAAATTCATTCTAGAACTTTTTCCACCAGCAAGAATCAAAGCATCGATATTTTTAATTTTATTCATATATTTACCTCCCACGGTTATATTATGATGAAATACTTATATTTTTAATCAGAATTGAAGGAGAACCAACACCTGATAGATTAAACTTCAGATCATCTCCAATAAATTCAATATTTTTTAAAAGTTCAAAGAAGTTTCCAGCAGCAGTTATTTGATTTAAAGGTTTTGTAACAACTCCATTTTCTATTAAGAAACCTTCTGTAGCAAGAGAAAAATCTCCTGATATAGAGTTAAGCCCAGAGTGTAAACCAGAAAAACCAGTTATAAGGATACCATTTTGAATTTTATTTAGAAGAGTATCAAAACTATTTTCTCCCTTTTCTAAATAAAGATTGAATGTTGAGATACCCATAGTACCTTTATACCCACCTTTAGCTGCATTTCCTGTACTTTCTACACCATCTTTTTTACTTGTTTTTAGATTGTGTATATATGTTTTTAAAACTCCATTTTCAATTAAGTTTTTAGGTTTAGTTGGAACACCTTCTGCATCAAAAGGAGCACTACCATAACCATCTTTAAGATGAGGGTTATCAGTAATTGTAACTAAAGGATTAGCAACAATTTCATCAAGTTTTCCTTTAAATTTTGAAACTCCTTTTTGAACAGCTTCAGCAGAGAATATTCCACTCATAGAACCAAGTAGATCAGCAAAAGTATCATTTTCTATAATAATATCATACCCTTTACTTTCTATAGAGATTGAGTTTAATTTTTTTAGAGCTTTACTAACTGCTTCAGTTGCTAATTTGACAGGATCCATCTCTGAAAAATCTTTAGCTACTATATAGGCTGCGTCGTTTTTGATAGACTCTCCATCTTGAACAACAACAGCTAAGTAAGCATAGATAGAGTTTCCTTTATGATATAAATCTAAGCCTTTAGAATTTTTTATTATATTTTCCCCTTTGCCACTTCCCATCATACAGTAGTTTACACTTTTTATTCTGTTATCCATCTCTAAAGCTGTCTTTTCAGCTTTTAAAAGAAAGTCAATTTTCTCTTGAACAGATATATTTTCTAAAGAAGCACTAAAAGAATCTATTTTTTCATACTCTTTTTTCTCTCCGTAAGTTTCTATAACATCTAAGTTTTCAATAATTTTACCATTTGAGATTGCTCTTTCAATTAGAGGTAGAATATCCTCTTCTTCAAGAGACTCAGTATATGAATATCCCATTTTTCCATCAACTTTAGTTCTGAAAGAGATTCCCATATTTTGAGAGTTGCTATAAGTATCAACTTCTCCTTTGAATACTTTGATAGTTTCACTCTCTGAAGATGTAAAATAGATTTCAAACTCCTCTAATTTTAAATTTTCAGCTGCTTCAAAAACTTTATCTATAAATAATTTAGTTTCCATAAGTTCCTCCAAATATAGTAGTTAATAGGATTATACCCTTTAACTTTTAAAATATAAAGAGGAAATTCTAAAATTAAGCATCTTTCTAAAAAAAAAATCATGTGGTATACTCTAGTAAAATGGAATAAAAGGAGAGAAATAGATATGATAGATAAGTTTTTAGTTGAAGATATATTAAATGAAGCTCTTTGTACTGGAGGAGACTTTGCTGAAGTTTTTGTTGAAGATAAGACAGGAGATTCGTTTTATTTAGTTGATGGAAAAGTTGAACAAGCGATATCGGGAAAAGATTTTGGAGTTGGAATAAGAATATTTAAAGGAGTTTTTTCTGTTTATGCTTACACAAATGATATGAATAGAGAAAACCTTCTAAAAACAGCTCAGAAAGCAGCAAAAGCTATAAAGGGAACAAAGGAAGATATCGTTATAAATCTTGTTAAACAAGATATTGAGAATAGACATAAAATTGTTTTAGCACCTGGAAGTGTATTAAAAGATGATAAGATTTTAGTTATGAAAGAAGCATATGAAGCTGCAAAAAACTATGATGAGTGTATAAGTCAAGTTAGAATAAACTATGGAGACTCAACTCAAAATATTTTAGTTGCTAACTCAGAGGGAGTTTGGGCAGAGGATAGTAGAACAAGAAGTAGACTAGGAATAGAGAGTATTGCTTCTGATATGAATGAGATGCAAACGGGGTCGTATAGACCTGGAGCTGGAAAAGGTTTTGAGTTCTTTAAAGAGATAGATGTGAAAGAGTATGCAAGAGAGGCTTCTAGAATAGCTAAGACTATGCTAGGTGCAAAATACGCACCGAGCGGAAAGATGCCTGTTGTTATAGAAAATGAGTTTGGTGGAGTTATATTCCATGAGGCTTGTGGGCATGGTTTAGAGGCTACAAGTGTGGCAAAAGGGCTTTCTGTATTTGCTGGAAAAGTTGGAGAGAAGGTTGCAAGTGATGTTGTATCTGCTGTAGATGATGGGACATTGTTAAATGAGTGGGGATCATCAAATGTTGATGATGAAGGAACTCCTACGAAGAGAAATCTTTTAATAGAAAATGGAGTTTTAAAAGGCTATATGGTGGATAAGCTGAATGGAAGAAGAATGGGAGTAGAAAGTACTGGAAGTGCAAGAAGAGAATCATATAAATATGCACCAACTTCTAGAATGACAAATACATTTATTTTGAATGGAACATCATCTTTAGAGGATATGTTAGCTGGTGTAGAAAATGGAATTTATGCAAAATATATGGGTGGAGGTTCAGTTAATCCAAGTACTGGAGATTTCAATTTCTCTGTAATGGAAGGGTATTTAATAGAGAATGGAAAGATTACAGAACCTGTGAGAGGGGCGACACTTATAGGAAACGGTCCAGAAGTACTTCATAAAATTGAGATGGTTGGAGATAATCTATCTCATGGTCAGGGTATGTGTGGATCAGTTTCAGGAAGTATTCCTGCAAATGTGGGGCAACCTCGTATAAAAATTAGTGACATCGTAGTTGGAGGAAGATAGATTTTAAAGTTAGAGACAGAGAGATATTTCTTTGTCTTTTTTTTATAAAAGAAATTTTTGGAAAATAATTTTTATTTTTATTGAAAATAAAAATAAAATATAATATAATAGATGAATGAAAAAATTAAAAATAATAAATAAAAAAAATATATGGAGGAAAACAAAATGAAGAAGTTGAGTTTAACAAGCAAAATATTTGTATCATTAGTTTTAGGAATTATAACAGGTTTAGTTCTACATCCAATAAAAGGAAATGTATTTGTGGAAACGTATCTTATTAATTTTTTATTTAGTTTTTTAGGTTCAGGATTTATGAGAGCTATAAGAATGATTGTGGTTCCTTTAGTATTTTGTTCTCTAACAGTTGGGGCTGCTGGAGTTGAAGATGTTAGAAAATTAGGAAGAGTTGGAGTGAAGATTTTAGCTTTCTATCTTGGAACAACAGCAGTTGCAATAACATTAGCTTTAGGATTGGGAAATATAATCAATCCAGGAAAAGGGATTATACTTTCTGATATAGTGACATCAAAAGTTAGTGTTGGAGAAAGTAAACCTTTTGTAGATATACTTCTTGGAATGATTCCTGTGAATCCTATTGAAGCAATGGCGAAGGGGGATATGCTTCAAATTATAGTGTTTGCAATATTTTGTGGAGTTGGAATCTCTCTTTTAGGGGACAGAGTTAAAACGATAAAAAAAGGCATCGAAGAAGCGAATAACCTTATGCTAAAATTGGTTGAACTTATTATGAAGTTAGCTCCTTATGGAGTTTATGGACTGATAGCAAAAACATTTACAACTTTAGGATACTCAGCTATGGTACCACTATTAAAATATTTCTTAGGTGTTATTGCAGCATTGATTATTCATTACTTAGTAACTTATCAAGGTTTACTTGTATTAATTGCAAGATATAATCCAATAAAATTTGTAAAAAAATATGCTTCAACAATGGTGGTTGCATTTTCAACTTCTTCGAGCAACGCTACAATACCAACATCTTTAAAAGCTATGCAAGAAAACTTTGGAGTTTCTAAAAGTATTTCATCGTTTACAATTCCTTTAGGAAGTACGATAAATATGGATGGAACAGCAATAATGCAAGGAATGGCGACTGTATTTATAGCTCAAGCTTATGGAGTGGAGTTAACTATGGGGAACTATATAACAGTTATCTTTACAGCAACTTTAGCTTCAATAGGAACAGCTGGAGTTCCTGGAGTTGGACTTATAATGTTAGGTATGGTACTAACTGAAATAGGATTACCTTTAGATGGAATAGCTCTAATAATGGGAATAGATAGACTTTTAGATATGTTAAGAACAGTTGTAAATGTAACTGGAGATGCTATTTGTACTTTAATTGTAGCTAAGACAGAATCTGAAATAATAGAGGTAGAAGAGGATAGCTTTGGAAGTGTAGAAGCAGAGTCTTTATAAGATATGAAAAAGAAGCAGTTCTAAATTTTGAACTGCTTTTTTCTATTATACATATTAAAATGTATATTTTCAAATTAAAAAAAACGATAAAAGAACGTTTAAAATAAGTTTTAAAGGTCTTCGAAATTGATGACCCTTAATTTTATAAGAGATTAAAAAATCAAAGGCCTTAAAATCGATTTAAAAGGCTCGTTTTTTTGGCGAATATTTTCTTAAAAAATTATAAACACTCTCTAATTGAGGAAGTATATAAAAATAAACTCTGACCTTCAAAAAATGTAAATTTTCAATAAACTTTAAAGTTAAAAAGCCTCTCTAATTGAGGGGTTATAGATAGTTAAATTTAAGTAAATCCGAACAAAAAATTAAAGAAATTGTTCTCTGTAAATATAGCTTTAAAATTGATATAATTCATCTTAATATAAAATGGAGGGTGGTTATATGAGAAAATTAATTGTTATTATTTGTTTAGTTTTAACTACAGTATTTGGATATTCTAAAGATTTAGTAAAAGAAATAGTAAATAGAGGAGTTTTGAAGGTAGGAACAACAGGAGATTATAAACCATTTAGCTATTTAGAAAAAGATCAGTACATAGGTTATGATATAGAGGTAGCAAAATTGTTAGCAAAAGAATTGGGAGTTGAGATAGAGTTTGTTCCGACAACATGGAAAACTCTTTTGAGTGATCTGAATTCAGAAAAATATGATGTTGCCATGAGTGGAATTACAAGAACAATAAGAAGACAGATAGAAGCAGAGATGTCATCGCCATATCTTATTTTTGGTAAATGTTTTTTGGTTAGAAAAGGTGAAAAAGTGAAATATAGTTCATTAGAAGATGTAAATAAACCAGAAATAAAAGTTGGAGTAAATATAGGTGGAACAAATGAGATTTTTGCTGATGAAAAATTAAAAAAAGCTACAATAATTCGTTATAAAAATAATTTAGATGTTCCAATGGCGGTAGCTAAAGGAGAGGTCGATGTGATGGTAACAGAAACACCAGAAGCGATAGTATATGAAAGAGAGGTAAACTCTTTAGAAGGAGCTATGATAGAGAATCCACTAACAAGAAGTCAAATGGGGTATTTGATAAAAAAGGATGAAATTCATTTTTTAAATACAATTAATTTTTTACTTAATGAGTTAGAGCTTAGAGGAGATATTCAAGAGTTGAAGAAAAGATATTTCAATTAATGGTTCAAAAAAGTGAAAGACCTCTGTGGGGGGGAGTACAGAGGTCTTTCGGGGGGGATTAAATTATTTTATTAACACTTTATTATAATATTTAGACCACAGGTTTTATAAAAAAGTTTTAAAAATAAAAAATTATTTGTTTGTTTTTAAAAAATTTACTGTAAAATTAAGAGTTTCAATATTCTCAGAAACGACTTCAGCAATTATTGAGTTATTATATTGAATTTCTTGAAGGACATTAAAGATATCATCCCAGGGTAGAGTACATCCCTCAGCTTCGGGAAAACTATGCAAATCACATTTACCATCATTATCACTAACATGGATATGTAGTAAATAATCTTTGACTTCATTTGTATATTCAATCAAATCTTGTCCAGCTCTATGTGCATGAGCATAGTTTAAACAGGCTCCAAAAGAGTCAGATTTAATATCTTTTATTAAAGATATTAAATCTTTAGATTTTACACATATTTCATTATCTAAAACAAGATTTTCAATAGCAATTTTGAGTTTGTAGTTATTTTTTTCAATTTCAGACTTAATAAAATCAAAAATTTCTAGACTCAACTTTCTAACCTCATTTTTTTTACTATGAGCAATATCTAAAAGAAGTCTTTGTGAGGCGAAGCGATTATTTTTAGGGATATCCATTTGTCCAATTGTACCGGGATGTATAACAATTAAATCTATTCCAAAAGAGTTAGCGTAAGTCAAACACTCTTTGAGATGTTCTTTTATAATATATCTAAAAAATGGAATTCTGCTACCAAAATCATAAAACGTCGGAAAATGTAACGAGAATTTTATATTGTATGTATCTTTTAAAAATTGAATTTGTTTTAGATACTCGTCTTCATATTCTTTGTTTAAACAATCATGTTTATACCAATTTATTTCTAAATGTTTAATGTTATTTTTTTCAATAAAATTTTTGCAATAATCTTGAAAGTCATCTTTATATTTATAGTTAATACCAATATTCATAAGTTATCCTCCTTTATTTTCACTTGTTTTTTTAGCTTATCTTATGAGGGTTAAATAGAAATTAAAAAATAGTAAAAAAGAGGTAATTTAACTTATTGTTTACAAAAAAGTAAAAGACCTCTGTGGGGGGAGTACAGAGGTCCTTCGGGGGGATTAAATTATTTTATTAACACTTTATTATAATATTTAGACCACAGGTTTTATAAAAAAGTTTTAAAAAAAATAAATTATTTTATTTTTTTACTAAAATCATATCAACATGAGGAATATCATCTTCTAAATAAATTTCGGAAATAGTTTTAAAACCGAAAGATGAATAGAACTTTTCTAGATAGTGCTGAGCACCGATAGTTATAGAGTTAACATTTTCAACTTCAAAAAGTTGTTTTATAGCAGCTTCAACAATAAGTTTTGCAAGTCCTTCACCTCTAAACTCTTTTGAAACTAGAACTCTTCCAAAAGATGAAGTTTCATAAGAGATTCCAGCTGGAATAGTTCTTATATATGCAGCGATAGAATCACCCTTTTTTATCATAATATGAGTTGATTTATAATCTTTTCCATCCACATCATTATAAGGACAATTTTGTTCTACTATAAAAACCTCCGATCTCACTTTTAGTATTTCATAAAGTTCAGAAGATGAAAGTTCATTAAATTTTTTTATAATTGTTTCCATAAAATATTGCACCACCTTAAAAATATTTATTTAAATAATATTAATTGATTATACAGGAGTTAGAATATTTTTTAAATATAATATTTATTATTCCGAAAAAACTTCTAAATTATTTTTTGAAAGTGTGTTATACTTTCGGAAAATAAATTTTTTATGGAGTGGGGAACAGTGAAAATAAAAAAAATTTTAAATAATAATGTTGCAATCTCAGAAAATGAAGATAAGCAGGAGATTATTGTTGCTGGGTGTGGAATAGCATTTAAGAAAAAAATTGGGGATGACTTAGATGAATCTTTGATTGAGAAAATTTTTGTATCATCGGATAATCAAACAAAGAAAAAAATACAAGTTTTGTTGGATGAGATTCCGATAGAGTATATTAGAATAACAGATAAAATTGTAAGACATACAAATGAGGTTTTTAAAAAAGAGTTAAACGATATTACTTATATAGGAATAGCAGATCATATATATAGATCGGTAGAAAGATTTATAACTTCAGGGGAGTTGGTGAATGGTCTTCTATGGGATATAAAAAGGTTGTATAAAGAGGAGTTTGAAGTTGGACTATATGCTTTAGAGATTATAAAAGAAGAGCTAAAGATTCAGATGCCTGAAGATGAAGCTGCTTTTATAGCAACTCATATAATCAATGCTAAATTGAAAGAAACTATTCCGAATGTAATTGATATAACAAAATTGATAAATGAGATTTTGAATATTGTAAAATATAATCTTTTACTAGATTTAGATGAGGAGAGTCAGTCTTGTTATTATTTTATAAATAATATAAAGTTTTTAGCTCAAAAGGTTGTAAATAATAAAAAATCTAAGGATATTGGAGAGTATGATCAGGTGTATATTGCAACTACAAAAAGTTTTCCAAGAGAGTATTATTGCGTTGAAAAGATAACTGAGTTCATAGAAAGAAAATATAAATACATGTTGAATATAGATGAAAGAGTCTTGTTAACTTTACAAATTGTAAAAATTAAGAACGAAAAAATCTAAAAAAGTTTGACATGTGAAAAGTAATGTGTTACTATAAGTTAAATTATAAAACAAACAAAAAACATATAAAACAGGATTGTTACTGTAAGAAGGCAAAACCTAAGCGAGATAGAGATTTATTTTTCTATTTGCTTAGGTTTTTTATTTTCTATATCAGGCAAGACCCATTTATAAAAAATTAAATGGAGGAATGTGTTATGTATCAAGAGTTAGGAAAATTGATTTTAGAAAATGTTGGAGGAAAGGAAAATATTTCAAACGTAACTCACTGTGCAACAAGATTGAGATTTAACTTGAAAGAGTGTAAAAAGGTTGATGTCGATAAGATCAAAGTTGCAAAAGGGGTTATTGGAATAGCTGATAGCAATGGTCAGTTTCAAGTTATCATCGGAAGTGAGGTTTCAAAAGTTTATAAGGAGATTATAAAAATTATAGGAACTATTGAAACTGAAGGTAATTCTTCTGAGAAAAAAAGAGGACTTGTAGGATTCTTTGAAATTATTTCAGGAATATTTACATCAATTATTCCACCACTTACAGCAGCAGGAATGTTAAAAGCAGTTTTAGTGTTAGCAACAACTTTTGGATGGTTAAATAAAGATAGTCAGACATTTTATATATTTAACTTTGTAGCGGACGCAGCCTTTTTCTTCTTCCCAGTAGTTTTAGGATATACAGCAGCAGTAAAGTTTAAATGTAATCCATACATGGGAATGTTAGTCGGAGGGGCCTTAATCCATCCAAACTATTTGGCACTAGTAAATGCAAAAGAAGCGGTTTATTTTTTAGGAATGCCTTTAAGGCTTGTTAATTATGCTTCTTCTGTTGTACCAATTATAGTAATTGTTTATGTTATGTCTTTTGTTGAAGAGTTTGCAGATAGAGTTTCACCGAAGTTTATAAAGTTTTTCTCTAAGCCGTTGTTGACAGTTTTAATAATGACACCTCTTGCTTTTCTTCTGTTAGGACCGATGGGTTCAATTGCAGGGGAAGGATTAGCTTTAGGAGTGGAAAAAATAAATGGATTTGCTCCGTGGTTGATTCCAGTAATTGTAGGAGGAACATCACCGCTACTAGTTATGATAGGAATGCACTATGGATTAATTCCAATCGGGTTTAATGAGTTGGCAGTAAATGGATTTGATACGGTTGTTGGACCAGGGATGTTAGTTTCAAATATTGCTCACGGAGGAGCAACACTAGCAGTTGCATTAAAAACTAAAAATGCAGATTTAAAGCAACTTGCTGGAAGTGCTGGATTTACAGCTTGTTTAGGAATAACAGAACCTGCTATGTATGGAGTTACAATGAAATTGAAAAAACCACTTATAGCAGTAATGTTAGGTGGAGGTTTAGCAGGATTATATTGTGGAGTTATGGGTGTTGTACGTTTCTCAACAGGAATTCCAGGGTTAGCATCACTACCGGTATTTTTGAGTGAGACAAGACCGATGAATATAGTTCATGCAGGAATAGCAGCAGTAATCGCCTTTTCAACAGCGTTTACATCAATGTTTGTAATAGGATTTGAGGATATTCCAAATGAAAATTCTGAAAGCGTTGAAAAGGTTAAAGATAATGAAATAAAAATAAAAAAAGAGATACCTGTAGATGGGGTTATTCAAGTTAAGTCTATAGCAAAAGGAGAGGTTATAGAGCTATCGAGTGTGAAAGACGATGCTTTTGCAAGTGAAAGCTTAGGAAAAGGATATGCGATAGTACCCGAAACAGGAGAGATAAGTTCTCCAATTGATGGTGTTGTGAGTTCGATTTTCGCAACGAAACACGCCATAGGATTAGAGGGTAAAGATGGAACAGAGATTCTGATTCATGTAGGTATAGATACGGTAAGATTAAATGGAGAGCATTTTGAATCTTGTGTAAAAGAGGGAGATACAGTAAAAGCTGGAGATATTTTAGTAAAGTTTGATAGAGATACAGTTATGAAAAAAGGATTTGATATCTCAACTCCAGTTATAGTAACAAATTCAAGTGATTATACAGAAGTAGTAGTTTCAAAATTTGGAAAAGTAAATGTTGGAGAAAACGTATTAGCGTTAGCATAGAGAGCAGAATATAGGAGGAGAGTTATGAAAAAGATAATGCCAGAAAACTTTTTATGGGGAGGAGCTATCGCTGCTAACCAATGTGAGGGAGCATATTTAGAAGGAGGAAAAGGATTATCTCCTGTAGATATATTACCTGGTGGAATACCAGTAAGAAAAGAAGCTTTAGCAGATGTAAGAAAAACTTTAGAAACGACTTATGATTATTATCCATCTCATGTTTCAATAGATTTCTTCCATAGATACAAAGAGGATATAAAATTATTTAAAGAGATGGGATTTAAATGTTTAAGAATTTCTATTTGTTGGGCTAGAATTTTTCCTAATGGAGATGATTTAGAGCCGAATGAAGAGGGGTTGAAATTCTACGATTCTTTAATAGATGAACTTATAAAAAATGGAATAGAGCCAGTTGTTACAATAAATCACTTTGATACACCGTTAGAGTTAACTAAAAAATATGGTGGATGGAAAAATAGAAAATTAATAGAGTTTTACACTAGATATTGTGAGGTTCTTTTCAATAGATATAAAGGAAAAGTAAAATATTGGATGACATTCAATGAGATAAATATGATTCTTCATATACCATCTTTTGGTGGAGGACTTGTTTTTGAAGAATCAGAAAATAGAGAGCAGTGTATGTATCAAGGAGCCCACTATCAACTTGTAGCGAGTGCTTTAGCGACGAAGATTGGTCATGAAATAGATCCTGAAAATATGATAGGATGTATGCTAGCTGCAGGAACTGTTTATCCAAATACATGTCATCCAAATGATATTTTAGTTGCTCAAGCAGCAAATAGAGAAAATTACTTCTTTATAGATGTTCAATCAAAAGGTGAATATCCAAGATATTCAGAGAGATTGTTCGAAGAGATGGGAATAAAATTAGATATAACTGATGAGGATAGAAAAGTTTTAAAAGAAAATACTGTTGATTATATAGGATTTAGTTATTACTCAAGTAGATTAAAAAGTGCTGATCCAGAAGTTATGAAAAATATAAAGCCTGGAAATGCTTTTAAAACTTTAGGAAACCCATATTTAAAAGAATCAGAGTGGGGATGGACAATTGATCCTGTGGGACTTAGAGTGACTATGAATGATTTATATGATAGATACGGAAAACCTTTATTTATTGTGGAAAATGGATTAGGAGCTGTGGATAAAGTTGAAGTGGATGGAAGTATAAATGACGACTACCGTATAGAGTATTTAAAACTTCATATTGAACAGATGAAAGAAGGAATCAAAGATGGAGTTGAACTTATAGGTTATACTCCTTGGGGATGTATAGATTTAGTTAGTGCTGGAACTGGTCAAATGAGTAAAAGATATGGTTTTATTTATGTAGATAAAGATGATAACGGTGTTGGAACTTTAGAAAGAAGTAGAAAAAAATCGTTCTACTGGTATAAAGATGTTATCGCAGCAAACGGAGAAAATTTATAGATAAAAATAAAAGGTATGGACAACCCATACCTTTTATTTTTCCATTTCATCAAGAATATCTTTTCCTATGTCCTGCATCATCTCAAGAACTTTAACAACTTTTTTACCTCTATTTTCAGTTAGAAAATATTCAACTCTTAATGGATAACCATCATAGTTGAACTTATCGACAAATCCGAATTTCATAAGCTCTTTAAGGTGTTGTAACAACATTTTTTGATTGATTCCAATAATATCATTTTCAAGCTCTGATAAAGAAGCTCTACCTCTCCAGTGGATTTGATATAAAATTACCATTTTCCATTTCCCTTTTAAAATATCATATGCTAATTCTAAAGGGCAGGTATATTTTTCTCTTATTTTCATAATCTCACACCTTTTATTATTATTTTCTATATAATAATCCATATCTATTGAAAATAAAAGAGAAATTATATTTAATTTAGAATTTTAAAGTTTCACCGTTTTCGGGAACAATTATATTAGTAACTCCAGCTGCTTTTATTTTTTCTTTTAAATCTTTTCTAGTTACAGTGCTGTGGTCTGTAGATTCCATATGAACAGCAACTATTTTAGCCTTTGGAGCAAGTTTTGCAATCTCTATCGCTTCTTCAGCTCCAATTAATAAAGTAAGATTTTTAACATCTTTTTCAACAGGCATTCCCATAGCTTTAAACTGCTCTTTTTCTTCATTAGTTAGAGGTTTTTGTGCTTTTGCAGGGTGAATTATGATTATATCTGGATTAACTGAAGTTATTTTATTTTTAACTTCTTCAGTTAAAACAGTATCTCCAGTCCAAAGTATGGTAGGTTGGTTATCGGCTCTTAAAACATATCCAGAAACATCACCAACAATAGGTTTTAAAACAGGAACACTTGTATGTAAAACCTCGAATCTTTCAAATGAGATTCCTTCCCAAGAAAATGTTTTATCGATTGTTGTAAGATTGTTGAATCCAGATGCTTTTAAACCTTTAGAATCGAAAGGTTGAATAAAAAGTGAAGTATTTTTATCAATAATCTCGATAGCTTTTTGATCGAAATGATCAGAGTAAGCAAAATCTAACTTTCCACTATCAGGAATATGAGTGTGTGAAACTAAAATAGCATCTATATTTTTAATCGCATCTTCCGCAGAAATCGGTAAATCAGAGGTAGGGCTAACTAGTTTGTTTTGATTCTCAGGAAGATATCCAAAGTAAGAATTTTTTGGAGCTAATAGAGGATCAGTTAAAATCATTTTTCCATTATATTTAATTCTCATAGTAGCATTTCTTAAAAGTTGTATCTCTGTAGTGTTTTGGTTTTCTGAAGCTCCCATTGTATATATTGAACTAGCTAAAAATAAAAGTCCTGTCATATTTTTTATAAATTTATTCATAAGTCACATCTCCTTTAATATAATATTTTTTTATTCGCGAATACCTTATGTTTAAGAATAACATGATAATATTATTTTGAAAATTACCCACTTTTTTGTATGTAGAAAAATTCCTATAAATATAGTATAATATGAGCAGAAATAAAAGTATGGAGGAAAATTTTTATGGAAAACATTCTTGGACATATGCTGAATGAGTTTGTAATAGCAATTGCTAAATACTCACCAATAGTTATAAAAAAAGTGATATATTTAGCAATTTTATATGTTTCTTATAATCCACTTAAAGAGTTTATTATAAAATCTTTAAAAAAGGTTTTAAGAAAAAAACAATTTGATGAGTTGTTAGTAAGTTTCTTAGCAACATCAATGAAAAGTTTAATTATAATTTTTTATTTTTTAAATGTGATTCAAATTTTAGGACTACAAGTAGCTTCGCTATTAACACTTCTAGGTTCTGTTGGAGTCGGAGTGGGATTGGCTTTAAAAGGAAGTTTATCAGATGTAGCGGGTGGAATTCAAATACTGATATCTAAACCATTCAAAAAAGGTGATTTTATCATCTGTGGATCTTCAGAGGGATCGGTTCAGAAGATAACATTTTTATACACAGCTTTGAATACAGTTGATAATAGAAGAGTTATAGTTCCGAATGGAAAGCTATCATCTTCGATTGTAACGGTTGTAACAGCAAATCCACAAAGAAGAGCAGACTTTGTATTCTTTGCAGAAAAAGAGGTATCGATAGATAAAGTAAAAACAGTTCTATATGATGTTGTAAGCAATCATCCATCTGTATTGAAAGATAAAGATATATTTGTAAAGTTTTCTAAAGAAACAGGTATTGCAACAGAATTTATAGTTAGAGTTTGGACACTGAAGGAAAACTTTAGAGATCTGAATGCAGATATTCAAGAGGAAGTTAAAAAGAGGTTTGATAAAGAGGGAATCAGATTACCATATCAATCTTATGAAGTTAATATAATGAAATAAAATATTTAAAATTACATCTCCGAGATAACTCTTGGAGATTTTTTTATATGTAAATAAAAAAAGGATTAATTAAATTGCGCCAGTAAACAGAAAATAAGACGATGTATATGTGAGGTGGTTTTTTAGATGGATAAGATATTGGTGCTATTTAAATATTATAACGATGCGAAGTTAGCAATAGAAAATTATAAGTCATTAAAGAAGAGATTTGGTTTTGAAATTTTACCTCTTTATGTAAAAGAGTTGAAGGTTCCAACAGGAGTAACATTTTTAAGTCCAAGTATGACTATGGATATACTGAAAGAGTATGAAGATGAGTATATTCAGGATTTAAAAGAGATTTTAATAAAAGAGGGAATAAAAGAGGAATTAATTGTGGATATCGGCTTAAATAAAGAGATAATCCAAGAATATTTAAAAAAAGTAGATTTTATTATGCTTGAGGAGACAGAGTATTTAGATGAAGATTTTTTAGAAATATTAAAAGTTGTTTACAAACCTGTAATAGTTGTAAATAAAAGTGCCTCAAAATTTGAAAATGTTGTAATTATATCAGATGATGGAATAAAAATAAATAAGAGTGTAAAAAATTTCGTTAAAGATTTCCCAGAGATAAAAAAAGTAACTCTTTTAAGCTGGAACTATAAGCATGAGGAAAATAATATCTTAGATTTATTAGAAAGAAAAGGTATCGAAGTAAAAGTAGAGATGTATAACCAGCAGTTTAATACAAAAGAGGAATTTTTTGATAGAATGAATGAGTTTGATTTTATTGTGATGGGAAATTTAAGTAAATCATTTTTCTTTGAAAAAATAACTAAACGTATGGGTGTTGAAATAATCGAAAAAGCAAGAGTTCCAATTTTTATAGGATAATTATATAAAAAAGAAAAAAGCTGAGGAGATTTTAAAATTTCCTCAGCTTTATATATTAATTACTCGTTATAGTATAGGTTTTCAGTTGGGAATACAGGATCACAAGTTACGTCAACACCTAATTTTCTAAGAGTTTGCTCGTCACCTTTTCCAAGTATTGTAGTTGAGTGAAGTTGAGCTCCTTTTAATGTAGGAAGTTGATCAAGGGCAGCTTGTGCCATTGGGTTAGTTGCAGCTGATATAGTAAGTGCAATTAACATCTCTTCACAGTCTAAACCTACATTTTTACTTTGTAATGTAGTTTTCTTTAATTTTGTAATATCTTCAATTATAGTCGGAGATATTAAATGGATATTATCATTGATTCCAGCTATAGCTTTAAGAGCGTTGATTAAAACAGCAGATGAAGAATCTAAAACATTAGATTTCTTACCAGTTAAGATTAATCCAGTAGTAAGTTCCATTGCAACTGATGATAATAGTTCAGTTGTATCACAAGCTTTTTGCTTGTCTAAGTGTTCTCTAGCAGCAGTAACCACTTTTCTATCAGATTCTTTTAACCCTAACTCTTCCATTATAAGTTTAGCTCTTTGGAATGTTTCTTTATCAACATATCCTTTTTTATATTCACATCCAGTTTTGAAATATCTTCTGATGATCTCTTGTTTAGAAGCTTCTTTAACAACTTCATCATCGATAATTCCAAATCCTACTCTATTAACACCCATATCAGTTGGTGATTTATAGATAGATTCTTTATTTGTAATTTTTTCTATTATTCTTTTTAAAACAGGGAAAGCTTCAATATCTCTGTTATAGTTAACTGCAGTTTCACCATATGCTTCAAGATGGAATGAGTCAATCATATTAACATCTTTTAAATCTACAGTTGCAGCTTCATAAGCTATATTTAATGGATGCTTTAATGGTACGTTCCAAACAGGGAAAGTCTCAAACTTTGAGTAACCAACAGCGTTTCCTCTTTTGTTTTCATGGTAAAGTTGGCTTAAACAAGTAGCTAATTTTCCGCTTCCAGGTCCTGGAGCAGTAACAACAACGATTGGCTTAGTTGTTTCAATATAAGGATTTTTTCCGTATCCTTCTTCACTAACGATTGTATCTACATCTGTAGGATATCCTTTTGTAGCTCTATGCTGATAAACTTTAATTCCTCTTCTCTCTAACTTTGTAATGAAAAGAGATGTAGATGGTTGGTCGTCATATCTAGTGATAACAACACTATTTACTTCAAGTTCACGTTCTCTTAAATCATCAATTAATCTGAATACATCCATATCATATGTAATACCAAAGTCTCCTCTGATTTTATTTCTTTCGATGTCTCCTGCATAAACACAGATTATAACTTCAACTTTCTCTTTAAGTTTTTGAAGTAGTTTAATTTTAGCATTTTCGTCGAATCCCGGTAAAACTCTTTTTGCATGTAAGTCAAATAACAGTTTACCACCAAACTCAAGATATAATTTGTCAAAATTATTAACTCTTTCTAGGATATATTTCGATTGTTCCTCTAGATATTTATTGTGATCAAAACCTATTTTCATGACTCACTCCTTCAATTTTTTTATATTCGTCAGAGCACTTCCTGACTCTACATCATAGCATGTTATAAAAAAAAAATCTAGCTTAAAAATATTTTTTTATGATATAATTTATAAAAATTTTAAATTTTTTAGGGAGGATAAAATGAAAAAATTACCAATAATAATTGATTGTGATCCAGGTTGTGATGACACAATTGCCTTACTTTTAGCATTTGCAAACACTAGTCTAGATATTAAAGGTGTTACAGTGTCAGCGGGGAACGTGCATATAAATAACACGACTGAAAATGCTAGAAAATTAGTAGGGGCTTTTAGACCAGAAATAAAAGTAGCAAAAGGTTGTGAAAAACCTATGTTTAAAACTATAGTTACGGCACCAGAAGTTCATGGGGAAACTGGACTTGGTTCTGTGGTTATTCCAGAGAGTGGAAAAAAACTAGAAGAGTTAAACGCTGTTGAATTTTTAGCTAAAACTTTAAAAGAAAGTGATGAGAAAATAACTATAGTTATAACTGGTCCAATGACTAATATAGCGGTATTTTTAATAGCTTATCCAGAATTAAAAGAAAAAATAGAAAAGTTTGTAATAATGGGCGGGTCAGCAATAGGAGGAAATGTAACTCCAGCAGCAGAGTTTAATATCTACGTAGATGCTGAAGCAGCAGATATTGTATTTAAATCTGGAGTAGATATTGTACTTTGTCCATTAGATGTGACGATGAAAGCTTTTGTAACAGAAAAAGAGTTAGCAGAGATAAGAGAAATAGGAGGATTCGCTTCTGAAGTTGCACATGGAGCTATAAAAAATGCGCTAGACTTCTATAAAGAGTTTTATAAAGTTTCAGAAGTTCCGATGCACGATCCATGCACTATAGCTTATCTTTTAGAACCAGAAATGTTCAAAGGAGTAGATGTATTTTTAGGAACAGAGTTAAGAGGAGAGTTTACTTATGGTGAGACTATTATAGATTATCGTAATAAGCTCGGAAAAGAAAAAAATGCACTAGTTCTAAATGAGATTAATAGAGAAGCTTTTATAGAACTTATAAAAAAATCTGTGGAGACATTAAAAGATTTATAAAATAAATCTGATATCAATATATTGAATAGTTTATTGTTTGATATATTGATATATTCTATTTTAAAAAAGAACAAAATGGTGCTACAATCGAAATACACACACAATTTACAAACATTAAAAGGAGGTACTAGATGACGATAGAGTTATCAACAATTCAAACTATAGCAATGGCAGTTGTTGTATTGTATATAGGTAAATTTTTAAATCACACATTCAAATTTTTAAAGGAAAATTGTATTCCAGAATCAGTAACAGGTGGAACGGCTTTCTCAATAATAACATTTATTGGTTATAAAACAGGGATGTTCAACTTTATATTTGAAGACTCTTTAAGAAATCTTTTTATGATTGCATTCTTTACAACTGTAGGATATTCTGCAAGTTTAAAGTTATTAAAAAAAGCTGGAATGCCAGTATTTATGTTTTTAATGGCTTCTGTAGGATTAGCGATAGCTCAAAACGTACTGGGAGTGGGATTAGCAGGAATTTTAAATTTAAACCCTTTAATAGGTTTGGCTACGGGTTCTATGTCAACAACAGGTGGACCTGGAACGGCTGGTGCATTTGCACCAATCCTTGAGAGTTATGGAGCAGAAGGAGCAACAGTTGTAGCTATGGCTACAGCAACTTATGCACTAATAGTTGGAAGTTTAATCTCTGGACCACTGGCTAATAGATTGATAAAAAAACATAATTTATTAGAGAAAAGAGAAACAGGTGGAGTTTATGATTCTGAAGATGAGAAAAAGACACCTTTAGACCCTAAGCATGTTTCAACAGCTTCTTTCCAAATTATAATAGCTATGGGTATTGGAAGTTTAATCTCGAACTTTTTATCTGGTGCAGGGGTTGTTTTACCATCGTATATAGGTGCTATGTTTGCAGCAGCTTTAATAAGAAATATCTCTGATTTTAGTGGAGCATATGATGTACATTTAGATATTATAAATATTATTGGTGGATTTACTCTGACGATATTTTTATCAATGACTCTTATGACTTTTAAACTTTGGGAACTTCAAGGATTAGCACTACCATTAGTTATAATGTTGGTGGCTCAAACAGTATTGATTGGAATGTTTGCTTACTTCATAACATTTAGACTAACTGGAAAAGATTATGATGCTGTTGTTATGACAAGTGGACATTGTGGATGTGGTTTCGGAACAACGCCTAAAGCCTTAGCGAACATGGAGGCTTTAACCGCTAAATATTTCCCATCACCAAAGGCATTTTTTGTAATTCCAATAGTAGGTGGATTATTTATAGATTTCTTTAACGCTGGAATAATAACATTGTTTATGAATATACTTCATTAATTTTTTTAAATTAAAATAATTCATTAAATTAAAATATAAAATATGTTATAATCTTTAGAGAAAGTTTTAAGGAGGTTAGACATGTTAAAAATATTTAATGATAGAGTTTATGGTTTAGATGAAAGTTTAATAGCTAGTGGATATCCTATGATAGCTGAGTCGATAGAGGAGTGGGATGAAACTCCAGGTTTAGAGGAGAAAGATTATAAAAGAGCTGGGAAATTAGGAAATGTACCAACTGGAACAGGACATGATAACTTCTTAAAAGGAATTATAGTTCAGTTTGATATAACTTATCCAAACTACTGGACACCACAGTTTCAAAGATATCATTTTGCTGATATAGTTTCTTCAACTTCAAAGATGCACAGACTTACAAAAATGGATTTAAAAACATCTTGTAACGAATATGTGGATGACGTTGTGATTGAAAATTTAAATAGATGGATTGAGATATTCAATGCTTTTGAAAAGGATCAAAAAGAGGTTGAAGTAGATGGAAAAATTTATACAAAATATGAAATCTATATGAAGATTATCTCTAACTGTCCAATGGGATTAGAGCAAACTATGAGAGTAACAACATCGTACTTACAATTAAAAACAATATATCTTCAAAGAAGATACCATAAGTTGAAAGAAGACTGGGGTAACTTCTGTGACTGGTGTTTAACACTTCCACATTTTGAGGAGTTTTGTTTAAAAGGAAATAAATAATAAAAGAGACCTTTTACATAGCGATAAGCTTTGTGTAAGGGTCTCTTTTTTGTAACTTCAATTATTTATCTTCTACTTCTTAAAAGGTAAACGATAGAAGGGTATATTCCTGGATAATAAAGATTTTTTTGATAAGCTCTAACTTTAGTTAGTAATAACATACAATAAAATCTTAAAAATAAACTGATGAAGAACATAAGTTTTAAACCAGCATAAGAGTCTCCAAAAATCATAATAGTTTTTCCCTGTAAGAAGTTAGCCAAATACCCTCCTAAGAATGCACCACTTAGGCCTAAAACACCTACAGAGAGAGAATAGGCAGCGGTGTAAGAGTCTCTGTCTGGAGAGGATAATTCAAGCAATAAACTGAAGACAGATAGATTTATTGCAGACCAACCAATAGCAGTTCCAATAGCATCTAACATAATTAAACTATTTACAGTTTCTTTTGTCATTAAAAAGTAAAATATAACGACGTAACTAGAGACACCTATTCCAAAAGATAATAACTTTTTATATCCAATTCGTTCTACAAGCTTTCCATAGATAAAGAATGTAAATATAGAAAGAATAGCGGTTAAAGATGTAGATAATCCTAAAATATTATATGAAGCATTTAAATCCACAACAGCAAAATAATAGAAGTATGGTTTTGTGAACTCTATTGAGAAGTTCCACATAGCTATAAAAGATAAAAAATTAAGAAAATTACTATCTTTTAAAGGTTTTTTTATGGAAAACTCTCGTTGCTTTTCAGAGAAATCGGGAATATCATGAAAATATAGAAGGACCAAAGTTGTTATTGCAGCAACAGCAATTATAAAGGTAAGAACAAGAATACTATTTTTTCCAGGACTGTAGTTTAGAGCTTTTGATACTGTATATGAAAAGAAAACTGTAGATATAGATATCAAAGTAAAACGTTTAGAGAAGAAGAGTCCACGCTCCTCTTTTTTTATAATATCTCCAACAGAGCTCGTCCAAATTCCGCTTAGAAAAGCAGAGAAAAAAGAGTAGATAAAAACTATTCCAACGAGATAGCGGTAATCAGTTTTGTTAAATAAGACAATAAAAAAAAGAAAACACATTGGAATTCTAGCAGCCGCAGCACTAAAAAGCAGCGCTTGTTTTTTAGTTTTGAAAAATTTATAGTATGTTCCTAAAAAGATTTGAAGAAGTTGAAGCCCTAGAGGTAAGGTTGTTATAAGTGATATCCAAAAGGGTTTACATTGAAAGTAAAGAGTTAAAGCAGTAAGTGCAAACCCTTGTATTCCTAAAGATAAGGTATTTGCACTCATTCCTTCAATAGTGATTAGAAACTTATTTTTGCTATAAGAGTCACGAAACATAGAGATCATCCCCCATTTTAATAGAAACTTTTAAAAAGCTTTGCTTTGTAAACTCATTTACCAAAAAAAAGTAGAAATCCTTTTAAAAAATATAATATTAAATATCTAAAATAAGTTCGACAGGACAGTGGTCAGAACCTAGAGTTTCAGTGTGGATATTCGCTTCTTTAATATTTTCTTTTATTTTGTTAGAAACTACAAAATAATCTATTCTCCATCCTGCATTATTTTTTCTAGCACTGAATCTATACGACCACCACGAATATACATCTGTGATATCTGGATGAAGATATCTAAAGCTATCAACAAAACCACTTTCTAATAGTTGAGTGAACTTTGCTCTTTCTTCATCAGTAAACCCAGCATTTTTTCTATTTGATTTTGGATTTTTTAAATCTATCTCAGTGTGAGCAACATTTAAATCTCCACATAAAACAACAGGCTTTTTAGAATCTAACTCTAAAAGGTAGTTTCTAAAATCATCTTCCCAACTCATTCTATAATCAAGTCTAGCAAGTTCAGTTTGAGAGTTAGGAGTATAAACGTTTACAAGATAGTAATTTTCAAACTCAAGAGTGATAACTCTTCCCTCTTTATCGTGGTGCTCTATTCCTATATCGTAAGCCACTGACAATGGTTTCTCTTTTGTAAAAATTGCTGTTCCTGAGTATCCTTTCTTTTCAGCATAGTTCCAGTAGCAATGGTATCCTTCTGGGGAAAAATCTGTTTGCCCCTCTTGTAATTTTATCTCTTGTAAACAAAGAGCGTCAGCATTTACCTCGTTAAAGTATTCTAAAAAGTTTTTTTGAAGTACAGCTCTTAAACCGTTTACATTCCAAGAAATTAATTTTTTCATAGTTTTCCTCCATATTTTCTTTTAAATTCCTCTACTGTAGATTATATCATAAATAAAAAAATATAAAAAAATAAAAAACTTTGTTGACAATGTTTGAAAATTATGATACTATAATTATGTGGCGAGCGAGAGCGAGTTACAAAAACAAAATAGTTCGGAATATAGCGCAGTCCGGTAGCGCACCTGCCTTGGGAGCAGGGGGCCGCAAGTTCGAATCTTGCTATTCCGACCATTTATTGGGGTGTCGCCAAGCGGTAAGGCAACGGACTTTGACTCCGTCATGCGTTGGTTCGAATCCAGCCACCCCAGCCATTTGCCTAGATAGCTCAGTTGGCTAGAGCACCCGGTTCATACCCGGGCGGTCGAAGGTTCGAATCCTTTTCTAGGCACCATATGAAATTTGAAACTCTGTAAAAAGAGTTTTTTTTATTTATAAAAATTTCTGTAAAATAAAAAAGCCACCAATTTCTAGTAGCTTTTAATCATTTAAAATCAGTTGAAGAATGATATCGTCCAACTTATCTTTATTTCTTTTTATAAACTCGTGAGCATCATCACAAAGCTTTTCTATATTACCTTCTGATTTATTATCTAACTCTAAAGAACCTTTATATAATCTCGGATTTATTCTATAATAATTCCATTTATTTTTAGAAGAATCAAATATCTTTCTTAAAATAAAGTCATCAGTGTTTGATTGAGCTGCAAATAGAATATCTATTATAGGCATAACCCACTTTGCTCCACCTTTAGTTTTTAGATGTTCATAATTTTTATATCCCTCTTTATGACCTGTACCAAGTGATATTAAAATCATATCATCCGACCCAGGAAATGATGGTTTATTATCCTTAAGATGCTTTTTAAAATCTATATTTCTTGCTTCTGCATATGCTATAAGAGCTGGATTGTTTGCAAATATTCCTCCATCAATACAGTTATATACATCATTATTTAATGAGATAAGTCTTTTAGCGTTGAAATAAACAGGAGCAGAAGATGTAGCTATAACAACATCTTTTAATTTAAAGTTTTTTAAAGGTTTTCTTTTAGCGTTTAAACTATCGAAAAAAATCTCCTTAGCTCTAATAAGATCATAAGAAGTTGTCATAAAGGGTTTTATAGTGTCACTTAAGTTTATATCCCCGAAAAGAGACTCTGATAGCTCTTCTAAGGCTTTTGTGGAGTATTTAGGACGAAGGATTCCACCAAACGATGAAACCCTTCGAATTATATTTTTGTTAAAAATTTTATCTCCACAGTTTTTGTAAAGTTGCACAATCTCTTGTGCAGTATGATAATTTGGAGAGGTATAAAGAGCACCTAGGATTCCTCCTGTACTTGTTCCAACTATTAAATCAAAGTATTCATGAAGAAATACTTTACGGTTAACTTTTTTAGAAATTTCATTCTCTAAGTATTCGCAGATTATAGCGGGAACAACACCCTTTACTCCTCCTCCATCAATAGATAAAATTCTTAATTTCTTCATATTAAATCACTATTTAATAAGAGGAGCTATAGCATTTTTAAATTGCCAGTTATGGTATTCATCCCAGTCGATACTCCAAGTCATGAATCCTTTTACATTTTCATATCCTCTTCTTTGAACTTCTCTCCAAGCATTAGTGAATACATTCATCTCATTGATAGCTCCAGTTCCTGCAGCTCCCAGTCCAGCTGGTAATCCAATCGCTAACATCTCTTCAGGAATTGGTCCAATTGGGAATATCATAGATTGAGGTTCTCCCCAAGCTGGTCCATCGTGACCTTTTATTAATGCTTCAGTGAATTCAGGAATGAATCTAGCTTGATCTCTACATTCAACTGGTCCGCTTCCATCAAATGCATATATTGCTGTTCCAGGTGCGTTATAGTATTGAGGGTGAATTGTTGTTATTAAGTGTTTTGTTTGTTTGATTAAATCAACATATAATCTTCCAAATCCTTCACTTATTAAGTAAGCAACTTCTGGAGCCATTGAGTATATGAAATTAGGATCTTTAGCTCTGAAGTATTCAACAATCTCTTGTATTGCATCTACAACATGGCTAGTTCCATTTTGAGCACTTTGACCTTCTAAGTCAACGTCAAATCCGTTAAATCCATACTCTTCAATAATTTTAATAACTCCATCTACAAATATTTTTTTATCACTTGCAGATTCTAAATGGAATACACCGTTTTGTCCTCCAACAGCGATTATAACATTGTGCCCTTTAGCTTTCATTCTAGCAACTTTATTTTTGAATTCAGCTTTTGTAACTTGTCCACTTGCTTCTGGATCGAATTGAGGAGTTAAATAGTCATTTGAATGCTCGATAAACGATACTACTATTGTATCATACTCAGTAGGAACTGCTTCTAAATCGATATATCTAGTTGCTCCAGCATTTCCTCCCCACGATGACCAGTAACCAATAAGAGATTTCTTAGAAGTTCCTGTAGACTCTTTCTTTATAGTTAATGTATTTGTTGTGAAGTAAGTTACTGTAGTTTCTCCTACACCAGCAAATACTAATTGTACATCATTGTTTCCAGTTAATAGTGGAAGTATTGCTACAGCTATATTAACATTTAACATTGAAGATCTTCTTGTTAGCTCAACCGGCTTTAATGATGATTTAAATCCATTTACATAGATTGCATATTCAGAGTGAATATTAGTATGAGGAACAGAAACAGTTCCTAAAACAGCAGATTCATCTCCATTTAAGTATATTGTTCCAACTTCAGTTGATCCTAAGATAGGTAATCTATCAGGGAAAGAAACTTTTGGAGTTTCTGGATCAGGATTTGGTTCTGGATCTGGAGTAGTTCCTCCACCAATAATCTCTCCATTGATTATAAGAGTAACAGGTTGTCCGTTTAAAGTTGCATTAGATGCCACTTTATTATCGAACGGAGATCCGTTTCCGTTTATTCCAGCTACTTTAAAACTACCATTTGGTCCTAAGTTAAAGTTAGGAGCTCCTGACCAATCACTTCCAGAAGTTATAACCATTCTATTTCCAACTTTAGAAGCATTTATTTGCCACTGAGAAAGGCTAGAAACAGGAGAGTCAAAACTTAATTCCCAGTTTCCACCAAAGTTCTCTGTTGTATGAGAGATTAACTCTAAATCAGCACTAAATCCAGTTCCCCAAGATTGACTTGAAGTAAGTTTTAATGTTGCAATAGCATCAGTTGATGGAGGAGGAACAATAACATCCTCTTTAATAGTAGCTATATTAGAGTGCTTTGTAATTTGCTCTAATGAGTTAGCTCCTGTGTATGAGTATATAGCTTCTACAACATAATCTCCAGCTGTTAAAATACTGTTGAATGTAACAGGTGTAGTTGGTGTAGTTGTAGTTCTTTGTTCGATTACATTTCTAACAGAAGTCTTTAAGTTATATGTAACTTGAGTAAGTCTTCCTTGAATATCAGAAATTGATTTAGAAACAACAGTAGCTTTTTTATCAGCTGTGCTTAATTCAACACTTCCGATAGTTGGAAGTATTACTTCAGGTTCTGGATCAGGATTTGGATCCACTGGTGGGTTTTCAATTTCGATATCTAAATCAAAGATTGTTTTCTCAACAGCAGCAAGTAACTCTTTTACTTCGAAGAAATAAATGATAGAAGACTCCATTGTTAAGTTGTTCATTTTATTTTTTAGTTCAATTAATTGTATATTTAAAGATTCAAGCTCACTAGAAGAATCAACAAATTTTTTCTTTAAATTGTTATAGTGGCTTAAAACATTTGAAAAATGCGATTTAATGCTTTGTATTTCTAAAGTATTCATTACACACTCCTTGTTTAAAAATTATAGTGCAGTTTCTTTCCATGCTTCATTTGAAGTTGGTGGATTATCCCATGCAGAAACATACCAACCGTTAACATAGTATTTTCCTTCGTAGTAAACTTTTGTATTTCCATTTGGATAAGAAATTGACTGATGCCAAACAGGAACTCCGTTATGAACTCCACAATCTTGTGAAGGAATAAGGTTATTTACGTTAGGATTGATGTTGTTATAAACTTGGAAAGCTTTTGAGAATGCTAATTCTTCTTGTGCTAGTCCAGTTGAATCAGGCCCATTTACTTCAGAACCATTGTTTGCTTTATCTCTGTTAGCAGACCAGAAAGTAATCATACCAACATTTTTTGTTTTACAGAACTCTACAACAGGAGCAACGTCAGCTAAGTAGAATGTATTGAAAGCACCAGTATCGTTTATTCCAATCTCAGGACAGATACCAACCATAGCCCAAAGCTCGTCGTCAGTTTTTATAATTCCGTTGTTGTTGTAAAGAGTTTTTAATTGAGAGTGTAAATTTGTCATAGCAGATATAGATTGCTCAGCCATATTTCCAGCGTAAGCGGCTCCGTAACACATAGCCATAACGTTAACTCCTTCAATTTCTACTCCTGCCTTTATAGCATCATCTAAAAGAAGTAACTCGTTTTGGTTTAATCCGTAAGGCATAACAGGAAGTGTAAACCAGATACCAACGTATCTTCCTTCAGCATTTAATTCATTTTGTAAAAGTTTTATAGCTTGGTGATTTCTTTTGTTTGCATCGCAAGTTGCATTTCCAACAGTGCTATTATGCTCCATATCGAAATCGACTCTTTTTAAGTCCCAAGCATCGATAATAGATTTATATTTATTTTTTAAATCTTGGATATCAGTAATAGTTTCGTTTAGGTATGGTCCGTTAAGTCCACCAAATGATATACAAACATCTCCACCCATAGATCTTAATCTTTCGATATCTTGCATTAATCCAGCGTTAGTTCCCTTGTTCCCAGGTAAAGATAAATTTCCTGCCCAAGCTGGATTATTGTTAGTATCAGCAGTTATAAATCCTAAATTATAGAATTGAACTCCTGTTACTTTTGACTTGTCAGCTAAAGCAAACTTGAAGTTGATATCATCTCTAGCAGCATCAACAAATGGTGCAAAGATTGCTCTTGGCCATTTTGTTACTGGTGTAGGATTAGGGTTTGGGTTTGGATCAGGATTTGGTTCTGGATCCGGTGTAGGGTTAGGATCTACAATATCTCCTTTGATGTTGATAATATTAGAGTTTAATAAAATCGCACCAGTTCTTGATCCTAAGTTATATGTACAGTTACAGTTAAAGAAATAATTTCCTTCAGCAACATCAGCAAACTCAATGTGATCAAATGGATTGTTTTTAACAACTGTTTCAATAGTAACATTGTTTGTATTTTTTAAAGTATAAGTAACTTCAGTTATAGCAGAATCTAAATCAATAATTTTAGTTAATAATCCTTTAGGAGTATTTCCAAAGTTTGTTAAAGCAGCGCAACATATAGTTGGTACTTCTTTATCTACTAATTGAACAGTTACTGTATTTGATTTAATAGACTTGCTTAAAACAGTTTCATTAGCAGCGTCATAGTAGTATGTTGCTACAAAATGGAAACTTCCAGCTTCTCTAAATTTGAAATCTACATTAAATAGAGAATCAGATGTAGATGCTTGAGATATCTGAGTATTTCCAGTTGAAGTTTCTTTATATAATCTGTATTCAATATTGTTTAATCTTATTTCAGGATCAACAATATCTTTTAGAGTTCCGATTAAAGTAACTCCAGTATCTGTTAATAAAGCTGTTTTAATTTCAGGTACAATGATTTCAGGAACTTCAGGATCAGGAGTTTCTGTTTCATTACCTTCAATGATATGCTCTAAGTCGAAAATCATTTTTTCAACATCATAAGCTAAAGCTTTTATTTCATAAAACTCATTGATGCTATTAGTGCTGTTTAGGTTATTAGCTAATCCAACTAAAGCTTCCAATTTATTTTTTGTTATATTATATTCTGGATTTGAAGATACAATATCCATAATTACGTTCATACTTGTTTGAAGAGTTTTAAATTTATCAAACAGAGATGAAATTTTAGTTTTTAAGTCACTAACTTGAAAATCTAGTTCGTTATTAGAGTTCAAAATAAAAAACCTCCTATTTTTTTAATCTTACGAATAGTTTTAGTTCACGATTTTTATAATTTATAATTTTTTTAAAATTTATTTTTTTAATTTTTGTAAAAAAGAAAAAATATTTCAGAAACATTTAAGTTTAAATGATAAGTTAATCTATAGTAGCATAAGAATTATGAAATTTCAAATCAAAATATTTTTTATAAGGATTAAATAATGCATAAACCCTTGTATAGTATAGTCTTGTTAATAAAAATCTTCGTAATAAAAAAATTTTTTTAAAAAATATAGTTGATTATTTTCGATAAAAACTGTATTATATTTTCATAAAAGTTTAGATAAAAAAATCGAAACTGAAGAAAAAATATGAAAATATAATTCAAAAATTATTTTAAAAATTAAAAAAAGAATTTAAAACTATTATGTTAAATGATGATAAGTTAAATATTGTAGTTGGGATATTTTTATAATGGAAGGAGATAGAATGTTCTTTAATAGAAAAAATAAAGAGCTAAAGAAAGAGATTGCTAATCTAATTGCTATAAATAAGGAATATGAAGAAAAATGTGAGTATTACCAAGAGAAATACTTACAAATTAAAACAGAATATGTTGAAGCTCTGAAAAGAAATGAAAACTTTAATAATGCATTTAGAGAAAGCTTTTCAGAATTATCTTCAAAATTAATATCAGTTGAGATTACACTTTCTAAGTTAGAAGAAAGCAGTACAGATTTTACGAAGACAGCGAATCTTTTAAAAAGGTTCCAAGAGTTTGAAAACGATTTAATAAAGTTATCAAAAGAGATTTCTAGATTATCTACGTTTTTAGAAAAGCATACAAATTTTAATAAAGAAACATCAACTTATCAAGCAAATCTTGAACAGTCATATAAAATGTTTAAATAAAAAATTTACTGATGGAGGATAAAGTTACAAATGAAAAGAATGAATAATGATTTATTTCCTATTGTAGATAGAGAACAAGAATTTCAAAAAATATATAATAACACAATAGAGAAGGTTAATTACATAAATGCAAAATACTCAGAGACTCACAACGGAGTAGAGTGTGAAGAGTTAGATTCACTAATTGAACAAATGAATAACTTTGTTTTAAACTTAACTAGAGTTACAAAGTTAGAGGAGTACTTATCTTTCAAGCTATTAGTTCAAAAGATTTTAAGACTATTAGGAGAGTGTGATCACGATGGTGTTATTCCTCCAATAGAGCCTGAATTAGAGCCAGTTGTAATAAAAGCTATTTTACAAAACTTAAATAAAAAGTTAGTAGGAGAGTTATTAACTGCTGAAAACGACTACTTAATAACTTCTGTAGAGTATGAATTATACAAAAATAATACAAGAGTAGAAAAAGTAACTACAAACTCTGCATCAGTTACAGCAAACTTTACATCAACTGAGCCAGGAAGCTACCACTTCTTAGCTAAGTACTACTGGGCAGATAAGTTCAAGCAAATCATGTCAAACACAGTAGTAATCGAAGAAGAGGTTGTTGTTCCACCACCAGTAGATGGAGAGTTCCCAGCAACTTTACCATACTCAAACTTATGGGCACATACTGTAAACAGTAACGGAAACTATGAAATAACATTAAACAATACTTGGGGAATTATCGATAGCAGATTAGCTGTTTATTTAGATGGTCAACTTTCAGAGGTATTAGATACAACTTATGCTGCAGGAAACAAAGGATCAGCTAAAAATGTTGTATCAACTTCTAAGTTCCCATCAAATAAGGATTTAAAGTTTGTTTATAAAGTTACTTATGTAAGAGATGAAAAGACAAATGATAAAGTTGTAGTTTACTATAAGAGTACAACTGGAAATATTGAAATTGCAACTCCAGATGGAGGAGTAAAATACTGTAACTACCCAGAGTGGAACCCAGAAATTGAATATGGATCAGCAACTGGTAAAATTGTATTCTACCAAGGATTCCATTTCAAACACAGTGGATGGGCTTCAAAAGGAGATTCTCCTAAAACAAACGGTGACTGGTCACCTTGGACAATGTTATCTACTTCAGAAGAAGCAGCTATTAACTGTCCAGGAAACCACATGATGGATTCAGCAGGAACAGCACCTAATGCACATTTAGAGCCAATGGATATAACTAAAGTAGAAGGTTTAGGAACTCCTATGGAAAAAATGCACATAACTTATACTCCAGAGTGGGGGAAATGGGGAGGAAGAAAATATACTCCAAAAATTTCTCCATGGAACAAAATCTCTCATATGCAATATGCATTCGTAGATGTAATTCCTGATTACACTGGAAATTTCTTCACAGATAAAGATGATATATCTCATTTAAAGAGATCAGCAGCAGATGCTCCAATTGGAACAAGCTTAAAGGTATCTCCAAATATATTTGATCCAGGTGCAGCGTTCTCAGCTTATGGTGGAACAAATGCATTTATGACTGAGTATAACGAAATGTCTAGAAAATATCCATATGTTAAGCCAATCGCTTCATTAGGAGGATGGTCAAGATCAGCATTCTTTAGAGATGCAGCTCAACCAAACAATATAGCACACTTCGTACAAAGATGTATTGACTTTATTAGAGAGTTCAATATGGTTGGAATAGATATCGACTGGGAATTCCCTTGTAACAGAAGAGATGGAGATTTAGTAGATAGTCCAAACGATTTAGGATCTCCAAGAGCAGCAGATGATGAAGAGTTCTTATTCACAAACTTAATGCAAGCGTTAAGAGTTGCATTAGATAAAGCTGGAGAAGAGGATGGAAAATACTACTTCTTATCATGTGCTATCGTATCAGGAAAGAATCATATATTAAAGAGTGGAATCGGAGTATGGCATCCAACTTGTGACTTCATTAGTTACATGACTTATGATGTACATGGAGCGTTTGATTCAATAACAAACCACCAATCATACTTATTCCAAAATCCATCTGAGCCATCAGTAGAAACAAATCCAAATGGAAATGCTATGGCAATAAGCGATTTAATAAAGTTTGTAACAACAACTTATGGAGTACCTGTTAATAAGATAACAATAGGAACACCATTCTATTCAAGAGGTTGGTCAGGAATCTTCAAGCCAACATCAGGATGGCCAACAAGCATGCCAGGATTATTTGTTGAAACAAATATTGATGCTGCAAGCAATGGAACTAAAGGATGTTCAGCTCCAGGAACAATGGATGGAGGAAGAGGAGCAGGAGTTTTACCTCTACACCACTTAAATAAATTAATAAAAGGTGAAAATGTATCTGTAAGAACACTAGATATGAATGGACCGGCTAATCCTCATGCAGGAACAACTCTAATCGGAGCAGACTTCAACTACTACTATGATGAAGCAGCACAAGTTCCTTACTTATACAATGAGAAAGCAGGAATCTTCTATACATTTGAAGATGAGAGATCAGCAGAAACTAAGTGTCAATGGATAATTGATAACAACTTAGCGGGAGTAATCTCGTGGGATATCGCAATGGATGACTACGGAATCGATATGCACGGTTCGTCAGCTACATCAGCTTACCCATCATTATATCAAGCAGATCACTTATTAACATCAGTAATATTTGATAAATTTAAAGCAAACTCTTTAAGATTAAACTACTTAAACAGACTTGCTAGAAGATAATATATAAAACTAAGAAAGGGGAGGTAACTCCCCTTTCAGTCTAGTTAAATTTAGGAGAGGAGATAAAATAATGATTAAAAACAACAGAGAGATTACTCTTATAGATAACAGTCTAATTACAGCATCTTCAAATATCTCAACATATTCAACTAATATTCCAGCTTTAATTTTAGATGATAGTGAAGATACTTTATTTCACTCTAATCAATTCCAAACAGGTGGATATGGAGATGTTTATTTTAAGTTTGAAACATCTAGATCAATAAACAAAATTGAATTTTTGACAAGACATCCATCTCAAGGAAATGGTCGTATAGAACAATACGAAGTTTTATATAAAAATAGAAGTTTTGACGCAGAATGGATTTCGGTTTTTAAATCTGAAGTTGAAACAATTAACGGTTGGAGAGAAGCAAATTTTGAAGATATATTAGCTTCTGAGATATGTATAAGAGTCCATAGAAGTTATGGAAATTGGATAGTTATGAACGATATAAAAATATATTCATCAACTGAAGCTGAATCAGATTTACTTCAAGTTTTCTATGACTTAGAGTGTACAGGAATTAAAACAGATATAAACTTATTCGAAATAGCTTCTTTAAAGGAGAAATATTTAGGAAATACTCATTTTGAAAATATTTTAAATTTAGGAAAGTTTTTATGGTTAAATAAAAATAATACTACTAAAAAAAATATAAAACTTCTTAAGTATAATATATCCTCAGAAGAATTTTCAGAAACTTTGAAAATAGAGCCTAGTGGATGTTTGAGACACTTAGGTTTAACTTTAACTCTTAAAAATGAGATTGTGATTATTTCAAGTTCGGATTTAAAAATTTATATAAAAGATGATATTGTTGGAGAGACTAAAAAGATAATAGAGATAAAGTCTGGATTTAATTTAATATATTCTAAAGATATTTATGGAGATATGTTTGTAGATGAATTATTAGAGGATTTAAACTTAGTTGTTTATAACGCCTTAAGTGCAACATATTTTACTCTAGGTAAAGATAGATATGAGGATTTTCTTCAAAAAAATGAGCTGTCATCAAAAGCGTATATAGAAGGTAAAAACTTTGTAGCCTATTTAAATTTAAAATGGCTAAAAGAAAATTTTAGTAATTTTGATTTTATTCAAGGGATAGAGAATTTAGATACAATTTTAGATTATACATACTTCTTAATAAATAGAAACGAATATTTTTATGAAACACCGACTAAGAGATTTATATATGAAGGAAATCTTGTAGACAGAGTTATAAAACAAGATCTTTCTGAAGTGGGAAGTTATACTTCTTTCTCTGGGGTACCTAATCTAATGTTTTGTAAAAATATAGAAAGTTTAGCAAATCCAAATTTCTGTAGAGTTATATCTAAAGAGTTAGTATTAAAAAGTTATTTTCCAGAGGATATTTATGAAGCTCTAACTTTAATATTAGCAAAAGAGTTGGAGTTTAGATATTCAAGAGTTTTAGGAATTCCAGAAGATGAAAAGAAAGCTATTTGGCTGAAATTAAGATTATTTTCAGATACAAATCGTTTTATAACAAGAATCTTCAAAAAAGTTCAAAAAATTGGATTTAATGAGAATGAAACAGCAATAAATACAATGGTTAAATGGGTTACTGAAATTTTAGAAAGAGATACTTCAAAATATTTTGTAGCAGCAGGTTATACTTTGACAAATGAAACGCTACAATACTGTGGCTCTTATCCAGAAATTGGATTAAATTTAAATGATATAAGTTTTGTAAATTATAAGACATTTATAGAAGATGAGATAAAAATAATTAATGCAAATTATAAAGCAAATCAAATAGGAAAAGCTTAGGAGGAAATATGAGCTTAGAATTAACTTTTATTAGAAATGGAAATGCTCCAAGTGGAAATACATTTAATTTAAAATTAAGTTCAAATTCGATTATAAAAAATTTGATATTAGAATCACAAAATAATATATTTCCTTCAGATTTAAATGTAGATTTTGAGGATTTTATTGGAAATAAAGTGACTTTAAAAGCTAGATTGGTAAGAACGATGGGAAATATTCAGGAGTGGGAGCTTGATGCAGTTTTAACAAATGATGTAAAGGTTAAAATTCCAGAAACAGAAGCTTCAATAATAAATGTAACCCCTGTTTTAACAGATATAAAACCATACTACGCTCAAGATGATATAGATACAAGAATTTCTAAAAACGATTTAGAAGTTATTCAAAATACAAATAATGAAGTTATTCTTAATTTAAAAGAGAGTAGAATAATTGATAGAGTAAAGTTATTAAAAAATATTTCTGATTTAGAGATTTTTTATACTCCTGGTGAAGGACAAGATTGGATTCCTCTAACTAATATAGAGATAGATGATACATTAAAAATTCATCCAATAATGGCTAAGTCAATATGTCTTAGAAGTTCTACTAAAATTGAGATTTCAGAAGATGAGTTTGAAATTTTTATGTTTAACTATTTAAGTGTAGAGATTGAAAATTTATTTACAGATAATACCTATACAGCTTTAAAACCAGAAGTAACAATGGAGAGTGTCGAAAAACTTTTAGATAGAACTACTGTTACTTCGGAATATTTAGAAAAACTTTTCATTGCCAAAAATATCTTACTGGAGAAAATAATGCCAATAACAATAAGCTACGAATCAGAAAATTTTAAAGTCTTTGAAAAGTTTGAAATAAAATCAATGGATCCAATTTATAGAGTTATTATAAATTATGAAGATTCTTATGGGAATAGAAAAAGTTTACAAAGTGATAATATTTTAGATGGTATTGTTACTTTTGAAAAGTTCTATTCAAAAAATATAGATTTTAATATATATGGGGTTGAAGCTTCTTCAACTATTGAAATATCAGAAATTGAATTGCACCAAGATGACTACTATTTAGAAAGTGATATAGATAGTAGAGTTGATAAAAATACGATTATAGCGACATCAGGATGTGGAACATATGCTCACTTAATTGCTCAAAGAGCTGTTGATGGAGATGAAAGTACAAACTTCCATAGTGAATCATATACTTCAATGGGTCATGGAGATGTATACTTTAATTTTTTAAACCCTGTTGTAATGGATAGAATTCATATTTTAACAAGAGCGAACTCTTTAGGAAGAATTGATAATTATAAAGTTCTTTACAAAGAGAGATCGAACGAAGAGTGGATTGAGATTGCAGAGTCGATAAATGAAGGTGTGAGTGGTAATTGGAGAAATGTAAAGATAAATCCAATTTTAGTTTCGGATATCTGCATTAGAGTAACTAAATCAAACGATGATCATGTAATTATATATGAAACTGAATTTTTCAAGCACAATACATTAGAAAAAAAACTTAAGGATTTATTCCAAGATGCAGAGTGTGAAGTTTTAAGAGAGGGCGTAAGTATTGCTGAACTTGATTTAATAGAAAGGCTATTAGGAGCAACACAAGAGTATATAGAATTATTTAATAAAGCTAAAAGTTTATATATTGATTCGTTGCTACCAGTAAAGTATTCTGTAAATTTAGCAACTAGAAGTGTTATATCATCGCTTAGATTTAATTCAGTCGGAAGAGTTTTAAAGTGTTTAGTTAAATGGATAGATGAATATGGTTATGAAAAAACTTCAGAAGAGATATCAAAAGTTGAGGATAAACAGATTTTAGCATTTACTTTTGAAAAGTTCTACGCTTCTGAATTTGAATTAAATATATTTGGAGAAGTGACACTAGATGATATTTCAAACGTTGAAGTTTTGAGTATTTCACAAGATGATTATTATGCCTCTGAGGATATTGATGTAAGATTAGATAAAGGTATAATGACTGCAAAATCTTTATGTGGACAATATTCAAATGAATCTCCTGCTAAAGCGATTGATGGCGATGAGAATACAAACTACCACAGTGCAGACTATACAAAATATGGAACAGGAGAGTACGGAGACTTCCAATTAGAGCTAGGAGACCTCTTTGTAATCGATAGAGTTAATCTTAAAACGAGATCATCTTATAATGGAAGAATAAAAGCTTATGAAGTTTTATATAAAACAAAAAGTGAAGAGAATTGGAAGAAGGTATTCGAACAGTTAACAGAGGAATCTGGAGTGAATAGAGAGGCTAAATTTAAGCCAGTGTTAGCTTCAGAGATATGTATAAGGGTAACAAATGGACATAATAATTTTATTTACATAAGTGAGATGGATGTATTTAAATTTAACTTAATAGAGGAGAGAATATCTAACCTATTTTTAGATGAGAATGAAACTATATTAAGAGAAAATGTCACTTTAGAAGAGATTGAAGATTTAGAAAAAATCCTTATAACAGAGGAGTATATAAAAAGGGTTCAAAAAGCTAAAACTCTTTATATCGATGGTTTATTGCCAGAGATATTTGAGATAGATTTACTAAATAAAACTATTTTTGATAAAGTTGAATTTTTATGTGAAGAAAGAATTCTAAAAGCTGAAATTGAATATGAAGATGTTTTAGGAAATACTCTTGTTGCTCGTGCTGAAATAAAAAGGGATGATGCAAGAGTGAGTCTAGAGATTCCTAAAATTATGACATCAAAAGCTCAGATTTTAATTTATGGAGCTGAAAGAATCTACTCAGTTGAAACAAATATGTATAGCACTAAAGAGTTTGCAATAAATGAAGATATTAATACAAAGTTTGACTTAGCAAATGCAATTTTAACTCCAACAACAGAGAATACATCTTATCCATTAATAAACTTATACGATGGAAATTTAGAAAATCAATTCCATAGTACACCATATAATGATTATTTCGAACTAAAAATAAAGTTAGAAAAAGAGTATTTAATTGACTCTTTGAGACTCTTGAGTTTTAGATCAAATACATCAGGTCTTATAAATAGATTTAAAGTTTTAGTAAAAACAGCAGATTTAAATAACCCTTGGCTTGAATTTGGAAGTAAAACAGTTGAAGGCTATAAAAATGAATGGTTAGAGACTAAAAATACACCATACTTAACGGATGAGGTTTGTTTGAGAGTTGAGGACTCAGTTAATAAATGGGTTTTAATGAATGAGCTAGAACTATTTATATACAATACGTTAAATGATGATATAAAGGATTTATTTGAAGATTCTGAGGAGACAATTCTAAGAGAATCTATTCAATTTGAAGATATTTTGGCCTTAGAAGAAAGATGTCTAGTAACAGAAAGTTATAAAATTAGAGTTCAAAAAGCTAAAGATTTATATTTAGAAAGATTAAATCCTGTAGTAGCTAATTTAAAGAACGATAAGATTTCAATTTTTAAAAGTATAGATGTTTTATTAGATGAAGAGTTAGATTATCTGTATTGTATAAAATTAAAATATGAAACAACTTCAAATGCAGTTGTAGAAATAAAAGATATAGTTATACAAAAACAATCAAACAGTTTAAAAATAGAGTTTTCTGAGGTTGTAGGAAAAAATATAGAGGTTTCTATTTACTTAGATGAATATGAAAAATATAAAATAAATAGCATTCAAAAGGGTAGTTTAGATCAAAGTTTATATTATAACCTAAATGATATCTATAGATACTATCCAATTGAAAATATCTCAGTTGAATCGAAGTGTGGAGAAACAATATCTATTCAAAATATGTTAGATGGAGATATAAATACATATTTCCAATCAAATGGTTTAGGAGATATTATCTTTATATTTGATGAAAAGAAGGTAATAGATGAGTTTAAATATTACTGTAGACATGGAAATGGAAATAATGGAAAAATTAATAGAGCCAAACTTTTATATAAAGAAAACTCAGATTCTGAATGGAAAGTTTTAGTTGACTATAACACATCGTCTCCTTTCTCTGGAGAGAATGTATTTGCATTCAATCCGACATTAGTTAAAGAGGTTTGTTTTAGAATAGAGGAAGCTTATGCAGGTATTGTTGTATTAAATCACGTATCTTTCAAAGTCTATAATAGACTTGAAGACGAGATTAATAACCTGTTTGAAGATAAGGTAATGTTAAGAACATTGAAAAAAAATATTACTTTAAGAGTTGTTGAAAATTTAAAAGCAAAAGTTATTCAAGATAAAGAGCTTAGAGTTAAATTATATATAGCTGAGGTTATTTTAAAGAATAAAAGAGTTTCACCATTTAAAAGTTACAAAATAAAAAGTATAAAAAACTCAATCCAAGATTACTTTAATCCATTAAAAACTAATACAACTGGAGATTTATGTTTAACACCATACTATCTTCATTCAAACAAAGATTATGTTTTTGTAGCTAATAAATCTATAGATGCCCATATAGTTATAAGAGAAAATGGTCCAAGATCTGAGTTTTCTTTCAGAGTTCAAAAGGGTTTAAATATTATCAATATGGGAGACCAAACAGGTCAAATGGTGGTGACAGGAAGTAGAGTAGAAGAGATTGAAGTTTACTCGTTAGATAAAGAGGATGCCTTAATATATAGATATGGATATACTTCAGAGGACGAGCTATATGATAAGCCTCAAAACGAAGTTAAAGTAGAAGAGATAACAGATGAAGATGAAAATGTGACAGTATATAATTCAAATTTAGCTTATATAGAAGGAAGAAATTTTATAGGTGTTGTTAGATACGATTGGATACTAAAAAATATACCTAAAGGAAAGCTAACAAAAATGGTTGAATTAGCCGATGAATTTATAGACTTTTTATACTATTTAGATAATAAAGACGAGCATTTCAATAACTCGATACCTTATAAAAGATTGATGTGGGTAGGGTCTAGACATAGTAATCCACACGCAGGTGGAGGTCTAGGTGGAGGCTATACAGCTTATTCTGGTGGTAGTCACGATGTATTAAATAGTAGCCTTACTAGATTTGCAAACTCTTGGGTAGTTGGACATGAGATTGGACATGAGATGGATGTAAACAACTATCATATGAATCTATTTGGTGAAGTAACTAATAATTGGTATGCTGAAGAGTGTATGGCTGAGTTTACTAAGGGGATTAGAACAGCGAATAACATGATAGATATCTCAGATAAAAATGATCCAATAAATAAAATGGGTGTTTTTGATGTTTTAGCATTTTGGTTTAAATTTAGAGCCTATTATGGAGATAATGACTTTATAGTAAAGATGCATCAATATATGCAAAAGATAAGTACTGAATCGATAGAGGATACAGGAAGTAAATTAGCAGTTTATGTGACAAGAATACTTAAAAGAGATGCAAGTGATTATTTCTTAAAACATGGTTTTGAATTGACAGCTGAAAGTATCGAGTATTGTAATACTTATCCTAAGTTTACAATAGATATATCTGGAATAAATTGGAGTAATCAAGATGAATTTAGAGCAGAGGAAAAAAGATTATTTAATTTGAGATATAAAGGTAATTAGTACTAAAAAGCTCAAAATTTAGCTTTTGAGCTTTTTAAATATAAAATTTACAAGGAGGGTATATGTATCAAGAGTTAATATACAAATTTAACTTTTCTAGATCAAAGGTAGCTAAAGATATTGAGTTACAGACATCTGGTAGAGTTATAAATGCAACAGTAAAAACAAAAGACTCTTATGGTAATACATTACTAAATGAATTAAAAAGTGTGGAGGTTTTAGGAGAAAAAAATCTTTTAAAATTTGAAGCTTTTTATGGGAATGAGTATGAGTTAACAGTTTATGGAACAGATGTTTCTTATGAAAATATAAGAGATATCAAAGTTCTAGAAGAGGATCAGCTTCAATTCAAATTCGGAGAGGATGTTCCACATGAAAGCCTCTTAGACACAGCGATGGATAGAGCTAATATGATGGCATCTTCAACAGCTAATATAGTTGAAAATAATACTACTGATAAAGCTTTAGATGGAAATATAAATACATATTTCTTAGGTCAAAAAAATCCATCTGATGAAGATATTGATTTTATTATTGATTTAGGAGAGAGTGCTTTAATCAATAGAGTAGAGTTTACAACGAATAGTGATGAAGAGGGGAAAATAAAAGCTTATAAATTACTATATAGAAGTTTTTCAGGAGATGAGTGGAAAGAGATTTACTCAAAATCAAATGAAGAGTTTAATAGAAAAAGTTGTATTTTTGAAACAGTTTTAGCTAAGGAGATTTGTATAAGAGTTTCTGAAAGTGGAGAAAATAAGATATATATATCACAGATTGAAATTTTAAAATATAGATCATTAAAAGATGAAGTATTTGGATTGTTTTTAGAAAATAATAGATCTCAACTAGCAGTTGATGTAACTCAAGATATGATTGTAAATCTTCAAGAGAGAGTTATTTATACAGAGGATTATATGAGGATGTTAGAGGTTGCAAGCGACCTATTTATTGAAAAATATTCGTTAAGTCCAACGGTAGTAGAGATACCATTAACTGGAGAAAGTATTATAAATAGAGTTAGTTTTAAAGCTGGCAGAGATATGATAAAAGCAACTTTAAGATATGTAGATTCTTTAGGTGTAATAAGAGTAAAAAGACTTTATTGGTATGTTGAAAATAAAGTTGATGATGTTATTACAATTGGAGTAGAGGAGTTTGCAGGAAGATTAAGAGTGCATACAGCTAAAGCTGAGCTGTTAATCTATGGAACGAATGAAGCTGAGGTAGTAGGAGTTGAAATACTTCCTTTAGAGAATTTCTATTTAAGAGAGGAAACTGAAAATACCATTAATTTAGAAGATAGCTTTATATCAGAGCAAAATCCAAAAGATACATTAATTCTTACTCAAGAGTATCTTTTAAGTGAAGTAAGGCTTCTAACAAATGAAGAGGTAAAAGTTTTTGTTAAAGATACAGGAAGAAGTAGTCGTTTATCTTGGGATGAAAATGCTGAAAGTAAAGAGTATGTGGAAATAGGAAAAATTGAGAACAATAGATTGAAATTCCCACAAAAATATTTCACCAAAGAGATTAAATTAACAAGTCAATCTGGACAGAGCTATATAAAATATTTAGAGGTAGATCAGTATAATAGCATTGAAGAAGAGGTCGAGAATTTATTTAGAGATGATACATATACAAGTTTAAAAGAAGATGTGACTTTTGAGATGATTTTAGATATAGAGTCAAGAGTGAAAGAAGATGGTAAATACATATCTAAGGTAAAAATGGCTAAATCTTTCTTCATTCAGAATAGCTTAGTTGAAGAGTTTGATTTAAACTTTACAGAACCTAAAATTTTTGACCAGATTAGATTTATAACATTAGATAATCCTTATAAGGTAGAGCTAATATATGAAAATCCTACAGGAGATATTTTAAGAAGAGATTGTGCTTTTAAAATAGATGATGAAGAGGTTACTGTAACTTTTGAAAAAATATACGCAACAAAAGCAAAATTGAAAGTTCATGGAATCGAAAGAGGTTATAAAGTTAAAACAAATATCTTCAGTGTGAATAACTATGTTGTTGAAAATGATGCTGAAGAGGAGTTCGCTCTTTTTGAAAGAATATCCGAAGTTAAAACTACTCAAAATGGAATTTATACAGATTATATTATAACTTTAGATAAAGAGGAGTTAATTTATAAGTTCAAAACTTTATCAAGAGCAGATATCTTTATAAAAGATATGCTTTCAGGAAACTATGTTGAATTTAAAGAGGATGCAGATGTTTTAGAATCAAGAAAGGGTTACTTGGTAAAAGAGTTTATATATAGATCATATAACAATTTATCTAAAGAGAGTGCTTTAGAAAACTTAAAAGCTTATAAAATAAGTAAAGTAAAATTAGGAGTAGATAGCTTATTCAGAGATAATGAGTGCACAACACTATCAGATTTTGTAACGTTTGATTATATTTTAGAGTTAGAAAAGAATATAGTTTCTTCAATAGCGTATAAATTGAAAGTAGAAAAAGCTAAAGAGATATTAACTTCAGATATCCAATATTTAGAATATACTTTAGAAACAAACCCAACTTTAAGAATAAATAGTTTAAATTTAAACTTTACAGAGAAGTTAGAATCTGTTTTTGATTTTAAGTTATATAGTAAAACTTTATCTGGAGAGACTCTTCAAATAGATAGATTTGCTTTAATAGACCTAGAAGATGGAAAACATATTATTTTAAATTTCGATGAGATATACTCTCAAGAATTAAAAGTTATGTTGAAAATATCAGAAGCTGAAAGCTGGAAGTTTGCAGTAGCATACGAGGAGTATAGTGAGCTAAGTACAAAATAGAAGGGAGCAGAGATGAGAGCTAATATAAAAAATGAAGATATATGTTTAGTTTTTTCGATAGAAACAAATATAAAAAATGTAATGAATAAGATTCAATTAACAACATCAGAAACTATTACATCTGCAGAGATTTCATATATAGATAACTATGGGCATCAAAAAATAAGTAAGCTGTTGAATAGTCAAGTTATAGATGGAAAAGTTGAATTAGTATTTGATTATTTTTATGCTAAGAAATTTGATTTAAAATTATATGAAGATATACTAGAAGAGCAGATTCAAGGTATAAGCATAATTTCTTTAGATCAAAATGAATTTTACGAAGATAAAGATGTTGATGTGAGACTAGATAAGTCGTTGATGACTGCAACATCTCATTGTGGTCAACACGCAAGTCATTCAGCTGACCGTGTAATTGATAATAGTCTAGACACTTATTTCCATAGTGCTGGATATAGTGGTAATTATGCAGATTTCACTATTGATTTAGGAAAAAAGACTCTTATAGATAGAGTAAGAATGGTAACAAGATCAAATAGTAACGGTACAGGAAATGGAAGAATATTAGCTTATGAGATTCTTTATAAGACGTCAGTAGATGAAGAATGGCAAAAAGTTTTCACTCAATTAACTGAAGAATCAGGAGATGATAGAGAGGCGTTCTTTAAACCTGTTTTAGCTTCAGAGATTTGTATCAGAGTTACAAATGGGAAAAATAAGTATGTAATGATTTATGAAGTAGATATATTTAAATACAACTTAATTGAAGAAAGAATAGCTAATCTATTTTTAGATGAAACTGAAAATGACCTAAAAGATGAGGTAACAATAGAGGATATAGAAGCTTTAGAAAGAGAGCTAACTACTGAGTCATACTTAAAAAGAATTGAAAATGCTAAGATTATGTATTTAAAAAGAATGCTTAGAAAATATTTTGAAATTCCATTAACAGCTGAAAAGATATTTGATCAGATTAATTTTAAAACAACTGATGAAGTTTTAGGTGCTCATATAAAATATGTAGATACTTATGGAGTGGAAAGATTGATTGAGAGTGAAGTTCAATTGATTGGAGACACTTATACAATATCAATAAATAAAATAATGACTTCAAAAGCTTACTTAGTGACATATGGAGTAAAAACTATCAGTGAGATAACTACTAATAGCTATGATAGATCAGAGTTTTGTTTAGATGGAGATGTTGATTTAAGAGTACCTTACGATAAAATAGAGGCTACAACAACACATCCAAATACATCTTATCCAATAAGTAATATGTTTGATGGAGATACAAATTCTCAATTCCACTGTAAGCAGTATACAGATAGAGGGTATTGTGATGTATTCTTTAAATTAGATAAAGAATACTTAATTGATAATCTGAGATTGATAAGTCATAGAAGTAACACGTCAGGTCTTATGAATAAATTTAAAGTTTTATTGAAAGATACAAATTCAGATAATAAATGGGCTGAATTAGGTGAGTATAAAGTAGAAACTTACCAAAATAAATGGTTAGAAGTAAGAAATAAACCTTATTTGACAAACGAAGTATGTTTAAGAATAGAGGATTCAGTAAATAGCTGGGCATTAATAAATGAATTAGAACTCTCGATATACAGTAAATTAAGAGAAGATATCAACAATCTGTTTATAGATGAAGAGTGTGAGGCTTTAAAGCCAGAAGTAACCTTAGAATTGATTGAAGAGTTAGAATCAAAAGTTTTAACAACTGAAGAATTTAGAGAGAAATTAGCTAAGGCAAAAGATTTATATGTTATATCATTGCCAAAAAATATATTTGAGATTCCACTAACAACTGAAACAAAATTTGATAAAGTAAGATTTACAACTTCAGAAAGAGTGTTAAAAGTAACCTTAAATTATTTAGATAGTAATAACGAGGAAGTTGTAATCTCTCCTAATTTTGAAAAAGATGGAGATATATACACGATAAGTACAGATAAAATAATAACATCTAATGCATGGATAGTTTTAAATGGAATAAATGAAGTTAAGGATATAAATACAAATAGATATGTTCCTAAAAATGTAATCACAGCTACATCAAGTGTGTCAACATATGGAAATAGCACACCTGACTTAATGTTAGATGAGGATGAATCAACGTACTTCCACTCAAATAAATTTAGTAGTAGTGTAGGATATGGTGATGTTTATTTATTACTAGAGAAACCTGAAATTATCTCAAAAATAGAGTTTAAAACATGGCATCCAACAGCGAGCAATGGTATGGTTCAACAATATGAGATTCTTTATAAGGAGTCTAAAGAATCAGCTAGTTGGAAAAGAGTGTTTACATCTGAAGTGAACACATCAAAAGGATGGAGACTAGCAGAGTTCCAAGATATATATGTAGAGGAGATTTGTATTAGGGTAAATCAGAGTTACGGAAACTGGATTGTAATAAATGAACTAGATATATGTACAGATCAATCTGAAATAAAAGAAAATCTAGAGAAAATATATACTGATATGAGTTGTACAAAGGTAAGGGATGATGTAAAGCTAAGGTCAATTAATAGATTAATAGAGATTTATCCAGATAGTATGTTAGGTATGAAAGCTAAGATGCTGTGGTTAAATGATAATAATCTAGAGATTGTCAACTTTAAAACAGAGGGTATTGATGCTAACTATGAAAACTATGAGAATGTTTTAAGAATTGAGAATTGTATAGATCTACTTTCAACACCGTATAGAATTGAAAATAAAACAGACTATTTAATAGAAAGTAATAGAGATTTAAAGTTATGTATTATTTCAGAAGAGCAAAATAATCCTGTTGAGAATATAATTCAAATTAGAAAAGGTAAAAATTTAATATATTCTAAGTATATATTTGGAACTATCTTTATATTAAGAGAGGATACGGCAGCTATAGAGCTATCACTTTATAATGTAAAAAAATCAAAAGATCATTATAAAGTTGGAGAGTATGATGTTAATGAGTTATTAAGTAGAAAAGATTCAAATAGCATAGTAACTTTAGAAACTAAAAACTTTATAATAAGAGGGGATGTAAATTGGATTTTAACTAATCTAAATCAGCACCAATTTATTGATGGAATGGCTAATTTAGACTATGCCTTAGATTATATAACACATCTGATAGATAAAAATCAATCTTACACAACAGATTATAGAGTTTCAAACTTAAAAAGAGTATTCTGGCAAAATTTATCGGGAACAACAGGGATAAAATCAACAGATAAAGGTGCTTATATAGAGTTTAATAAAGATTTAGGATTCCTATTCCAAGATAGAATAGAAAATCTAGTAAAGGATGAATTAAGTGAGATTTTCTCAACTATTCATATTTCAAAATCAATCTACGGACCAGCTATATGTAGCTTTGTAAAAACTCTTGTAAAGAAAATGTTACTCTTAAAAAATCAAGATGTAATTAATATACCAACTACAAACTTAGAGGCTTTAGCTACAAAGTTATTCCTATTCTCAAACAATGATAGAATAGTAACTTATATCTATAAGTATCTACAAAAAGAAGAGATTGGACAGAGTAATCATAGAGTTTTAAGTAAAATTTGTTTATGGATAACAGAATTTTTAGAAAGAGATATATCTTTATACTTTATTGCTTGTGGAGTAGAGATAGAGAAAGATATATTAGTTGAATGTAATACATATATTGAGCCAAAAATTGATATAAATGAGATTACGTTTGAAAATTATAAAGAGCTAGTGGCTTTAGAGTTAGAAAGATTTAACGAAAGTTATACTAGCTTAGTAAATGGAAACGGTGGTGATACGGGTGCAGAATAATTTAAGGGATTTAAATAACTTAGTTTTTACTATAGAAACAAATATAAAAAATGTAATGAATGCTTTAGAGATTACAACAACTGAAGAGATTAGAAGTAGTGAAATTAGATATATAGATGAGTACGGATATGAAAAAGTAGCTCAGAATATAGGAGTAGAAACTACAGGAGATAAAGTATTATTAACATTTGATCATTTTTATACAAATAAATTTGATTTAGTAATAAATGGAGATATAAGTGAAAGTTCAATTCAAGGTATAAAGATTATACCATTAAATCAAAAAGAATTCTATGAAGAGAAAGATATTGATTTAAGATTAGATAAGACTGATTTAGCAGTAACATCTCTTTGTGGTCAATATTCAAATAATGCTCCTAAAAATGCAATAGATGGAGATGAAAGTACAACTTTTCATAGTGCTAACTATACAGGATATGCACCAGGAACTCATGGAGATTTTGTAATAGATTTAGGAAAACCTTATCTATTAGATAAACTTCAACTTAGAACTAGATCATCTGGAAATGGAAGAATAAGAGCTTATGAAGTTCTTTATAGAACAACAAAAACAGAGGATTGGAAAAAGGTATTTGAACAGTTAACAGAGGAATCTGGAATAAATAGAGAGGCAACATTTAAACCAGTTTTAGCTTCTGAGGTTTGTATAAGAGTAACTAACGGGTCTGGAAACTTTGTAGTTATAGCTGAGCTAGATTTATTTAAATATAATTTTATAGATGCAAGAATATCTAATTTATTTACAGATGAAACAGAGACAGTTATAAAGCCAGGAGTTACTTTAGAAGAGATAGAACTTTTAGAAGCTGAACTAGTAACACCTTCATATATAGAAAGAGTAGCAAAAGCAAAGGAGTTATGTATAAAAGAGCTTCCTAAGACATATTTTGCAATACCATTAAGTGAAGAGAAGATATTTGATAAAGTTCAATTTACAACAACTGAAAGAGTTTTAAAAGTTGATATTAACTATAAAGATGCTCATGGAATTGAAAGAGTTATCGAAAATAGTTTTGAATCAAATGGAACACTTTATACATTAAACTTAAGAAAGATTATGACTTCAGAAGCTTCAATAGTGATGTATGGAGTTTCTGAAATAGAGAATATATCTATAAATAACTATGATAGATTACAGTTCTGTATAGATGAGGATATAGATTTAAGAATAACTTCGGATAAGATAACAGGATCAACAACTCATCCAAATAATAGTTATCCAATAAGTAATATGTTTGATGGAAATATAAATTCACAGTTCCATTGTACTCAATATGAGAATGTAGGTTATTGTGATGTTTACTTTAAATTGGATAAAGAGTACTTAATTGATAAGTTAAGCTTAATCAGTTATAGAAGTAGTATATCAGGATTAATAAACAAATTTAGAGTTCTTGCAAAAGAGATGAACAGTGAAAATAGCTGGGCGGAGTTAGGTGAGTATACAGTAGAGTCGTACTCAAATAAATGGTTAGATGTAAAAAATGAAACACCTTATTTAACAGATGAGATTTGCTTAAGAATTGAGGATTCTGTAAATAAGTGGGCTTTAGTAAGTGAGTTAGAACTATTTATTCATAGTAATTTAGAAAAAAGAATAGATTCTCTATTCTCAGATGATAGCTATGAAACGTTGAGAGAGGGTGTAACTTATGAAGAGATTTTAGCTTTAGAAGCTAAGAGCTTAGTGACTCCTGAATTTGTAGAGAAAGTGGCAAAAGCAAGAGAGTTATACATCCTTAGATTACCGCAAAACTCTTTCTCAATTCCTTTAGATGGAGATAAAATCTTTGATAAGATTCAGTTTGTAACATCAGAATTAGTATTGAGAGCTCACTTTAAATATACAGATACTTATGGAGTAGAAAGATTAATCGAAACAGATTTTGAAGGATTAGGAAATATCTATACTTTAAATATCAAAAAAGTAGAAACATCAAAAGCTTCATTAGTTCTTTATGGGGTTTCAAATGTTGATAGTATTTCAACAAACTCATACAATAGATCAGAGTTTTATATAAATGAAGATATAGATTTAAGATTGACATCAGATAAGATAACAGTGTCTACAGAAAAGCCAAATAACTCGTATCCTGCGAGTAATCTATTTGATGGAAATATAAACTCACAGTTCCATTGCAACCAAACAGGGGATTACTGTGATATATTCTTTAAATTAGATAAAGCATATTTAATGGATAGATTGAGACTTATAAGTTACAGAAGTAGTACATCGGGACTTATAAACGAGTTTAAGGTATTCTTAAAAGAGATGAACACTGAAAATGAATGGGTAGAACTTGGTGATTATAAAGTAGAAAGCTACCAAAATGAATGGTTAGAAGTAAAAGGAAAGCCATATTTAACAGATGAGGTTTGTTTAAGAGTAGAGGATTCTGTAAATGGTTGGACTTTAATAAATGAGTTAGAATTACTTATCCATAGTAACTTAGAGCAAGACATTAGAAACCTATTTGAAGATGAAGAGTGTGAAATACTAAAAGATAACGTGACTTACCAAGAGATTTTAGCTTTAGAAGCTAGAGTTATTGTAACTGAAGATTATAGAGCGTTAGTATTAAAAGCTAAAGAGTTATATTTAAATAAAAAATCGCCAGTAAAGTTTAACTTAGAGATAGATGAAGAGAGAGTAATAAACCAGATTAAAATAACAACTTCAGGAAAAATATATGATGCAGAAATATGTTATGTTGATTCTCATGGTCATACTAAAAAATCAGAAATTTTAAATATTGAGACTAAAGAAACAGAGACGTTATTAACATTTACACATCTATATTCAAAAGACTTTAATCTATCTATTCGTGGTGATATTGTAGAATCAGAGATAGAAAATATTAGAATAGTACAATTAAATCAAAAGGATTTCTATGAAAACCAAGATATAGATGTAAGGTTAAATAAAGAACTATTAATAGCTGTTTCTTACTGTGGTCAACATGGCGATAATGCTCCAAGTCATATATTTGATGGAGATTACTCAACAACATTCCATAGTTCAAACTATACAGGATATGTACCAGGAACATACGGAGATTTAGTAATAGAAATGGATCGTCCTTATTTATTAGATAGAGTTCAAATGAGAACAAGAACTTCTGGAAATGGAAGAATAAAAGCATATGAAGTTTTATATAAAACAAGTAAAGCAGAGGATTGGAAAAAAGTATTCGATCAATTGACAGAGGAATCTGGAGACGATAGAGAAGCTAAGTTTAATCCAGTATTAGCAACAGAGATTTGCATAAGGGTAAAAAATGGACATGGAAACTTTATAGTTATATCTGAAATGGATATATTTAAGTATAATACTATAGAAGCTAGAATAGCTGATTTATTCTTAGACAAAGATGAAACTATATTAAAGCCTGGAATTACTTTAGAAGAGATAGAAGCTTTTGAAAGAGAGTTAAGAACAGCATCTTATAGAGAGAGAGTTGCAAATGCAAAGCAACTATATGTAGATAAGTTGCCACTTAAAGAGTTTGAGATTCCTTTAGTTGAAGAGTTAATTTTAAATAGAATAAGATTTAAGACAGAAAGTAGAATATCAAAAGCTAAATTAAAGTATGTAGATAACTATTCAGTTGAGAAAATAATAGATGTAAATTGTGCAGCTATAGGAGATGAATATGTATTAGTATTTGAACCTATAGTGGCAAAAAATTTAGTAATATTATTGTATGGATTAGATGAGATAAACTCTATCTCTGTAAATACACTGAATAAACTAGATTTCTGTATAGATGAAGATATTGACTTAAGAATACCTTATGAAAAAATGGTATGTTCTACAACTCATCCAAATGGTGGTTATCCAATAAGTAATATGTTTGATGGAAATATAAATTCACAATTCCACTGTGCTCAGTATACTGACTATTGTGATGTATACTTTAAACTAGACAAAGAGTATTTCGTTGATAGATTAAGACTTAAGAGTTTTAGATCAAATGAGTCTGGACTTATTAAAAAGTTCAGAGTTTTATTAAAAGATTTAAATTTAGAAGAAACTTGGACAGATTTAGGAGAGTATGTAGTTGAAACTCATGAGGATACGTGGTTAGCAGTTGAAGGAAAACCGTACTTAACAAATGAAGTTTGTTTAAGAATTGAGGATTCTATAAATGGATGGGCTCTTATAAATGAGTTAGAGTTATTTATTCACAGTAACTTAGAAGCTTCAATAGATGATTTATTTACTAATGAAGAACTTGTAGAGTTGAGAGAAGGAGTAACTTATGATGAAATAATAGAGTTACAAAATAAAGCTACAACTACTTTAGTTTATAAAGAGAAAATTAAAAAGGCAAAAGAGTTATACTTACAGAAAGTAACAAAGAAAAATTATAAATTAAACTATGAATTTAATTTTATATTAGATGAAGTTGTTGTAAACTATAAGGCTTTATTAGAAAGCAAAGTTGACTATAAATTAGAGTATATTTCAACTCTTGGAGAAAAAATTGAAATTGAAAACTTTGAAGTTACTCAAAAAGATGATAGATCTATTAGTCTTAAATTTGAAAAGATATTAACAAATAATATAGAATTAATAATAGGTTATATTGATGAATCTGAAAGTTGGAAATCATCTTATATTAAAACAATAGAGATTGATCAAACCCCTTACTACTGTTTAGATGATATAGGAATTGATTATGACAAAGCCCTAATAACTCCAAATTCTCTTTGTGGAATACATAGTAGTTTATATCCAGAGCAGAATATGTTAGATGGCGATAGAGATACATATTTCCGTTCGAAAAAAATGGGAAAAGTTGAGTTTATCTTTGAAGAACCTAAAGTTATAAATGAGTTCTGGGTTGATGTAAATCATAACAATGGAAGAATAAATAAGGCGAAGCTATATTATAAAGAGTTTGAAGAGCAAGAATGGATATACTTAAGAGATTATGAAACTGATAATCCAATAAGTGGAGTAACTTCACTTACTTTTGCTCCAGTATTAGCTAAAAAATTCTGTATAGAAGTAGAATCATCTTACTCAAATATAATTTTATTTAGTGAAGTTGGATTTAAAGTTTATAGTTTATTAGAAGCTAAAGTAAATGCTTTATTTGAAGAGAATAGTTTATTCAAAGTTTTAAAGAAAAATATAACTTTAGAAAAAATTGAACATTTAAAATCAATGACTAAAGAGAATAAATTCTTAAAAGCAAAATTAGAAATTGCAACTATGATCTTAAAAAATAGTGGAAAGTTCCCAATTAAAACTTATAATTATAAATCTATTGAAGAGGATTCAAGTCATTACTTTGGTTTAACAGTATCGAATAATACAGGAAATATGGTACTAAGCCATCATTACATTCAACCAAATACCGACTATGTATTTATTTTAAATAGAGATGTTGAAGTTGCAGTTATGACATATACAAAAAAGCCAGGAAGTAATAGAACATTTAAATTGAGTAAAGGTATGAATATAATAAATATACCAGAGCAAGGACATATGATATTTAGAGGAAGTAGAAAAGAAGAGATAGAATACTACTCTTTAAATAAAGAAAATGGTTTAGTTTATCGTTATGGTTATACAAAAGCGAAAGATTTATTTGATAAGAATGACATATTAAATGAAGTAGAAGAGGGACACTATTCTAATACAGCTTATGTTGAAGGTAAAACATATATAGGAGCTATAAAGTTTGATTGGCTAAAAAATGGATTTAAATCTGAAAATCTATCAAAACATATTGAGATATTTGATGAGTATTTAGATTTTATTCACTACTTAGATAATGTTCATGGATACTTTAAACAACAAATGCCATATAAAAGATTACTTTGGTTAGGACTAAATTCTGATCCAATGCATGCAGGAGGATCGTTCGCAGGTGGTTATACAGCCTATAGTGGATCAAGTGGACCGATGGTTCCAGTGTCGACATATAATATGGCAAATTCATGGGCTATAGGTCATGAGTTAGGTCATGAACTAGATTCAAATGACTATTTAATGGGACTATTTGGAGAGGTTACTAATAACTGGTTTGCTGAACAGCCAAGACAAGAATATATGAAGACATTAAGATGTAAACCACATATAAGTGAAATGTCAAAAAATCCAGAACCTATAAGTGGATTAAGTGTATGGTATAGACTAGGATTCTTCTTTAAAATGAGATTATTCTATACAGATAATAGTTTCTTCCAAAAGATGAATGCTTTAATGCAGGAGAATAGAGCCGGAGATAACCAAGAAGCTGCAGATAACTTTGCTAAATTCTCTACTCAAATTTTAAAAAGAGATATGAGTGCGTACTATATAAAGTATGGATTTGAATTATCTGAAGAGGCTATAGCTTGGTGTGGTCAATATCCAGCTCCAGCAATTGATTTACAACATATCACTTGGGAAAATCATGAGGAGTTTGTAAAAGAAGAGATTAAATTATTCAACCAGAAATACAAGTCTGTATCGAAAATAAAGTAGGTTAAAAAAATAAAAAATAATTTTCTAAAAAACACTTTACTTTAAACAGATATTTTTATAATATAGTGTATAACTTTAAATATTATAGGAGTGAAGGATGTTAGGAAAAGATTTATTGATGGATATCTTAACGTATGTTCTTACAATAATAGGTATATTAAATCCGTTTGGAAATGTACCCTTATTTATGACATTGACAAAAGATCAAAAACCAGAAGTAAGAAAAAAAATGTATAATGCAATAGTACTTGCAGGGTTTGGGATAGTAACTGGATTTATAATAGCCGGAGATTTTTTCATGAAATATCTGTATAAAATAGGTATGGATGAATTAAGAGTTGCTGGAGGTATGATACTTATTGTAGTAGCTTTTAGAAATCTTTTAGGACTTGGAGTTTCGAAAGATAGTTCAGGTGATAGAATGTCTGAAAAGGATGCGATAAGATATGCAATAACACCATTAACATTTCCTATGTTAGTTGGACCAGGAACAATCTCTACAGTTATGATTATTCATAAGGAAGCTGGTCTTATAATTTCTGTAGGAGCTGTAGCCGTTACATTTTTAATAATGAAGTTTTTATTTACAATTTCAGATTGGTTAGATAAAGTTTTAGGAGAGATAGTTTTATTTGTACTTTCAAGAGTTATGCAGATTTTCATAATGTCTGCAGGAGTAAAACTGATTTCAAATGGAATTAAAGGGATATTTATGCAATAGTTAAATTAGTTAGGAGAGGTTAACCTCTCCTAATTTTTTTTGAATAAAGTTTAAAGAGTCACAGCAAAAATAAGTTTGCTTTCTTCAGAACTTCTATTTTCCCAGTTATGCTTAACAAACTTCTCAATTTTAATACTGTCTCCCTCAGAAAGAGAGAAAGATTCATCTTCAATATTTAGAATAACTTCACCTTTTAAAACAAAAGCAACCTCTTGTCCTGTATGTCCAATCTCAATTCCTTTAGATGATGAGTGTGGCTCTAAATTTAAAATCATAAACTCCATATGAGTTTGAGGTTCAGGACTTAAAATTTCGTAAGAGATTTTACTATCTTTTGATGGTTTGATAACTTTTCTTTCATTCTTTTTAACTATATGAACTTTCTTAAAACTTTCTTCTAAAAAGAATTTGTATAGAGGTATATTTAAGGCAATTGAAAGATTTTTCAAAGTATTTATAGATGGATTTGTTGTTCCTTTCTCAATTTGGCTTAAAAGAGCAGATGTAGAGTTGATTTTTTCAGCAAGCTCTTTTAAACTAAGTTTTTGATCAGTTCTAAATTTTTTTATTTTTAATCCAAGGTTTATATCATTCATTTAAAAACTCCTAAATATTTTCTTTTAAGTATAACTTATTTTATATATATTTGCAATTTTCAAAAAAATCTTGCATTATACTACACTAATAATGTATAATTAAGAAAAAGAATTACGGAGGTCAAAAATGTCTGAAAATACTATGGTTTGTTACTGCAAAGGAGTTACATTAGGAACAATTGTAAAAGCGATAGAAAATGGAGCTACAACATTAGTTGAAGTATTAGATACTACAGGTGCAGGTTCAGCTTGCGGAAGATGTGTTGATAGAATCGAAGCAATCGTAAACGAAGAGAGATAATATTTCTAGAGGAGCTCAGGTTCCTCTTTTTTTTATTTTTGTTAATTTTTGTTGTAGTTTTGGATTTAGTATAGTATTCTAAGGATAGAATATGAAAAAAGAGGTGGAAATTATGAAGTTATTGTATTTAGATACAGAAACGACAGGGCTTACTGATAACTCTGCAATTGTTCAAATAGCTGGAGCTATTGAAATAGATAATGAAGTTGTAGAGTGGTTTAATATAAGATGTAGGCCTCATGCAGAAGCGGATATTTCAGAGGATGCACTAAGAACTATCGGCTTTACATTGGAAGAGTTACAAAAAGAGCAATCTCCAGAAGATGCATTGAAAGAGCTAGAGAGTATATTTTTAAAATATGTTGATAGATATGATAAAAATGATAAGTTAATTATGATTTGTCATAACTATCCTTTTGATTTTAGAATGTTATTTAATTTTTACAATAGATTGGGAAATAGATTTATGGGAAGTTTTATTAACTTTAAATTGAATGTGTGTACTTTAAATTTAGTGAAATCTCTTCAAGTTATAGGTGTTTTACCAATATTGGAAAATAATAAACTAGAAACATGGTGTAAATATTTTGGAGTCTCTTTAGAGAATGCTCATGATGCTTTAGAGGATATTCGTGCCACAAGAGAGGTTTATAAAAGTTTAGAAGCGACTTTGAAAAAGTAAAAATAAAAAAATAAAAAGAGCAAAGTTTATTAGAATTGACTTTGCTCTTTTAGTTTAATTTTTAATCTCTGGGACACTAACATACACAACTTTATTGGAATTTACATTTATATATTGAGACGTAGCTGATATCAAATATGGGAAACTATCTCTTAAGTCGTTATTACTATTTTTTAAGCTACTCATAGTTTGCCAAACTGCTCGACCATCATTTGTATACGCAGAAATATCTAGTGTTTTTACAAAGTATGTTGATGTATCAATAGAGTTGAACCAGATATCGCTATAAAAGAGATCGTCGTGTCGACCTCTGAATCCATATCCACCTCTCCAATATGGGCTTATTGGTGCTGGGTAAGTATCAAATTGAGTATATGGGCCATTTATTTTATAGTTATATATAATTTTGTAAAGAGCATCTTTAGGATTAGAGGTTCTTCTATATCCCTTTGTTCTTAGCATACTTTCTAAATTGTTTTCAAAAGCTTTTTGTTGTAGTTGGAACCCAGGAGTATTAGTACTTAGATAGTAGGTACCGGGATAAGCTTCTAAAGTTGAGTATGAGTCGATTGCTACAGTTCGGCTGTTAAGAGAACTACAGCTGAGGAATAAAAACATAATCATTGTTAAAAAAGAAAGTTTTTTCAACATAACACATCACTCCTGAAAAAATATTTTCATACTGCTATATTCGTTAAAATTTATGACTTCCTTTTTTATAAGGAAAATAGTTGTGTAAATAAAAAAGGTCACCTTCGAAAAAAGTGGCCCTTTTTATTATATAAGGAAACTATAGAAAAAATTTATCCAAAAAATATTGAAAAAT
>NZ_CAMFHX010000017.1 GCF_945952365.1 uncultured Cetobacterium sp.
TCTTTATCCCTTTTTAAGGAATTGGACCTATTTTTCATCTTTAGTTAACAGATTCCAAATTTTATTAAAAAAGCAATCTTAAATATTTAAGATTGCTTTTCATTATGATAATTATTTTTTATTTTTGTTAATAATAGCATTTTTATTTTATAATTTCAAGTTTTTATCTTACTTATTATTCATATATTTTATACGCTTCTAAAAAAGATTTTTTCAATTCATCTTTTAATTTTTGAGGTTCTATTATTCTTACCTCTTTTAAAAAAGATGAAAAATAAAATTTAGCATTTTCTAAAGTCATTTCAAAAAAGTATATATCATCCTCTTTTTTTATCAATTTAGGTTTATAGTTTGTAAAACTTTTTAACATACTCTCTCCTATCGGAGTAAATCTAGCTTTAATTATCAATCTCTCTCCTAAAAATGGATCAAAGTTTTTTCTCATATTTTCAATATATTTTTTATCTCTAACTTGAATCTTTTCATTTAAGTTCCCTAGAATTACTACATCTTTTAATTTTATACTTCTATAAATTTTGTTTTCATCATCATAGGCAAATATAAAATTTTCATCTCCTTGATCCTCTCTTTTTATAAAATAAGGTGATATTGTAAAACTTTCTTCCATATATAAAATTCTCATCTTAACTTTATTTTTTATTGCTTCTAATACAGCTCTATACGTTTCTTGAAATATAAATATCTCTCTTTGATATTTAAACTGTGATGAATAAATTTCAAATAACTCTCTAAAAAACTCAGCTTCGACATCTACATCGTTAGCTTTTAAAATATCGTAATATATCCCCTTATTAGCAACATTTAAATCAAACTGTATCACTTTTTTTAAAGGTCTTCCCTGAGGTTCAATAAATTTATCAAGATCAAACTTTTTAGAATATTTAAATTTATCTAAAATAAAATTACAAAGCTTATTATTATTTATTCCAAACTCTTCTGAGTCTTTTTTTAAAAGCCTCCAAATATCTTCAGAAACCGTAACTCTAATCTTTTTCATAGTCTATCTCCCACATTTTTCTTTGTACTATTATATATTAATTTTCTAAAAAAATCTATGAGAATATCCTTGCTTCTTAAAGTCCCTTCAATAAGATATCAACTTCTGGTCCGATAGGGAATCCACTTAACATCCATAGTGCTAAGAATATAGACCAACCTATCATAAATACTATTGAATACGGTAACATTATAGATATCAACGTTCCAATTGATGATTTTTTATCATATTTTTGCATAAATACTATTATCATAGCAAAGTATGACATTAATGGAGAGATTATGTTTGTCGTTGAATCTCCTATTCTATATGCTAACTGTGTAAACTCAGGTGAATATCCTATTCTCATCAACATAGGTACAAATACTGGTGCTAAGATAGCCCATTTAGCTAAAGCTGATCCCATGAACAGATTCAAGAATCCTACAATCATTATGAATCCTATAATTAATGGAATTCCTCCAATCCCTGTTGTTTCTAAGAAATCTGCACCTTTTACAGCTAGTATCGTTCCTAAATTTGTATATCCAAAATATGCTATAAATTGAGCTGCAAAGAATACTAAGACTATGTATCCTGCCATTCCCTCCATAGATTTTGTTAACATTCCCATTACATCGCTATCATTTTTTATTGTTCCAATTGATTTTCCATATGCTAGTCCTGGAACTGCAAAGAATAAAACAATTGCTGGAACTAATCCACTTAATAAGAAGTTTTTACCTAAAGCGAAATATACTGGAATCAGTACTAAAATTACTGCTATAGTTGCTATCCCTGCTGCTCTTAAGGCTTTTTTCTCCTCTTGAGTTATCTGCTCTAACTCTATTTTTTCCTCTCCTAGGTATTTTCCTAATCTAGGCTCTACAATTTTAGAGTTTACTAAAGTTCCTAAAATAGTAATTACGAATGTTGATGCAATCATAAAATACCAGTTTGCTGATGGTGATACAATATAACTTGGATCTAAAATCTTAGCTGCTTCTGTTGAAATTCCTCCTAAAAGTGGATCTAAAGCACCTATTAATAAATTAGCTGAAAATCCTCCTGAAACTCCTGCAAATGCTGCTGCTAATCCAGCTATCGGATGTCTTCCAAACGATAAGAATATTAATGCCGCCAATGGAGGTAATACAACATAACCTGCATCTGCTGCTACGTTTGACATTATTCCTAAGAATATTACCATCATTGTCACTAGTTTTTTAGGTGTTGATAGTGCTACTTTTCTTAAAATTGTTGCAATTAATCCTGATCTTTCAGCTATTCCTATTCCTATCATAGCTACTAGTACTGTTCCTAACGGAGCAAAATCAGTAAAGTTTTTTACCATAGAATTAAATATATAGTTTACTCCCTCTTTAGTCATAAGAGAGTTTGTATAGATTGTCATCTCCTCTGTTTTCAAAGTTCTTCCATTTATTCCAACAAAGCTAACTGACCAACCTAAAGCTCCCCCTATTCCTGATATCAATACAACAATTAATGCTAGTATTGCAAATAGTGTTCCTGGATTAGGTAACGCATTTCCACCTTTTTCTATTATATTTAAAAACTTATCTACTAAACCTTTTTTTTCTTTTTGTATCTCAGTCTGCATTTTTCCTCCCGTTTGTAATTTTTTATGTATAAACCTATCTACTTAAAAAATGCATACTCATTTTTTAAATTACTCAATAGTGTTTCCATTAAAATATTTTTTATATGTTTACTTTTCTTTTATTTTTTATTTTCTCTTCATATCTTTCTAAATGTGATACAGCTTCTCCTATCAATGGTGATATTGCTACTAAATTTAAAACTGTCATCAATCCTAATCCAAAATCTGCTAATGACCAAACAAAGAAATTTTGCTCTACAGCTCCTATATAAACCATTCCTATTACTACAACCTGATAAATTAAATTTACATTTGCATTTTCACTTATAAAATGAAGTGCATTTCTTCCATAAAAAGTAACTCCTAAAATTGTACTAAATGAGAAGAAGAATAAAATAATTACAGTAAATGGAGCTCCAATCCAACCAATATGACTTTTTAAAGCCTCTTGGAATAACACCATTCCTCCTAAACCTTCTACAGCAACTCCATCTGCTAATAAAATTACAAATGCTGTTGCACTGCAAATCACTAAAGTATCTACAAAGACACTTAGAGATTGAACCATCCCTTGTTTAACTGGATCATCTACATCAGCTAAAGCTGCTGCATAATTTCCATTTCCACTTCCTGCTTCATTAGAAAACAATCCTCTTCTAACACCTTGCATGATAACTCCACCTAATGCTCCACCAGCAAATTGATTCAGTCCAAAGGCCGCAGAGAATATTCTTGTAAATACAGCTGGAATTCCAGTTATATTTGTAATTAGTATATACAGTACAACAGCTAAATATGTAACCGCCATCGCTGGTACTATTTTATTTAAAGCTGCTACTATTTTATCTTTTTTCCCTTTTCCAAAAATTGTCAAAGCCACTAAACTTGATAAAATTATACCTACTACCATAGGATTTATTTTATAAGCTCCTACGATAGATTCTGTAACTGAATTTGACATAACTTGGATAACCCCAACATAACACAGTAAAGAAGATATTGCATAAGCCACTCCTAGCCACTTCTTTTTTAGTCTATTTTTTATTATCCATGGTGTTCCACCTCTATAACTTCCATCTTCAGCTTTATCTCTATAGATAACTGCTAGAATTGACTCTATAAATGATGTTGAAGCTCCTAGTAGTGCAACAACCCACATCCAGAACAAAGCTCCTGGTCCTCCTACTGAAATAGCCGCTACAACTCCCGCTATATTTCCAGCACCAACCCTACATGCTGTTCCCAAGTAAAATGCTTCTAACGAGCTCATACCCTCTCCATCTGTATTTTCACCTTTTAACGTTTTTACTATCTCTCCAAATAATCTAATTTGCATAAACTTTGTTTTATAACTAGCATATAATGCCATTCCTATTAACATTACAACCAAGATATTTTTTTCCCATAGAATTGTATTTACGATGTTTATAATCTCTTTTATCAAATTCATTTCTGCCTCCTTTTTGATTATCTATTTAGTATATTTCTTACTTATAATCCTAACATTTATTATTTTTATTTAGTAGATAACAATTTTTTTATTTTTTTGTTCGTATTTCACAATTAAAAAACCTTGATTTTATTAGGTTTTTACATTTTAAATAGATAATTATTTGTTCTATGTACTATTTTTTAAGTACATTTATACTCTAATTTAAATATTTTAACTTGATTTTTTTTCATTTTTTTGATACAATTTTGCTAATTATTTAAACACACACATTTTTTTAATACTATTATACTAAAATTTTGGAGGTTATAATGAACAAAAAGAAAGAGATTTTAATTTTAGGGTTCGCTCTATTTTCTATGTTTTTTGGTGCTGGAAATCTTTTATTCCCACCTTCGGTTGGTGTTGCAGTTGGAAAAGATTGGTTTCAAGCTGGATTAGGATTTTTTCTTACAGGAATTGGGTTACCACTATTAGGAATTCTAGCATTTACTAAAGTTGGTAGTCTTGATGAGTTTGCCAATAAGGTTTCAAATAAATTTAATATGATATACTCTACAACATTGATATTAGTTATCGGTCCACTGTTTGCTATTCCAAGAACTGGATCAACTACATTTGAAATGGGAGTTCTACCTTTATTCCCAAATACAAATCCAACTATTATCGCTATAATAACATCTGTAGTTTTCTTCGGAGTTACACTTTTCTTAGTTTTAAACGAATCGAGTATAACTGACATTTTAGGAAAATTCCTAACTCCAATCATTTTAATAATTTTATCTTTAATTACTGTTCTAGGAATTACTGGAAATTTAGGTACACCTGTTGACTCTACTATTTCAACAAATCCTCTTTCATATGGATTTATAAGTGGATATCAAACTATGGATGCTCTTGCTTCTGTTTTATTTGGAGTTATCATTATCAGTGGACTTGAGGGTAAAGGTATAAAAGATAAAGGTGAACAGAAAATATTTTTAAGCAATGCTGGTTTTATTGCTGCTATCGGATTAGGATTCATCTATTTAAGTTTAATTTATTTAGGTGCTCAAATCAGTAGCATCAAAGGTTTAACTACAGCACAAACTACTTTAACTCTTGCACAACTAACTTTAGGTAATGTTGGTAAGATTGCTTTTGGAATCTGTGTTGCTGCTGCTTGTCTAACAACTTCTGTTGGTTTAGTTGCTCTTGCTAGTGATTGGTTCTCAAAATTAACTAAAATCTCTTATAAAAAGATGGCAATTGGTATGTGTATCTTTTCTACTATATTATCTGTAGCAGGATTAGATTATATTATTAGTTTATCTGTACCTGTTTTAGTTATTCTATATCCTGTAACTATAGTACTTATTCTGTTAAATATTTTTGGTATTCAAAATCATTTAACGTTTAAAGCCGTTGTAAGTGTAACTCTTATTATCAGTATCGCAGAAACATTTAAAGTAGATTTAAGTTTTATTCCTTTGGCTAAGGCTGGATTCCCTTGGATTATTCCATCTTTAGTAGCCTTTCTTGGAAGTTTGCTTTTAAAAAATGAAAATAATATCACTTTAAAAGATAGAGTTTAAATTAAAGAGGAGTTTATCGCAATTGATAAACTCCTCTTTTTATTTCCATTAAATTATCTATTTAAACATTAACTCTACCACTGAGAAGAATCCAATAACCCACATAATAGGCTTTATATTCGTTATTTTTCCGCTAAATACAGAAACTACAATATAAGAGATAAATCCAAATGATATTCCAATTGAAATACTATAAGTCAATGGCATCATTATTATTATTAAGAAACATGGAATTGCTACTTCTATATTATGGAAATCAATATCTAATAGATTCTTAAACATATAAACTCCAACTAATATAAGTGCTGGTGCTGTCGCAAACGCTGGTACTACCCCAATGATTGGTGAGAAGAATAATGATACTGCAAACAGTATCGCTGTTGTTAATGCTGTAAGACCTGTTCTTCCTCCTACTGCAATTCCAGATGCCGATTCTACGAACGTTGTTGTTGTTGATGTTCCTAAAAGTGATCCAATTACTGTCGCTATCGCATCTGCTTCTAATATCTTACTTACATTTTTTATCTTACCTTTTTCATCTATCATCTCTGCTTCATGAGCACAAGCCATTATAGTTCCTAACGAATCAAATAAATCAACAAACATAAATGAGAATATTGACCCTAAGAAGATAGGTTTTATAGCTCCTAATACATCTAGTTTTAAAGCTATAGGTGCCATGCTTGGAGGCATTGATATAATTTGTGATGGTAACTCTACTGCTCCAAATACTATTCCTAAAATAGTTGTTGTAACAATACCTATTAGTATTCCACCTTTTACTTTTTTCATTTCTAACAGCCCCATAATTGCAAATCCAACTAATCCTAAAACCACATTTAGATTAAATTTACCTAAAGCTACTATCGTTGCTGGATTACTTACTATTAATCCCATACCTTGCATTCCTAAGAATGCTATAAATAAACCGATTCCTGCTCCCACTGCTAATCTCAATTCAGCTGGTATCGCGTCAATTATTTTTTCTCTTAATCCCGAGAATGTTAATGCTAAGAAGATAACCCCTGATATAAATACTACTCCAAGAGCTTGTTCCCAAGTTGCTCCATTTCCTAAAACCAATGTAAAAGTAAAGAACGCATTCAATCCCATTCCTGGTGCCATTGCTAATGGTGCATTTACCCAAAATGCAGTTATTGCAGTTCCTATTGCTGATGCTAAACATGTTACAGTGATTAAAGCTCCTTTATCCATTCCAGTCATTGATAAAATTGACGGATTTACAAATATTATATACGCCATTGTTAAAAATGTTGTTACCCCTGCTACTATCTCCTGTCTTACTGTTGTTCCGTGTTCTTTTAATTGAAACAATCTTTCCATGTTTCCCTCCTGAATTTTATTTTAAATGTTTTTATTGATATAATTACCCTAAAAAATAAAAAAGACCTGCATAAACAGGTCAAGAAAACTTAAATAAAAAAATTTAAGTTTTGACCCATAGAAAGCTATTTAAGGTAGCTCGTAGAAACTCTTCGCCGTATTCGAAGTATATATGGTTCAAAATATAACTTTACCTCAATATTAAAGTTTTATTTCATTTTTGTCAAGCTTTATTTAATTTACATTCATTTCTCATACTAAACAACTTCTAATGTCATTAATCAATACATAGTAATTTTTAATACTGAAAAAAAATATTAATAATTTTCTAGGAAAATATTTAATACTTATGATATAATTTATTTATAGTACATAGAATTTTCTTTTATTCTTTGTATGCTTTTCTTTAAAAATATTATTGATTTAATGAACTAAATGTGAAATAATATTACATATGTTTCGCATTTAATTTGAAAGGAGATTTGACTATGGGATTATTTGATTTCTTTAAAAAGAAAAAAGAGGATGAGTGGTTCAATATTTATTCACCACTAAACGGAAAAGTTATTCCTTTAAGCGAAATACCAGATGACGCTTTCTCTCAAAAAATGATTGGAGATGGATGTGGAATCGATCCTACTGAGGGAGCTATCTGCTCACCTGTAGCTGGGGAAATTGATATTTTCGCAACTAACCACGCAGTTAGTTTTGAAGTTTCTAACGGACTTGAGTTAATTGTTCACTTTGGTATTGACACAGTAAAATTAAATGGAGAAGGATTCACTAGAATCGCTGAACCTGGATCAACTGTAGAGGTTAAAGATGAGCTTATTAAATACGATTTAGCTTACATTAAAGAAAATGCTAAATCAACTAAAACTCCTGTTATAATTGCTAACATGGACCAAGTTGAAGCATTAGAAGTAATTGCTTCTGGGGATGTTAAAATAGGAGACCTTTTAATGAGAGTTAAAATCAAAAAGTAATTTTTTTTAAGAAGGTACCTCTTTGTTATTTTAAATAAAGATGGTGCCTTTCTTTAATTTTATAGACAAAAAGCATACACAGAATTAAGGAGGAAAAAAATGAAGGTACTAGATTTAGATTTAGTTACTAATGAGGTAGCTAGACTTTGTATTGAAGCAAACTATTTTATAGGTAGCGATGTTTTAAACAAAATCAAAGAGTGTCAAACTACAGAAACAAGTGAATTAGGTAAGGTTATTTTGAGCCAAATTATTGAAAACGATGAAATTGCGGCTAGAGATAATGTTCCTATGTGCCAAGATACTGGTCTTGTTGTTGTATTTTTAGAAATCGGAACAGAAGTTAAAATCAACGGGGATATATACTCTGCTGTAAACGCTGGAGTTGCTAAAGGATATAAGGACGGGTATCTAAGAAAATCTGTTATAAAGCATCCTTTAGATAGAGTTAACACTCAGGATAATACTCCTGCTGTTATCCACACTAAGCTTATCCCTGGTTCAGATAAAGTTAAAATTATAGTTGCTCCTAAAGGTGGAGGCTCTGAAAATATGAGTACATTAAAAATGTTTAAACCTGCTGATGGTGTTGAAGGAATAAAAAAATTCGTAGTAGATAGTATTAAAAATGCTGGTGGAAATCCTTGCCCTCCAATTGTTGTCGGAGTTGGTATCGGTGGAAACTTTGAAAGATGTGCTGAATTAGCTAAAGAAGCTCTTTTAAGAGAGATCGACGATATTAATCCTGATCCCATCGCAAGTGCTTTAGAAGCTGAACTTTTAGAATTAATCAACAACACAAACGTTGGTCCTCAAGGACTGGGTGGAAAAACAACTGCTTTAGCTGTTAAAGTTGAAACACAAGCTTGTCATTTTGCATCTTTACCTGTTGCCGTTAATTTAAACTGTCATGCTGCTAGACACAAGGAGGTTACATTATGATTAAACTAACTACTCCATTAAGAGATGAAGATCTTAAAAAATTAAAATCTGGTGATGCTGTTTCTATAACAGGAGTTATATATACTGCTAGAGATGCTGCGCATGCTAGACTTATTAAACTTTTAGAAGAGGGAAAAGAATTACCTTTCGATGTAAAAGGTCAAATTATATATTATGCTGGTCCTACTCCTGCAAAACCTGGACAGCCAATTGGAAGCTGTGGTCCTACAACAAGTTATAGAATGGATTCATATTCATCAGAGATTTTAGATCAAGGTTTAAAAGGGATGATTGGAAAAGGAGCTAGAGATCAAAAAGTTAGAGATTCTATTGTAAAAAATGGAGCTATCTACTTCGCAGCCGTTGGTGGGGCTGCTGCTCTTATCGCTAAATCTGTTAAAAGTAGTGAAGTTATTGCTTACGAGGATTTAGGTGCTGAAGCTATTAGAAAACTTGAGGTTGTTGATTTCCCAGCTATTGTTATCAACGATACAGAAGGAAACGATTTATACGAAATTGCTAGAAATAGCTCAAAATAAATAAAAAATAAATTTAATTAAAGGGGTAATTTTTATGTCTACAGTTTTTGAAAAATCTTTAGAGTTGCATGAAACTCACTTAGGAAAAATCGAAGTGATATCTAAGGTTGCAGTTACAAACAAAGAGGAGTTAAGTCTTGCTTACTCTCCTGGAGTTGCAGCTCCTTGTATGGCAATTAAAGAGGATGTAGAAAATGTTTATAAATATACATCAAAAGGAAATATGGTAGCTGTTGTAACTGATGGTTCTGCTGTTTTAGGATTAGGAAATATCGGTCCAGAAGCCGCACTTCCTGTTATGGAGGGTAAAGCTATTCTTTTCAAAGAGTTTGCTGGAGTAGATGCTTTTCCTATCTGTTTAGATACTCAAGATACAGAAGAGATTATAAAAGCAGTTAAACTTATCGCTCCTGGATTTGGTGGAATTAATCTTGAAGATATCTCGGCTCCTAGATGTGTTGAGATTGAAACTAGACTTAAAGAGGAGTTAGATATCCCTGTTTTCCATGATGATCAACACGGTACTGCAATTGTTGTTGTTGCAGCTCTTATAAACTCATTTAAACTAGTTAATAAATCTTTTGAAACTGCTAAATTTATTGTTAGTGGAGCTGGAGCTGCTGGAAGTTCAATTATTAAACTTCTTATTAAAATGGGAGCTAAAGATATCGTTGTAAATGATATTGATGGAATTATAAATAGAGATGATAAAGCTAATTACAACTTCTTAAAATCAGAGATTGCTGATATAACTAATCCTGAAAATATTAAAGGTGGACTTAAAGAAGCTGTTAATGGAAGAGATGTATTTATTGGTGTTTCTGCCGCTAATATACTTTCAATTGACATGGTTAAAACTATGAACAAAGACGCTATCGTATTTGCTATGGCTAATCCAAATCCTGAGATTATGCCTGAAGATGCTATAGCTGGTGGAGCTAGAATAATCGGAACAGGAAGATCTGATTATCCAAATCAAGTTAATAACGTTTTAGCTTTCCCTGGAATATTTAGAGGAGCTTTAGATGCTAAAGCAAAAAAAATAACAGAAGAGATGAAAATTGCTGCTGCTGTTGGAATTGCTAAGCTAGTTTCTGAAGAGGAATTAACTGCAGAGTATGTTATTCCTAATGCTTTTGATCCTAGAGTTGCTACAGTAGTTGCTGATGAAGTTAAAAGAATCGCTAAAGAGCAAAATATTACAAGATAAACCACAAAAAAAGTGACCTCAAAATTTTGAGGTCACTTTTTTTATTTTTCATCTTCATTTTCTTCAGAATTTTTATCCTCTTTTATTACTAAAAGTTGATCGATTTTAAAATTATCTACATCTACAACTTCAAAACTATATCCATTGTACTCTATATGAGCTCCTTTTTTAGGAATACTTTTTAACATATACATAATAAAACCTGCAATCGTTTCATAACTATCTTCCTCTGGAAAAGCCTCTATTTCTAATACTTTTTTTACATCTTCAACAGCTGTTACTCCATCAATCAACCATGAACCATCGCCTCTTTTTATTATATACTCCTCTTGCATCGGATACACAACATCTCCCATTAAAGTAGAAACAACATCATTTAGTGTTATTACTCCTACAACATGGGCATATTCATTTAAAATAACTGCGAAATCTTCTCTAGCTTCATTGAATCTATCTAACATTTCTGATAAAGTTAAAGTATTTGGTATAATTAAAATATTTCTATTTGTAATCTCCTTTATATTTTGAAGACCACTTAGCTCACCTTTTAATATTCTCGGAAGAATATCTTTTGACCCTACATAACCATATATAGAATCTATATCACTTTCACAAACCAAAAATTTTGAATGTGGATACTCTGCTATCTTTTGTTTTATACTTTCCTCTGTTTCTTCTAAAGTAAAATATATTATTTCATCTCTCGTTGTCATTGCTGATGAAACCCATCTTTGCTCTAATTCAAATACATTTTCAATCAAATGGTGCTCTTTTGTATGAACAACCCCTGAAGCTGCTCCAGCATCAACCAGTGCAAAAATATCATCATGTGTTATGAGTTCATCTCTTGAAATTGGTGTATCAAAAACTTTAAATACTAAATTTGCTACTCCATTAAAAACCCAAACAATTGGCGTTAATAATTTTATAGTAAAGCTCATTGGATTAACAAGAGTCACTGCTATTCTCTCTGGATAAACCATAGCCAATCTTTTTGGAATTAAATCTGCAAACTCAACAAAGGCTCCTGTTACAAATGCAAATGATATTAAAAATACTACTGTTGGATTAGAAATATATGCACTTAAAATTGGTGATAATATTCCATCTCCTATTATACCGGCTAATATTGCCACAATATTTAATCCTATTTGAACTGTTGTAAAAAAATTACCCGGATTACTTTGTAAATCTATCACTTTTTTCGCATTAATATTTCCTTCATCTACTAATAGTTGTAACTTTATTTTTCTAGCTCCGGCTAAAGATATCTCCGCCATCGAGAAAAAAGCACTTATCAAAATCAAAAATATTATAAATACAATTTTTTCTGCTATTCCCATTCTATCTCTCCTTTAAATGTGGTCTCTGCTGACCCTGTCATAAAAACTTCATCACTCTCTATTCTTATCTTCAACGTTCCACCTTCTGTTTTTACTAAAACTATTTCATCTACTAAATCCAATAAATTTGCAATGTACACTCCAGAACAAGATCCTGTTCCACAGGCTAATGTTCTTCCTGCTCCTCTTTCCCATGTTTTTATTTTTATATTGTTTCTATCTAAAATTTCTATAAAATTTACGTTTATTCTTTTAGGAAAAGTTGAATGTTTTTCTATCTCTTCTCCAATCAAATTTACATCAACCTTTTCTAAATCTTTTTCTATTAATACTGCATGAGGAACACCTATTAGCACAGCGGAATATTGAAACTCTTTATCTCTTACTTTTATTTTCTCGTTCAAAACCTTTTCACTATTTAAATCTACAGGAATCTCTTTAGGACTTAACCTTGCCTTCCCCATATAAATAGTAACTTCTTTAACAATATCATTATCTATTGTTAGATACGCTTTTTTTATACCATCTCCTGTTTCAATTTTTATTTCAACTGTATTTACAAGTTTCTCATCATACACAAATTTAGAAAAACATCTAATTCCATTACCACACATCTCACCTTTTGATCCATCAGAATTATAATAAACCATTTTTATATCTGCTACGTCACTTTTCTCTGCAACCATCAATCCATCGCCACCAATACCATAACGTCTATCACAAAGGCTTTTAGCCATTTTTGAATAGTCTTCATAAGTATTTCTTATCCCATCTAATAGTATAAAATCATTTCCTGCTCCTTGCATCTTGCTAAATCTCATAATCAATCACCTCATCAAGTTTAAACTATTCTCCTACACTATATTCTACCCTATCCTTTCAGATAACGCAAGCTTTCCCTTTTGTTTGATTCTACTTTACTTTTTATATGTTTTATGTTACTATTCCCGAGTAATATAACATATTCTCAAGGAGATTTTATGATTAGAAAAAAAAATATTCAAAATCATGTAGAACTTCTCCATAAAGAAAATAAGGGGTTATATGCTTTATCAATATTAGTAGGACTTACTACTGGAATTATCGTTTCAATTTATAGATACGGTCTTTCTTTTGCGGAGCATTTAAGAAGTCAATATCTCAGTAAAGAGATATTAACTAACCCTGTAAAACTTATTTTTATTTGGGGAATTTTTATCGCAATTGGACTTTTTGTAGACTATATATCTCGAAAATTTCCAACAACTGGAGGAAGTGGAATTCCTCAAGTCAAAGCTTTAATTTTAAGAAAACTAGACTATCTATTTTGGGTAAAAGAGCTTCTAGTTAAATTCTTTGGTGGTTTACTTGGAATTGGTGCTGGATTATCTCTTGGAAGGGAGGGCCCTTCTGTACAATTGGGATCTTATATCGGATATGGTGTAACTAAAATTTTTAAAAGAGACTACACTGATGAGAAATACCTAGTTACTGCTGGATCTAGTGCTGGTTTGGCTGGTGCTTTTGGAGCTCCACTTTCAGGAGTTGTATTCAGTATGGAAGAGCTTCATAGATTCTTTTCTTCAAAGCTTATTATCTGTACATTTTTAGCTAGCATATGCTCTAATTTTATGGCTAGAAGAATTTTTGATATGAATCCATCATTTAATTTATATACAAAATATCCAACGAGTATAAATCCATATCTTCAATTTTTATTTTTCATAATATTTGGAGTTATTCTTGCGTTTTGTGGAAAATTTTTCACAGTTTCTTTAATTAAAACTCAGGATATATTTAAAGGTATAAAACTTCCTAGAGCTTTTAAGATTTCATCAGTTATGACACTATCATTCATTATTTGTTTTGTAATGCCAGACATAACTGGAGGAGGCCATCACTTAGTTGAAACCCTTCCTTATATAAATCAAACAATTTTATTTTTAGTAGTTGTTCTTATTGCTAAGTTATTCTTTACAACAATATCATACGCTACTGGTTTCCAAGGTGGAATTTTCTTACCAATGCTTGTTTTAGGAGCTATTTTAGGTAAAATCTATGCACTTATTCTTATCAATAATTTTGGTGTTGGAAATGACTTTATTGTTCACTACATGATTTTAGGTATGGCTGGATTCTTTGTTGCTGTAGTTAGAGCTCCAATCACTGGTACTATCTTAATATTAGAGATGACTGGAAGCTTTGATCATCTCTTAGCTATTGCTACAGTTTCTATTATAGCTTATTATGTAACTGATCTTTTAAAACTAGAACCTATTTATGAAATTTTATATGAAAGAATGCCAAAAAAGAAAATTGAAGATGATTTAGAAGAGGATCGTCACGAACACTTAGACAAAACTCTTATTTGTATTCCTGTTTCTGCGGATTCAGAGTTTGAAAATAAGCTGATAAAAGATATACAATGGCCAAAACACACTCTTGTTGTTGCTATTAGAAGAGCTGAAGTTGAATATATTCCAAAAGGAAGTTCTCAAATTTTAGCAGGTGATGTACTTGTACTACTTTTACCTAGTAAACTTGCAGATAAAATAAATGAAGATTTATTCAAAATGGGAACAGCGCATTAATTTTTTTAGGAAATCATTGACATTTTTTTTAAATAATTATACTATTAAATGACACATGTATTTTATAGGAGGATCTTTATGAATAGAATAGAAGGAAAAATTGCTTTAGTTACTGGTAGTGCTAGAGGAATTGGAAGAACTATAGTTGAAAAATTAGCTTCTGAAGGTGCTGAATTAGTTATATCTTGTGATATGGGTGAAGCTACTTTTGAACAAACAAATGTTAGACACGAAATTTTAAATGTAACTGATAGAGATGCTATTAAAGAATTAGTAAAAAAAATAAAAGATGAGTTTGGAAGAATCGATATTTTAGTTAACAACGCTGGAATTACAAAAGACGCTCCATTCGTTAGAATGAGCGAAGATGCGTGGGATGCTGTTATCAATGTTAACTTAAAAGGTGTTTTCAATGTAACTCAAGCTGTTGCACCTTTAATGACTAAAAACAAAAAAGGTTCAATTGTTACTATTTCATCTGTAGTTGGATTATACGGAAACATTGGACAAGCAAACTACTCAGCTACTAAAGGTGGAGTTATTGCTATGACTAAAACTTGGTCTAAAGAGCTTGCTAGAAAAGGAGCTCAAGTTAGAGCTAACTGTGTTGCTCCTGGATTTATAGCTACTCCTATGACTGATGTATTACCTGAAGATGTAATCAAAGGAATGCTTGATAGAACATCTTTAGGAAAGCTAGGAATGCCTGAAGATATAGCTAACGCTGTATTATTCCTTGCAAGTGACGAATCAGCTTACATCACTGGACAAACTCTTGAAGTTAGTGGTGGACTAGCACTTTAATAATTAATAAAATTTAAAGGCAAGAATTTTATTTCTTGTCTTTATTTTTTTGGAGGATTTTATGAAATACAAAAAAACGATATTTTTTTCAACTTTTTTAATTTTTTTCATCTCGCTTTCTATTATGAAAGATTTTTATTTTAAAAAAGTACTTGAAAAAGAGTTATCTAACTCATTAAAACAAAAGATTACTATAAAAAAAGCCAACCTAAATATTTTTAGTAATTCTTTCGAACTAAAAAATACCATTTTAGAAAAGGATAGAATTTTAATAACAAACCTTTACACTAAAATGAGTTTCAAAGATTTTCTAAAAGATAAGAAAAATTTTACAATAGATTCAATTGAAGTTAACGATATCATTTTTATTAATCAAACCGAAGTTCTTCAAGAACCTATTTTACAGATCGAAGAACATAAAAATGAAAAAACTTCGCAATTTTTAAATGAAATTGACAAACAAGTTAAGAGTGAAAGTAATATTTCTAAATTTTTTAGCTCAGCTTTAACTAAAGAAAATTTATCTAAAACTGCTTCAAATAATTTAGTTAACTTTCTTATTAAAAATGCTGATTTTATTGATCTTATAATTCAAAATGAAATCAATATTCAGTTAAAAAATGAAATAGATTCTTTTTCTAAAAAATATAAAGAGTTTATTTATAAAATAAAGTCTAGCAATAATGAAAATAATATTTTTATCAAAGATATCTTTTTTTCAGGTACTACTGAAACAATTAATTTCTCTGGTAATCTTAAAAACTTTAATACAAATTTATCTAAAAATACAGCTTTACCTATAGATATAAACCTTAAAGAGATAAAAGGAAGTGGCCACGGAAAAATTTACGGAGATTTAAATAGCCTTGTACTTTCTGGAAACATCTATCTAAAACTTGATAGTTTTACTTTTAATTCTTTTAGTAATATTGAAAACTACCTTTCAGCTGGGGTAATCAGCAGCGAACAAATAATAAATATTAATGGAGAGATTTTAAAAATAGATGGTACTACAGAGATTAATCGAGCTCAACTCAATAAAAATATTATTTCAAACTCTAAAAATTTAGATAATTTGAAAAAAAATCTTTTAAATGAATTTATTAAGCTCTCTGAGAAAAAAGAGTATCATTTAAAAGTTTATAACAACTTCTCTACAAACACAAATTTCATTAACATAAAAACAACGTTGCCTGATGAAATTAGACGAACATTAGTCGCAAATAGATCTGTATTCAATAATCTTCTTGAAAATCAATTAAAAGATCAATACAAGAGTAGTTTCGAAGAGAAGAAAAGTAAAGTAAAGAATTTCTTTAAAAATATTTTTTAATATTTTTTACTTGTATTTTTTATTTTTTAGTGGTATAATTATAAATGTCACAAGCGTGTGGCAGGAGCCTCATGGCGTATTGGTATCGAACCGTGTCAGATTCGGAAGGAAGCAGCACTAAGGTATTCAATACGGGTATGAGATTACTCTTGTTCGCCTTGTGACTCTTTTTATTTTTTGTAAAAATATATAATATCAAAAAACAAACTTATAGGTATAAAAAAAACTGAGGATTTCCTCAGTTTTTTAATTTACTATCTTTTGATTCTCTCTACATATTCGTTTGTTCTTGTATCGATTTTGATCCACTCATCTTGCTCAACGAATATAGGTACTGGAATTTCGAATCCTGAGTTGATTCTAGCAGGCTTCATTACTTTTCCTGAAGTATCTCCTCTTAATCCTGGCTCAGTGTAAGTTACTTGTCTTTCAACGAAGTTAGGTAACTCAACTGCAACTGGAGTTGACTCGTAGTAAACTACTTCTAATTCCATTCCTTCTTCTAAATAGTTTAAAGCGTCTCCTAAATCCTCATCTTTTAATTCGATTTGATCCCAAGTTTCTGGGTTAGAGAATACATAGAAATCTCCATCGTTGTATGAGTAAACAGCTTTAACTTTATCAAGTCTGATATCGTCCATCTTATCGTCAGCTTTGTAGATAGCATCAGATATGTTTCCGTTTAATAAGTTTTTCATTTTGTACTTCATCATCGCAGAGTTTCTTCCTGATTTGTTGTATTCTGCTTTTAAAATTACGTAAGGATCATTTCCGATCTTTACTGTACTTCCAGCTCTTAGTTCTTGAGCAGTTTTCATAATTGAACCTCCTAATATTTTAAAATAAATCTATTTAATTTATCTATAAGATTACATTTTAATTCAATATACTCTGAATATACATGAGTAAGTTTAGATACATTATCAAACTCTTTAAAGAATTCTTCAAAATCTTCCTTACCTAGTTCTAAAGAGTTATTATCTCTTAAATTATAATCTCTTAATAGCTTTGTATGTACGTTTAAAGGAGTTTCCAACTTCAGCTCCTCTAAAACCTCTCTATATCTCTCTATAAATCCGTCTATCTTATCCATATGTGCCATCTCATCTTGTAAGTATATATGCCACATAAATGGTTTACCTGTAAGTAAAGCTCTTACAAAGGAATCTTCTCCTCTAACGAAATTATAGTGAACCAGATTAATTAACTCTTCATACTCCTCTTGCTCTAAAAAAGGCATAAATTTAATTTTTATATTTTCAAAATCAAAATTACCATTTGATACTTCAGCAAAATTAAACTCTTTCAAAATAACTCTCATACTTTCTTGAGACTTTTCTCCTAAAACTAACAAGCAGTTATTTTTTTCATTTTTTAATAAAACATTTAAAAGAGGTAAAAAGTTTTTTTCATAACTAAATATAGTTCCTATAAAATAATCTTTATCTATCAAATCTGGCAAATACTTCTTATAATATATTTGTGGATTATTTTGTACTTTTATTTTTCTATCTAAAAATAATTTATCAACAATTACTCCACCTGTACTCTCTTTAAAGCCAGGCATAAAGAAATATTTTTTTAATTTTTTAGCTCCGATAGGTGATTCCATCAAGTGAACCTCATCTATCCAACTCTCTCCAGATAAATATTCTAGATTTATTAGTAAAGCTGAATCATCTTTAGCTTTTTCTAAGTACCCCTCTAAAACATTACACCCAAAGGCCTCTATTATAACATTTGCAGGAGAAAATGTACATATATTTTTAGCTAAATATTCATTAGTTATATACTCAATGCCATCTATCTTTTGATATCCAATATTCTTAGCTCTCTTATTCAAAGATAAAAACTCATCTAATCTATTTAAAAAAACTCTTATATTTACCTCTTCATTATATATACTTTTAAACTCTTTCGCAAGTCTATAAACAACACCTATATCTCCAAAATTATCAATAATCTCACAAAAAATATCTAAACTTTTTATTTCCATTAATCTACCTTTTTTCCAGTTCTTTTAAAATACTCTTTTTTTGCAAATTGAACCCAATTAGGTCTTGCTATCATTCCTCTTCCTATAGCAACTAAATCTAACATCTCATTTTCAATCAAAGTACTTGCTTGTTCCTCTGTTTTTATATTTCTAACTCCGATAACTGGTACATTCACATGCTTTTTTATTTCAACACCTAAATAAACTACCCAATCAAAAGTAAAATCCTCTGGTACATCAACTTTCACAAGTTGTTTTCTCTCTGGATCTGGAACTCCTGATGAAACGTGTATTACATCAACTCCAATTTTCTCTAAATACTTAGCAATCTCTATTCCATCTTCTAGTGTAGGTTCATTTCCACCCATTCTATAACCTAATATAAAATCTTCATCAAAAAGATCTCTAGTTCTTTCGATCAACTCTTTTGTAAAGAACATTCTTTTATCAAAAGTTCCTCCATATTTATCCTCTCTTACATTCCAAAGTCTTGAATTCAGTTGTGATATTAAATATGTGTGTGCTCCATGAATCTCTATTCCGTCAAACCCTGCTATTTTAGCTCTTCTAAAAGCTTCTACAAATTGATTCAATATTTTATCTAAAGTTTCTTCAGATACAGTTGCAACTGCATCTTTAAATCCAGCATGATGAATTTGAATCAACATCGGAACATCATATTGCTTTCCTATATCTGCAACTTTTGATAATCCATCTATAAAATCATCACTCCAAATTCCAATTTGATTATCTCTTAGCTTTCCATCTTCAGCAACACAACTCGCTTCAACTATTATTAGTCCAGTTCCACCCTCTGCAACATCTCTATACCAATCCAACAGTCCCTCTGTCACATATCCATCTTTTTCTACCATAGAAAATCTAACCAACGGTGGTAAAACTACTCTATTTTTTAATTTTTTATTTTTTATATTTAAAGGAGTAAATAAATTCACTACTTTCCCTCACTTTCTTCTTCAGTTTTATAGAATATTCTAACATAATTTAAAAAAAAAGAAAATATATTATGTTTGTTATTATTAAAATTCATGGTATAATATTTGAGATACGTGTTTAAAAATAAAATTTATATTATAAATATTTAGGAGGAATTTTTTAAAATGATAGCAACTAGCAATCTAAGTATGAGATTCTCTGGTAGAAAACTTTTTGAGGATGTAAGTGTTAAATTTACTCCTGGAAACTGTTATGGACTTATTGGTGCAAACGGTGCCGGAAAATCAACATTTGTTAAAATACTTTCAGGAGATTTAGACCCTACTGAAGGAGATGTAATCTTTGATAAAAATAAAAGAATGGCTGTTCTTAAGCAGGATCACTTTGCTCACGAAGAAGATTCAGTTATTAACGTTCTTTTAATGGGACATACTAAACTTTGGAAAATAATTGAAGAAAGAAACGAAATATATTCTAAAAGTGAATTCTCTGATGAGGATGGTATGAGAGCTGCTGAATTAGAAGGAGAATTCGCTGAATTAAATGGTTGGGAAGCTGAAACAGAAGCTGAAATGCTTTTAACTGGTTTAGGAATAACTGCTGACTTACATTACAAGTTAATGAAAGAACTTAGCGAGCCTGATAAAGTTAAAGTTTTACTTGCTCAAGCTTTATTTGGAAATCCTGATGTTCTATTACTAGACGAGCCTACAAACGGTCTTGATATTCAAGCTATAGCGTGGTTAGAAGAGTTCTTAATGAACTTAGAAGATACTACTGTTATTGTTATATCACACGATAGACACTTCTTGAATAAAGTTTGTACTCACATAACTGATATCGATTATGGAAAAGTAAAAATGTACGTTGGAAACTACGATTTCTGGTATGAATCAAACCAACTAATGCAAACATTAATTAACAATAAAAATAAAAAATTAGAGCAAAAGAGACAAGAACTTCAAGAGTTCATTGCTAGATTCAGTGCTAACGCATCAAAATCTAAGCAAGCAACTTCTAGAAAGAAACAATTAGATAAATTACAACTTGAAGATATGCAAATCTCTAATAGAAAATATCCATTCGTGGAATTCAAACCTGAGAGAGAGGCTGGAAACAACCTTCTTAAAGTTGAAAACCTTACTAAGGTTATCGATGGAGTTAAGATTTTAGATAACGTATCATTCACAATCAACACGAATGATAAAGTTGTATTCATATCTCAAAACGATATCGTTAAAACTACTTTATTCTCTATCTTAGCAGGAGAGATGGAAGCTGATAGCGGAACTTACACTTGGGGAGTTACAACTACTCAAGCTTATATGCCTAAAGATAACTCTTCATTCTTCGAAAATCCTGATCTTGACTTAATCGACTGGTTAAGACAATATTCACCTGATCAACACGATGCATTCGTTAGAGGATTCTTAGGAAGAATGCTATTCTCTGGAGAAGAAGCTACTAAAAAATCAAAAATCCTTTCTGGAGGAGAAAAAGTAAGATGTATGTTATCAAGAATGATGTTAACTAACGCTAACGTTTTAATCTTCGATAACCCTACAGACCATTTAGACCTAGAGTCTATTACATCACTAAACAAAGCTTTAACTAACTTCAAAGGAACAATCCTATTTGGAGCTCATGACCATGAGTTTATCCAAACAGTTGCTAACAGAATAATTGAAATCACTCCAAGTGGACTTATCGATAAGTTAACTGAGTACGACGATTATATTGCTGATGAAGAATTACAAGCAAAAATTAAAGAGATGTACAACGTATAATAAACTTTATAAAAGCAGAGGAAATCCTCTGCTTTTATTTCAATTTAAGGAGGACTTTTATGCTAGAACTTTTTCTTACTTTCTTTAAAATAGGAATGTTCACTTTTGGTGGTGGATATGCTATGATACCTCTTATTGAAAGAGAGATGATATATGGTAAAAAATGGATTGATAAAGATGAATTACTTGAAATTATAACTATCTCACAGATGACTCCTGGACCTATAGCTATAAATGCAGCTACTTTTATCGGTAAAAAGAGGGCTGGTATTTTGGGTTCCATAGCAGCTACTTTGGGTGTTATAGCTCCATCACTTTTAGTTATAACTGTAATCTCTGCATTTTTCTCTAAAAGTTTTTTAAACCCAACTATGCAAAAGATTTTTATTGGGCTTAGAGCTGGTATTGCAGCACTTATTTTATCTTCAGTTATCAAACTATCTAAAAATACTTTAATTGATTACTTCAGTTATGTTGTTTTTATAGTTTCACTAATTGGATTAGTTTTCTTTAATATTTCACCAGTTACTTTAATTCTATTTTTTGGTGTTGGATGTATTCTATTCTTTACAGTTAGAGGTGAAAAATGATCTACTTAATACTTTTTATTGAATTTTTTAAAATAGGAATTTTCTCTTTTGGTGGTGGATTAGCTATGCTACCACTCATGCAGGAAGTTGTTTATAAATACAGTTGGTTGACAGAAACAGAGTTTTTAGATGTTATCGCTATATCACAAGTTACACCTGGACCTATAGCAATTAATACAGCTACTTTTGTTGGTCATAAAGTTGGGGGAATTTTTGGTGCTATTGTTGCTACTACTGGTTCTGCTCTACCCTCTTTTATTGTTATAATAATTATTGCAACTGTTTTCTCTAAAATAAAAAACAACCCTAAAAAAGAGTTCTTTTTTAAAGGAGTTAAACCAGTAACTTTAGCTTTAATAACATTTGCTGGAATTATTATAGCCAAGCCTACATTTTTTGTAAGTGATTATTCTCAAAGTTTAAAAGCAACTTTAATTTTTATCACAGTCTTTGTAGGAACAAAATACTTAACTAAAATAAATCCCATTATAATCCTTTTAACTACAGCAATTGCCGGAGCTTTTATTTTTTAAGTTTAAAATATAAGATATTATTATTTAAAAAATAGAGATAGAAACTTTTGGTTATCTATCTCTATTTATATATACGTCTTATTTTATTTTCTAATTTCTTAGGCATCTCAAAATCTTTTTCACTTATTTTCTGTAAAGTATAATATGGTTTATTTTTATAATTTTTACGTTCTCTCTCCTCTTGGCAAATCTCCTCCTCTATATCATTTTCAAACTCAATATAATCACCAATAAATCTATTTATAATTCCTCTTATCTTTTTATTTTTCATATTTGAACTATCTAACTCTGTTTCATTTCTCCATCTGTGATTATCTTTATCATAAACAGCTACGTATGGTATTTTATAACCATTTAAAACTTTTATGAATTGTGGAATAATACTTTTACTTCCACACTCAATAATAGAGTAACTATAATTATATACACCAAGTTTTTTAGCTAAATATGAAAGTGCAATTTTATCAGTTTGTCCCTCTACTAAAATAACTTTTTTAGCAAAAAACATCTCACCTCTATCTGGATTTATCCAATAGTTCATATTGAAATTTTTAATTTCATCTCCATTTAAAAGTTTCCCTGTATATTGAAAAACTTTTACTTCACCTCTTATCTTTTTTATAAGACAAATTGACTTATATTGTTTCAATCCGACAAAGTAGCTAGAGTGTGTTTCTAGTATAATTTGAACTCCTATTTTAGAAAGTTTTACCAGCAGTGAATACATCTCTCTACTCTCTTGTGGATTTAAATGTAACTCTGGCTCTTCAAATATTAAAAATAGATCCGAAAGCTTTGATTTTATTTTTATTTCATACTCATCAAGACTATATAAAATATTTTTTAAAAAACTGAATAAAATTTTTCTTTGTAGACTTTGGGATAGATTATTCTCTTTCAAATATTCTATTTTACTATTTAAATCTTTTATTATTTGGCTATCCATGGTATCTAAAAATATCTCTCTTATTCTCAGTAGTCCTTCGTATACACCATTATCTTTAGAGTTAATTACCGCACCTCTAATTGATATGTACTCTTTTCTTATTATATCTAAGTCAACTTTCGTTTCTATTCCATGATCTACTATATAATACTCTAATTCTCCACCATCTATTTTCAATAGCTTTAAAGTTAGAAAACCTTTATTACTTTTATAACACTTAATTCTTATCTCGATTGGTTTTGTCTTATCTTTAAAATCAGCCTTTTTTATCTCATATTGACCAAAAAATGCTGCTAAAGCTTTTAAAATACTAGTTTTCCCTCTATTAGATTCTCCAATCAATATAAGTAATTTTTCTATCTCAATATTCACATATTCTATACTCTGCCAATTGGCTATCATAATCTTCTTCATATCCATTTCTAGAATCGTCCTCCTCATCTAAAATATTAGAATACTCCTTTAAGCCTCTCAATTGGAATAATTTTTTTAGTATTCTTTTTGCTTCTTTTCTATTCATCGGATAACCATTTTTTTCTAGAATTTCAAATCCATTGTATGCTTTTTCTGAAACCTCTTTCAAATAACTCTTTTCTACAACCTCTTTAACCTCTTTAGAATATAATAGCTTTGATTCATATAAATTTACTTTTCCAGCCAATCTATCCTCTTCAATATCAAAGAAGTCATCTAAAGCTTGTAAAGACATTCCAATTTCATATATTGCCTTTGCACACTCTTCTAGTTTTTCATTTTTTTCAACCTCTAAAGGCACTTCTAAACTTATTTTTAAAAGTTCTCCTCCAATACCATTATGAATCTTAGAAAGAATATAACTCTCGTCTGGATACACTTTATACTGCTCTCTATCTCTTAAACTTTGGCTCTCTGCAATTGAATATATTTTATTAAAAACTTTTTGAGATAAATAGCTTTTAAAATCTATTTCTAAGCATGTCTTAGTCAAAAAGTTTTGACAAAATAACATCACTAAACTATTCGAGACCACATTATTTTTTAATCGACTTATAAAAATTATACCTTTACTTTCATCATCAATTATATTATCTGTTGATGTTACTATCTGTCTTAAATATAAAATAATTTTTCCATATTTCACTATATTTTTTTTAGATATTTTACTATCAATCATAATAGAAAGCATTAACAGTGTAAAAAAATTCTTTTTAAACGAATCCATAAAATTTAAACTTTGAAATTCTACTTCGATTTCTTCTTGAAACCCTAAACTTTTTAAATCTTTTTCAATCTCTTTTTGAATCTCTTTTAAAATATTAAACGAATCTAAAAATAGTTTTCCCATTAAAATATGTGTTTTCATAGTCCTCCTCTGATGTTCAGTATTTAACTCTAAATAAACTACTGCTAATTTTAATTTTTCTTTTTTTTTCTAAAAAAAAAGTGGAGTTTGTAACTCCACTAAATTTCAATTATATATTGTATAATTTTTTCATTCTCTCTATTCTTGCTAAAGTTCTATCTCTACCAATAATAGAAACTAAATTATATAAATCTGCTCCCTTTGGTAGTCCAGTTAACACTGCTCTTAAAGGCATGTAAACTTTTCCTGGTCCCTCTCCAATTGTATCTAGAGTTTCTTTTAATAAATCTTTTGCTCTATCTATTGAAATCTCTTCTGATTCTGCAGCAATTTTTTCTTCAAATAAATTGATTGATTTTTTTCCAGCTTCATCTTGAATAACTGTATAAAGTCTTTCGATTCCTTTAACTTCTTTCTTATCAGTTTCTTCTGTTACAACTGGTAAAGTGTATTCATCTTTGAAGTATACTTCAGATTGAGCAACAATCTCTTTTATTGTTTGAGCTCCTTCTCTTAAGATATCAACAATTCTTGAAAGTGTTTCAAAGTCTTTCGCTGTTAATTCTTCTCCGATTAGTCCAGCATTTCTAAAGAATGGTACAGCTAACTCAGTTAACTCTTTTAAATCCTTCATTCTCATATGTTGGTTGTTTACCCATCCTAATTTAACTAAGTCAAATACAGGACCTCCTAAAGATACCTTATCGATATCAAAGTTCTCATTGAACTCTTGTAATGTGAATATCTCTTTGTTTTCTCCAAATGAGTATCCCATTAATCCTAAGAAGTTTACGATACCCTCTTTTAAGTATCCCTCTTCTTTATACCAGTTTAATGAAACTGGATTCTTTCTCTTAGATATTTTTGTTCTATCTGAGTTTCTAAGTAAAGGCATATGTATGAATTCAGGCTCTTGCCATCCAAACGCCTTATATAATTGAATATGCTTAGGTGTAGATGCAATCCACTCCTCTGCTCTTATTACATGAGTTATATTCATTAAGTAATCATCAACAACGTTTGCTAAGTGATAAGTTGGGAATCCATCTCCTTTTAATAAAACTTGGTCATCGATTTTGTTATTTTCAAAAACGATATCTCCTCTTAATCTATCTTTTATGATAGTTTCTCCTTCATAAGGCATCTTAAGTCTGATTACAAACTCCTCTTTAGCTGCTAATTTAGCTTCTACTTCCTCTTTTGAAAGAGATCTACAGTGTCCATCATATCCAGGAGCTTTTCCCATAGCTTTTTGTCTTTCTCTTAATTTCTCTAATCTTTCTTGAGTACAGAAGCAGTGGTAAGCTTCTCCTTTTTCAACTAATTTATGAGCATACTCTCCATATAAATGGAATCTCTCAGATTGTCTGTATGGTCCAGTTGGCCCACCAACATCAGGACCCTCTGCGTAGTCTAATCCTAACCACTTAAGAGCATCAAATATCATTTGCTCTGATCCTTCTGTATATCTGTTTTGGTCAGTATCCTCTATTCTTAGTATAAAGTCTCCACCGTTTTTATAAGCAAAAGCTAAGTTGAATAACGCAATGTAAGCTGTTCCTACATGTGGATCTCCTGTTGGAGAAGGTGCGATTCTCGTTCTTACTCTTCTTTCCATCATAATCTCTCCCTTTTTTGTAATTTGTACCCTATATTATAATCCATATATTTAATAATTTCAAGATAGCATACTAGTTTTTATTTTTTGACCATCTTAAGTACCCATTTATGAAGTCATCTATGTCTCCATCCATAACAGCTCTAATATTACCTGACTCCACAGCTGTCCTATGGTCTTTAACCATTGTATAAGGTTGGAATACATATGATCTTATTTGATTTCCCCAACCAATATCACTTTGCTCTCCCTGAATTTTTTTCAACTCTTCCTCTTTCTTTTTCATCTCAATCTCTAAAAGTTTAGACTTTAAAAGTTTCATAGCTGTTTCTCTATTGCTTAATTGTGATCTCTCTCTTTGACAAGTTACAACAACCCCAGTAGGAATATGAGTAATTCTTACAGCTGAATCCGTCATATTTACGTGTTGTCCACCAGCTCCTGAAGCTCTGTATGTATCAACTCTTAAATCTCCTGAATCTATTGTTATCTCAACCGTTTCATCAACTTCAGGCATTATATCTACAGAAGCGAAAGATGTGTGTCTTTTCTTATTCGCATCAAAAGGTGATATTCTAACAAGTCTATGAACTCCTTTTTCACCTTTTAAGTATCCATAAGCTCTCGTTCCTTCAACTAAAAGAGTTATTGACTTTATTCCTACTGAATCTCCTGCCATATAATCCATCTCAGTAACTTTATAACCTCTGTTATTGAACCATCTCATATACATTCTATACAGCATATCTGCCCAGTCACAAGCTTCTGTTCCTCCTGCCCCTGAATGAATTGTTACAATAGCGTTATTTCCATCATACTCTCCATCTAATAGCATCTTTGTATCAAAGTTTTCTATTGTTTGCATAAGTTTAGAGTGTTTCTCTTCTAACTCATCTACAAAATCTTCCTCTCCTGAATCTACGAAATCTATTAAAATCTCCTCATCAAAAAACATATTTTCTATAGTTTCAAACTCTTTAACTATATCTTTTTCCTCATTCATCTCTTTTATAATTTTTCCACTAGTCAATTTATCATTCCAAAATCCATCTTCTAAAGTTTTTTTCTCTAAAGATGAGATTTTCTCTTTTCTAGTATCTAAGTCAAAGAGACCCCCTTATAGCATCAATCTGATTTTTAAACTGATTGTATTCTCTTTTTAATTCTAAAATATCCATTAAAATTCCTCCTAAAACTTACTTCAAGTTTAATAATATTTTTTCTAACTCATCTAGACTTTTGTATGAGTAGTACTCTTCATTTACTTTCAAAGCACTTCCTTTTGAACATCTTCCTAAACAGTGTCTTTCATCTATTACAAAATTAATCTTACTTTTAATCTCTAATATTTTCTCTTTTAATCCTGGTTGATTACAATTTCTTCCTGTACATATCTGTACATAAAATTTTGTTCTAGCTTTTTGTAGTTTTGGATAAAACCTTATCGTACTATCTAAAGAAAATGAAAATACATCTATTTTCTTAGCAACATAATCAATCACTTCATCAGGTATATATCCTAGTTCATCAACAACAAAAGAAAGTATTTTATAATCATCTTTTTTATTATCTAAACTTTCTATAAAGTTATCTAACTCTTTATAAAAATCTTTCATTACTCCTCCCTCTCCATTATTATTGCAACTGCAATTGCATAATCTTTACAATGTGAAATTGATATCTCCACATCTACATTTTTTTCTTTCAAATTTCCAGAAAGTTTTACTTCAGGTTTTCCTAGTGAGTTATTCAATATCTCAATATCTACAAGATTAAAACCTCTAACTCCTGTTCCCAAAGCTTTTGCAACAGCCTCTTTAGCTGAAAATCTTCCAGCATAGCTTTCACTTTTTCCACCTTTTGCTTCAATCTGTTCTATCTCTTTCTCTGTAAAAACACGTTCTTTAAAACCTTTTTTACTTATTGCACTTTCTATTCTAGATATTTCTACGATATCGTTTCCTATTCCTACAAACTTCATATCCACCTATCCTATTTTATAAAGTTTTTTAGCATTTTCTGTTGTTGCTTTTGTAACCTCTTCTACTGAAATCTCTTTTATTTCAGCAATTTTTTGAGCTACATGCTCTACATAGATAGGTTCATTTCTTTTTCCTCTAAACGGCTCTGGAGTTAAATATGGACAATCCGTTTCTATAACTATTCTATCTAGCGGTATCTCTTTTACAACTTCAACAGTCTTTTTTGCATTTTTAAAAGTTAAAGTCCCACCTATTCCAAGATAGAATCTATCTACTAAAACTTTTGCAGTTTCTAAAGAACCAGGATAACAATGAATAACTCCACCTATCTCGGGGTATTCTTTCAGTATATTAACTGTATCCTCCATGGCATCTCTAGTATGAATAACAACCGGCTTATTAACTCTTTTTGCTAACTCTAATTGTTTTCTGAATCTATCCTGCTGAACTTCTTTTGGTTCTGTCATCCAGTGATAATCCAATCCAATCTCTCCTATAGCAACAACCTTAGAATCTTTTGCAATTGTCTCTAACTCTTTTTCTAGTTCATCACTATACTCTGCTATGTCAATTGGATGTACACCTACAACTGCATATATAAAATCATACTTTTTTGCTAATTCTAAACTTCTTTTTGAACTTTTTAAATCATATCCTATATTTACACAAAATTCTAACTTATCTTTTATTCTCTCTATAACTTCTAATCTATCTAAATCGAATTTTTCATTATCTAAATGGCAATGTGTATCAACTAATTTCATTTTTTCACCTCGTATATTTTAACTAAAACTCTTTCTATATTTTATCATAAATACGACATATTTTCCATATTCTCCTAATTTCATTTTTTATTTATGTTTTTTTACGAGAAAAGTAAAGATTTTGTTGTTCTATTTTCAAAAAAATGATAAAATAATAAATAGACTTATTTAAGAAAAAGGAGAGTATTTTACATGGAACCAACTTTAATTTTTGGACATAAAAATCCAGATACAGATTCAATTTGTTCAGCTATATCATTAGCTAGATTAAAAGAATTAAAAGGAGAATCTGCTCAAGCTTGTAGATTAGGAAACATCAGTAAGGAAACAGAATTTGTTTTAAAAAGTTTTAATATAGATGCACCAAAATTACTTTCAACAGTAAGTGCTCAAATTTCAGACCTTACTCGTGTTGAAAAGAAAACAATCAATCACAAAGATTCTTTAAAAAGAGCTTTAGAAATAATGACTGAAGAAAACTTCTCAAGTTTACCTGTTGTAAATAGTAAAAATCACTTAAAAGGAATGATTCATGTTTCTGATATAGCTAATGCTTACTTAAACATCGATTACTCAGATCTTTTTGCTGCTTACCACACTACTTACGAAAACTTACAAGAGGTTTTAGAAGGAGAAGTTATCAGTGGAAAATATCCTTCAGGGAAAATTGAAGCTAATTTAAAAGGAGTTAGTGAATATAGAAATATCGCTGCTGGTGATATTGTTATTACTACAACTCTTTTAGATTCAGTTGACGATTTAATCGATTTAGGAGTTAAAATGATCATTCTTTGTTGCGATAAAGATGACGTTATTCTTCCAAGAGATTCAAAAACTCCTATTTTAAGAGTAAATAAATCTCTATTTAAAGCGATTCCTTTAATATCTCAATCAGTATCAATTTTATCAATCTTAAGCAACGAAAAGTTCTACTCTTTCTCTGTTGATGATTATTTAGCTGATATCAAAGATATTATGAAAGAATCATCACAAACTAACTTCCCTGTTATTGATAAAAATGGAGAAGTTTACGGGACAATAAGAACTAAAAACTTAATCAATTTCACTAGAAAAAATGTTGTTTTAGTTGACCACAATGAAGATACACAATCTGTTGCTGGTTTAAGAGATGCTAAAATAGTTCAAGTTGTTGATCATCATAAATTTGGTAACTTCGAAACTAACGAACCTGTAAAAATAAATGCAGAAACTGTTGGATGTACTTGTACTATAATTTTTGATTTATATAAAGAAGCTGGGATAGTTCCTCCAAAAGAGATTGCTGGTTTAATGATGAGTGCTATATTATCAGATACATTATTATTCAAATCACCAACTTGTACAGAAAAAGATATAGCTGCTGTTAAAGAGCTTGCTGTAATTTCTGAAATGGAAAACTTTGAATCTTATGGAATGGAAATGCTAATAGCTGGAACTTCTCTTTCTGATAAAACTCCAGAAGAGATTCTAACTATGGACCAAAAAGAGTTCACTATGAATGGTGTAAAATTAGCTATTTCTCAAGTTAATACTGTTGATGTTAAGGGAGTTCTTGACCAACAAGAAGCTTTAGAGAAAGCTATGTCTCATACTAATTCTAAGCACCACTACCAACTTTCTGTATTAGTTATAACTGATATCGTTCAAGCAGGATCTATGCTATTAGTTGTTGGAGACCCTACTATCGTTGAAAGAGGATTCCATACTACTTTAAGCAACAATACTGCATGGGTTGATGGTGTTGTTTCTAGAAAGAAACAAGTGGTTCCTTTCTTAATGGCTGCTTCTCAAGGAGTGTGATTTTAAATGTTTCTACCTACTACACTGGAAGAGGTTAAAAAGTTAAGTTGGGATTCTTTAGATATTATTTTAATATCTGGAGATACTTATCTAGATACCTCGTATAACGGTACTGCTATTATTGGTAAGTGGTTAGTTAAAAATGGTTTTAAGGTAGGAGTTATTGCACAACCAGATATCAATTCTGATAAAGATATAACTAGGTTAGGAACGCCCAATCTATATTGGGCAGTTTCTGCTGGTTGTGTTGACTCTATGGTTGCTAACTATACTGCTACTAAAAAAAGAAGAAAAAGTGACGACTTTACTCCTGGAGGAGAAAATAATAGAAGACCGGATAGGGCAACTATTCAATATACAAATCTGATACGTCGTTTCTTTAAAAATAGCTCTGTTCCAATTGTACTAGGTGGAATAGAAGCTAGTCTTAGAAGAATTGTACACTTCGATTATTGGAGTAACTCACTGAGACGTCCTATTATTTTTGATGCTAAAGCTGACATCCTTTCTTATGGAATGGGTGAAAAGTCTATGCTAGCTCTAGCTAAGGCTATTCAAAATAATGAGGATTGGAAAAATATAAGAGGACTTGGATATATATCTAAAGAGCCTAAAGAGGGATACTTAGCTCTTCCAACTTTTGAAGAGTGTCTAGAAAAGAAAGAAAACTTTGTAAAAGCTTTTGAACTTTTCTATCACAACTGTGACCCAATCACAGCAAAAGGAATCTATCAGAAAAATGCTGATAGATATTACATCCAAAATCCTCCTTGTGAAAACTTCACATCTGAAGAGATGGATGCTATCTATGGTTTAGAGTTTGAGAGAGATGTTCATCCATATTACAAAAAAGATGGACATGTAAAAGCCTTAGATACAATTAGAAACTCTGTTACTACCCATAGAGGATGCTATGGAGAGTGTAACTTCTGTGCTATTGCTGTTCATCAAGGAAGAACAGTTATATCTAGAAGTGAAGACTCTATAGTTAAAGAGGTTAAGGAGTTAGCTAGTAAAAAAGGATTTAAAGGTCATATATCTGATGTTGGAGGACCAACAGCTAATATGTACGCTTTAGAATGTAACAAAAAATTAAAGCATGGTGCTTGTGCTCATAAAAGATGTCTTTATCCACAAACTTGTCCAGCTTTAAAATTAGATCATTCAAAACAGATAGATCTTTTAAGAAAATTAAAATCTATCGATAAAATAAAAAAAATATTTATTGCATCTGGAATTAGATATGATATGATTTTAGATGATAATAGATGTGGTGATAAATATCTAGAGGAAATTATAAAAGACCATATTTCAGGACAAATGAAAATCGCTCCTGAACATACAGAGGATAAAATTCTTTCTCTAATGGGTAAACAAGGAAAAAGCATATTAAAAGAGTTTAAAGATCGTTTCTACGAGCTAAATAAAAAGCATGATAAAAAACAATTCTTAACTTACTATTTAATAGCTGCTCATCCAGGGTGTAACGAAAAAGATATGTTAGATTTAAAAAGATTCGCATCCTCTGAACTTAAAATAAGTCCAGAGCAGGTACAAATTTTTACTCCTACTCCATCAACTTATTCTACACTTATGTATTATACCGAGATGAATCCATTTAATGATAAAAAAATATTTGTCGAAAAGGATAATGGTAAAAAACAAAAACAAAAAGATATTATCACTCAAACAAATAAAACTAGGAGGTATTAAAATTGAAACCAATTGTTGCAATCGTGGGAAGACCAAATGTTGGAAAATCAACATTATTTAATAAATTGGTTGGGGATAGAGTTGCTATCGTTGATGACCAACCAGGAGTTACAAGAGACAGATTATATAGAGAGACTGAGTGGGCTGGACAAGAGTTCGTTCTAGTTGATACTGGAGGACTTGAGCCTAGAAACAATGACTTTATGATGACTAAAATTAAACAACAAGCTGAAGTTGCTATGAACGAAGCTGACGTTATTTTATTCGTTGTTGACGGAAAAAATGGATTAAATCCTTTAGATGAAGAGATTTCTTACCTATTAAGAAAAAAGAAAAAACCAGTTATTTTATGTGTTAATAAAATAGATAACTTCCAAGCACAACAAGATGATGTTTATGATTTCTGGGGACTTGGATTTGAACATCTTATACCTATTTCAGGAGAACATAAAGTTAACTTAGGAGATATGCTTGATTTAGTTGTTAACATAATTGATGAGCATGTTGAGGAGTATGAAGAGGAAGATGGATTAAAGCTAGCTATAATTGGAAGACCAAATGCTGGTAAATCATCTCTTGTTAATAGACTTTGTGGAGAGGAAAGAACAATTGTTAGTGATATCGCTGGTACTACTAGAGATGCTATAGATACTGCTATTGAATTTGATGGAAATAGATACGTTCTTATAGATACTGCAGGTATCAGAAGAAAATCAAAAGTTGAAGAAAGCTTAGAGTACTACTCTGTTTTAAGAGCAATCAAAACAATAAAAAGAGCAGATGTTTGTATCTGGATGCTTGATGGAAGTGAAGGATTAACTGAGCAAGATAAGAGAATCGCTGGAATTGCTTACGAAGAGAAAAAGCCAATTATCATTGTTATGAATAAGTGGGATACTATCGAAAACAAAAAAGGTGACACTATGAAAAAGATGAGAGAGGAACTTCTTGCAGAGTTACCATTCCTATCTTATGCACCTGTAGAGTTCATTTCAGCTTTAACTGGACAAAGAACTACTAAAATATTAGAGCACTCTGAAGCTGTATTTGCTGAATACAACAAGAGAATCTCTACTGGATTATTAAATACTGTTATCAGTGACGCTATTATAATGAATAATCCACCTACAAGAAAAGGAAGAGTTGTTAAGATTAACTATGCTACTCAAATCTCTACTGCACCACCTAGATTTATCCTATTCTGTAACTACCCAGAGCTTGTTCACTTCTCTTATGGTAGATATATTGAAAACAAACTGAGAGAATCTTTCGGATTTGAAGGAACTCCAATAGACGTTATCTTTGAAAAGAAAAACGGATAAGGTATAACACTATGAAGAAGGTTCTTATTGTTGAAGATGAAAAATCACTAGCTACTATTATCTCTGACGCTTTAGAAGCTGAAGGATTTTGTACTGTTATTGTAAATAGAGGTGATTTGGCGATTGATTCTTTTTATGAAGAGAAGCCTGATTTGATTTTACTAGATATAAATCTTCCTGGTCTAAACGGCTGGGAGATTTGTAAACAAATTAAATCAGTATCACAAATACCTATTATTATGGTTACTGCTAGAGATAGTGAGTTTGATGAGATAAAGGGACTTGAGTTAGGGGCTGATGATTATATCACCAAGCCCTTCACTCCTAAACTCCTGACTATTAAATTAAAAAAAATCTTTAAATTAAATAATGATACATTTTTTAAAATCGGAGATATAACATTTGATTACAATACATTTGTACTCACAACACCCAAAGAAACAAATACTCTTCCAAGGAGAGAAGCTCAACTACTTGAGTTTTTCTTCAGAAACCAAAATATTATCTTTTCTCGTGAAACACTTTTAAATGAAGTTTGGGGATTTGAATTTTTTGGTGATGAAAGAGCTGTAGATACTATAATTAAAAGGTTAAGAAAAAAACTTGGAGACTATGATTTCTATATTAAAAGTGTAAGGGGTGTCGGTTATGTCTTTAAAACAGATTAATTTTCCAATAAAACTAAACTTCTTTAAGAAACTATTCCTATTAACTATAGGGGTAGTTTTTTTAACAATTATAACTAGTTTTATCTTTAACTCTCTTTTTCTAGATAAATTCTACATCTATCGAAAAAAACAAAATATTGTTGAAATTAGAAATAGTTTAGTTAATGTTATTAATGATAAAAATAAATTAGAAAATTACATATATTTTGCTGAAGATAGTTTCGGAGTGAAAATTGATTTAAATTTTATTCCTCAGAATAATCGTTCACATATGAGTGGGAATAAAAAAATATTTAACTCATTGAAAATAAACGAGTCCACTTTCAAAATTAGAGAGGTTGATGGTACCTCTGGAGTAATGTTTATTAGATATTATGAACGACTACAAAATGGATATCTTTTAAGTATTCGAAGTTCAATGGCTGTTATGGCTGAGCATATACAGGATATTTTTCTTTTTAATATTTTTACAGCTTTCTTTTCTCTTATTATGAGCAGTATTTTTGTTTCTATTTTTTCTAAAAAAATTAATCGAAATATCATGTACTTAAAAAATAGTGCTGAAAAAATAGCTAAATTAGAATATCCTAAAAACATCTCTTTAAATAGTGGAGATGAATTAGAAGAGCTAAGTCATAGTCTAAACGAGATGTCAAAAGAGTTATCTGTATCTATTGAGAACTTAAAACTTTTTGTTTCGAATGCTTCTCACGAACTTAAAACACCTATTTCAGTTCTCTGTCTATATTCTCAAGCTCTAGCTCGAGGAAATGTTTCTGAAGATAAAAAGAAAGAGTATTACAAAACTATGCTCGATAAGTCTTTAGAAATGAGGTCTTTAACTGAAAGTCTATTAACTTTATCTAAAATAAATTCTCCTGATTATAAATTAAATAAAGAAGAAGTAAATTTAAAAACTTTAATCGAAAACTCTTTAGAACAATTTGATTATTTGGAGTTTCAAAAAAATATCGATATAGATTTAAAGATTTTTGATTTATTTATTTCAGGAGATCTGAATCTTTTAAAAATAGCAATAAATAATTTAGTTCAAAATATGTTAAAATATTCTCCTGAAGATAGTACTATTTTTATAACTTTTGAAAACAATACTATAACTTTTAAAAATCCTATTTATTTTAATAAAGTAATTAATATTAATGAAATTTTTGAACCCTTTCAAAGGGGGGAGAATGCTTTAAATGAAAATATTGACGGAAGTGGTTTGGGGCTTTCTTTAGTTAAAAAAATTCTTCAACTACATAAATTTCAATTTGACTTAGCTATTGAAAGTAGCAGCTTTATCTTTAATATTGATATAAAAAAAACCGATTAGAAATTCTAATCGGTTTTAATTTTAGTTATAACATTCTTTCTGCTAATTTAACTTTAGTTAACGCTTGAGTCAGTGTCTTTTGCACATTAGCAATATCCATATCCTCAGCAGACTTCTCTAATTTTTCCTTAGCAATTTGAGCTTCTTTTCTAGCAGCTTCTAAATCTATATCCTTAACGTCCATAGCTTCATCTGCTAAAATAGTTACTACGTTGTTAGAGATTTCTACAAATCCACCTGATACATAGTAAAACTTTTCTTGCCCGTTGTTTCTAACTTTCATCTCTCCAGTTGCTAATCCTGCAACAAAAGGTGAGTGATTAGGTAATATACCCATATCTCCTTCTGTAGTTCTTAACATAACAAAGTTTACCTCTTCAGATAAAACTTTATGTAATGGAGTTACTAGCTCTAGCTTAAATGAGTTTGCCATAATTACTCAGCTCCCTTCATAAGGTCTCTTCCCTTAGCTATTGCCTCCTCGATTGTTCCAACATAAAGGAATGCTTGTTCTGGAAGAGCATCGTGCTTACCTTCGATTATCTCTTTGAAAGCTCTTATTGTCTCTTTTACTGGAACATATTTCCCTTCCATTCCTGTAAATTGCTCAGCAACTGCGAATGGTTGTGAGAAGAATCTCTCGATTTTTCTTGCTCTAGAAACTGTTTGCTTATCTTCATCAGATAATTCATCCATTCCTAATATAGCAATAATATCTTGAAGTTCTTTATATCTTTGAAGTATCTCTTGAACTTGTCTAGCAACTGCATAGTGCTCATTTCCAACGATAGCTGGATCTAAAGCTTTTGAAGTTGAATCTAGAGGGTCAACTGCAGGATATATTCCTAGAGATGCAATTCTTCTTGAAAGAACTGTTGTAGCATCTAAGTGAGCGAACGTTGTCGCTGGAGCAGGGTCAGTAAGGTCATCCGCTGGTACGTATACTGCTTGAACTGATGTTATTGATCCTGACTTAGTAGATGTAATTCTCTCTTGTAATTTACCCATTTCTGAAGCAAGTGTTGGTTGGTATCCAACCGCTGAAGGTATTCTTCCTAATAGGGCAGAAACCTCTGCTCCAGCTTGAGTAAATCTGAATATGTTATCTATGAATAGAAGAACGTCTTGCCCTTCTTTATCTCTGAAGTTTTCCGCTACTGTTAGTCCAGTAAGAGCAACTCTTAATCTTGCTCCAGGCGGCTCATTCATCTGTCCATATACTAGAGATGTTTTATCAATAACTCCTGATTCTCTCATCTCATCATATAAGTCTCTTCCTTCTCTTGTTCTTTCTCCAACACCAGCGAATACAGATAATCCTCCATGTCCTTTAGCGATGTTGTTGATAAGCTCCATTATTAGAACTGTCTTTCCTACTCCAGCTCCTCCAAATAGACCTATTTTTCCACCTTTGATGTATGGTGCAAGAAGGTCAATTACCTTAATACCAGTTTCGAATATTTCTACTTCTGTTCCTTGCTCATCAAAGTTTGGAGCTTCTCTATGTATAGGTAAATGCTCCTCTGTTGTTACTGGACCAGCTTCATCAACTGGTTCTCCTAAAACGTTTAGGATTCTTCCTAATACAGCTTTTCCTACTGGAACTGTTATAGCTGCTCCTGTATCTATTACTTCCATTCCTCTTTGTAGACCCTCAGTAGCGTCCATTGCTACTGTTCTTACAACGTTGTTTCCTAAGTGTTGTTGAACTTCAAGAACTAATTCTTTTCCATCTTCACATTGCACTTTTAAAGCGTTGTAAATCTCAGGCAATCTATCATTGAACATAACGTCTACAACAGGACCTATTATTTGGGTAAGGGTACCTTTGTTTTCCACTATTGCCTCCTAATTATTCTTAATTTAACGCTGCTGCTCCTCCAACAATCTCAGATATCTCTTGAGTTATCGAAGCTTGTCTTCTTCTATTATATTCTAAAGTTAATCCCTTTATCATATCTTCAGCGTTATCCGTTGCACTTTTCATTGCATTTTTTCTTGCAGAATGCTCACTAGCAGTATTGTCTAATAAAGCTTTATATAACTCTATATTCAGATACTTAGGTAATAGAGATGATAAGATCTCTTCTGGAGATGGCTCAAATATATAAGCCTTGTTCTCGCTTCCTTCAGCTCTTTCTATAGGAATTATTTTTCTTACTGTTAAATCACTTACTAAAGCTGATACGAATTTATTGTATATTACATAAACTTCATCAAAGATGTTGTTATAGTAGTATTCTACAATATTTTCACTAATCTCTTTCGCTTTGTCATACATAGTTTCAGGGATTAATTGGATATATTCAGCTTTTACATCGTAATTTCTTTTTGCACAGTATTCTTTAGCTTTTTTTCCAACTGCAATTACAGAGACCTGTTTTCCACTGTTTTCAGAAATTAATCTTTCTAAAGCTTTTAATGTATTACTGTTGAAGCTTCCTGCTAGTCCTCTATCTGACGACATAACAATAACTCCAACTTTTTTTACATCTTCTCTACCATCAAAAAGTGGATGTCTTTCACTTTTAACACCAGCTGCTATATTTTGTAAAATATTAGCAATACTTTCTGAATATGGTTTTGATTGAGCTACTATAGTTGAAAATTTCTTAAACTTTGTAGTAGAAACAATTTCCATGGCCTTTGTAATTTGGTGAGTAGACTGAACACTTTTTATTCTATTTTTTATTTCTCTAGTTCCAGCCATGCTCCCACCTCTCTTTAATTAAAATTCTTTTTGAATGCTACAACAGCATCAGCAATTTTAGTTTCAAGCTCTTTAGTTAAGCTCTTCTTCTCTAAAATTTCATCTAATATAGTAGTTGTATTTCTGATTTCTGTAATTAATTCTCTTTCAAATCTTCTTACATCAGCAATCGCGATCTCATCTAAGAATCCGTTGATTACTGTATAGAATGATACAACTTGCTCTTCAACTGGGTAAGGACTGTATTGTGGTTGCTTTAAAACTTCCATAATTCTGTGTCCTCTTTCTAATTGAGCTTTTGTAGCTTTATCTAAATCTGAACCGAATTGTGCGAACGTTAATAACTCAGTATATTGAGCTAATTCTAACTTAACTTTTGCAGCAACTTGCTTCATAGCTTTTATTTGAGCTGATCCTCCAACTCTTGATACAGATATACCTGCGTTTATAGCTGGTCTGAATCCTGAGTTGAATAATTGTGCATCTAGGAATATTTGTCCATCAGTTATCGAGATAACGTTTGTTGGAATATATGCTGATACGTCTCCTGCTTGAGTTTCGATGATTGGTAGTGCAGTTATTGAACCTCCACCTAATTCATCTGATAACTTAGCTGCTCTCTCAAGTAATCTTGAGTGAAGGTAGAAAACGTCTCCTGGGTAAGCTTCTCTTCCAGGTGGTCTTTTTAATAATAGAGACATCTCTCTGTATGCTACCGCATGCTTAGAAAGATCATCATAAACTATTAATACAGCTTCACCTTTATCCATGAAGTACTCTCCCATAGCTACTCCTGAGTATGGTGCTAAGTATTGTAATGGAGCTGATTCAGAAGCAGTTGCAGCAACAACTATAGTATATTCCATAGCCCCTGCATCTTCTAATCTCTTAACGATCTGTGCAACAGTTGATCTTTTTTGACCAATTGCAACGTAGATACATTTTACTCCTGTATTCTTTTGATTTAATATCGCATCAATAGCTACTGCTGTTTTACCAGTTTGTCTATCTCCGATAATAAGCTCTCTTTGTCCTCTACCGATAGGTACCATTCCGTCTATTGACTTGATTCCTGTTTGTAATGGCTCAGATACTGGCTTTCTTGAGATGATACCTGAAGCTTTTCTTTCGATCTCCATGTATTTCTCAACTTTTAATTCACCTTTTCCATCAATTGGCTCTCCAAGAGCATTAACTACTCTTCCTAATAAAGATTCTCCAGCTGGTACAGAGGCAATTCTACCTGTAGCTTTAACCTCGTCACCCTCTTTAATCTTTGTATAGTCCCCTAGTATAACCGCTCCAACGTTATCCTCTTCTAGGTTTAGAACCATTCCTGTTATTCCGTTAGGAAACTCTAAAAGCTCACCTGCTTTTGCACTGCTTAATCCGTAGATTCTTGCGATACCGTCTCCTACTTCTAATACAGAACCTGAAGTTTTGACATCAAGACTCTTTTTGTAATTCTCGATCTCAGTTTTTATTATATTGCTTACTTCTTCTGGTCTGATTTTCAACTGATTACACCTCCTAATTTTACAAGTAGTTTTTATTTTTGTGTTAGAGTTTCTAGCTGTCTACGGATACTTCCGTCGATTACCTCATCACCTATTCTGATAATTCCTCCACCAATTAGAGATTTATCTACATTAACTACTAGCTTTATCTTCTTACCTGTTTTCTTTTCAAGATTTTTAGAAAGTTTCTCTTTTTGCTCTTCAGTTAATGAAGCAGCAAATGTAGCTTCTACATCTAAAATTTGATTCTTTGCATAATCTAACTTAACATACTCTGCTACAATCTCTCTAATTTGAGATATTCTTCCTTTTTCTAAAATGAAGAAAAGGATTTCTAATCCATCATTAGAATCTGAGAAAATTTTCTTTAAAGTCTCTTTCTTTTCATTCTCTTTAATCAGAGGATGAGTTATAAAGTTTTTAAAATCGATATCAGTTTTAAATAATTCCATTACAGAGTTTAAAACTTCATATACTGATTTAACTTCATTTTTTTGCACAGCAACATCATATATTGCTTCAGCATATCTTTTACCAATTTGGTTTCCTATCATTTTACTCCCCCTACCTCATCTATGAATTTGTCAGCTAGGGCAGCTTCTAAATTAGAGTTTAAATTCTCCTTGATTATCTTCTCAGCTAATGTTACAGCTAGTTGGCTCATTTCAACCTCTAGTTCTTTCTTAGCCGCGTGTTTCATCTTTTGAATTTCAAGCTCTGCTGATTTAAGCATTTTATCTCTTTGAGCTGTTGCTTCTGATAAAATTCCTTCTTTTCTCTCATCAGCTTTTTTCTCTGCTAATTGAAGTATTTTTGTAGCTTCATCTTTAGCATCTTTTAAGATTTTTTGAGCTTCTTTATTTTTCAATACAGCTTCCTCATTGTTCTTTTGAGCTTCTGAGAACTCAGCTGCAATCTTCTCTTTTCTTGTATCCATTAATTTCATTAACGGAGCTTTAAAGTATTTATTAAATATAAACACTAAAATGAAGAAGTTAATTATTTGCCAAAACATGTTAATATCTATCGATACTGCAGGCATATTTGTTGGTGCCAAGTCTTCTACCTCCTTCCTAAAAGTATTTGATGTATTTTTTTAAAAATTACCCTAACATTCCTACGAATGGGTTAGCGTATAATAAGATAAGTGCGATTACTAGTGAGTAGATACCTGTTGACTCAGATACTGCTTGTCCTAATACCATTGTAGAGATGATATCTCCTTTTGCTTCTGGTTGTCTAGCTACTGCCTCAACTGCTTTACCAGCTGCGTATCCTTGTCCAACTCCTGGTCCTATACCTGCGATCATTCCACATCCTGCTCCTATTGCAGATGCTGCTAATACTATAGTTTTTGCTAACATTAAATCCATAATCTTTACCTCCTAGTTATTTTAAAATTTAATTTTGTTAGTGTTTATTTATCATCGGGACACTCTGCATCCCCTAATGAACCTTGAATGTATACCATACTTAGCATTAAGAATACAAAACTTTGTACTACTCCACTAAATATATCAAAATATAAATGTAACGGTGCTGGTATTACCATTGGTGCTGCTTTATAAATAAGCCCCATTATAACCATTCCCGCAAACATATTTCCAAACAAACGTATAGAAATATTTGTTGGTTTTGCTAACTCTCCAACTAAGTTAATAGGTAACATAAATGGCATCGGCTCAAGTAATCCCTTGAAATAACCTAAAATTCCATTTAGCTTTATGCTTGTTCCTAAGAATGTAGCTGTAGTTAAAAGTGCTAATCCAACTGTTGTGTTAAGATCCGCTGTAGGAGCTCTAAATGCCGGTGCTAAAGTAAAGACACCATCTTTGAACCCTCCCCAAGGAATTGGTAAGAACATAAGTAAGTTACATCCTAAAATGAATAAAAATAACGATCCTAAGAATGTAAAGTATCTAGAGGTCCATCCCCCTAACATTTGATGAATAATACCGTATACGAAATCATAGATTGATTCAGCAGCAACTTGTGCTCTACCTGGAATCATCTCTAATTTTTTCGTTCCCATTTTAAATAAAAGTGTTAACATTAATATTACAAACCATGTACTTATTACAGTTATTGTAACTGGTAATCCAAACTTTCCGTCAGCATACTCCATTGCAAATGGAATTTGATGTAAAAAGTGTGGTAATGGTATGTGAAACATTATTGCAGGTCCTTCTACCAATGGTGGGGTAATAAACTCTATTGGCCCTATTCTCATTAGTTTCGCCTCCTTTCAATATTTTATTTTAAATACTTAGATTTAAACTTTTTTATATTGTTAAATAAAGTTATTGCTAAAATATTCATCTTGATATTTAGTAATCCAATAACTCCACTAACTAACATTGGAAATCCATAAAACTTTGTAGCCAGTGCTAAAAATATCCCGTATAAAAAATATCTTTTTAAATATCCTACCACTCCAACTTTGAATGGAGAATTCGAAGCTAAGCTCGCTTTCGCGTCAAGACATATCATATAAAACCCGATTACTGATAGAACTGCTCCTGCAAACATGCCCATATAAACATATTCGTTGCTAGATAAAACTCCATAAAAAAGAATTACTAACGATGTAATAATTCCACGTTTTATTAATCTTTTTAACTCATCCATATATCACTCAATCCTATTTTTTCATTATTAATTTATAAGCGTTATAAAATGCACTAAATATTCCTATTATAACGAAAAAAATAAATAGCAGGGTACTTTTAAAGAAATACCTTTCTATCAATTTATAGATAAATATAAAAATCCCTATATTTCCTACTATTAAAAATCCTAAATAACCCAACAGTGAAAAATAATGCATAAAATCTTTATTAAAAAAAATCATGTTTTTTCACTCCCTGAGGGACTCAAATTATTTTTTTACCACGTAAAAAAATCTCTCCCCAGCTATTCTATCATTTTTACCAATACTTAACAAGTTTAAATTATTTTTTTCAAGAATTTTTCTAATTTCGAACTCTTCAAAAATTCTTTTCTCGTAGAATTCCTTTAATTTTTCATAGTGTCCAGCTCTATTTTTTACAAAATAAACAGCTTCAACAATATCAAGATCTTCCTCTCTAAAATGCTCCCAAATAATTGTCATATCTTTTCTGTCATCATAATAAACCCCTCCCGGGAACATCTTGTCCATAAATTCTCTATTTATGACATCAAATATATATATTCCTCCGGGATTCAATGAATTATATATGCATTTCATAAGATCATCTAAATCATCTAAAGAAGTTAGGTGATTTACTGTATCAAAAAGAGACATAATTATATCGTACTTTTCACCTGTATCAAACTCTCTCATATCTGCTACAAATAATGGGACACCTTTATTTTTTAGTTTTTTATTAGCTATAGTTAACATATCATGAGATAAATCTAACCCAGAACATTCAAAATCATCTTTTAATCTAACTAAAGTTTCTCCAGTTCCACATCCTAAATCTAATAACTTTTTACCTTCTACTCCTGATTCTCTTATTTTTTCTTTTACCAATTCAGCCCATTGATCATAATCACAATGCTGCATAAACTTATCATAAACTTTTGAAAAATTCTTATAATACATCGTCTCTCCTAAACTAACTCTTTTTCTACAACAGCTGCTATCTCCTTTGCTACTCTTTCAACAGTTGCCATCTCTTTTCCTTCTACCATTACTCTTACAATTGGTTCTGTTCCAGATGTTCTCACTAAAACTCTTCCAAGTCCAGCCATCTCCAACTCTTTATCTTCTATATACTTTACTATAACTTCATTCTTATTCCATAGATTCTTCTTACTATTATCAACTCTTACATTGATTAGTAACTGTGGCCAATCTACAATCTCACTTACCAATTCATCTAAAGATTTTCCTGAATCTCTTATAGCTTCAACTAACTTTACAGATGTTAAAACTCCATCTCCTGTAGTTCCAAAATCTGATAAAATTATATGCCCTGATTGCTCTCCACCTATATTAACACTTAACTCTTTCATTTTCTCAAGAACATATCTGTCCCCTACATTTGCTCTTATTAAGTTAACACCTTTATCTGATAGGTAGCTTTCAAACCCCATATTACTCATTACAGTTGTAACAACTTGGTTATTTTTTAGCTCTCCTCTATTTTTCATTCCTAAAGCTAACACAGCTATAATTTTATCTCCATCTATTATGTTTCCAAATTTATCAACTGCAATCAGTCTATCTGCATCTCCATCATAAGCTAATCCTAAATCAGCTTCATATCCCATTACAACTTTTGAAAGTATTTCAGGATGAGTCGATCCGCATTTAACATTTATATTTTTACCGTTAGGTGCATCATTTATAATAACTATCTCTGCTCCTAAAGCCAAGAATACCTCTTTTGCCACTCTATATGCTGATCCATTAGCTGCATCTAAAATAATTTTCATTCCCGAGAAATCTCCTGAAACTGTCGATATCACATGGTCTCTATATAAATAGTACTCATCCTCTGCATATGTAAATCTTCCTACTTCATCTCCTGCTATTGGATCTTTCGTTATCTCCTCTACATTATCCATTAGAGCTTCTATTTCTAATTCAACTTCATCTGGAAGCTTGTATCCATCCTCCCAGAAAATTTTTATTCCATTATCTCTTGCAGGATTGTGTGACGCTGATATCATTATTCCAGCTTTTGCTGTACTCTTTTGTGTTAAATATGCAACTCCCGGTGTTGGGATTACTCCAACAAAGTCTATATTAATTCCCATCGAGTTTAAACCTGCTGTTAAAGCTGATCTTAGCATATACCCCGATCTTCTTGTGTCTGACCCCATAATTACTCTTATTCTTTTTTTATCCGGATATTGCTTTTTTAAAGTATATCCCAATGCGTATCCTAGTTTTAAAGCTAACTCAACTGTTAACTCCTTATTAGCTTCTCCTCTTATTCCATCTGTTCCAAAATATTTTCTCATCCTTTTTCTCTCTCCCTTCTAATTTGTAATCTCTCACATATGTACCCTGTTATTACCCCTGAAATACACCCCATAAATAAAAATCCCCATATAAATATAAAAATAGATTTACTCATAATACTTATATTTCTAAAAAGTAAAAAGTAAACAACAAATAGTTGTGTTAAATTATGAATAAAAGCTCCACTTATACATATTGCAATCAATGATAGATTCTTTCTATACTTAAATAATAAAATTGTCAAGAGGGTACTAGCCCCTCCTGACATTAAACTTATTATAAAACTAGGTGAAAACATTGTTCCTAGCATCATCCCTTGAATAAAAATTCTTAAAAGTAATATTTCTATTGCCATTTTTTTATCAAATTTTTCTAAAGCTATTATTGTAGCAACATTAGCTAAACCTAGCTTCATCCAAGGAAACGGTTTTGGAATCAGTGTTTCTATCAATGATAAATAAAGAGCTAATAACACAAAAGCGGTTAAGTATCTCCTTCTTTTATCTTTCATATTACACCTTTAAATCTGTATCCATTCCTAATAACTCTTTATTCTTTTCTAATATAGGATTTACTTCAACTTCTAGGAAATCCACTACTTGCTCAGAAGCGAATCCTATAAAGTTTTTAGGATCTAAGATTTGCATCAACTTATCTCTATCAATATCAAATGATGAATCATTTATAATTCTTTCTATCAAATCATTTTCAAGCCCTTCAACTTTAACTTGTTTTCCAGCTTCCATTGAATGAACTCTTATTAACTCATGAAGCTCTTGTCTATCTCCACCTTTTTTTACACCTTCCATGATTATATACTCTGTAGCCATGAATGGTAACTCTGCCATGATATGCTTCTCTATCATTTTTGGATAAACTACTAATCCTTCTAATATATTTTTCCAAATAATTAGTATTGCGTCAACAGCTAAGAAAGCTTGAGGTAATGCTAATCTTTTATTAGCTGAATCATCTAAAGTTCTTTCAAACCATTGAGTTGAAGCTGTCATTGCAGTACTTTGTTGTAATGCTATTACAAACTTAGCTAGTGATGATATTCTTTCACTTCTCATAGGATTTCTTTTATACGCCATTGCTGATGATCCTATTTGATTTTTTTCAAATGGTTCTTCAATCTCTTTTAAATGTTGTAACAATCTTAAATCATTTGTAAACTTATGAGCTGATTGAGCTATGTTACTTAAAAGATTTGATACTTCTGAATCAATTTTTCTATCATAAGTTTGTCCAGTAACTAAGAATCTTTTATTGAATCCCATTTTTTCAGCTACTCTTTCATCTAAAGCTTTAACTTTCTTAAAGTCTCCATTAAATAACTCTTCAAAAGATGCTTGAGTTCCAGTTGTACCTTTAACTCCTCTAAATCTTAAAGTATCTTGTCTGAATTCTAACTCTTCTAAATCTAAAATTAAACTTTGTAACCAAAGAGTTGCTCTTTTTCCTACAGTAGTTAACTGTGCTGCTTGGAAATGAGTGAATCCTAATGTTGGTAAATCTTTGTACTCATTTGAGAACTTAGCTAAACCATCCATTACATTTACTAATTTTTTCTTTACTATATTTAATCCTTCTTTTATTTGAATTAAATCTGTATTATCTCCTACATATGCACTTGTTGCCCCTAAATGTATTATTGGCATAGCTTTCGGTGCAGCTGTTCCAAACGTGTGAACATGAGCCATTACATCGTGTCTAAACTTTTTTTCCATTTCGTTTGCTAACTCGTAATCAATATTCTCTATATTAGCTTTCATTTCTGCTAACTGCTCGTCAGATATATCAAGACCTAACTCTTGTTCAGTTTCAGCTAAAACATACCATAATTTTCTCCATGTAGAGAATTTAAATTTTGGTGAGAATACTTCTAGCATCTCCTTTGAGCTATATCTTTCTGCTAAAGGGTTCGAATAAATTTCTCTGTTCATTATTAATTTTCCTCCTGAATATATATTAATTTCTTTCTAGCGACATTAAAACTGCTGCTTCTCCATTTGGGTAATAGTTTTTTCTATTCCCAACTACCACAAATCCTATATTTTCATAAAAGTGTTGTGTCACTTTATTACTTTCTCTAACTTCTAAAAATAAACTTTTATCATATTTACTTAAATAATAATCAATCAATTGGTTTCCAATTCCATTTTTCCTAAACTCTTTTTTAGTTGCAATTTTCATAATCTCATATAAATCAAATGAATCATGTAATAAAAGATATCCTTTAACCTCTTCATCACAAACTAAAATTGTATATTCATTTTTCTCTGCCATCTCTTTTAACATATCCACAGAATAAAAACTTTCCGGAAAAATTTCTTTTTCTAATTCACTAATCTTAAAAATTATATCTTCATTTTCTTTTTTTACTTCTATTATCATATCTATTTTAATATTCCTATTCTATTTAAAGGCCAGAATCTTACTAAAGCTTTTCCTTTTATTCTAGTATCTTTTACAAATCCCCACATCCTAGAATCATAACTTCCGTTAGTGTTGTCTCCTAGTGCTAAATAATAATCCTCATCTAAAGTTTTCGTAACCGTATTTCCTTTTAAAAGATTATTTAAAACTTCATCGTCGTGTATAAAATCTAAAATCATTCCAGTTGGAACACCATTTACTAAAAATTCAACATCTGGTAGTAGCTGCGAAACATACGCGCCATTTTCTTTCAATAAGCTTTGAACTTTTGCTACATCTATATTTTCTCTTTCAAATGCAGAGTTATAATCTTGTCCTGGAACTATTGTTACAGTGTCTCCTTTTTTAGGAATAGTCCACTCTTTAGAACCTAACTCTCCTAATGCTGAGTATTCTCTTTCTGATATTTTTTCTCCATTTACAAATAATCTTTCGTATTTTATTTGAACTTTTTCTCCTGGAAGCCCCATCAGTCTCTTTGTGTAAAGAACTTTATCTTCAATAGGTTCTTTAAATACAATAATATCCTCTCTTTCTGGTGCTTTAAAGTTATATATTACCATATTTCCAAATAATCTATCTTTAGGAACTATTGTTGGTATCATTGATCCTGTTGGAACTAAGAAGTTACCTATATAAAATTTTTGTATAATTAATACTAATATTAATGCACTTCCTAAACTCTCAATTAATTTTATTATTTTTCTTAGAAATTTTTCTGATGTTTTTCCTGATAGGTTTAATTTTTCTACTAGCTTATCTTCAAACTTTGTTCTTTTTTCATCTATTATAGCTACTATTTTTTTCTCTTTTACAAAGATATAGATAAAAAATGCTGATAAAATTACATAAAAAATTGTATTCAAAATTATATTTTCTCTACTCATAAACCCACTCCTCTAGTCAATTTATATATATTTTAACACAAAAAAAAGAAAAAAGCTAAGGAATTGTTCTTCCTTAGCTTTAGAAATCTTACTTTCTGATCTCTTTGATTCTTGCTTTCTTTCCAGAAAGTCCTCTTAAGTAGTAAAGCTTTGATCTTCTTACTTTTCCGATCTTTAAAACGTCGATCTTCTCGATCATTGGTGAGTTTACAGGAATGATTCTCTCTACTCCTACTCCTCCAGTTACTTTTCTAACTGTGAAAGTCTTAGCTACTCCTCCACCGTTTACTCTGATTACAACACCTTCGAATAATTGTACTCTTTCTTTGTTACCCTCTTTTACTTTGTAGTGAACTACAATAGTATCTCCAGCTTTGAATTCTGGAATGTCGTTTCTTAAGTAGCTTTGCTCTACTAATTGAATTAATTTTTCTTTCATTTTAGCCTCCTGAATATTCATTTAATACCAAATTATATTCCATTAAAGCGGAATATTCGTTTTAATAACTATATTAGTGTATCACAAAATATTAACTTTGTCAATTTAGAAGATTAAAATCTAAAGTTAAAGTTTAAAATCGGTAACACTTCAAATAGTTCACTATTATCAGCCATATTTACAAGTCCTATTTGAAGTCCTTCTAAGTTTTCAGCCATATTTACAAATCCTAATTGTAATCCTCTTATTTTATCTGCTTTATTAAATAATCCAAATTGTAATCCAGTTCCAGTTCCAGTAAAGTTAGCTCCACCAACTTGAACTCCTTTTGTATTTTGCTCAACCATATTTATTAATCCGAATTGAACTCCAGTCATATTTCCACCAACACTATTGAATGTTATAGGTAAGAAAAACCAACCTAATTTTGCTCCTTCAAAGTTATTCTCTGTTCTATCATAAATAGACCCTAATGATAATCCTTTGAAATTTTGCTTTTTATTTGCAATTATATTTATATCTACACCCTCAACATTTTGGTTTTCAGTGTATACTAATCCTAATCTTACTCCTTTTACATCTGTCTGAGGCCCTCTCAATTGTGTTGGTGATAAAAGTCCTAACTCAAAACTTTCAGCTCCAAAAGAAGCTAATGATAAACCTAATAAACCTGTTACTAATTTCTTCTTCATTAAAATTCCCCTTTATCTTTTCTTTGTTTTTTACAAAAAATAAAAAAATGGCGCTTCTTGCTGGGCTCGAACCAGCGACAA
>NZ_CAMFHX010000018.1 GCF_945952365.1 uncultured Cetobacterium sp.
AGTCAGTTCCATCTATTATTGTTTTAGTGAATTCTAAAACTCCTTTTTCTGGATCCACTTCTGGTGTCTCTTTTTGATCTTGTCCAACTGTTACTATATTTTTAGGTATAATTCCTACTGCTTTTGAATTTATTTTAGCTGTAACTGTTATTACAATCTTTTCACCTTTATCTATATCCGCAATTAAATTTATATCCGTATCTTTTAATACTGCCGATGGCTGTATTAATGTTGTCGGTTTTAATTTTGTTATAACAGTGCTCCATGTTTCAAATGCAGGTCCTGTTGTTCCACCAGCTAATTCTGTAGCCATAGTTGAAATTGAATCAATTATACTTACATCTTTCGCCATTCCTCCACCATTATTTTGAACAGTTATCTCATATACTAACTCATCTCCAGAATTATACTTTTGATTTTCAAAAGTATTTCCAGCTAATGATTTAATAACTTTAGTTGTCAATAATAAAGGTTCTCCCGGCGTTGTTTTAGCCGTATCAAAAATTTCTTTTTCCTCATAAGTTACAATAGCCTTATTTTCTATCATCCCTGTTGGAACTCCAGTTTGCTCATCTCCTAAAGCAACTATCGCCTCAATTTTTATAGCTATTGTTTCATTTGCTTTTATGTTTGTTTTTATCTCTATATCAGTTGTTCCATCTATCCCTATTGCTGGTAATATACTTATTGGCGTTGTCAACGGCAATGTCGATGAACTAGGTGTTATGCTTACAATTTTCCAAGATGTAAATGGATTTATTTCTGTCCCTAAGTTTGTAACTACCTTTATGCTATTTAAAGCATCTTTTATAATTACATCTCTTGCAAGTATATTCGCACTATTTTTAACCTCTAAAATATAAGTTAGTTTTTCTCCCACAACATAAACAGATTCTTCTACACTCTTTGTTATAGAGATTGTTCCATCAGTCGGTTCCGCAATAACTTCTGGACTTGGCTCTTTTGGTGAATCAGGTGTTTTTTGCATATAAGCAGTATTTCTTATTATTGAGCTTACATTCGGTTTTAATTTTGCTGTTATTTCAAATCCAACCTGACTTATTGGTGCTATATCTACAAGTACATTTAAATCTTTATTGTCTGGTGTTGGTGGATCTGTCGATTCTGGATTTGTTGTAACTGAAGATAACTCTGATGATTTTGTAACTTTTATAGTCCAAGACTCAAACGCTGGACCTATAATAGTATCTAAAATTTCACTAATTTTATCCTCAACTACGATATTATTACCCCATCCTAATCCAGCATTTTGAAGCAATACTGTAAACACTAATGTATCTTCATCTTCATAAACATTTTTATTTATTGTTTTTCTTATGAATAATTCTGATGATTTTCCAGTTGTTTCAGCGTTAGCTTCTAATTTTTTCTCTGTATTTTGTCCGTCTCTATAAGTTAGTAATACTAAGTTATCTATTTTACCGTAAGCTCTTTCATCTAAAACTCCTCTTAAAGTGATTATAATCTTATCTGATGGAGCTATATCTAGCTTTGCTTTATAAGTATCACCATCTGTAATTTCTGATACTACTGATGAAGTTACTGGTACAGATGTCAACTCTCTTGTCCATGAAGTAAAAGCTAATCCAGTTCCTGGAGCTGCTATTCCTACTAAAGTTGTTTCTAAAGCTCCTATTGCATCTTCTAATTCAACTCCTATTGCAGCTCCTATTCCTGTATTTTGTATTTCAATTGTATAAACAATTTCATCCTGTGGTCCATACTCTGGTGTATTTACATTTTTTACTAATGTTAATACAGGATCCTTTGGTTTTATTACTGCAGTAACTTCTTTATTCTCATTAGTATCAGGATATTCATAGCTTGCAGTATTTATTATATCTCCATATATTCTATCTGCTGCTGTCCCTCTAATTTGAATTATAATTTTTGTATTTTTTCCAATATCAAGATTTACTGCATCTATATCCCCCGTCGCTGGAATTAATGTTGCATCTGTATTCACAGTATCCCCTACAACCTGATAAGTTATTGTCCAATTAGGAGGATCAGATTTAAATACTGGTACTGGATTTGGTTCTCCAATTTTACTTGCTTTTATTTTACTTATTAAATCTGTTAATTTTAAATCATTTATTAACTCTGTTGAAATATTTTCTATTACAATATCAAATCCTATAACTCCACCAGGAGAATAAAAATCTTCAAATGGTGATTTCGTTATTTTTGCTAAACCTATTTTTGAATCTGATTCCACACTTACTGGTTCTAATGGAGGTGTCTCTGTTTTATTTTTCTTATATGTCCCAGTAGTTGTATTTATTATTTTTCCAACTATATTCTCATTTATAGTTGCAGTAATTTTAAACTTAACTACATCTCCTGGAGCTAAATCCATAGTTTCATTTAAATTCACATTATTTTTAGGATAAGTTCCACTAAATATAGTTTCTGCTTTTAAGTTAGACATCTCTATTTTCCAATTTGGTTTAAATGCTGCAACTTCAACTCCTGCTAGATTTAAAGCTTTTACATCACTTATTAAATCCACTACATTTACATCATTAAGCCAAATCTTATCATTTAAATTAGAAACTGTAACTTCGTAAACTATTGTATCTCCTGCACTATATTCAGATTTATCTAATCTAGAGTCTTCCACAACTATTTTTTTAGTTAAACTCGGTGCTGTTCCTGCTTTCGGTGGAATAGGCGGAGTAACTTTATCCTCTCCATTTATTATTGCAATATTTGGAGAAATCGTTCCAATTGCATTAGTTGCAACTGTCGCCTCTATTATAAAGTTTACATATTTATCAGGTCCTAAATCAACGATATCATCTATCACTGCTGGACTTGATAATGGATATGTTCCATCAACTTTAGCTGCTGGTGATTTATCTAAGGTTACTGTCCAAGTACTAAATGCTGACCCTACTGCTCCTCCTGCTAACTCTGTAACTACAGATGCTATATCATCTTTTACTGTTATATTATCTGCAACTCCATTCCCAGTATTTCTTAGACCTATTGTATAAACAACTTTATCTCCAGGAGAATAAGTCATTCCAGGTGTATAATCTACCCCTCCAATGCTAGTTATTGTTTTTGATCTCTCCAGTACTGGTGGATAAGGAGTAAAGATAACTTCATTCGAGTTTTCTGTTACTGTATTTTCATCTGCTACTTCAACAACTATTGAAGCTGTATTTTTTATAACTGATTGTGGAAAATTCAGATTAGTTTCATCTCCCTTTGTTATTTGAGCTCTAATCGTAACAGTTACTTTTTCTCCCGCTTTCAAGCTTGTTTTAACTGAAATATTTTCTCCTGATGGTTGTGTTGCTATTCCCGATGGCTGGGCACTTATTGGCCCTGCTGTTCCATCAGAATAAACAATACTATCTATTGACCACTGAGAATATGCAGGAATATTACTTCCTCCACTTCCTCCAACTAAAATTTGTTGTATATTATCAACTATCTCAAAATTATTTATTGCATTTTCACCATTTTGAACAACAATTTGATATAAAATAACGTCATCTAACCAATATTGAACCGGGTTTGCTGTAAACCCAGATCTTTCTCTTAGATTATTCTGTAATTTAGTTATTGTTAACTCTGTTACCTTTGGAGTTGTTATAACCTCGTTACTTAATTTTGGATCCGTCGTTGGATTACTCGGATTATTTGGATCATACTGATATTTTGCAATATTTTTTATATCTGTTGTTGTATTAGCTTTTAATTTTGCTACTATTGTAAATTCTATTGCAGAAAGAGGTGCTAATGAAACTTTCGCATCTAAATTACTGTTTGATGTTAATGTTGCAGTATTTGTTAGCTCTAAATTATCTAGTACAACCTTATCACTTCCAGCAACTTTATTTGCTGCTATTGTCCATGACTCAAATGCACCAACAGATGCTCCACCTATATCTGCTAAAATTCCAGATATATCATCTGTAACTTTTATTCCATTTGCCCAACCTGTTCCTGTATTTTCAACAACAACTTTATAAGTTAAAGTATCCCCTGAAATATATGTTGCTTTATCAACTGTCTTTAATATTTGTACAATTGCTGGTAAGGGATTTACTGTTGTAGTATTGTTTGTTTTATCTTCACTAAATTCATTTCCTGATGAATCTAAAACTTTAGCTATGTTTGTTATCTTCCCTGCTGCTAGAGGATTTAGTGTTGCTTCTATTACTATAGTAACAGTATCTCCTGGATAAATATCCCCAGTTGCCTTAAATCCATTAGCATATGTAGTATCTCTAGTTATAATTGTAGCTGCATTTGTTTTTGTTAGAGTTACCACATTAAAGCTATCTATAGCTTTTCCAACTCCCGTAGTTGCTAATTCTGTTTCAATTAGTTTTAAATCATCTATTATCGTAACATCATTTAAATAACCTGTTCCTGTATTTTTCACAACAATTGTATAGATTAATTTTCCACCTACTGTATACGATTCTTTATTTACAACTTTGCTTAAATCTGCAATTCCTGGGGCTGGTGTCAACGTAACTGTTTTTGGTCCTAAATCAATCCCATTATATATTGCATTTCCTGTGTTTACAATGTTCCCGATTGCTGTATTCACTGCTTTTCCTTTTATTCTAACAACTACAACTTCACCTGGTCCTAAAGTAACTTTTCCTGTATTTATATCTGCTCCATTCATAATTCCTGAAGTTGCAAATTTAGTCGTATCTCCACTAACACTTACAATCTCATATATCCACCCAGGTTCAAAAGCTTCTACTTGTCCACCAGTTGATGAGTCGACTTTTATACTGCTTACTAAATCAATTAAATCAATATCTTTTGCAATTGCATTCATACTCGTATTACTAAGAATTAATCTAAATCCAATATCTCCACCTGGAGTATATGTAGTATTTCCTGTTATTAAAGGAACTTTATTAAATTCAACAACTGCTGTTCTCGGATTAATTTTATCGCTTGACTTCTCCACGTTATCTATTTTTGCAATATTTACAATCTCACCCGCTGCTAAACTAGATGTTGTTGCTTTTATTGTAATTTCAACTTTTCCGCTTGGTGCTATATCCACTTCTGTATTGATATTCGTATTATCCGCCAAAGCATTTTGTAAAATTGTCTGACCGTTAAAAGCCGTATTACTATGAGTTATAAGGCTTGTTATTGTCCAGTTTGCAAAAGCTTGTCCTTGGCTACCATTTAAAAGAGTCGTCTTAATATCACTTATCAAATCAACTATTTTTATATCATTACCAAAACCTTCACCAGTATTTTCTATTGTAATTTTATACTCTACAACTTCGTTTGGCCCATAAATTTTATTCGCTGGGGCTATTAACTCTTTTTTAGAAGATATTATTGGTACCTTTGGGTTTATTGGATTACTTGGATAACTTACTAAATTTATTATCGCAATATTTGCTGGTATACTTCCAATTGCTGATTTTACTATATTTCCTGTTATTTTATAAACAATCTTATCTTTTGGTGCAAAATCAACTTCAACAGCTAAGTTTGTAGATGTATTTGAAGCTAGCGATTTTATATCTGTTAAAACTGGCTTTGAAAGTGTATTAGTCACAACTGGAGCTGATATCACTATATTTTCAAGAGCCTTTCCTGTATTATCCCCAGTTAAGCTAGTAACTATTGCATCAAGATTATCTCCAATAGATAAGTTATTGAAGAAGCTACTTCCAATATTTTCAATTTCAACCTTATACTCCACAGAATCTCCTGGAGCATATGTCATTCCTGCTACAAAATCTACTCCATTTAACTTCGTTAGAGTTTTCTTAGCTGTTATTACTGGTGGTACTGGATTTAGACTTACATCTTGGTTATTTCCGTCATAAGTTGATCTATTTGTAAATCTACCTATAATTGTATCCTTTAATGTTCCATCTATTCTAAACTCAATCCATCCTCCCGGAGCTATTGTAACCGAATTTGGAAGATTAATTGTTTGATTTAAACCAGCAGATCCTATAGTTGTAACATTCCCACCAGATGTTGTAAAACTAGCTGTATAACTAGCAAATACATTCGCTGTTGGAATTGCTGGTGATCCTGCAGTTTCAGCAATCTCTCCTACTATATTAGCAACTATATCAGTATAAGTTTTTGAAGCACTCGTACCTAAACCAGTATTTTCAATTCTCATTTTATAAACAACTTTATCACCTGGTAAAAAAGTTGTTTTAACTGTTGTTCCATTTTCTTCAAATACTTTTTTAGTGTGAACAATCGTTGGATTTTGCATAAGTGAAGTTACACTTGATTTTAATCCATTTAAACTAGCTATATTTGTAATGTTTCCAACTACATTTTCATTTATTTTAGCTTTTATTATATAAACAATCTCTCCACCTGGATGAATATCCATCAGCCCTTCTATTTTAGGCTTTGCTGCAGAATTTAAAACTTCTGTTCCTAAAGGGATTGTATTATTTATATCCGCCACTGTTGAAGCTCCTGATTCACTTAACTTTGTTATTGTCCAACTATCAAAAGCTGGTCCTGTTACTCCTGTTGTTGCGTAGTTTGCCGTAATTGCACCTATCTCATCTAGGAAAGTTCCATTATTTAAGATTCCTTTTCCTGTATTTTTTAGAGTTACTTTATACTCTATAAAACCACCCGGCATATATCTATTTGTTATAACTGTTGTTCCATCTGGTTTATAGAATTTTAAAACTTCTTTTTTAATTTCAGGTTTATCTATCGATGGTCCTACTTGGTTTGATACTGCATCTCCATCTACAATAGCTGTATTTGTAATAAAACCAACAGCTTTATCTGTTACTTTAGCTTTAATTTTATAAACTATAACTCCACCTATCGGTATATCTGGAGTTGCAGTTAATACTCCTGCAGTTATAGTAGGATTTCCTAAATCTGCTTTAAATCCTGTTGCAGTACTGTTAGCTAAATCAACAGTTATATCTGATAAAGCTGACACAAGTGCTCCTGTTGAATCTGTAACTTTAATTACATTGAAGTCATCACTTACAGGTATATTTTGAGCATTACCATTACTATTATTCTTTATAGTTATTGTATATGTTATATATCCCCCAGGCTCATATTTACTAGGTAATACACTCTTTGTATTTTGCAAGTTCCATCTAAAAGGAACTGTTACTAGACCGTTATTATTAATAGTTCCAATTGCATCTTTCCGAACTAAACCTTCTATTACGTATTGAACTTTTTCCCCAGGTTTAACATCCACTAAACCAATTAGATTTTCATTATTTGCTGGTCCAACTGTAAAAACAGTTTCTGTTCCATCTGTTTCGTTTGTTACAATTTTTGTAACTGTAAATACTCCATTAAATGGATTTCCAACTGTTCCATCTATAAGTGGTACTGTTAAGTCTTTTACAAGCTCATTTATACTCAAATTATTTTGATATCCAGGACCTGTAGAAGTTGCTGTTATTGTATATTTTATAGTATCTACTCCTGGAATATATGTTGACTTATTAACTTCTCTAGTAACTCCTCCACCTGGTGGAACTATGTTATGTTGCACAGAACTTGTTCCGATTAAAGTTGTGCCCTCTAATACAGTTGCTATATTTGTTAGCTGAGTTGTAACAACTCTAGGATTAACTGTCGCAACTATTTTATACGTCATAGTTGAATTACCTGGTATTGTTATAGTATCATTTAAATCTGTCTTTGGACTTCCCAAAACAGATGTTGGATTTGAATTATTTAAATCTCTAAATATATTCCATGTATCAAATGCTGGCTGATTAGGCATATCTGTTACATTTTCAAGTGCTAAATCATTTGCATAAGTTGCTTTTATATTGCTAAGAACATCTTTTACTGTAACTACTTTTTCTGAACCTAATCTATTTATAACATCTATAAAGTAAGTTATTGTTCCTCCTGGTTCGAATATGGTGTTGTTACTTCTTTTCACAAAATCAAGAAGATTTCCTGAGCCTCCATTTTTTGTTATTGTTGCTGATGTCGTTGTTGTTAAATTATTTTGAGTATCTGTTACTTCTACTGTGTTTGAAACTGTATTTCCTAAGTAACTAGCTTTTACTTTAGCTGTAATTGTATACTCAACTTTTCCTCCAGGTGCTATATCTACAACTGCATTTAAATCAGTATTTATAGGATTACTTATCCCTGTTGTCGTTCCTAACCCTGTTGGTGTTCCATTTATCTCTATATTTTCAAAATATGTTGAGTTTAAAATATCTTTAATTAAAGCATCGTTTGCATATCCCTGTCCATTGTTACTTACAACAACTTTAAATGATACAGTTCCACCAGGTATAAACGTTCCCGATATTGCTGTTTTAGATACATTTAAATTTGGTAATTTAGGTGTTGATGTAGCAGAAGCAATTAAACCATCGGCTTTTGCTGTATTAGTTATTGGACCGTATAAAATATTAGTTGATGTTGGTGTTTTTAATGTTGCTGTTATTGTATATTTTACAGATCCAGCTGGTGAAATATTAACTGTGTCAACTAAATCAACATTACTAATACCGGTAGTTAGTGTTGATTTTGTTTCACTTCCTGTTAGTACAGGAGCCGATATCGTCCAGCTACTAAAAGCTGTTGTTGTTGTACCATTGCTTAAAAGAGCTGCAATAGCTTCTGATACTTTATCTTCAACTTTTACTCCTATAGCAACCCCTGCAGTAGCATCATTTTTTACAACTACATCATATGTTATAGTTGTTGTTCCTCCTGCAACATATGTTGATATTGGTGTCGTTTTTTCTATACTTATTTTTGAAACTTTTGTCTGTGATCCTTTATCAGAATAAACAGCTCCATTTACTGTTGCTAAGTTTTTAATAGCACCTTTTGCTTTAGGATTTAAAACCGCTTCTATTGTATAAGTTATTCTTCTGTTTGGTCCTAAAATTGCATTTGTTATATTTATATCTGCTGTTGGTGAATATGTTCCTGCACTTGTTGGATCTAAAACACTATTTACAAGTACTGGTGTGCTTCCAGATATATCATATATTTTCGAAGTTATATTCCAAGAATTAAATGCAGGTCCTGTTGTTCCATCTATTAACTGAGCTGTTACCAAGCTTAGCTTATCTGTAATCATTACATTAGTAGCATATCCATCTCCTGGATTATCAACATCTATTGTGTAAATTAGTGTTCCTCCTGGAACATATTCTGTAGTATTAACATTTTTAGCTACTTCTAAAATTGGAGTAGACATTTTTACTCCAGGTCCTGTTTCTACAACATTGTCCCCTGATATTGTTGTATTATCTTGTATTAAGCCAACAGTTGTAAGTTTTGTTTTTGCTTTTATTTCATAAACTATACTTCCATTTGGTCCAATATCTGCTGTTAAAATCAAATCTCCTGTATTATTTGTTGTATTTACTGTTCCAGATGCTGTTCCTACTCCTGATGTAGATAAGACAGATAAATCCCAACTATCAAATGCTGGAGCTAACGATCCATCTATTTGTGTTGCCTTTATTGAATTTATCAAATCTGTTATAGTAATATCATTCATAAAATTGTTATTTGGATTAGTTACTGTTAAGTTATAAGTTATAACATCTCCTGGTTTATATTCTATCTGTGTTGGAACTTTTGTTATAACAACAGTACTATTATTTGCCAAAGCAACAGGTGTTGTTGTAACCGTTGCTGTTTTTTGTAAAACATTATCTTTCTTCAAATTAGCAACATTTACTATATTACTAATTGCAGAATCTTTTGCTACTGTTGTTATTGTATAAATTATACTTTCTCCAGGGAAGACTGATACTATATCCAATAAATTTGTATTAGATGTAGTTCCTCCATTACTAATTATATCTGACAAAGATTTTGTTGATCCTGCAGCTAAAGCGGCATTTACAGTCCAAGTATTAAGTAATCCTGAAGATGCTACATCTGTCGCTGACGAAGTTCCATTATTCCCAAGTCTTCCTGTTATTCCAGCCAATAAATCTTCTACTAAATAGTTAGAAGCTATTCCTGTTCCTGTATTTCTAACAGTTACTGTATAAGTAACTGTTTGTCCAGGTCTATAACTCGTTGGGTTTTGCGTTTTAGTCAAGTTCATCACTGGGGCTACTGATGTTGTAGTTATTGTCGATACTTTTTCAACATTATTTCTATCGGTTGCTTTTGCTGTATTTTCAAATACACCAACAATATCATCGTTTACTTTTCCTGTTATTGTATACTCTATAAAAGAGTTTGTGGCTATACTTACATCTGTAGCTGATAAATTGCCTGTTGGTGAGAATAATCCTGCACTACTACCTCCTGATGCAGTCGCTGTTGTTGTTATTGTTCCTGGTACAAAAACTGATTTTACAGAACCATTCGCCGCAGTTCCTGTAATCGTTGAAAGAATATCCTCAATTTTCATTTTTGTAATTCCTACAGTACTTGAGTTATTCTGAACTCTTACTTTATATGTTAAGTTTTGACCTGGTGTATAATTTGTTGTTGTCGTTGTCTTTATAATTGAATAGTCGTAAGTTGCTAAATTTAAAGTCAAAGGTAGTGAGCTCTCTGTTTGACCTCTCACTGTAGTTGTTGCAGTATTAACTATTGGAGTAGTTACCCCTGCTTTTACATTTGCAGTTATTGTATATTCTACTTTTCCTAAAGGACTAATCTCTATTCCTGTCGCAATTAAATTTCCAGAAGGTGAAAAACTTCCTGCTGTACTTGATCCTGTACTAGTCGCAGTTATAGTTGCCCCTGTTAAATCAGATGGTAAAATATCCTCTACTTTAAAATCTTTTATTGTAGTTGTTGAACTTGTATTTGTTATTGTTACCTTATAAGTTACAACTCCCTCTTTTTCGTAATAAGCTATTGGTGATGTCTTTCCTATTGTGTATGTGTAAGGAACTCTTGTTAAAGTAATATTTCCAGTTCCAATAGATGTATTGTTAGTTTCTTTTACAGTTACAACTGGAGTTAATTGACCATTTACCAAATTATTTACAGTTCCTCTCACGAAATACTCTACAAATCCTCCTACTGGTATATCTACACCATTAACTGAAAAATCACCATTTAATGGTACGCTACCCGCTATAGCGCCTAAACTACTATCACTAACTTGGTTTACTAAATTAGAAAAAGCCGCTCCCGCACCTCCTCCATCTAATGTTGAAGTTATTCCACTCAGCGGCGCTTCTATTTTTATATTTGTTAATGCTGTTGGTCCTGGATTAGCAATCCGTACCTTAAATCTTAATGTTTCTCCTGTGTCATACTCATTTGATTGTACAACTCCCGATGTATTAACTTTCTGAATTGTTACTACTGGAGCCGCCAATAAAAATATAGAATTTAATAAGAAAATAAATAGTGCTGAAAACCGTTTATATGTCCCCGTTGTCCCCATAGTTCCTCCTTAATATTTTTATACGTTTCAAAATATATTCTTTATGTTCTCTTTCATTCCTTTTTTATATTTCATTATTTTGGAAATAGTTATCAAAAATAAAAAAACACTACATATTTTTTATTTCAGAAAAAAGGAAACAGAAGTTCTATTTTGTAAAAAAATTTCGATATCAAAAATATTGTACTATTTAAGATAGGGAGAAACTATGGATAAAAATATAAAAACATCGAAGCAATTTATTAAAGTTTCAGATGAGCGTATCCTACAAATATATCGTGCATTAAAGCCTTACAAATCAACTAAAGATGAACTCTTAAGCTTAGCTCATGAGCTCGATTTTTTGTATGGTGCTTCAGAAAATGCTAACTTTATTCGCTCTCTAATTCAAACGTATGAAAAAAAAGGATTTTTTAAAAAAGATTCTGAATAAAAAAAGATTCCTAATCTTCAAAATAAACGATTAGGAATCTTTATAGCAACTATAAGTTTTTTATATTTTTAATGTTCTTTAAAAGAAAAAATTTCAAATCTATAAAATTACTCTCTAAAGGAAAGCTACTAATTTTATAAACAGGCGTTTCCAAAGTTTCATTAATATTTCCACTAGTTATAATTAAATCATACTCATCATCTACACCAAAAATTTCAAATATATGAGATGATATTTTATCAATTTTTTTAAATTCAAATATATCTTTTAATTTTGTCTGTATGAGGTCTTTTATAAATTCCAATTCATCACATATAAAAAGTACCTTAAACTCTTTAAAATCAGAATATTTTTTTAAAGATAGCTGATTATATAATAAATAAAATATACTTCGAATATCTTTTTCAATTAAAATATCACTTTTTATTTTATCTGAAAAATCTTTATAAAAACTTGTTTCACACATCTTCTCAGGAATCGGTAATGCTTCTCTTATATCTCCAAGTTCATTTAATAATTTTTCTAAAACTTCGTCATCTGCCTCTATTTCTAAGGTATCAATAATTTCTTTTAAAATACCTTTTACCTCTTCTAAACTGCCATTCTTAGATATTTTTCTATCTTGCAAAGAATTTTTTAATATAAATTCTTCACCTTGAGAAGATAATATAAAATTATTAATCTCTTCCATATTATATCCTGTTTTATTTTTCTCTAATTTATCTCTTGTATTTAAAGCCGCTAACTTACAAAATACTTTATTGTATTCTATTAAACTATAATTGTCACCTAAAACCTCTTTCATTCTTGTTTTTAAAACTGCTGGAGTTATATCACCCACAATTTTTCCTATTAAATCTTTTAAAACGTTTGGTAAGTTTACAAACTGCTTATCAATCACTTTATGAATCTCCTTTTCTAAAGCGTCCACAATATTTTGTACTTCTCCTATTACAGAGACTCCTTTTGATGCAAATTTATGAATAAAAACATCCTTAACTTCCAACTCACTTTTTATTATTAACATATCTTTTTTCAAAGTTGTTCTTGAGACATTTAAAAATTCAGCTTCTTTAGTTAAGTTTACCATTTGCTTAGATAAAATTTTTAACTTTAAATAACTTTTCCTATTTTCTGAAAACATCCCACCAAAATCAGAAATAATTTTATTCAAATCATTACTTTTCAAATTTACCTGTAAACCTCCACCATCCGTTTTCTTTATTTGATCCAATTTATAACTTTTTAAAATGTAATTAATATTATCAATATCATACCTTATCGTTCTTATATGTACGTTAAAGTTTTCAGATAATTTTTTTAATGTAAATCCATTTGCTTCATTTAAAACAGATAAAATATTAATACACCTTTCATTGATAACCATCTTTTTTTACCTCCACCCCATATAATTTATTTTAACTATCTTAATTATACTACCTTTCATAACACTATTCTCTATGAAGGTTTTTTTATTTTTATAAACAAAAGAACATTTAGGTGAAAAAAAATACACCCCGGATTTATATATCCAACGTGCAACTGGCTACCATTTTAAAGGCCCTATAGCTTTGCGTCCTACAGTTTCCCGTAGTTTGCCAAAATATACTCAAAATATTATTACACTATTCCTTTATTCTAATACACTTAAATATTTCCTACTTTTTAAAAAATTTTATATTTTTATATCCCGATTCAACATTTACATCTTCAAGAACACCCTCTTCATTTATTAGAAATGTTGTTGGAATATTTATAATTCCAAACTGCTTATAAAGCTCCATCTCTTGACCGTCATAGTAAGGCTGGAAACTGAAGCTATTCTTTTTCATATACTCTTTTACTTTCTCTTTATTATCACTTCTATATGGACCAAAAACTATTATAAATACAATATCATCTCTATCTTTATATCTCTCTTCATACTCTTTATTAAATACTAATTTTTCCTCTATGCAATCTGGACACCAAGTTGTTGTAAAGTTTAAAAATACCTTTTTTCCTTTCAACTCCTCTAAAGTTATTGTTTTATCTCCATCTAAAGTTTTCACTTCAAAGTTGTCCACTCTCTCTCCTAAAAGATACGTCAATTTCTGCTCTCTAGGATCCCTCTCCTCACCAAATGAAAAACTAAATGTAAAAAATATCATCATAAATATTTTAAATAACATCTTCACTCTTTAACCCCTCCTCTTTTTCTACTACATCTTCTAAAATTTCATCCTCTATAAGCTCTATTGATTTTACCAAGAAATTATTATCTTCATAATAATCCCCCTCACGACCAGATTTTACTTTTACTTTTAAATCTTTTTTATCAAACTCCCCCTTATATCTTCTACTATTAGGAATAATCTCTACAATATATTCACCCGGTAAGATATCCTCAAAGAAATAGTATCCATCAATTTCAGTTACTGATCTTTTTATCTCTTCATCACCTTTTTTTAAAACTACATCTAAGTTTGCAATTAATCCATCATATCTTCTCTCTTCTACTGTCATATCACTGTGAATATAACCACTTATCATAGAAACCGGAACTAATGGAATATCGACTTTTACTCCTGAAGATACAGCTCCCTTATATTTTATCATCTCTTTCCCTTGGATAAGCATAGGGTCAATCGACTCTCTGTTAATATCTATTGTATGTAATTCTCCTGCACCTATATTTCCAATTATATATTTACCAGTCTCTTTTGCTGTCCCTGTTCCTCCTGATGTAGTTACCTCTGCCCCTTCATACACAGTTTCATTTTCATCCATAACTCCATTTGCATTTTCATCTACAAATACCTTTCCTTCTACCCAGCCATCTGTTACATTATTGTTATTTATAGGCAGTAATGGATTTCCTAAGTAAACTGTTTTTTCTACTCTTGCCCCTATTATTGTTTCTTTATTATCCGTTTTTATATCTGGGAACTCTATGTAGATATTATTATCAAATAGATATGTAAATCTTATTTCAAAGAAGCCACCCTTTTCTCTTGAGTGTCCAACTTCAAGTGTAGTATCAACATTTTTAAAGAAGCCACTTTCTGATGGAGATTTTACTAAACTCAGTTTTATCTCATCATCTGCTACTTTGTCCTCTTGATAATTTATCTTTCCTTCTAAAATTGCTGCAACTCCTCTTATCCCATTATAGTTTAGTTTTATCTGTGTTCCGTATCCATTTGAACTTATCTCATCTGTAGATGAATATTCATAATACTCGTTTGATAAACTCATTCTAAAGTTCCTACTTATATTATAATCTAAATTTAAATATATCTGATAAAGATTCTCATCTTCATAGGTGTTATTAAAGTAACCTATACTACTTGTGAAGCGCCTAAAGCTTTTACTTAAATCTATATTATACGAGTAATCTTTTCTTAATCTATCCGATATCTCTTTATTGTAATCTTCATATCTTACAATCAGATTGCTATCCCAAGGTAACTTTTGCTCTAAAACCCCTTTAAAACCTTGACTCTCAGAGTTGAGTTCCTCTAAGAGAGTTCCTGAAATTAGGGTTGGATACTTCTCCAATCCAAATCTATAAGCCAATCCACCTTCTAAAACTTCGTATTTAATACTATCTCTATTTTCTAAAAATGATGTTCCTATTGTTGTTGTTAAATTTTCAGTTAAACCATACTTATACTTTGCTAAATACTGATTTTTCTTCTCATCGTTTCCTCTTCCACCTTGAATTACAAAGTCATTCTCACCTTTGTTCAATATATTTTGATTTCCTAGAACATAGATATCTTTTACCTCTACTCGACCATCTCTATAGTAAATCTTTATTGTATAGCTATCTAAAGATGACATATTTAATGGAATAAATCTAAACCTATTTCCTGTAGGAATCTCAAAATCATCTAAGCTACCATTTCTATACAGTTCAACCAAGCTTGCATTTTGAGCTTCTCCCTCGATTACCGTTCTATTGTCGACTCTTATTCCATAGTATTCATTTTTAGAAAAACTAACACCTCTAAGGTTTCTCTCTGCATCAAATATAGAATCACTTTCTAAGTAAAAATCTCCAAAAGTCAAATAATACTCTCCAAAAACTTCCTTATATCTCAACCTAATATAGTCTAATTCACTTTTTGGATATATTTTTTGAGTCACTTCAAACTCTCCATATAAGAGCTCTGTTCCATAGTCTATATCAAAAGAGTAATCGTTCTTTTCTATATCTGTATTACTATATATAAACTTTACCATTCCTGGAGATAAAAGTTGTTTTTTATTAAAAATATACTCTCCCCCCTCCTCTAATGCCTCCTCTTTTTTGGCCACTGCAAGTCTTGTTCTTTGATTATTCAATTCTAAAGAATACTCTCTAGGGGTTTTAAAGTCTGGAAAAAGAGTTAATATATACCTTTCATCATCCCATTGATAATTAGGTATATAAAAATATTGTTGTAAATCTTTTAATTTTATAAATATATCATCATCTAACTCTATTGATGTACTTTGAGGTATCCTTATATCAACCTCTTTCTCTGCATCTAAGACTCCTTTAATCCTTCTTCTTTTCCGATCAAAACGAAGTCCATCTATTTTAGTAAAATCTATAAACTCTGCCACTCCTATATAAATCTCCTCTGTTTCATCATCTATTAGGACTCTATAAAATTCATTCTTCTGCCCCTTCATCTCCAGTTCAATAAATGCTTCCTCTGGAGCAGAAAAAAGAGAGGCTTTTAAAATACAAAATATCAAAATTGTTTTTTGTAGTCGTGTCATTTTCTCCCCCTTTTTCATTCCTATTTCACCATTTTGAGTTATCACAACTAGCAACAACTTTTTTTACTTTTTCTTCTTTTAGTTTTAAAGAGGTATTTTCCGCTGCACTACCTTCAATTTTAACTAATTTTTCTAAGTGGTTGTTCTCTAAATATATCTCATCAATTGCAGCTCTCTTATTTACAATAATATTTAAAGATTCAACTATTTTTACATCAATTTGTAAGTTATTATTTAAATACTCTTTTCCAATATTTTCTTTAATTATCTCTTCGTATAAATTTATATTATTTTTATATTCACCTTCAAAACCCAGACTTCCATAACATAATATTGAAGATAAAATATAGATACCCACTGTTTTTTGCATATTATCCTCCCCTATCTTCTTATTATCACTTTTCTATTAGGGTCATTTTTTTCTATTGAATAATCTAAATATTCGTAAAAAGCTTTTACTGTAACTGTTTCTTTATAATCACCAGGCCTAACACTATTTACAGTTGAGTAAACCCTTCCATCTAAAATTATTCTCTCTTTTACTTTATCTTTTTTTGGGAAAAAACCTAACACATTAACTTTTTCACCTCTATCAGTTTTTTCACTCTTAAAATCGACTTTATTTTTGCTATCTAGTTTAACAATCAGTTGCCCATCTGCCATAACTACCTGTTTTGGATATTGAAAATATAACTTTGTGTTTCCAATATCTTTTTTATCAATTCCCAAATCCACTGTAATCTCAGGACTTTTTTTACTGCTTACTCCATTTTTAGGAACCCTTGATGGGATTAATCCAAACTCCATAGCTCCTTTTACTTTCAAAGATAAATCTCCTTTTTTTCTAAACTCTACAGCTACCTCTCCAAATAAAACCTCTGTTTTGGATACTTCATCCAAGTATTCAATTCGTCCTATCACTATTTTTTCCTCAACTGAGTTTATCTTCGATTTATAAATAAATTCTACATTCAAATTTCCATCCTCAACTCTGTAGACATTGTTTTCTTTTTTAATTCCATTTACTCTTAAAATCTCAATGTTTCTTTCAGGAATAAATTTTATATTGAAATTTTTCTTATAATTAAATACACGAGCATCAACTCTTCCTCTATAACTAGTTCCACTTTTTTCTAGATTATATATCTGGCCAACTACATCAGAGGTAAATATATAGTTTGATACCAACAAAAATATCGCAAATAATAGTTTTTTCATTTTCACCACCCTCTATATGAAAAGAGGCATAGCGTTCGAACTATGCCCTAATCTATCTTTTTCTAAAACTTACTAGAATCCGTCGTAAGATCCAACAACTGTTGCTGAAGCCGTATAAGTTTTTCCTGCAGTTAACAATCCAGTTACTCCTGGTTTATTTACAGTTACTTTTAATCCTGTTTGAGCAGCTCCACCTGTCAATGTTACTGTCTCTTCAGCTCCACCAGCAAATGCTACTTTACCTGTAAACTTAGTCACAAATCCATCTTTGAAAGTTAATGTTCCATTATTTTTAAATCCTAATTTTACATCTTGATCCACTTCACCTGTTACTTTAACTGTATTACTAAAGTCTTTTGTTACAGTTTTTGTACCACACCATAATCCAAAATTGATATCATCCACTTTAATCACTAATTGCTCAGGTACTTTAACGCTTACATTAAATGTATCCTCAGCACTACAAGGGTTTGAAAAACAGAACGCAGGGTCTACATCTGTAGGAAGAGTTGATACACTTTCATTTGCTAAAGCTGCTACTGAACCTAAAATAAATAAAACTGATAATAATTTTTTCATTTTAATACCTCCACTGTTTTTTGTTTTTATACTCAATTTTGTTGAGTTACTAGTTATAGGGGTAGTTCCTTACTACCAAGTCTAATTCCACTTTTATCTTTAAAATCTACCTTTATGAATCTGCTTCCATTTGGTATATTTGCTAACTCTGATTCTATTTTTGTCTTAGCTTCTCTTGTTGTTATTCCAAGTTTAACCTCTTCTTTTTTAATTCTCTTTCTACTGCTATCTAAATACTCTATATCTCCAAGCACAGCTAGTGCACTATTTCCACTTAAATTAAAGTTTGCAACTAATTTTCTATTTCCATTGCCCTCTTTTTTTATCTCTGTATTAGTTAACTGCGCTCCAATTTTTCTTTCACCTTTCAATCCATAAGCTGCTATATGAATCTCTGTTAATAATTCAAACTCTATTCCTATCTCTTCTCCTGTATCTGTTTGAACTTTTTCAACGTTTCCTTTAGATGTTCCTGATAGCTCTCTAAAAATTAATTTAGCTTTGTATTCACCCTCAGGTAAATCCTTTGTTCCTCTCACAGCGAACCGTACACTTCTACTTCCATTTGGCTTTAAAGTTAAATTTTTAGGATATATTCTCATCATATCTCCCATATCATATTTTTCCCAGCCTGGATCTTTTTCTATATCAATCTCTATTCTCATTGGATATACCGTATTATTTGTAACCATAATTTCATGAGTTTCATTTTTATCTAACGATGTATAAAACCCTGTGGGTGCTATCCCTATATTAAAAGCAAATGTACTTGTAAAAAGTAAGCTAAACATCAATCCATAAAATATTTTTTTCAATATCTTCATGTTCCCCTCCAAATATTTTTTAGTCACTCTGTCTTTCATGCCATTTTATTCTGAGATAATTTTGTAACTCTTTTTTTTCATTAGTGAAGTGTTTTTCATTTTTTTGGAAAATATTTTTCATTTTTTAAATTTTATACAAATAAAATAACTAGACTATCTCCAATTTATATTGCAACAAGATAGCCTTTTTTAGGCCCTCTTCTCCAAAAAGTATTATAAGATTTCAATTTTTTCTGATATAATGAGAAAAAGGTCTTCAATTCCAGGGGAGGGGTTTATGCTTTTAAAATTACTTATTAGCTTTTTAATCATATATATCAATATTTTCTCCATAAATTTCTCTACAGAAGAGATTGATTGGATTAAAGATAATCAAAAGACTACTTTCACTATAAACGCTTACAATCCTAAGCACATCTATTTATACGAAAATGAAGCTGGTGTATTAAGTGGTGTTTATATAAATTTTTTCGAAAAAATTTCAAAAGAAACTGGACTTAACTTTAAATTTCAAACTTTAAAACGAGATGATATGTTAAATCTATTAAATAAAGGGGAAGGGGACATTATATTTAATGTCAGCAAATCAATCAATCGAAAAAAAAATTACAATTTTTTGCCCACATTAAATTCATATACTTTAGGAGTTTACTCTAAAAATGAAACCTTAATTGATATTAAATATCTTGAAAAATATAAAGTTGGAATGATACCAACATCATCCGATTCTTTACTAATAAACCAATTTTATCCTCATTTAAATAACGTCATCTCTATCGCTGATAATGGAAATTTTGGATTTTGGGCATTAAAAAATAACACTATTGATGCTCTCATTGGTAAGAGTAGCAATGATATTTTAAAAACATATAAATTTACACCTTTTGAGAATGTTCCGCCTTCACAACTTTGGATGGCAGTAAATAAAAATCATCCTACATTGGAGAAAATTATTACTAAATTTAAACTTGAATTTAGTACAAAAGAAGTTGCTGATATTTTAAAAAATGAACGACCCTATTTTTATAGGCAACTACTGAGTAATCAACAGCTATTAGCACGTATTAAAAGACGCTACTCAAATATTAAAGTTCTTATTCCTGATATAGATGATATGCTACCTATTTTTTATAGATCAAAAAATAAATATAGTGGGTATATTATCGACCGTTTAGAAGAGTTGTCTAAGCTAACTGGCCTACCTATAATTTTTACATCGGATTCAGAGAATTATGATATAAAAGCTATCGACTCTAAAATGTTTCAAAGTAACCAAAATAAAAATAAACAAAACTTATATTATATTCCATATTATAAGATTCAAATTGGAATATTTTCTAAACATGATGCAAACTTTATAGATTCGTTTCAAGGCTTTGAAAATAAAAGAGTTGGAATAATCTCTTTTGAAGATATCGATACCAACTTACTAAACTTTTTACACAATTTTGATTTTTATAAAATATACCCAGATACTACAGAGGCTTTAAATGCTATATTAAGAAATGAAGTAGATTATATAATTGGTGATTTTAAAATAATCTCTATGGGGGTTGCAAATAAATATTTAGAAAATAAAATAAAAGTTGCTGGTTTTTTAGGCGGAAATAATACGATTGGCTTTGGAATAAAAAAAGATGCCGATTTAGCTCAGTTAGTCGATAAACTTTTCCCAAATCATCTAGCTGAAAGTAGAATATTACAAAGTGAGCTTTCAGTATCTAAAAAATTATCTCCTAACTATAAATATTTACTCTTAATGCTCTCAACATTTTTTATAATAATAGCTACACTTTTCTATCTTTTAAGAAAAGCTACTATCGCTTCAAAAAAAGAGAAGCGTATTACAAAAGCTCTTGTTGAAAGCTTCGAGGCTGCAAATGAACTCAATGATGAGGATACAGGTAATCATATTTTAAGAGTCAATCTGTATTCAAAGTTTTTAGCTGAAAAGCTAAAATGTTCTAGTAAATTTATAAAAGAGATTGGAGAATATGCTTCCTTACATGATGTCGGAAAAATAGCTATCTCTGATATGATTCTTAAAAAACCAGGTAAACTTACCTCTGAAGAGTTCGAAGAGATGAAAAAACATGTTATTTTTGGAAAAGAACTCATTAAAAAGATGCAACTTGGATCAATTGCTGAAAATATAGCTCTTTACCACCATGAAAAATGGAATGGAAAAGGTTACTGGTTTGGTTTATCTACTGATGCTATCCCTTTAGAAGCTAGAATTGTTGCTTTAGCTGATGTGTATGATGCCCTGCGTCAAAAGAGAGTTTATAAAGATGGATTTACTCATGAGGTCGCTGTTGAGATAATAAAAAAAGAACGTGGTGAACATTTCGACCCCGCTCTTGTAGATATATTCTTAATTCATCATAAAGAGTTTGATAAAATTTTTATCTCTCATTAAATTTTTCAAAAACAATATTATAACCCCAATAAAAAAAGCGTATCAGATTATATTAGTTTCTGATACGCTTCATTTTTTAAAGAATTGAGAATATACTATCTAGTGATGATATTCCTTCATATCCCATAACTAAAACAACAATCACACCGAATATAGTTAAAATTGTTGAGTGTCTATAGTTACCTACTATCTCCTTTTTTCTAGAAGCAAGCAGGGTTATTCCTAAAGTTATTGGTAAAATAAGACCATTCAATGCACCCGCTAAAACTAGAAGTGATACTGGTTTTCCAATTCCTGCCATAACAATTGTTGAAAGTAAAATAAATCCTATTATGAATCTTTTCTCATATTTTAATACAAATGGGAAAAGAGTTTTCAAAAATGAGATAGATGTATACGCAGCGCCTATTATCGTTCCTAACGATGATGCTAGTATTACAACTCCAAATATTTTATAACCTATATATCCCGCTCCCTGCATAAAAGCTGAAGCTGGTGGGTTATCTGGATTAAGTTTTGCTCCAGAAGATACAACCCCTAAAACCGCTAAGAAAAGAGCTATTCTTATAACCGAAGCTATACTCACACCTATAAGTAAACTTCTATTTATATTTTGTAGATTTTCCTCACCTTTAATATTCGCATCTAAAAGTCTATGTCCTCCTGCAAATATTATATAGCCTCCTATTGTTCCACCAAGTAGTGTCAGCAGTGAAAAACTTAAATCACTATAACTCTCTGGAAAAATAGCACTATATGCCGCTTCTGCTATCGGTGGTTTACTCTCTAAAGCCACATACGATATAACCAAAATCATTAAAACCCCAAGCACTCTTGTAAACTTATCAATAAACTTTCCTGCATCTTTCGAGATAAAAATCAAAGCTCCTATCCCTCCAGCTATCAGTGCTGAATAAGTTAAATCAATTCCAAAAAGTACGTTTAATCCAAGTGCAGCTCCTCCAACATTTCCTATATTAAAAGCAAATCCACCAAGAGCAACCAAAATAGCAATCAAATATCCTAAACCTGGAACAATTTTATTTGCCAAATCCTGCCCTCTCATCCCAGAAACACCGATGACCCTTGAGATATTAAGTTGAACTATCAATGTTATAACTATTGATAGTAAGATTGAGAATGCAAAATTTGCTTTAAACTGCTCTGTAAAAATCGATGCTTGAGTCAAAAAGCCCGGTCCTACTGCTGACGTCGCCATTAAAAAAGCGGCACCTAAGACAGCACCACCACTCTTTGAACCCATATTTTTTTTCATAAAAAAAATCCCTCCGTTATACTAACATGTTAAATAATGCTCAGACATTATATACCTTTATTAGTACTTTTACTAGAGGGAATTTTATTTTTTTATTACAAATAAGTTTATAGATATCTAAGCTTTAGATAGATACCAGCAATCACAAGAGTTTGTATAGCTATTAGTGCTCCAAACTTTAAGAATTGTACGAAATCTATTTTACAACCAGATTTTCCTGCTACTCCTACAGCTACAACATTTGTTGCCGAACCTAGTATTGAGATATTTCCACCTAAACATGATCCAAATGATAATGCCCACCAAAGAGCATCTGTATGAACCCCATTAAATGTTGGTGCCATAACATCTATAATCTTAGAAACTGTTGCTGCATTCGCAACATTTCCAATAACCGATGTAAATAGAGCTGAGATTGTCATTATAGAGTAAGTTGCTAATCCAAAGTTTCCTTTTGTCAGCTTTATCATCTGTTCACCAATAACATCTATAACGTGGATTTTCTCAATTCCAAGAACCATCATAAACAGACCTATGAAGAAGAATAGAGTGTCCCACTCAACATGCTTAAATATGTCTGCTGGCTTTCTTTTAGCTAGTGTTACTAGAAGTATCGCTCCACTTAAAGATATTATTGCAAGTCCTTTATTGATGAAGTTATTCAATATAAATCCAAGAATAACAAGTGAGAATATAATTCCAGCTTCTTTTAATAACTTTTTATCTTTTAAAGTTCTAGAAGGGTTCATTTCCATAATTCTAGCTTTTAACTCTGTTGAAACATGGAAATCTTTTCCGTAGATAAAGTACACATTCACAAGTAAAACTACCATCGATATTATAGCTACTGGTGATGTATTGAATAGAAACTCATTGAATCCAAGACCACTTTCATGCCCTATGATAAGTTGAGTAGGGTCTCCAATTAGTGTTGCATTTCCACCTATATTTGCAGCCATTATCTCTGTTATTACAAATGGGAATGGATTTAACTTTAACTCTCCCGCAAGTAAAATTGATATTGGCGCCATCAGTAAGATAGTTGTAACATTATCTAAAAACGCCGAACATATAGCAGTTACTATCGCTAAAAATACTATCAGAAGGAATGGTTCCCCTCTAACAAATTTTGCTAACGTAATTGCAAACCATTGGAAAACACCAGTTTCTGATATCAAATGAACCATTATCATCATACCAATTAGTAGGAATAAAATCTCTAATCTACTTGCCACTGCGTGCAGTGCTTCCTCTTCATTAAATAAACCAACCATAGACATAGCTAAACCACCAATCATAGTAGCCCACGCCCCAGGCACCTTCTCTGTTATTATACAGTAGAACACTGCAATAAATATAGAGAGTCCTAATACTAAGCTTAACATAAACTCACTTCCTTTTATATATGTAATATTTTTCTTATAATATCCGATCTTAGAATAATTCCAAGATACCTTCCATTTTCAATAACATATATTCTAGTAACTCCACGATTCATAAATAGATATGAAACCTCCATTAAAGAAGCTTCTTTATCCACAGTCACAACTCCATCTTGTCTATAAAGTTCTGCTATCGTAGTTGTTTTCTCATTTATTAGGTAGTTCTCAAAAGGCTCTCCAACAGTCATAAAGTTTAAGTCATTTAAAATTGTTGTATACTTTGGCATTCCAAAGGCGATTAACTCTCTTTCAGTTATCTCTCCTAAGAACTTATTATTTTTATCCACAACAGGAATTCCACTTACCTTTTCCATAATTATTCTCTTTGCTATATCTTCAAGTGTGTTGCCAACACTTGCTGGTGCAGGTAGGTTTGTCATTAAATCTTCAGCTGTTATGTTGTGATCTATCTCTATATTTGCAGCTTGTAAAGTTTTCATTGTTATAATAGGATCTTTTCCTGCTATTATTTTATCTAAAACATCTCTATTTTTCATAGCTAACTTAGAGATTCCTGACATTATTTTCAATATTTTTTTACTTTTTAATACATCAGCAAGCACAAGAATAACGATTTTTAAATCCTCTTCTTTATTATCTAAAGTTTTTACTTTAATAGGCTTTTCTGGGAAACCAATTGCCACTAATATATCATCGTAGTGCTCTAACCTCGCGTGTGGGATAGCTACTCCATAACCTAAGTATGTTGATGCTTCTTCCTCTCTCTTTAAAACAGCCTTTTTCATAATCTCTTTTTCTAGTTTTAAAACCTTATTGTTTTCAACTAATTGATTCAACATATTCTCTACCAACTCGTTTATATTACTCCCTTTAATGTTTGGAATAATTACCTTTTCCGATAGATAGCTAGACAGCTTCATGTGAACACCTCCGTTATTTTTACACTACTTTGTTTTTTGTTCATTTTTAGTATAGCACATTTTTCCAAAAAGTAAAGCCCAGTTGAACCAAGAGTCAAATAAAAATATTAGAAAAAGGTTATAACTACTATAACCTTTTTCTAAAAAATATTATAATTTCTTTTCAAATTCATCTTTTGTTATTGGTTTACTAAAAATATATCCCTGCCCTATTCTTACATTTGAATTATGTAAAAATAGAAGTTGCTCTTCAGTTTCTATTCCTTCTGCTACTATAACCACATTTAAATCTTTTACAAGACCTATAAGTGCACTATAGATATTTGAAGCTACCAAATTATCTTTTGTTCCAATCGCATCTAATATACCCTTATCAAATTTCACAACTTCTAAAGGTAGCAGCGGTAGCAAACTCACTGTTGAATGCCCTGCTGTAAAATCATCCATAGCTAAAGATAATCCCAATCTTTTTAACTCATCTATCTTTAAAAGAGTAGTTTTTAAATTTTTAGAAAAAATAGACTCTGTTATCTCTACCTCTAACCATTTCCCTGGAACATCATTTTTTTCCAAAAGTTCTTTTATATTTTGAACTACATCATCTTTCTCTAAACTTTTCATTGAAAGATTGAAAGAAAGCTTGAAATTATCATCAACTAAGTTATTCTCTTTTAGATACTTAACATACTTTATTGTTTCATCAGCTATTTTATAATCTACTAAATGAATCAAATTTATATTCTCAGCTATAGGAATAAACTCAGCTGGAGAGATGAATCCTAAATTGTCACTTACCCATCTAGCTAAACTTTCTCCACCAATAATTTTTTTAGTTTTTATATCAAATTTTGGCTGATAAACTGCATAAAGTCCCGCTAAATTTTTGGTTCTTAAAAGTGATTTTATCGAATACTCTCTTTTCTTTCTTTTTAAAATCTCCTCTGTAGCCTCTAAATAGTAAGTTCCATTTTTCTTTTTAGCTTCTTCCATAGCCATATAAGCATATTTAAAAGCCTCTTCTAACTCCTCTAGAGTATCCTTTTTGTAGTAACCTATACTCAAATCAAGCTGATAAGCTAGCTTTAAAGCTTTCAATTCATCTTTTAATAAATTTAATCTTTCGATTATAAACTCCTCTTGGATAAAGAGATCAAACTCATCTCCTGAAAGTCTAAATATATCTTGATTTGGAAATATCTTTTTTAAACATCCAGCAACAGATTTTAAAAGATAATCTCCTGAAGCCTGACCATATTTATCATTTATCTCTTTAAAGTTATCAATATCCATTGTTATTGCATAACCTTTCAGATTTTTTTTCTTTGAAATAAAGTTTAAAAACTCTGTTCTATTTGGTAATCCTGTTGTTAAATCCTTTTTCAACTCTCTTGTTACCTTATAATTTGAAAGAATCTTATAAATAGAAGCCATTCCCAATAAACTTGAAACTCCTAATAAAATATATAAAATTTTATTTGTAACTTGGAACTTTTGATACTCATTAAAAGCTTCTTGCTTTTTTATTATATCAGCTTCCTCTTCTACTTTTTTCAAACTAAGTCCATTTTTAATTCCTTTATTTATAATATCTCTTAAAATAGCATCCTCTTTATGAAGAGCTAAAGATATTGGAATTCTAATAAATTCATCCACTCTAAATTTACTGGTATCCATTTTATTTATATCAAATTGTAAAGCTGTATTAATCTCGTGTCGATTTAAAGCTTTTTCCAACTGGTCATAATCACCATATAATTTTATATCCTCATCCATATAAAACTCTCTCACAAAACTTTCCTCAACTGATCCTTTAACAACTCCAACTTTCGTGTTATGAGTATAAAAACTAGATATTTTATATAGTATTGGAGTGTATATAGGTTTTGTAAAAATCAGTTCATCGTTCCAATCTTTATTCTCAGCAAGAGGAACAATTCTTATTTTTCTAGATAAAAAATCGGTATATACATGATCCCAGTTATTATTCCTATCATTGACTACTTTAAACTTAATTCCAGTTCTCGATGATAAACTGTTTACAAAAAATGGGATTACACCAACAACCCTATTTAAATTTTTAGAGTAATAACTCAATGTATAATTCGGGTCTAAAGCTATCGACACCTGTGGTAAAATTTGTAAATATTTTTTTTCATCTTCACTCAAAGAGTTTAAAAATTTATTTTTATACGTTATATGATTTCTTTTTTCTAAAAATCTATTTATTTCTCCCTGATACTTTTCTAAAAGTGCATTATTTATAATCTCTGTTAAATCTGCTAAATCTTTTCTCAATGCTATTGATGTATCGGGTAAATATCCTACCTTTAGTCCATTTTCCCATCCAACAAGATTATATTTAGATGTTAAAAATATCTCATCCTTCATTTCATAACTATCTTTTACTTCTACTATTTTTGCATCTATATCATTATATCTTAAAAACTTCTCTAAATATACTTTATAAATTGAATTCTCAGTTACATATATCTCTTTTCCATTTAAAGATTCAATTCTATTTGAATCTACTTTCCCTTCAACTGAAGAGGATATATATATCAAATCATCATAAATTGGTAAGCTAAAAGACGTATTTCTCTTTCTTTCTTCACTTTGTGACATCATTCCAATAATATCAATTTTTCGCATCATAAAGTGTTAAGATTTCATTCCAATCAGCTTTTACAATCTCTATATTCAGATTAAGATAACTCTTTAGCATCTCCTCTATTAAAATATTCAATGATTCCCCATCAACTATAGAGCTTTCAAACTCTGATGACTTCAATCCCAAAACCAACCGACGTCCTTTATAACTCTCTAATATCTTCTCTTCCTTTGTATTTTTAGGTATATACGTAGCTGAAAATATAACTTGAGTTAATAAAAGAAAACAAAATACAAAAACCTTTCGCATCCATCCTCCCGTTTCTTTTTAATGAACTATATTATATCAAATTTTATAGAACCGGTCAAATTATTACCACTGTTTTTGTATAATTACTTCGTTTTTAGGCTACCAGCTTCCGCCTCCGCCTCCACCAGCTCCGCCTCCAGAAGAACCGCCACCCATAGATGACCCTCCCCCTCCAAAGTTAGTCGGTGCTTTCGGTGATGAAAGCATACTATCATTCAATGCTCCCATGGAGTTATTTATGCCTCTCATGAACGAAGCCATCATAAAGGCGTTACCTATATTACTTCCTCCATACCACTGCGGTGGTGGAATCTGAAGGTCTTTAAACTTATCAGCCCAAACCTGACTCACACCTAAAACTATTGTATAAGGAAGTACATTATAGAAATATCCTGGGTTTTCGTGTATTAACATCTCTAACTTTCTCTTTTCAGCAGTTTCTAAAAATCTTTTAAACCCTTCTACACGCCCAAGAATCTCTCGACCATAATCAGTTCGACTTTTTATCTTTCCACTGATACCTATTGTTATCAAAATCGATACAAACGCTAAAATTATAGTTAATCCTAACTCTACTAGGTTCTGAATTTTAAAATAGTTTAAATATACAATAGTAGCAAAAATCACCACAAATATTAAAGCTCTTACGCTGTTTCCTATTCTTAAAGATTTTGAATCATAAAGAGTTTTCTTACTCATAATTAAATCTATCTCTAAAACTTCTGCAGCTTTTTCTATATGTTTATAAAATCTATTTTTCAAGCTAGATATCCTTACTTTTCCATCACTATTTTTAAAGCTCATCAAAGCTCTAAACATATAGTTTTCAAACTCTTTTGAAATATCATTGCTAGATTTTAAAAACTCTATCTCAAAATCATCTTTTGAGAAAAGTCCACTACCTTTTATCTCGTTCAATTTCAGATATCCCTTATCAGCCCAATAGAAAATTAAACTTGTCATATCTTTACTATGAATAACTCCATCTATATAATAGCCTACCTCTGTTGGTGTTAGATTATCTGGTGGATAAAACTCTACAGTTTGAATAACCTGCTTTTCATCTCTAAACTTTTTCCAAACTACAAAAGCTATTGTTGGAACAGCTATATAGATTATATACAGTAAAGTTTTCAAAATGTAAAACATAGTTTTCTCTGCACTAAAATCAAAATACCCTTCAGGAAGCGACAGAGCTATCGTTACACTCTCTTTAGGTCCTAAAGGTTCTAATGTATATCCAGAAATTGTATTGCCTGAAACACTCCATTTCACACCTTTATTGTTCCTACTACCACGTACTCCTGAAGTAAAATTAATTTTGCTAGCATTAAACTCTTTTGGAAGAGTTATGTTAAACTCCAACTTTTTTATAGCTGTATCCCAATCATTTCCAATTAAGTTGTAATAGACCTCATCAAAATTTGATTCTCTATCCCATCCTAAGTTCTGGTTAAACTTTATAAGATAATTTTTTGCTCCAGTTACATAAAGATTTGGGTTTCCCATTCTCAAATAGATATAATCACCCTCATCTTTAGCATGAGTCTGAACATTCGTTTTTATATCATTAACTTTTATCTCACGTCCATTAAACACCTCAGGAATGACTCTGTATATACCTCTTCTTGGCTCTTTAAAATCTACATTTATATCTTCTTCTATTTTATATATATTTTTCTCATCTATAGTTATATCCACTCGATAGTTATCTATAACATACCCAGAATCTGCAAACAGATTACTTGTTAAAGTAACTAGAAGTAGAAATAAGCTAAAACTGTACCTTAACATTTTGTCTTTCCTCTTCTTCAACTTTAAAGAACGGATACTTTTTAAATCCAAAGTTGTTTGCAACTATTAAGCTAGGGAAAGTCTCACACATAGTATTGTAAACTCTTACACTTCCATTGTAATATTTTCTAGCCTGTAAAATGTCCTCTTCTATTTTAACTAGCTCATCTTGAAGCTTCATAAAGTTTTGATTGGCTTTTAACTCTGGATAAGCCTCTGTTATAGAGAACAATCTTCCTAGTGCACCTGTTATCATATTTTCATTCTCTATCTTTTCCTCTGTTGTTGTAGCACTCATATATCTGTTTCTAGCAGCTATTATTCTCTCTAGTGCTCCGCCTTCATAATCTTTATAACCTTTTACTGTCTCAACTAAATTTGGAATCAAATCATATCTTTTCTTTAAATAAGCATCAATTGTTGAAAATGCCTCTTCCACAAAGTTTCTCTCTTTTACAAGCTTATTGTAAATCCCTACTCCATAAGCTACTAATAATGCTAACAACACTAAAACAACTATTAAAATCATATAAATTCCTCCTATAAATCTTGATTACTTCTTTGTCTATTATACAATATATTGGCTAAAAATCCTCAAAAAAAGAGATGAAAGATTCTACCTTCACCTCTATTAAATATATATAAATTTTATTTATTTTTCTAACTGCTTTTTTACATAATTTGGCAGTGCAAAAGCTGCCCTTTGAATATCTGTGTTGTAGTAGTTTGTTTCTAATCCTAAAGTGTTCCATGCACTCTCATTACAATCTAAAGTTGGATCATACTTTTTAGAAGCAAATCCAAATAACCAATGCCCCGAAGCGTAAGTCGGTTGATGGAACTGATATACCTTTGCAATTGGGAAGATATTTTTTATCTTCTCATGAGCTTTTTTCATCTCGTTTGCATATCTCTCATAATAAGGTGACTCATGTTGATTTACTAAAATCCCATCCTCTTTTAAGACTCTGAAACAGTTCTTATAGAACTCAGTTGTAAACAGTCCCTCTCCAACAGATATTGGGTCTGTTGAATCAACTAGAATAAGGTCGTAAGCTTCACTTTCACACTCTTCAACAAACTTTAATCCATCGTCGAAAATCAAAGTAACTCTTTCATCCTCTAACTTATCTGAAGTGAACGGCAGATACTTTTGAGACAATCTTACAACTCTCTCATCTATCTCAACCATATCGATTTTTTCAATAGAGTTATATCTTGTAAGCTCTCTTACAGTTCCTCCATCCCCTCCACCGATAACTAAAACTTTTTTTATATTAAGGTTTGTACACATAGGTACATGAGTTATCATCTCATGATATATAAACTCATCTTTCTCTGTTATCATAACCATTCCATCTAATGTGAAAAATCTTCCATACTCATCCGATGTAAAGAAATCTATCTTTTGAAAAGGTGTCTCCTCTGAATATAGATGCTCTTTAACTTTTATAGAAAACTTTGTGTTCTCTGACCATTTTTCTGTAAACCATAAATCTAGCATATTTTACTCCTCCTCTGGTTTGAAGGTAATCTTTCCTAACTCTTTACTAGAATAGTTTCTAATTTTTTCAACCATTCCTCTAGGTACCTCTATCGATTCACTTCTATCTGACTTAAATACATCCTCTAAGAATTTAAAGGCTGTCCATGGATTTATTTTATCTCCACAAGTAAACACATCTACAGCTGCATATCCATATTCTGGCCATGTGTGTATAGCAAGGTGTGATTCAGATATAATTACAGCTCCCGATACTCCGTATGGATTAAAGTGATGAAATACCGATTCTACTATCGTAGCATTAGCTATTCTAGCTGCCTCATTCATATGTTTATCAACAAGAACAGGATCCTTTAGTATCTCCTCATCACAGTTGTAAAATTCAATTAAAATGTGTCTTCCAAGTGTTTCTAATTTCAATTTTTTCCTCCCCAATTCAGTTTCTTAACAAATTTTTTACATTATTTTAACAAAAAATTAAATTAAATTCTTAAAATATTAAACTTTTGTTTAAAAAAATATATTTAAAGTTTAATATTTTTAACTTTTACAATATGATATTAAATTTTAATGTTTTTGTCAATTGCTTTTTTTTAAAAAAGAGAATATACTGTAATTATCGATAATTTAAGGAGAGATTTGAATGGAAATCGGAAAAAAAATAAAAAGACTGAGACAAGAGAAATATCTTACTCAAGATGAGTTAGCTAGTCGTTGCGAGCTTTCAAAGGGCTTTATATCTCAGGTAGAAAGAGATTTAACATCTCCATCTATTGCAAATCTAGGAGATATTCTTGAGGGTCTTGGAACAAATTTAAAAGATTTCTTTAGTGATGATGGCGAAGAGAAAATCGTCTTTGATGAGGATGATGCATTTGAAGTTATTGACTCAAAGTTAAAGTATAAAGTTGAATGGATTATTCCAAATGCTCAAAAAAATCAGATGGAACCTATTCTTCTAACTATAGAAGAGGGTGGAAGATACAAAGAGGAGATAGCTCACGATGGTCAAGAGTTTGGATATATTCTAGAGGGAGAGATCAATATCCACTTAGGAGACAAAATTTTTAAAGCTAAAAAAGGAGAATCTTTTTACTATAGTTCTGGAAAAAATCACTATCTTTCTAATTGTGGAAAGGGTATTGCTAAAGTTTTATGGGTTTCAAATCCCCCATCATTCTAAAAGGTATAGGTCATTCTATACCTTTTTTATTTATTTAATATGAACTTTTTTACCCATTTTTCTTCATTTTTTATGAAATTCTTCATATTTTCCTGTTGCATTTTATATGCTACTATGTAACGGTGCTAGTATTACTAAAAAAGGGGGGAATACTATGAATTCTACAAATGTAAATATTTTAAAACTTTTATCGCAAGGAGATTTTTCATCAGACTCACTTGCTCTTTATGTAAATGTTGAAAAGAACTCTATTCAAAAGAATATAATTCAAATAAATGAGTTCTTAAAAGACAACTCTTTTAACACTATTCAAGTGGAAAAGGGGAAATTCTCTTTAAATTTAACTAGAAAACAATGGGAAAATATATTTTCTCAGAAAGATTTTATCACATCTAATGAAATTTCAGATTATCTTTTTATAAAGTTTATACACAATCGATTTATCAACTTAGAAGTAGAAAAAGAAATTCTAAATCTTTCTAGAAGCTCTATTGTCAGATACTTTAAAGAGATAAAAATAATCTTAGATAATACAGATACAACTTATACATATCAAAGTGGAAAAGGGATCAGAGTGACATTTATCTCTGATGAATGTAAATATATATTTTGTAAAAAACTTGTCAAATTTTTTATCAATGGGGATTTTACTTTAAAAAAAGATTCTCTTTTAACAACAGTTTTAGCAGAGTATGATTTTATGAAACTTTTTGAAAAGTTATACCTAGTTTTAAAAAAGGGAGGTGTCTCGAGCACAAACTTTATTATCTCTTTTTTATCAACTCTATTTGTTTTAAATAAAACTCTTGGAGGATTTGACTTAAAAGTTTCTACTCTAAATTATAATGATTATAATGATTTGAGATCGTTTATAAGCAAAACTATGAACGACTATGATGAAGATTACCAAAATCAGCTTTTCACCTTCGTTGTAAATATTAAAAATAACCTTTCATTTTTTGAAAAAAATATTGGCAATAAAGGGAATTTGCTTGTATCAAAAATCAAAAAACGATTAAATATCACTAATTTAAACTCTAATTTAGAAACAATTCTTTTAAGAAAAATATGCATATCTTTCTTTAAATATGAGAATCAAATATTAAAAGTTAAAAATATACCTATTGGAGAATCTGATGAAAAGCTATTATCTCTTTTAGATAATATTTTGAAAGAGTTAGACTTTAAACTTTTCTTTCACGATAAAATCTCAATTGTAAGTATTTTAAAGAAAATTATGATTGAACATAATAAAGATATGGTAAAAGATGTTCTTCTGCTCTTCAATGAAGTTACAATATCTGACGACTATTACTTAAAAAATAATTTAAAAGTTAAAGCTCCTGATATAAATTTCCACATTGAACCTGGATTTCTTTATAAATTGAATACAACCATATATAACCGTAAATATAATCTAATTTTAAGTGATGAAAGTTATATCTATCAAAATGTAAAACTTTTAAACTCATATAATTATTTAAATATCTTAAACCTTGTTGATAATCATATTTTAGAAGAGGTTTTAAAGAGTCTTAACTTATAGTTAAGACTTTTTTTGATTTGATACTTTTTTCGTGGTATAATATTCCCCGATGAAATAATAATTTTAAGGAGCGATTCAATATGAAAATAAATATCAATACAACGCATATAAGAATCTGTAAATTATTAGGATATACCACATATAAAACAACAGATTTTATAGCCGAATTTTTAAAAATGAACAAGCAAAATGTTAATCTTTATATAAAACAAATTTACTCATTTATAAACTCAGAAGACTCGAAGCTCTCGATACAAAGTATGATTGATTGTATCAATAAAGATAAAAATATTTTGTCTCTATTAAAAAAAGAGCAATGTTTTACAAAAGAAAATCGAGTTCTTTATTTGATATTGATTCTTTTAAGAGATAGATATGCTAATCTAAATAACTTAGCTAATCTACTTCAAATCTCTAGAAGGGTTATTGGATGTGACTTAATTTTAGTTAAAGAAGCTTTAGCTATATATAATGTTGAAGTTAATAGTTCAAATGCAAAAGGAATATCTGTATCAGGAAGTGAGAAAAATTTAAAATTAGCTAGTTTATCATACCTTTATAAACTATTTGTTGAGTTTGATGATCTTCCTAGTCTAATCACAAAAGATTATCTAGAGTTCTTTGATAATAAATTTCACCAAAAATTAAACACTGATATCGATACCTTTATAATAGAATATAGTTTTGATCATTTCTCTCAAAACAAAGATCTTCTAAAGGCATTTTTTATAATATATGGAAATTTAGCTGATTCTGAAAAACCTACAATAGATTCTTTAAGTTTTGAAGAGTTTAAAGTTCATTTCGGAGAAATTATTGCTACATCTAAATTAAAATCGTGCTATAACTTTTTAAAAATATCCTTTATTGGTAAGATACTCTTAAAGAATTTAAATATATTTTTAGATACTTTAAAGTTTTGTGATGGAATTTTATATCCCGAGCATGAATTTCTCTCAAAAGAGGTAAATAAAATTAAAGCTATGGTTTTTAAAAATCTTTCTCTTACAATAACTAAAACAAATTTTTTAGAAAAATTTGTCAATAAAGTACGTTTAGCTCATCAGAAAAGTATTCTTTTAAAAGTTTGTGATTTAGAGTTCCTTCAGTTTAATCTGCCTGAAAAAGATAGATTGAATTGTGTTCAACTTTTCTTTACTCTAAGAAAAATCTATCAAAATATACAGTTTTCAAATGTTATCTTTTTATATATCTGGAGTTTTCATGAAGAGAGTTTAAGCAGTGTCAAAAATACCCTTGTGGTCTTTGATCGTATTCCTACATTTCTTTTTCCTATTATAAAAAATAGATTGCTTTTAAAAGAAAATATGAATATTCTTGATTTTATAAAGCCTTATGAGTTAGAAACTCATCTTTCAAACTCAGATATTAATTGTGTTATAACTTTTGAAAAGTTATATTCAGATTCTAAATACCCTTTTATAAAAATTTGTAAACTACCAGTATCATAAAAAACTCCTTCATAAGAAAGGAGTTTTTTTATCTTTATAATTTTTTATCTTTATAATTTTATATCTTTATAATTTTAATAAATTTAATTTTATTATATAAATCTTTTCCAATTTTTGTTGGATGAATTTTAAAAATTCTTTTGTCATCAAAAGTTTCAAACTTTTGAATAAGCTTTTCCTCTTCTAACTTTTTTAAACATAAAGAAACCGCTCCTTTTGATAAATGCATTAATTTTGTCAATTGACATAATGTTATCCCTGGAGTTTCATTTATCGTAAATAATATCTCTTCTTGAGTATAATTAATATGATACTTCTTTAATTCATTTTTTATTTCCATCTTTTTACACATAGTAACACCCCTAATATTAAAAGTTTTTCACTCTATAAAACAGATGTATTTTTATGAATAAAAAAAACACCCACATTATGAGTTTTTCATAACTAAGTGCAACTGGCTGCCATTTTAAAGGCCCTTTAGCTTTGCGTCATAGAGTTTCCTCTACTTTGCCTATTTATCTTTCGGTATTATTATAACTCATTTAGCATATTTTTGCAACAATATTTAGCCTTAAATAGAGACAAGGTGGTTTAAATCCACCTTGTCAATTGTATATATTATTAGGATTAGGCAACTTATTTACAAATCTCTTTATAAATATAAAAAATTAATTCTAATATTAGAATTAGTTATTTATATTAATTTATAATAACATATTTGTATTTTTAATTATATAACCCATTTTTTATTTTTCTACTTGCAAATTTGATATGTATTTCGTCTTTTATTCTTCAATAAAAGTACAAAAAAGACGATTCCAAATCGGATCGCCTTTAGTCTTTAAATCTATCTTATTTTATTAATCCCATTAATCTTGGTAATGCTGTTGAAAGCTCTGGAACATAAACTACTAATAGTAACACAAATATTATTACTGCATAGTACTTTATCATCTCTTTCATAACATCTTCCATCTTTAATTTCGCTACCTTTACACCTACGAATAGCGTGTTTCCTACTGGTGGTGTTATATTTCCTATACAAAGGTTAAATACGATTATAATACCAAATTGAACTGGTGTCATTCCGAATGTTTTAACTATTGGAAGGAATATAGGTGTAAATATTAATATTGCTGGAGTTACATCCATAAAAGTTCCTACGAACAGCAGTAAAATATTCATAAGTAGAAGAATTATATATTTATTGTCTGTAATTCCTAAAATCAAGTTAGAGATTGCTTGAGGTACACCTGTGAAGGCCATTACCCACGACATAATTGTAGATACTCCAATTAGGAAAACAATTATTCCTGTCATTTTTGCACTCTCTTCAAATATAGTCACTAACTGCTTTAAATTGATACTTCTATAGAAAAGCATAGAAAGCAATAAACTATATACAACTGCAACTATCGACCCCTCTGTAGGAGTAAATATCCCTTGAATAATTCCACCTATAACAATAACTATTAAAGCTAATGATGGAATTGCATCTACAAACGTCGCTAAAACTACTGCTAGCTTTGTTGATGATTTACCTTTCATTCCTCTTCCTTTAGCTAAGAAGAACGTTAAAATCATACAACCAAGTCCCCATAATACACCTGGAATATATCCAGCCATAAATAGAGCTGCAACCGACGTTCCTCCACTTACTAAAGAGTAAACTATCAGTGAGTTTGAAGGAGGAATTAATAGTCCTGTTGGTGCTGTGGCTATATTTACTGTAGCACCTAATTTAGGGTCATATCCCTCTTCCTCTTCCATAGGTAGCAATATTCCACCCATAGCTGCACATGCTGCAACCGAAGACCCTGATATAGCTCCAAACATCATATTTGCAAGTATATTTGTTTGCATAAGTGATCCTGGAACTCTTCCAGTTAAAGACTGTGCAAACGCAACTAGTTTCTTAGCTATTCCACCTTGATTCATAATGTTTCCAGCTAAGATGAAGAAAGGAATCGCTATCAATGTAAAGTTAGATATTCCAGAAAATATTCTCTGAGCTCCTGTGATAAGTGTATTATCAAAAGCCAGTGATGGTAAAATAGCAAGTATAGATGAGATACCTATACTTATAGCTATTGGGAATCCTAAAATTAGTGTAACTATCAGAACACTAAACATAATTAGAGCTGTTGTTAAAACCATTCTACTTTTCCTCCTTTAAATGTTCTAAGATATCTTTTATATTTAGCAGAGAATACATACAGATGATTACTCCACAAATTGGAAGAACAGCGTATATATATCCCATAGATATTCTTAGAGCTGGAGTTGTTTGAGTCATAGTTAAAGTTGTTATTGAAGACCCTCCTCTTACTAAAACTCCTAATGAGAATAGAAATATTGCAGCTTCACTGAAAACTCCAAGTAACCCTTGAGCTTTGTGAGTTAATCTATCTATAAAGAAAACCATTCTCATATGATCTCTTTTTCCAAAGATGTACGACGCTGCTAGCATTGCCATCCATGCGAAAGAGTACGATATAAGCTCCTCTGAAACTGTACTTGGTGATTTAAAAATATATCTTGATGAGATTTGATAAGTTCCTATCACTGTCATAAACATAAATAGTGCTACACAAGCTCCTAAGATAACTCTATCTAAAACTTTTCTAGTATTACTCATTCTCTTTTCCTCCTATCATAGACTTTCCAATCTCTTGAATCTGATTGTATATAGGTTCTAATTTAGGACTAGCTACTAACACCTCTTGATGAAGTGGTAAAACTCTCTCTTGGAATGCCAACACATCAGGATGGAAGAACTGTACGTTCATCTCCTTTGCTCCTTTGATAGACTTCTCTACATATGCTCCCCAAGCTTCTCTTTGAACTTGAGATATGATTTGGAATCCTTTATCAAAAATCTCTCTCTCCTCTTTTGAAAGAGAACTTAAAAACTTTTCATTTCCTATAACAATATCTGGTACCATTTGGTGCATGTTATAAGAGTAATATTTTGCTACCTCTCCATGCTTATTACTTGTTAATGCTGGTTCATTATTTTCTGCTCCATCAATAACACTTTGCTGAAGGGCTGTATAAACCTCTCCAAACCCCATTGGAGTTGCTGATCCACCAAATAGTTGCATCATTCTAATATTAGAAGCACTTTGTTGAACTCTAATTTTCATACCTTTTAAATCATCAGGTGTAAGAATAGGTTTCTTCACTGTGTAGAAGTTTCTTGTTCCTGCATCTAGCCAAGCTACTGCCTCAAATCCTGATTTCTTTGTAGATTTAAATATAGGTTCTATAATATCTTTATTGTCCATAACAGCATGATAATGCTCTGTACTTGTAAAAAGATATGGTAAGTTAAAGATTTGATATATATTATCAAAACTCTCTAATATTGCATTACTTGCAACTGTAAAATTAATAGCCCCTGTCTGAGTTAACTCAACTGTATTTACCTGTGAACCCAATAGCTCATTTGGAAATATCTGAACGTCATACTTATCACCTAAGTGTTCTTCGATATATTTTTCGAAGGCAAGTAGTCCTGTATTTGTTGGATAATCTGCAGCTTGGTTATGGGAAATTCTTATGATCTCTTTTGCATCTCCTTTATTGCAAGATGTGAAAAGAGCTGCCATAGCAAGTACCATAGTCCCCGTTAAAACCTTTTTCATTACTTTCATCTTTCTAAACTCCCTTTAATTTAAATTACTTTGATTCTAGATACTTGTGTAAAGTGTTTCTAACAGCATCCTCCCCAGATAACATTTCCACAAAGTAATTCTCTATTAATTCTGAAAGACCAACCTCTTCTAAATTTACTCCAAATATTCTTTCATTTGTAAGTACATTCTTCAGTTGTCCAGTATAAGTTTCTGGTTTCCCAAACTCGATTCCACTTAATTCGTTCTTAAGCATCTCTAACATTGGATCGCTACTAATTGATCTTTCTAATCCTTTATCATCTACCCCTAAAAGATATCTAAACCATCCAGCTAAAACTAGCGGAATATATTTTAATGATTTAACATCTAAAGTTTCATCAGCCATATATGACTTTATAGTCTCTCCAAATCTGATAGCTATCTTTTGAGAAGTATCTGTAGCTATTCTTTCTGGTTGATCTGGAATATATGGATTTAAGAATCTTTCATTTATAACCTCATCTATGAAGGCTTTTGGATCAATTATCCCTGGGCTTTCAACAACTGGTAAAGCTTCGTTATAACCAACCTCTTTTATTAATCTATTTAAATCTTCATCACTTGCAGTATCATAGATTGATTTCTTATTTAGAATACATCCAAATATTGCTAGTGTTGTATGCAATGGATTTAAACAAGTTGTAACTTTCATTTTCTCTGTCTTTTCAACAGTTTCTCTATCTGTTAAAAATACTCCTGCTTCTTCTAACTTTGGTCTTCCGTTAGGGAATTTATCCTCAACTATGAAGTACTCAGGAATCTCTGCATTAACAAAAGGAGCTACGAAACTATTTCTATTTGTGATAACTGGTGACATATCTTCAAACCCTAAGTTCTCAAGAGCTACTTTTACCTCTTCAGCTGGTCTTGGAGTTATCTTATCTATCATCGTTACAGGATAAGCAACTTTAGATTCATCTTTTAAGTAAGTTAAGAACTCAGTCTCAACTCCACCGTTAGTGTTCCAAGCTGAAGCTATCTCTAAAACAGCCGCTCTTATCTTGTCCCCATTTCCAGAACAGTTATCCATACTAACTAAACTTATTGGAGCTCCATTAGTTTTGAATCTTGAATAAAGTAATCTTGTAATTAAAGTCATCACATGTTTTGGAGAGTGGTACCCATTTTTGAAATCTTCTAAAATAACACCGAAGTAGTTTCCAGCTGGATCCTTTAAGTTATATCCTTTTTCAGTTATTGTGAAACTTACCATTTGTAATGATGGATTGCTTACAATAGCCTCTAAAGCTGAGAAGTTTTCAGTTGTAGCTTCTATTGACTCTACTATACTTCCTAAAATCTCATTTTTGAAATCTCCATTTTTATTTAACGTCGTTAAGATAGTTAAGTTATCAAATGGTGTATAAGCTTTTTCAATAATCTCAGTATCAAAGCTTTCTGCTACAATAATCCCTGTGTTCTCTAGATTTTTCTCAATTAAAACTTGTGCTACTTTCCCCATGTATGCTCTAAAGATATTTCCAGCACCAAAGTGTAACCACTTTGGCGTTTTTAATGTTGCTTCTTTTACTTTTTCAATATCATATTTTGGTACGATTACCCCTAATGAACCATCTATGTTTTTTATATCCTTTAAGTTTAATTTCATGTCCTATCTCCTTTTGTTAATAAATGTTACTTTAACTTAGAAAGAGTTTCCCAGATTCCAGTGATATAACTTGCTCCAAGAGCTCTGTCATATAATCCGTATCCTGGTTTCCCTGTTTCTCCCCAAATCATTCTTCCGTGATCTGGTCTTAAATATCCTGTAAAGTTATTCTTATGAAGTGCTGCTATAATATCAACGATATCTAACGATCCACATCCTGAGTAGTGAGCTGACTCTTCAAAACTTACACCATCTTCAAGAAGCTTTACGTTTCTTACGTGAATAAAGTGGATTCTTCCCATTGCACTGTACTTATCTACTAATTTCTCCATATTGTTGAAGTTAGCACATCCTAAAGACCCTGTACAAAGAGTTAATCCGTTGTTTTTACTATCTACGATATTTAATAATCTATCGATACTTTCCTCAGAAGTTATGATTCTTGGAAGACCGAAGATTGGCCAAGGTGGATCATCCGGGTGAATACCCATATCTACATCCGCTTCCTCAGCAACTGGAATAATCTCTTTTAAGAAGTACTCTAAATTAGCCCATAACCCCTCTGCTCCAATACTCTTATATCCAGCAAATAGCTCAGCTAACTGCTCTTTTGTGTAACTTGAATCCCATCCTGGTAAAGATAGGTTACTGTTTAATGGATCTAATGCATCAACTTGGTCCTTGTAATAAACAAGAGTTGTTGATCCATCCTCTAACTCTTTATCTAACTGTGATCTAGTCCAGTCAAACACTGGCATGAAGTTGTAGCATATAACTTTAACTCCAGCAGCTCCTAAATTTCTTATGTTTTGCTTGTAGTTTTCGATTAACTCATCTCTTCTTCCGATACCTAATTTGATATCCTCATGAACAGGCACACTCTCTATAACATCAAACTTTAATCCAGCTTTCTCAACTGTTTCCTTTAAAGCTAATATTTTCTCCATTGGCCAAACCTCTCCAACTGGAACGTCGTATATAGCTGTTACGATGCTATCCATTGTAGGGATTTGCTTTATGTATTCCAGTTTAACTGGATCGTTTTCTCCATACCATCTAAATGATAATTTCACTTTTGCCTCCTTAAAATATCTATATATTAATTAAATTTCTAACTTAAAATAGTTCTTTGCATTGATGAAGCATATCTCTTCAATCATAGCTTTTAAAATCTCCTCATCATATGGAACCTCTCCATCCTCTACCCAAGTTCCTACAAGGTTACAAAGTATTCTTCTGAAGTACTCATGTCTTGTATAAGATAGGAAGCTTCTTGAGTCTGTTAACATCCCTACGAATCTTCTTAAAAGTCCAAGTTGAGATAGAGCTGTCATTTGACGAATCATTCCATCCTTTTGATCATTAAACCACCATCCAGATCCAAATTGAATCTTTCCTGGAGTATCACTGTTTTGGAAGTTTCCAATCATCGTTCCAAGAACTTCATTGTCCTTTGGATTTAAACAGTAAAGGATTGTTTTTGGAAGTTCTCCATTTACATCTAAGCTATTTAATAACTTTGATAGTACCTCTCCGTAGTTATTATCCGCTATTGAGTCAAAACCAACGTCTGCTCCTAATCTCTTAAACATTCTTTCGTTGTTGTTTCTAAGAGCACCCATATGTAGTTGCATTCCTAAATCATTTTTGTAGTAGATCTTTCCAAGAGCTAGGAATATCTCTGTTTTATAGATATCTGCTTCCTCTTTAGTCAGCTTTTCATCTGCTAATCTCTTCTTGAAAATCTCTTCAATTTTATTTTCACTATCTCTAGTGAAGAATGGTGCTTCTAAGCTGTGGTCTGTAACTAGACATCCGTTAGCTTTGAAATACTCTACTCTAGTTTCTAGTACTGCTACTAACTTCTCAAAAGTTTCTATCTTCTCTTCTGATACTTTTTCTAAGTTCTTAAGCCAGATTAGGTAATCCTCTTTCTCTAAGTAGATAGCCTTATCAGGTCTAAACGTTGGAAGAACTTTAACTTTGAAGTTCTCATCTTTTAAAATCTCTTGGTGGTACTCTAATGTATCGATTGGATCATCAGTTGTACAAAGAGCTTTTACATTTGATCTTTCAATAAGTTTTTTAGCTCTGAAATCCTCTGTTTTTAAAAGTTCGTTTGCTTTATTCCAGATAACCTCTGCTGTCTTTCTATTTAAAACTTCCTCTATTCCGAAGTATCTTTTTAACTCTAAATGTGACCAGTGGAAAAGTGGATTTCCGTAAGCATACTCCATCGTCTCTGCAAAAGCTAAGAACTTCTCAAAGTCAGTTGCATCTCCTGTTATATACTTTTCATCGATTCCGTTACTTCTCATAGCTCTCCACTTATAGTGGTCTCCGTATAACCAGATTTGAGTTATATTTTCATAGCTTTTATTCTCTGCTATCTCCTTTGGATTAAGGTGACAGTGATAATCGAATATTGGCATTTTTTCTGCATATTCATATAACTTTTTACTAACATCGCTTTTTAATAAAAAGTCTGAGTCCATAAATTTTCTCATAGGAAACTCCTTCAAACATTTTGTATTAGTTGTATGCAAGTATGATAACTAGTTTTTTTTATTTTGTCAACAAAAATTTTCGTTCTATTTTAGAACTTTAGCGTTCGTTTTAAAATAAAAAACACCTGAAAACTCAGATTTTTCAATCGAATTTCAGGTGTCTTTAATTATTTATTTTTTTAAATTTTTATTTATCACAGAAATATTCTGGATATTTCTGCTCATATTTTTTTATCATATCTTTATAGTTTAAAAGATGCTTTTCAACTGAGCTCTCTATTTTCTCTATATTTTTTGATTTTATTAATTCTACTAACTCTATATGCTGATCTAAAGTTGCTTTAATATTTGTTTTTTCTAAAGCATCTAAAAGTCTAAGTCTATCGTAGTGTGTCGAAAGTCTTTTTATAGCTTTCCAGCTATTCTTTTTATTGTAGTGATCGAAAAGAATGTAGTGAAACTCATTATCTAAAGTAAAGAACTCATGTAAATCCTCATTAAAATTTAAAACTATCTTTTGATACTCTATGTTTTTCTCTAACTTACTAATCAATTCATCAACATTATCCTCATTTTCATCTTGGCAAGCCATCTTCAAAATTCTGCTCTCACATGTCTCTCTTACAAATATCGCCTCACCAACTAAGTTCAAATTAATTTTTGATACAAACGAACCTTTTTGTGGAAAAACTTCTAAAAGCTTCTCCTCTATCAATTGAACTATCGCTTCTCTAAGTGGTGTTCTACTTACATTTAAAACCTTACTTAACTCTATCTCTCCTATAGACTCTCCAGGTTTTAAGTTTAAAGTCATTATGTTTTCTCTAAGGACTCTATATATATACTGCCTAGTGTTCTCCTTTGATTTTTTTATAACTCCTTCTAATGCCATTTTTCTTTCTCCCGTTATCTATATATTTTCCTAATATTATAACAGGAATCCGTGATGTATGCTAGTCATATAATAAATTAATTAACCTTGTGAATAATTCCACAGATGAAATAAATTTTTTTGACTTACCGAGATTCTAAAGTTATAATGTTAGAAGAAGTATATTAAGGGGGGATGCTGAATGAATAACACAGCTGCTAATATTTTAAAGATTCTATCTCAAAGTGAGATGTCAATAGAAGATATGCACCTGTATTTAAAAGTAGAAAAGAGTTCAATTTTAAAAACCATTACTCAAATCAATGACTTTTTAGCTTCACTTAACTTACCAACTATAGTAAAGATAGATGACGCTTTTAATCTCGTCTTATCTAAAGATGAGTGGAAAACTTTATTTAAAAACTTCAATGTTTTAACATCCGAAGAAAAAATTGATTATCTTTATATAAAGTTTATTTCACATGGTTTCTTAAATTTAGAGAAAGAAACAGAAATTTTAGATATTTCTAGAAGCACTATCCTTAGATGTTTTCAAAGTGTTAAAGATACATTTGCTAAAAATGGTTCTAAATATGAATATCTACATGGGAAAGGTTTATCTATAACTGAATTGAGTGAACTTGATAAACATCTATTTTATAAAAAAGTTATGAAACTTTTTATTGAAGAGGATATTCTTGTTCCACCACTTAAAGCTCTGTTGAAAAGTATTAAGAAATTCGATACTAAAGTTAGGCTAAGTCAACTATATCCTATATTAAGGTTCTCTAAGATTTCTATAAACTATTTCCTATTATCATTTATATGTTCTTTAGAGGTCTGTACAGACCTATTTGATGGTTTAAATTTTCAAAAGGAAAAGTATCGAGATACATCTGAGTTCAAAAATCTTATGTCTCTTATAAACAAATATGGTAAAGATTTTACACCTAAATATAAAGAGGAGTTAGCATTTTTTCTAAGTGCTTTAAATAGTAATGACAATATTTTAGAGGATAGCCTAAGAGATAAAACACTAAACTTTATGAAAGATTTAAAAGAGCAGTTTGGAATTAAATTCTTAAATCCTGATTTGGAAAAAATGCTCTTTAGCAAGCTTTATCTTTCTTTCTTTAAATTTGAAAATAAAATCTTAAAACTAAAAAGTGTGAAATTTGATAAAACACAAAAAATTATTTTACATAAATTAGAAACTATACTTTCTGATCACTCTTGTGATTTATATCTAATAGATAAGTTTTCTATTATTTTTGTTCTTCGAAGAGCATTGATAGAGGAAAATTTTACAAATATAAAAAATGTACTGCTTCTTTTTAATGAAGTGAGTGCAAGTGACCACAATGTATTCAAAAAAACATTAACAAAATTAGTTCCACATGTAAATTTCGAACTTGAAGCAACTTTTTTCCATAAAAAAAATATTATAACAAAGTATGAGAAGTATGACCTTATTATAAGTGATGAAAAGATTAACTCTGATGTTATAGTTATTGACTTTTACAACAGTTCTAAGGTTCATGACATTATAGAAAAAAGAGCTTTCGAAATCGGAGCCAATAAACTTAACACTATTAATACAACTACAAAATATTTATAAAAAAAAACTCCTTAAAAATCTAAGGAGTTTTTTTATTTAGCTTTTTTAGTCTACAACTTTTTACTTCAGTAACTCTATCTCTTCTATACTTAATCCTGTTATACCTGATATTATTTCAGAGCTCAATCCATTTTGAAGAGCATTTTTAGCTATCTCTAATTTCGCCAGTTTTTCACCCTTTGCTACACCTTTATCCTCAGCTTCTAAAAGAGCATTCATTCTTTCACTCATAGCGTTTTGACGTAATCTATAGTACTCTGCTTCTTTCGGGTCTCTACTCATCAATTTGAATAAAACTGTACACATACTATCACATCCTTTTTTTATATATTATATCATATTCTAAAAATCTCATCAAAAAAATGAGAGTCATTATCTGGCTCTCATTTTTCATACTTCAATCTAGTTTACATTATATTTCTTTTTTAACTCTTCAATCTTCCCATCTTTTATAAGCTCTAATAGAGCTGTATTTATCTTATCGTAATCCTTATCATTTTTAGATAAAGCAATAGCTTTTGGCTCTCCCTCCAAAACACCAACTAAAGATAGTTCCGAGTTATTATTTACATATTCATAAGCCACACTTTCATCTAAAACAATCCCATCTATCTGACCATTTTTTAAGGCCAATAGTGCTGAAGTATTATTTTGATATGGAACTACTGTTGTTCCTGCTATCGATTTTGCTGTCGCTTCTTTTGTTGTTCCTAGTTCTGCTCCATACTTTTTATTTTCCAAATCGTCCATACCCTTAATTGGAGCTACTGTATTTGTTATAATTGCTACATTTGATGTCAAATACGGTGCTGTGAATTGAACCATCTTAGCTCTTTCAGGAGTTATACTCAGCCCAGCTATAACAATATCTATCTTTCCTGTTTGAAGTGCAGATATAAGCCCTCCAAACTCCATGTTTGCCCATTTATACTGATAACCTAACTTTTGAAATATAGCCTCAATTATATCTGGATCCAATCCTGATATTTTTCCATTTTCAAGATATTCAAATGGTGGATATTCTGCATTCGTTCCTATTACAAAAACTCTATCACTCTTTGCAGATTCCTTCTTGCTTCCACAACTAAACATAATAATTCCAATCAATAATAAAAAAATCCCCTTCATAACCTTTTTCATTTTTAAAATTTTCATAACGACCTCCCAAAGAATTTAAAATAGTGGTATAATTCCACCTTGATACTTTTCTAATATGAATGTTCTTACCCTATCACTCCTTAGAACTTTCATTAGAATTGCTATCTCCTCTTTAGTTTCGTCACCTCTTCTAACTGCTACCACATTCCCGTAAGCACTCTCTGTTCCCTCTACGATTAGAGAGTCCTCTTGAGGCGAAAGCCCTGCATCTAAAGCATAGTTGCAATTGATAATAGCTAAATCTACATCATCTAGAGCTCTTGGTAGCTGTGCTGCTCCAAGTGAAACAACCTTCAATTTTTTTGGATTTTCTACAATATCAAACTCTGTAGCCATCAAATCATTTGGATCAGATAACTTAATCACTTCGTTGTTATGAAGTAAAATTAAGGCTCTTCCACCATTTGTAGGATCATTTGGTATAGCTACGGTGTCCCCTGTTTTCAGCTCTTCTATTGATTTGTACTTTTTAGAATATCCCCCTAATGGTGGTACATAGATATCCTCTAAAGGTACTAAATCCAAGTTTTTCTCTTTCACAAAGTTAGCTAAATAGGGTTTGTGTTGAAAAAAATTAGCGTCTAAAGATTTATCAGCCAAGGCTAAATTTGGCATTATGTAATCCGTAAACTCTACAATCTCTATATTCAATCCCTCTTTTGCTAAATCCCCCTTTATTTCATTCAGTATCTCCCCCGCTGGTATTGGAGTAGCTCCAATTTTAAACACATCTTTTCCAAAAGCTAAATTTGAAACTAAACATAACAGTAATAGTGCTCTTTTCACGAAACCGCCCCCTCAACAAATGTTTAGAAAATGATAATCATTTTCTGCAATTTTGTCAATCTTTTTTTCATTTTTATTTTTTAAAAAAATATTTTTTTAATTTTTCTTTTACATATGCTTCGTTTTATGATATAACTATTTAAATTTTAATTTTATTTTTTGGGGAGGTAAGATTCATGATTTTAACAGATGTGTATATGGAAACTTCTATTTGGAAGAGCCTTAGTGAAGAGATTGAAAATTATAAAAATATTTTAATTGTCCATGGTGACAAATCTTTACTCGCGATTAAAGATGATTTTTTCAAAGTTTTAGAAAATAAAAATTTTCACTTTGTTCACTACGGAGATGAGTGTTGTCATGACATTATAGACTCCATCTTAAACAATCTAAAAGAGAACACCTACGATCTTATCATCGGAGTTGGTGGTGGAAAATCCATCGATGCCTCAAAAGTTTTAATGGATAAGTTAAACATCCCACTTTTCACGGTTCCAACTATAGCATCTACTTGTGCTGCGGTTTCATATATCTCTGTTATGTATAATGAAAAACATGTATTCGAAGAGCTATACTTCTTGAAAAGACCCCCACATAAGACATTTATAAATCTTGAAACCATATTAACAGCTCCTAAAAGATATCTTTGGGCTGGTATTGGCGACACTCTTGCTAAGTACTACGAGATGAATATGAAAGCCGAAGGTGAAAGACTTAACTTCAATACAACTATGGGAGAAAAGCTATCTCACCTTTGCAAAGAATCTATGATTAACTACGGTTCCTCAGCTCTTTTAGCCACAGAGGTCACTGAAGATTTTAAAGAGGTAGCAGGAGTTATCTTAGTAACTACAGGGATGGTTTCAAATCTTATCGATTTTAAATATAATGGAGCTTTAGCTCACTCAATCTTTGATTCTCTAACTCAGATTAAAAGAGTTGAAAAAGAGCATCTTCACGGCGAAGTCGTAGCTTTTGGAATTTTAGTTCAACTAGAGCTTGAGAAAAAATTTGAAGAGTTGGAAAAACTAAAAGCTTTCTACGAAAAAATTAAACTTCCAACTAAGTTAAATGAGATAGTTATAAAAGAGGAGTATCTAAAGAAAAAAGATGCTGTTATAGATAAAATTTTAGATTCAGCTGCGTACTCTGATATACCTTTAAATTTCACTAGAGATGAGTTTCTAGCAGTTTTAGAAAAAAATATATAGGGGGCTTTTAACAGTTGAAATAAATCTATAAAATTCAAAAATAAGTTTTGACTTTTATAGATTTTACTATTAAACTAAGTT
>NZ_CAMFHX010000019.1 GCF_945952365.1 uncultured Cetobacterium sp.
GGCTCTCTTACCTTGAAGCCTACAGCTAAAAACAGTAACTATTTGAACCAAATCTTCTACAAGTTCCTCTTGCTCTGTTTTTTCAGTGTTATCAATTACTTCTATTTCTACTGAATATTTTTTACAAAGGTTTTCAACAAGTTCATACCCAAATCTAAGTAATCTATCTTTATAAAGAATAACTATTTTTTCAACTTCTCCATCTGTTATAAGATTAACCAGTTTATTAAACCCCTTTTTATTATAGTTTACACCACTTCCTATGTCGCTAATTATTTCAAACTGATAGCCTCTTCCTAACATATATAGCTTCACATTATCTATTTGTTTTTCTAAGTCATCTTTTTGCTTATTAGAACTAACTCTACAATATCCAATTATTTTTCTATTTTTCTTAACAGTGTTTATGCCCAAAAATTTATTAACTTGCTCTTCTGAATAATATCTATATCCACTATCTGTTTTATGATGTGGAACTAGCTTCCCGTTAGAATCCCAATTTCTTAATGTTTGACCTGTTACATTTAAAATTTTTACCATTTCTCTAGTTGAATAATACTTCATTTTATTTCAACTGTTAAAAGCCCCCTTGATTAATCTTCTACATCTGAACAAACACATGGATAATCAGGTGTAGGTTCATCACTCAGATACTCCTCTATTTTTTCTATTCCACTAAAAATCAAAACATCTTCCCAAGTTTCCACAACTAATGTTGGTGTTATTTCTATACTGTTTTTTTCGAATAAAGTTTCATCTATTATAATATTTATATCTTTTCTATTCAAAAACATTTTTTTTACTTTTTGGCACTCTTCTGAGCTTTCTCTTATATATAGTGTTTTTTTCATTTTATCTTTTTTACTCCAATCTTTTTTAGCATTATAGCACATATAAATACACATTAAAATATATTTTGTGTTATAATATAATGTAAAACTTTAAGTAGAAAATAAGGAGTGTAAAATGCAAACAATAATAAACGATTTAAAAAATGAATTATCTTATAAAGTTAGATTAGAAGCTATTGATAAAATCAAAGAATATGATTTAAATGACGAAAAATATGCACATTTAAAAGATATAATAATAAAATTGGCTTTAACTGATAGAGTTTTTGCTGTTAAACAAGCGGCTTTCTTACTTTGTCAAAAAAATAAACTTAAAAAAAATGGTGAAGTTATCAATCTAGGAAAAAAGAATACTGGTTACTCACCAAACGATATTAGAAAAATGTTTTTAAAAATAAAAAGAGAAACAAGAATGGAAGCTCTTGATTTAGATCTTTTTAAAGAATATTTCCAAACAATCTCACCTAAAATGTATGATGTTATGGCTTACGAGCATATGTACTTCGATAATTGGATAAGAGGAATCTATAAATACCTATCAAAATAATAGATAAAAAAAAGTCATAGATTTTCACCTATGACTTTTTTATCTATTCAGTTTATATTTCTTACTTATTTCTAATCTCTTTTGCTTTATGACTCTTTTCACTCAAATATTTAATAGATATTCCAATTAACATAAACATCAGTAATCCACCATAATATAATTTTATTTTCTCCATTTGTTGAATAAGTGGAACTGTAAAATTATAACCTGCAAATATAAATGCTATAAACGTCATCGACGATACTGAAACTCCAGCTAACATCGATATAGTATTATTCTTAGAGATTTGGAACGGCGATTTAACTCCTTTTTTTCTAAAGAATACATAACTTATACCTAAACAGAAATATGGAACTATCAGTGCCATTGTTGTCATATCATAAACTCTATAATACAACTCTCCTGCAGCTTCTCCTCCAAAAATTGTTAAAGCTATAAATAAAAATGCCAATATTGTTTGGAATACTAAGGCGTTTATTAAAATACCTGTATCCTTTGATTTCTTTGTTAACCAATCCGGGAAAGTTCCCTCTGGTGCCTCACTAAATACTCCTGCAGCTAGTGATGTACTCCACAGAATAAGTGCTACCAATGTTATTAAAGTATACGCTAATCCCATAAGTTTAACAAACCATATTCCTAAACCAATTTTATCTCCCATAAATTTAAATCCAGCTAATACTGCATTTATCAATGATATCTTTGAGAAATCCTCTTGAGTTCCAAATGCTGAAACCGAAATAATTCCTATAACGTAAAGTGCTCCTATTAAAAGCGAGGCTATTAGTAACCCTCTTACAAAATTCTTTTCAGGCTCTTTTACTTGATTTACATATGGACCAACAACTTCTCCGCCTCCAAATGCAAACAGTATCCAAGAAAACGACCCTAGTGCTTTTGCTAACTCTGTCTTAGAAGCTACATCTATTGTAAACATATCTACAGTTAATTCTGTTGCACTACCTCCAGTTAGATGTAGATATATTCCCGCTACTAAGAATATTAAAACTGTAAATAAAGAGATATATCCAACTGGCTTTGATAAAGCTCCTATCGCTTTTTGATATTTAACTCCAATAACCAATGATATAACTAATGCCACAAGTGATAATAATGCTGTCTCTGAATTTGACATATTAGCATCACCAAATAATCCAAAACTTAAATATGTAGGTACTCTTGTTGCTAGTGTTGGTAGATAAAATATATTTGCTATAAAATATGACCATATTGCAAAATATGCCATTTTTTTTCCCAATCCAATCTCTATCCACGAGTATATTCCACTTGTTCTATCTTTAGCATACGCTCCGAATTCTGCCATTATTAAACACAGTGGTAAAAAGTAAAAAAATATTCCTATCACTAACATTGTGGCGGAAGACATTCCTACTTCTTTAAAATTGTTGGCGATATTACCAAACCCAAATACTCCTAAGAATATCATCATTACTAAAGATGATACAGATAGATATTTCTTGTCCATTCTCAACTCCCTATTTCTTATATTTTCTTTTAAAAACAGCCTTTATAGTAACATCTTTTATAGTAAAAATCAACGATTTTATTTCACTAAGTTTCTTAATTTAAAAGTATAATTTTTGTTTTAAATATTGTATAATTAGATGTGTATAAATAATTACAAGGAGGAGTTTTATGATAAAAGTTAATGCAATTGGGCAAACTTGTCCTATGCCAGTTATTATGACTAAAAATGCTTTAAAAAATATAACAGAAGGTACTGTTGAAGTATCTGTCGACAATAAAATTTCGAAAGAAAATATTGAAAAATTCTCTAAAGAGATGGGATATTCTTTTTCTTCTAAAAGTGAAGGAGATATCTTTTTAATCGTAATAGAAAAAAAACCTTTACCTTTAAGTATAAATGAATCTGTTGAATTAGAAAACGATGATACTGTTATTGTTATAGCTTCTGATAAAATGGGAGATGGAGATTCAGCACTTGGAGAAACACTTATGAAAGGATTTATCTATACGCTTACAGAGATGGAAAATCTTCCTAAAGCTATTCTTTTCTATAACAAAGGTGTATTTTTAACAGCTTCAAATGAATCAACTATAAAAGATTTAAAAACTTTAGAGGAAAGAGGAGTCGAAATTTTATCTTGCGGAGCTTGTCTTAACTTCTATCATCTAGAAACATCTTTAGGTACTGGTTCAGTAACTAATATGTATAATATTATAGAGCAACAAATGAAAGCTAAAAAGGTGATTAGACCGTAATGAATATTGAGAAATTTTTAATTATAACCTTTGATTCTACTCATTTAGTTATGAAAATTGAGAAATTTTTACTTGAAGCTGGAATTTCTGTACAAATAATACCACTTCCAGGTGAATTAAAATCTAGTTGTGGGTTTTCTATTAAAGCTGAAATAGAAGATATAAACAAAATAATTTTACTTTTTAAAAACAATAATATTGAAGAAAATATATATAGTATCTATCTTTGTGAAAAAATTGGTTTTAAAAAAACTTTTTCCCCTTTTAATTTTTAATTTTTTATGCTATAATAATTTTATAAATTGGAAGCGGGTGAGCTACTGGTGTACTCAGCAGTCTTCAAAACTGTCTTGGCGAGTCAAATCGCTGGTAGGTTCGATTCCTACACGCTTCCGCCAATTTAAAAATTTCAGCCTCACTAAATATAGTGAGGCTTTTTTATTTTTCAGATATTTTTATATACAAAATACAAAAAAGAAGGCCCTGGGAATGGCCTTCAATTTTTTGACTAATTTTTTGGTTGGCGTAAATAACAGCATTTACGACCACATTGTAGTATATAATTGTTTGTTTGTCAAACTTTTTATCTTAAATATTTTGCAAATCTTGAAGTTTGTTTAGAGTGTGAAAATTAGTACAAAACAATATTCACAACTAAAATATCTATTCTTATCTATACCTCATTTCTAGTGAAAAAATTATTGCAATGTTAGAAGAGTTGTGATACTATAATCTTAATTATTTTAAGTGCACCTTGAGTGCACCACAGACACTAACCTAGTGTTTTCAATAGGAATTAAAGAATTACTCATATATATCCGTAATACGGTCGGAAGTTTCTACGGCTAACCTTAAATTAGCCACTATGGGTGAATTAAATAGATTTTTTATCTAACTATTTTAGATTATCTATTTTTCACTTGTAGAAGATGAAAAAAGATAATCTTTTTTTATTTTCTGCTATATAGTTTAATCCAACTATATATTGAGTAAAATTCAAAAAAGAATTTTAGGAGGATTATTAAAATGGAAAAAAACAGATCACCTTATCACTTAGATGGAGTACCTGAATTAAAAACAGCTCTACCTTTAGGATTACAACACATTCTTGCTATGTTTGTTAGTAACATCACACCTATCATTATAGTAGCTGGAGTTCTTGGACTTTCATCTGAACAAAAGACACTACTTATTCAAGCCTCTATGTTTGTTGCTGGGTTAAACACTTTAGTTCAAGCTTATACTTTAGGACCTATCGGTGCTAGATTACCAATCGTTGTTGGAACAAGCTTTGCTTTCGTTCCAGTTGCAATCTCTATCGGAACTAGATATGGATTTGAAGGAGTTCTTGGAGCGGCTTTAATTGGTGGACTATTTGAAGGTCTTTTAGGATTATTTATAAAAAGAGTTAGAAAATTCTTCCCACCTATCGTAACTGGTGTAGTTGTTCTTTCTATTGGATTATCTCTTTTACCAGTTGGAGTTAAAAGTTTTGCTGGTGGTGTAGGTGCACCTGATTTCGGTTCTTTAGAGAACTTATTAATTGGAACTATTGTTCTTATAACTGTTGTGTTCTTCAAACAATTTACAAAAGGGATTTTAAGTACTGGATCTATTTTCATTGGGACTATTGTTGGATTTATCGTTGCTTTAATTCTTGGAAAAGTGGATTTACAACCTCTTGTTCAAGCTAACTATTTAACAGTACCTAGACCTTTAATGTTTGGTTTCGCATTCCATCTTGACGCTATCTTAGCTATGATTTTAATGTTCATAGTATCAGCTGTTGAAACTGTAGGAGATTTATCTGGTGTTACTATGGGTGGAGCAGGAAGAGAAACTACAGATAGAGAGTTATCTGGTGGAATTCTTGCAGATGGACTTGGAAGTGCTTTAGCTGCTGTATTCTCAGTTTTACCAACTACTTCTTTCAGTCAAAATACAGGTATCATCGCTATGACTGGTATTATGAGTAGATTCGTAGTTGCTACTGGAGCTGTATTCCTAGTTGTTGGAGCGTTCATTCCAAAAATCGGAGCACTTTTCACTATAATTCCTGCTAGTGTTATTGGTGGAAGCTTAGTTATGGTATTTGCTATGATTTCAATCAGTGGAATAAACTTAATTACAAAAGAACCATTAAAAAATAGAAATTCTGTTATCTTAGCTGTTTCTTTAGGTCTTGGATATGGACTTGGAAATGTTCCTGAAGCCCTTACAATCTTCCCTGAAAGTATCAAACTTATATTTGGAGGATCTGGAATTGTTGTTTCTGGTACAATAGCTGTTTTATTAAATATAATTTTACCTCTTGAAACTGAAGAGGTTAAAATAGACTCTGCTGAAGAGATTTCTATTATAAAAAAAGCTGCATAATAAATTAGATCAATTGGAGGTTTTAAATTGTTTTCTTTTTCAAAATTTTTCCTAGCATCTTCCATTGAAGAAGCATATTCAGAACTTGTAAAAAATAAAAAAAATATTATTCTTGGTGGAACTTCATATTTAAGAATGGGAAATACTGCTTGGAATGTTGCTATTGACTTATCTAATCTAAATTTAAACTATATTTTAGAAGATGAAGAGACTATATCTATAGGAGCTATGACAACTTTTAGAAACCTTGAGACTAACTCACTTTTAAAAGAATACTTTGGTGATATTTTCAAAACTGCTTTAAAAGATATTATTGGTGTGCAATTTAGAAGTAACGTAACTGTTGGAGCAACAGTTTTTAGTAAATATGGTTTCTCTGATTTAATACCTGTGTTACTATCTTTAAATGCTAAAATAAAACTATTCAATGGTGGAGTTTTAGCTTTAGAAGATTTCTTAAACGAGAAAGAGATTAGAAAAGATATTTTAGTCGAAATTATTATTCCTAAAAAAATATCTAAGACATCTTTCCAATGTGTTAGAAAAAGTAAAACAGATTATTCTGTTGTTAACTTAGCTATCTCTTACTCAGAAAGTAAAATAACTATTGCAGTTGGTTCAAGACCAGGTAAAGCTATGTTAGCTCAAAAAACTATGAATATTTTAAACAATAGTGAAAATATTGAAAAAGACATTATTAATGCTATTAAATATATTGGAGATGAAATTCCTTTAGATTCAAATATGAGAGGTTCTAAGACATATAGAGAACTTCTTTTAACAGCATTACTTAAAAAAGGAATTCAGGAGGTTTTAAATTAATGTTATTGACAACTACTATAAATGGTAGAAGAAAAGAGATTCTTATTAAAGATGACGACTACCTACTTGATGTTTTAAGAAAAGAGGGATACCTAAGTGTTAAAAGAGGGTGTGACACTGGAGCTTGCGGACTTTGTACAGTTCTTTTAAATGGATCGCCTATACTTTCTTGTAGCACTCTTGCTGCTAGAGCTGCCGGGAAACAAATCTCTACAATAGAGCATTTCCCTGTAGAAGCTAAAAAATTTGCCTCTTTCATGACAGCTGAGGGTGCTGAGCAATGTGGTTTTTGTTCTCCTGGATTCACTTTAACAGTACTTGCTATGATTAAAGAGTTAACTAATCCAACTGATGAAGAAATTATGCATTATTTAAATGGAAACCTTTGTAGATGTAGTGGATATGTATCTCAACTTAGAGCTATCAAAAACTTTATGGAGGAGATGAATAATGAAAATTGTTAATACATCTGTCAAAAAAGTAGATGGAATGGGTGTTGTTACAGGAAATCCTGCCTATACAGAGGATTTAATCCTAAATAACAATGTTCTAACTATAAAGCTACTTAGATCTCCTCATGCTTTTGCAAAAATTAAATCTATTGATGTTTCGATAGCTTTAAAAGTTCCTGGTGTTGAAGCTGTTTACACTCACGAAGATACACCCAAAACTAGATTCACTTTAGCTGGACAAAGCTTCCCGGAACCATCTCCATACGATAGAAGAATTCTTGATGAGTATGTTAGATATGTAGGTGATCCTGTTGCTATAATAGCTGCTGAAGATGAAAGAGCTGCTGAAAAAGCTATGAAATTAATTAAAGTTCAGTACGAGGTTTTAGAACCTATTTTAGATTTTGAAAAAGCGATTGATTCTCACATCTTAGTTCATCCTGAAGAGGTTCACACTAATTTTGAAATTGGATATGAAAGAGAAAGAAATATAGCCGCTAAAGCTTATGCTGAAAAACCTGGAGTAGATGATGGATTTTTACAAAGTGATATTATTCTTGAAAGAACCTACTACACTCAGCCTCAGATGCACGCTATGATGGAAACTTATAGATCATACAGCTACTTCGATGTAAATGGAAGACTTACAACAATTAGTTCTACACAGATTCCATTCCATGTAAGAAGACACCTTGCTAGAGCGTTGGAGATGCCTTCAAGCAAATTAAGAGTTATTAAACCTAGAATAGGTGGTGGGTTTGGAGGAAAACAAACAGCTGTTTGTGAAATTTACTCAGCTTTTGTTACTTTAAAAACTGGTAAACCATCTAAGATTATATATAATAGAAAAGAAACTCATACATGTACAACTACAAGACACGGTATGAGATTGGATGTAAAAATCGGTGCAGACTTAGAAGGAAATATCAAGGCTATTGATATCAAAGCTCTTTCTAACGCTGGTGCTTATGGAGAGCATGCTCCTACGGTTACATCTCTTGTATCATATAAAACTTTCCCACTTTATGATACTGTTCCAATGAGATTTAATGCCAATATAGTTTATTCTAACACTATGAATGCTGGTGCTTTTAGAGGTTATGGTGCTACTCAAGGTACATTTGCTGTTGAATCTATTATCAATGAGTTAGCTCACGAGCTTAATATTGACCCTACAGTTATTAGAATGAAAAATTTAGTTGAACCTGCTGAGGGGAAATATATTACAAGTGGAGATATTAAAAAATGTATTGAAATTGGTAAAGCAAACTTTAATTGGGAAGAGAGAGTTATTCCTAGAGAAGTAGCTCCTAATAAAGTTAGAGCGGCTGGAATGGCTGTTACTATGCAAGGATCTGGAATTGCTGGAGTAGATACTGCTGCTGCAACTATTAAACTTGGAGATAGAGGAGACTTTAATCTGATGATTGGAGTTACTGATATGGGACAAGGGTGTGATACTGTTCTTACACAAATGGCTGCTGAAGTTTTAGATGTTCCTATGGATAGAGTTGCAATTCATTCGGCTGATACAGATTTATCTCCGTACGATCCTGGAGCATACGCTTCAAGTGGAACTTATGTTACTGGAAATGCTGTTATTATCGCTGCTAATAAAATGAAAGAAGAGATTCTTAAAGGCGCTGCAAAAATGTTTAACGTTGATATAAATGAAATTGAGTATCTTGGTACTGATTTAAAAATTGGAGATAAGCTTGTCTCTTTAGAAGAGTTTGCACAGCGTTCAATCTCATTTGAAGGAATGAATCAAATTACAACTACTGGAACTTGGGGAGGAGAAACTTCACCACCACCATTCATAGCTGGATTCGCTGAAGTTGAAGTAGATACTCTTACTGGAGAAGTTGAGGTTATTGATTATCTTTCTGTTGTTGACTGCGGAACTCCTATAAACCCTAACTTAGTTAAGGTTCAAGTTGAAGGAGGAGCATCACAAGGAATTGGGCTTGCTCTTTTTGAAGATATAAAGTATGATAAAAAAGGAAGAGTTATTTCAGACTCTTTAATGCAATATAAAATACCATCAAGACTTGATTGTAAAAGTATAAGAGTAGAAATTTCAAACTCTTATGAAAAAACAGGACCTTTCGGAGCTAAATCTGTTGGTGAAGTTGTTGTTAATACTCCTGCTCCTGCTATTGCAGATGCTGTTTATAACGCAACTAAAGTTAGAGTTAGAGCCTTACCTGTAACTGCTGAAAAAGTTCTTATGGGAATATTTAACTTATAACTTCAAAAAGTAAAACGGGAGGAGCTTTATGATTGAACTATTCAATATAAAAAAGGGTGATATAATATCAATTACTGGAGCTGGTGGAAAAACATCTCTCATGTTTCATCTAGCTAATACACTCAAAAAAAATGGAACTGTTCTCATAGCTACAACCACAAAAATATTTAAACCAGAAATTACAGAAAATAATAGTTTTATTTTCATATATCCTGAGGAGATTTCAACTTTATCTCCTCAGGATAATTTTATACATATCTTTTGCCCTGAAGTTGTGAATAATAAAATTATGAGTGCAGATTTTGAAGATTTAAATGTGTTGAGAAAATATTTTGATTATATATTGATAGAAGCTGATGGAAGTGCTAATAAGCCTTTAAAAGGTTGGAGAGATAACGAACCTAACATATTTCCAAATACTACTAAAACTATTGCTGTTGTAGATATTACGGCTTTACAGAAAGAAAAAAATGAGACAAATATTCATAGATTTGAACTTTTTCAAAAACAATACTTTAATTTTAATAAAACTATTGAAAAAAATGACTATATAGGGTATATTAATTCAAATATATTTTTTAATAAATTTTCAGGAGAACAAATATTCTTTTTCAATAAAATAGAAAGTTTAGAAATCTTCGAAGATTTTTTTAATATTGCTAATAAAATTAGTAACTCTCAGAATATCTATTTTGGATCTATTTTTAAAAATAATTTCTATAGATTCAAAAATATAACTCCAATTGTTTTAGCATCTGGATTTTCAAAAAGATTTTCTGAAGATAAACTGAGTTATAAACTAAAAAATAATAAAACTATTTTAGAAATAACTTTAGAAAATATAAGTAAAATAGATTTTAAAGAAAAACTTTTAGTTGGGAAAAATAATTTCCACTTAAAATTATCTGAAAAATTTGGATTTAAATTTATTGAAAATAAAAATCCTGAGCTTGGGCAAAGCAACTCTGTAGTTTTAGGAACTTTAAAGGCAACTCTAGCAGGATATCTTTTCATTCCTGGAGATATGCCATTTTTAACAAAAGAATCTATTTTAAAAATTATTCTAGAGTTTCAAAAGTCAAATCAAATTATTGTTCCATTTATCAATGGAGAAAAAAGTGCACCTATTTTATTTCCTAAGGTTTATTTTAAAGATTTAATCGCTTTAAAAGGAGATACTGGTGGACGTGAAATTTTGAAACGAGAAAACTTTATAAAATGTAATTTTAAAAACTCAACTGAGTTTTTTGATATAGATACACAAAATGATTTAAAAATATTAGAAACACTGGAGGAACAAATATGAAATTATTAGAGGAATACATTGAAAAATACGGGTCTGTGACTGACAGCTCTATCTTAAAGGTAGATAGCTTTATCAATCACCAAATTGATCCCGTTTTAATGATAGAGATTGGTGAAGAGTTTAAAAAACGTTTCGAAGGAAAAAACATAAATAAAATCCTTACTATTGAGGCTTCTGGAATTGCTATCGGTATAGCTGCAGCTTACGCTTTTAAAGTACCTATGGTATTTGCTAAAAAGAAAAAACCATCTACTATGGGAGATTCTTACAATGCAAATGTGCACTCTTTCACTAAAAAAACTGATTACAATATCACAGTTTCAAAAGAATTCTTATCTCCTGAAGATAATATTCTTGTTGTTGACGATTTCCTAGCTATGGGAAATGCTATTATTGGTTTAAAAAATATCATTGAACAAGCTGGAGCTAATCTTGCTGGCGTTGGAATAGTTATTGAAAAAGGGTTCCAACCAGGTGGTACAATATTAAAAGAGCAAGGAATCCACTTAGAATCCCTTGCTATCATAGAATCACTAGAAAATAATATTATCACTTTAAGATAATTAGCTAGCTAGAGCTGGGAAAAATCCTAAAATTGTAAAAATAATTACAATTAACAAGATTTTTCTTCGCTCTTTTTTTAATATCCTACTTTTATCCTCTATCTCTTTCCCTTTATAATTTTTTCTCCAATAAATATATCCTATCAGCGTTGCTAAAATATAACCTATTATATAGCATATAACATCCGCTGAGTCAAAAGTTCCTATAAAAGTTCCATGTCCTCCATAGATACCTTGAAAAATCTCAACTCCAACTATAGAAATGAATATCAAATTAAATATATTCTGTGCTTGTTTATAATAATATCTATTATGCAATATCGAAACTCCCATAGAAAATAACCACAACCCATCTGGAAGTGAATATATTACCCAATTTGGTATATGCTTTCTGTAAACCCATACAATTTTTCTAATTGCTCTTATATATGGATCTAGATATATCAACTCAACGAACTGATAGTAAAATAATTTTCTACTTCTAAATAGTAGATATATCAAAACTCCTAATGAAAATGACAACACCACAATAAATATTTTATTCAGTGACCTCTTTTCCAAAAATACCTTTTTCATTTAGATATCTCACCACTTTCTCCACACCTTCATCTAAATTATCATAGAATATCTCTATGTCATAATTATATTTTTCAATACTTTTTTGATAAAGCGGATCATAATATTCAACCATTAAAACTTCTGATAATTCTTTTATCTTATTTTGAGATAACATCTCTGAATATTCTTGATACTTTGCTTTTGGTACATATCTTCCAACTTTATCCAAACACTTCTGTAACTCTTCTAAAGTAGCTCCTGCGTAATCTTCATCTATTATCTGCAATCTATGTTCAATCGACGTTTCTAAAGAGATATGAATCCCTTCTCCTAACGAATGGAATATATCTTCATGAACATATATATTTCCTATTCTTTTACTTTCGCTTTCTGCTAAAACATACTCTGGCTTTTTTGTATGTAAAAAATCAAATACTAACGAATCAAATCTCTTTTGGCTCTGATCTCTCTTTTCACAAACCCCACCAAAGAATGAACCTTTATGATCTGCCATTTTCTCTAAATCTAAAACAGAGTATCCTCTCTCCTCTAAAGCGTTTAGTATCTTTGTTTTTCCTATTCCTGTTTTTCCGTGTAAAACAAAATATTTTATTCCTTTATTACATTCACCAGTATTTTTTAATATATACTGTCTGTAAGCTCTATATCCTCCCTCTAACTTCCAAGTTGTATAACCTAAAGCTGCAAAAAGAGCTGACATCGATCCACTTCTCATTCCTCCACGAGCACAATAAAATACAATTCTTCCCTTGGCATGTTTTTGCACTTCTTTAAATATTATTGGTAATCTTTTAGATATTGCTTCTATTCCTAATTCTTTTGCTTTCTCTGGAGAAACTTGTTTATATGCTGTTCCAACTTCAACTCTTTCATCATCTAAAAGTAAGGGGATATTTATAGCTCCTGGAATCCCTTCCTCTTCAAACTCTTTTGGGGTTCTTACATCTATTAGAGTGTAGTTTCTTTCTTTTAATAAATCTTCATATTTTACTATAATCATCTCTTCCTCCATTTTTTATCCTTATAGTATATTCTACTATGATTTTTAATAAAATTGAATATTATTTATATAAAAAAAATCTTTAATGTGATAAAATTTATTATAAAATTAACTTTTATCACAGAAAGGAAGTTATGAAAACAAAAGCAAAAGAACTATTAAAAACTATTTATGGATATGATAACTTTAGAAAAGGGCAAGATATTATAATAACTAATGCACTTTCAAAAAAAGATACTTTAGGTGTTATGTCAACTGGTGGAGGAAAATCAATTTGTTATCAAATACCTGCACTAATTTATCCTCATTTAACTATTGTGATATCACCACTTATTTCTTTAATGAAAGACCAAGTTGACTCTTTAAAATATCTAGGAGTAAGAGCTGGATTTTTAAATTCAACCCTTACTAAAGAGGAGTATGTTAAACTGATTCTTGGAATTAGAAATAAAAGTATAAAACTACTTTATATCGCTCCTGAAAGATTAATGAGTGATAAATTTATTAACTTTATAAAAGATTTTCCTATCTCTATGATTGCTGTTGATGAAGCTCACTGTATATCTCAATGGGGACATGATTTTAGAAAAAGTTATTTAGAAATACCACAGTTTTTAGAAAAAATTAACCAACGACCTCAAATATTAGCCCTTACAGCTACAGCTACTGGAAAAGTTAGAAAAGATATAATTGAAAAACTTGCTCTACAAAGCCCTAAAATTTATGTCGACGGATTTGATAGAGATAATCTGACATTTAAAGTTGAAAAAGGGGTTGTTCCAGAGGCTTTTATCTCTGAGTATCTAAAAAGAAACTCTAAAAAATCTGGTATAATATACGCATCTACAAGAAAAGAGGTAGATAATCTTTATAGCTATCTTCTTCTTAAAGGTTTTAGTGTTGGAAAATATCATGCTGGGCTAGATGAACAAGAAAGATCTGAATTTCAAGATAAATTCTTAAAAGATGATATTAAAATTATGATTGCTACTAACGCCTTTGGTATGGGAATAGATAAGTCTAACGTGAGATATGTTATTCATAGAAATATACCCAAAGATTTAGAAAGCTACTATCAAGAAGCTGGAAGAGCTGGAAGAGATGGACTCCCTTCTGAAGCTATTCTACTCTTTTTTGAAGAGGATGTTTCAACTCAAGAGTTTTTAATTGAACAAAACGATGAAAGTTCAAAGGACTTAAAAAGAACTAAAAGAAAAAAATTAGATGCTATGATTGATTACGCATACTTAGAAAGTTGTTATCGTGAGTATATTTTAAAATATTTTGGAGATAAAAGAATTAAAAACTACTGTGGAAACTGTGGGAATTGTAAAAATTTCAAAGATATTGAATCCTTTACTTTAGATGCCCAAAAGATTTTTTCATGTATTGGGCGTACAAAGGAGAGTATCGGTATATCTACACTAACAAATATTTTAATGGGAAAAGTTGACAGTAAAATTGAAAGAAAAGAGTATTTCAAGTTATCTACATTTGGAATCATGTCGACATATAACCGTGTCAACCTAGAAGAGTTTATATACTACCTAATCTCTGAAAATTACCTTGAACAAAGTGCTGGAAGTTTTCCAACATTAAAATTAACAACTAAAGCTTTTGAAGTTTTAAAAAATATAAAAGCTGTTTTTAGAAAGTCTAACGAATCTGTTTCATTTGATTATTTTGAGGATCCACTTTTTGAAACTTTAAACTCTTTGAGAAAAGATATTGCAGAAAAAGAAGGGGTTCCTCCATATATTATATTTTCAGATTTAACTCTTATGGAACTTGCAGAAAAAAAGCCTAGAAATCGTTGGGAGATGTTAAAAGTAAGAGGTATCGGTAATCAAAAGTTTAAAAATTATGGTAATCTTTTTTTAAAAACTATTAATCAACTATCACCACAAGAGATTGATATGCTCCATGTTGACAATATTATTGATGAAAAATATCTAGGTGAAAACCAGCTTTTAAATCTAAAAAGCTCTTTAAATATTAATATTACTACTGATGAACTAAAAGAGATTCTAATAAAAACTCTTTTTAGTAACTAAATTATGAGGTGAATACATGTTGTTTGAACTTTTTATAGCAAAAAAACATATCTTAGAACATAAGAAACAAAGTCTTATTGGAATTATTGGTATTGCTATCGGAATCATGGTTCTAACTGTTTCTATAGGTATATCAAACGGTTTAAATAAAAATATGATTGATAGTATACTATCTCTTTCAAGCCATATTACAGTCATTGGAAATGAAAATATAAAAAACTACAATGATTTAGAAAATAGTTTTAAAAGCTATCCTGAAGTGAAAGGGGTTATTCCTAAAGTTACAACTCAAGGAATTGTAAAATACAATGGTATTTTAGGGGCTTATGTTTCTGGGGTAAAACTAGATGGCTTAGATTTAGAAAAAGCTATTCCAGCACTTAACTTAAATAGTAAAATTAAAAGAGGACACATTGACCTTTCTAACATGAAAGGGGTTGTTATCGGAGATGAGCTTTTAAATAGAATTGCTGGATCAATTGGTGATAAAATTAGTATTATCTCTGCAAATAACAAAGAGTTAGAACTCGAAATTATGGCAACTTTCCAAAGTGGTTACTATGATTATGATTTATCTATGATTATTCTACCACTTAAAACTGCTCAGTATATAACTGAGAGAGATGAAACTGTAAGTTCAATCGATCTAATTTTAAATAATCCATACGATGCCGAAAAAGTTTCAAATAAAATTTATAGCGACACTGGTCTTTTTAACAGAACTTGGGGTAGCCTTAACCAAAATCTATTGAGAGCTCTTTCTCTTGAAAAAACTGTTATGATAATTGGATTCTCTTTAATCGTTATTATAGCCGGCTTTGTTGTTTGGGTTATATTAAATACTATGGTCCGTGAAAAAATCAGATATATTGGTATTATGAGGTCTATGGGAATATCTCACAGCTCTATCGTTAAGATATTTTTAATACAAGGAGTACTTCTTGGTGCTACAGGTATTTTTATTGGAACAGCTGTTTCTCTATTTTTACTTTGGTACATAAAAACATACTCTTTACCAGGTATATCATCTATATATTACTTAACTAAGGTTCCTATTGAGCTCTCACTTAAAGAGTTATTCACAATCATAGGAACAAATACTATTTTAATATTTTTATCAAGTATTTTCCCAGCTTATAGAGCTGGAAAACTAAAAATTGTGGAGGCTTTAAGACATGACTAAGAATACTATTCTAGAACTTAAAAATATTTGTAAAAATTATTCTACTAAATCTGAAACTTTAGAGATTATTAAAAATCTTAATCTTAAAATTGAAGAGGGTGATTTTATCTCTATTCTTGGGCAATCAGGTTCTGGAAAAACAACTCTTTTAAATCTGATTGGTCTTTTAGATTCTCCAACTTCTGGCGACATATATATAAACAATGAAAAAATATCAACAACTAGCTCTAATATAGATTTAATTAGAAATAAAACTATAGGATTTGTTTTCCAATTTCATTATCTTTTACCTGAATTTACTGCTCTTGAAAATGTTATGATTCCAGCTTTAACACAAGATTTCTCTAAAAAAAATGAAATTGAAAAAAGAGCTCTATACCTTTTAAAAGAGGTAGGAGTTGATCATAGAGCAAATCATAAACCTACGGAATTATCTGGTGGAGAAAAACAAAGAGTTGCGATTGCTCGAGCTCTTATAAACAATCCAAGTATTCTTCTACTTGATGAACCCACTGGAAACTTAGATAATGAAACAAGTGAAAAAATTTTTAATATTTTCAAACAAATTAATGATAAAAAACGTCAAACAATTATAACAGTAACACATTCGAGAGAGCTTGCTGAAATATCTAATAAAAAATTATTCTTAAAAAAAGGAATTCTTTCAGAATAGGTGTATAGATAAACTAAGAAAGCTACATAAATATCCATAAGGGGTGGTTTGTATGAAAATAAATTACATTACTAACGGGAATCTTGTTTTAACTGAGGCTATTAAATCTCATTGTGAAAAAAACTTTTTAAAATTAAAAAAATATTTTGATAATATTTTAACAGTTAATATTACTTTATCAGCTACAAAATCTAAATCAGGACCTCTACAAAGAGTCGATGCCAAAGTAGTTGTAAATGGAAATCTTATTAAAGGTGTCTATACAGATGATGATCTTTATAATGCTATTGATCGTGTAACAGATATCTTAGCAAAACAAATTAAAAAACACAAAGAAAAGTTAAGAGATAATAATCATGTTGCTCATAATCCTGTGATTGATAAAAAAATAACATTTGAGCCTAAAGATAACTCTATAACTGTAGAAGCTACTAAGAAAATAGATAGTGTTACAGTTAATCCTAGACCTATGGATATTGAAGAAGCTATTTTACAATTAGAAGCTTTAAACAAAGATTTCTATGTTTTTACTAACTCTGAAACTAACGATATGAATATAGTTTATAAAAAAAGAAATGGCGATTACGGTCATGTAGAGCCAGCACACTTTTAAATATTTCTAAGAATCCTAGTGCTACTAGGATTCTTTTTTATTTATAAAAAATAAACTGGTTTATTTTATTCATTAAATGTGGTAAAATATTATTATTGTGAACAAATTTATTATTATATTAGGAGGTAAAATTGAAAAAAACGGATATTAAAATTGTCGATATTAAAAAAAGCTTCGACGGAGTTGATGTTTTGAAAAATATTAACTTAGAGATTAAAGATGGAGAGTTTTTTTCTATTTTGGGTCCATCTGGATGTGGTAAAACTACTCTTTTAAGAATGATTGCAGGATTTATAGCTCCTGATAGCGGTGCAATCTATTTAGGAGATGAAAATATAGTTGATTTAGCCCCAAATAAGAGGAACGTTAATACAATCTTTCAAAAATATGCTCTATTTCCTCATCTAACTGTTTATGAGAATGTTGCTTTTCCATTGAGACTCAAAAAAATTGATGAAAAAACAATAGACAGTGAGGTTAAAAAGTTTATTGAACTAGTTGATTTAAAAGAACATATGAACAAAAAACCAAACCAACTTTCTGGTGGACAGCAACAAAGAGTTTCAATAGCTAGAGCTCTTATAAATAAACCTGGTGTTTTATTACTAGATGAGCCTTTATCTGCACTAGATGCGAAGCTAAGACAAAATTTATTGATTGAGCTTGATAATATTCATGATGAAGTTGGAATAACATTTATATTCATTACCCATGATCAACAAGAAGCACTATCTATCTCTGATAGAATCGCTGTTATGAATAAAGGTGAAGTTTTACAAGTGGGAACACCTGCTGAGGTTTATGAAGCTCCTGCAGATACATTTGTAGCTGACTTTATTGGTGAGAATAACTTCTTTGATGGAGTTGTAACTGAAATCTTTGATGAGACTTACGGTAGAATTGAAACAGAAAAATTAGGTAACCTTGTTTTTGAGCTTGATAAAGTAGTTAAAGTAGGAGACAAAATTAGAGTTTCTATTAGACCAGAAAAAATTAGAGTTTCTAAACAAATTCCTACAGGACTTTCAGACAAACACAATACTCTAAAAGTTTATGTAGATGAGCTTATCTACTCTGGATTCCAAAGTAAGTATTTCGTTTGGGTAGATGGAGATAAAAACTTATTATTCAAAGCTTTCAAACAACATGCTGTTTATTTTGATGAAGATGACAATGATACAATACACTGGAATGAAGATGCTTATATATCTTGGCATGCTGACGATAGTTTCTTAGTAGAGGTGATATAATTGAAAAAACTCTCTTCTGGAAGTTTATATAGTATTCCATTGACTTTATGGATGTCTGTATTCTTTGTTATTCCTATGCTTATTGTTTTAAGTTATGCCTTTTTAACAAAAGGAACTTATGGTGGAGTTCAAATGATTTTCACCTTAAAAAACTTTAATGTATTTTTTGAACCTGTATTTTTAAAAATTCTTTTTAGAACTGCTTATATTTCAGCTATTGTAACTGTTTTAACAGTAGCTTTAGCTATTCCAACAGCTTATTTTATAGCTAGATCAAAATTTAAACAAGAGCTATTAATTCTTGTTATTATTCCATTTTGGACTAACTTTTTAATAAGAATATATGCTTGGATATCTATTCTTGGTTCTAACGGTTTTTTAAATACTTTTTTAATGAAGTTAGGGATTATTGATACACCTTTAAAACTTCTTTACAATACGGGATCAGTAATTTTAATTACAGTATACACTAGTTTGCCATTTGCAATATTACCTCTTTATGCAATTATCGAAAAATTTGATTTCGCTTTAGTTGAGGCTGCAAGAGACTTAGGAGCAACTAATAGCCAAGCTTTTAGAAAGGTATTTTTACCAAATATAAAATCTGGTATTATTACAGCAGTATTATTCACATTTATTCCATCTATGGGATCTTATGCTATTCCTAAATTAGTTGGTGGAACAAAGGCAACTATGCTAGGTACAGTTATTGCTCAGCATCTTACTGTAACTAGAAACTGGCCTTTAGCTGCAGCTATATCAGCTATGCTTATTTTAATTACATCAATCGCTCTTTTAATATTTATGAGAGCTGAAAAAAAATCTAAGGAGGCTGACAATGAATAAAAGAAGAACATCCCTATTTTTCTTCGTTCTATCTATGATATTCTTTTATTTACCTCTGCTAATCCTTGTAATATACTCTTTCAACGAAGGTAGATCAAGTGTTTGGCAAGGATTTTCTTTAAAGTGGTATGAAGAACTTTTCCTTTATTCTGACAATATTTGGAAAGCATTTAAATATAGTTTATTTATTGGTATTATTTCTAGTACTATCTCAACTTTAATAGGAACACTTGGTGCTATCGGTTTACACTGGTATAACTTTAAACATAAAAACTATTTAAAAGTTATAACTTTTTTACCTTTAGTTATACCCGATATAATTTTAGGAGTTTCTCTTTTAATTATGTTTGCAACAGTTAAATTACAATTAGGTCTTACGAGTATTTTCATAGCTCATACGACATTCAATATTCCGTTTGTTCTATTTATAGTTTTATCTAGACTTGGAGAGTTTGATTACTCTATCGTTGAAGCAGCTTATGATTTAGGTGCTAACGAGTTTCAAACGTTAAAAAAAGTAATTTTACCTATGCTTACACCTGCTATAATCTCAGGATTTTTAATGTCATTAACTCTATCACTTGATGATTTTGTTACTACGTTCTTTGTTGCGGGACCTGGTTCTTCTACTCTTCCTCTTAGAATATATTCTATGATTAGATTAGGGGTTTCACCTGTTGTAAATGCGTTATCTGTTTTACTTATTGTCTTATCAATAGCACTGACACTTTCTACAAAAAGTTTACAAAAGTACTTTGTAAAATAGGTTCTTATATAGTATAATACTAGCAGTAAATACAGGAGGGTACATATGAAAAAAATCATTAAATTACTATCTCTAGTGATGTTATTAGTTGTTATGGCAGCTTGTTCATCAACTAGTAAGACTCAAGCGGTAAAATATAACAATATCAGAGCTACGTTTGTTACAACACAAGGTGATATTAGTTTCTATCTATATCCTGAAGCTTCACCTATAACTGTAGCTAATTTCATAAATCTTGCAAAAAGAGGTTTCTATGACAACACAAAAATACATAGAGCTGTTGAAAACTTTGTTGTTCAAGGTGGAGACCCTACTGGTAGAGGAGATGGCGGTCCTGGTTATTCTATTCCTGATGAATTCTCTAAATGGTTAGATTTCTATCAGCCTGGAATGTTAGCTATGGCTAATACTGGTCCAGAAACTGGTGGATCACAATTTTTCTTTACACTTTATCCTGCTGATTGGTTAAACAATAAGCATACTATATTTGGTGAATTTATAGAAGAAAAAGATTTCAATAATATCAAAAAACTTGAAGTTGGAGATGTTATAAAAGAAATTAAATTTACAGGAGATATCGATTTATTCTTATCTTTACATGAATCACAAATTAAAGAATGGAATGCTATTTTAGATAAAGAGTTTCCTAATCTAAAAAAATATCCAATAAAAGATAAATCTGAATTTAGTGGTGATGTTCAAGCTTATTATGATGAGTTAAAAGGAATCTACACTAAAAAAGATGCTAAAACTGATGAAGAAAAGGAATGGTTCATCCCTAGATTTATCAGAGCAACTGAAAGAAAAATGAAAGAAGTTAAAAATAACTAAAAAAAGAGGTATCTACCTCTTTTTTTTATACTTTTATTCTATTACTTAACTCTTCTTATCATATCCATAGCTTCAAATCCACCATCTAAAGTTACTCTTACAACTGAGTTTGGATTAGCTGCTGATACCTCTTCTTCACCTGATTTAGTAATCAGTGTCATTTTAGGCATAGTTATTACTCTTGGCTTTCCTGAAGTTGTTATAACCTCTAAAGATTCACCTTCTAAAACTTTATTTCTAATACCTAACACATACTCATTATCTCCAATTTTCTCTTCAATCTTTGCAACTAATTGATGAGTTTGGCTATATGAGTTTCTATCGTTATAGTTATTAGCTTCCTCTCCTGGTTGTCCATGGTAGAACCCTTGAGTATAAGATCTGTTTGAAGTTGATTGAATCTCTTCCATCCAAGTTGGATCATACTCATACTCTCCTGAGTAGTATTTATTTAGAGCATCTTTATAAACTTTTACAGCATTAGAAACATAATAAATACCTTTCATTCTTCCCTCAATTTTAAGAGAATCTACACCTAAATCTAATATTTTATCTATAATCTCTATAGTACATAAATCTTTTGAGTTGAATATATAAGTTCCTCTTTCATCTTCATAAACAGGCATATATTCATTTGGTCTAGTTTCTTCAACTAAGTTATACTTCCATCTACATGATTGAGCACAATCTCCTCTATTAGCATCTCTACCAGTCATATAGTTACTTAATAGACATCTTCCCGAAATAGACATACACATAGCTCCATGTACAAATACTTCTAACTCGATATCAGGTACTTTAGCTCTAATCTCAGCAATATTATCTAATGATATCTCTCTTGCTAAAACTACTCTTTTAGCTCCTAAATCTTTCCACATTTTTACTGAACGCCAGTTTGTGTTACTTGCTTGAGTACTTACACTTATATTTAAGTTTGTGTGCTCTTTTACAACTTGGAATACTCCTAAGTCTGCAACGATAACCCCATCTACTCCAATTTTCTCTAAGTACATTACATAATCAGGTAATAAGTCTAACTCATCGTTATGAGGGATTATGTTTAAAGCTACATACACTCTTTTTTCCATTGAATGTGCGTAATCTACTGCCTCTTTTAACTCCTCATCATTAAAGTTGTGACTTCCAGCTCTTAAGTTAAACATTTTTCCACCTAAGAATACTGCATCTGCTCCATAGTGGAAAGCCATTTTTAACTTTTCCATATTTCCTGCTGGAGCTAATAATTCTGCTCTTTTCATTCTTTTCTCTCACCTTTCTCTATTCAACCTTAGTTGTATAATCTCCGAACTTTGTAATTTCATGGAAGAATTTCAAGTTCACAGTACCAACCGGTCCATTTCTTTGTTTACCTATTATTACTTCTGTTATACCCTTTTGATCTGAATCATCATTATAATAATCATCTCTATATAAAAATACAACCATATCCGCATCTTGCTCGATAGCTCCTGATTCTCTTAAATCTGATAGCATTGGTCTTCTATCAGCTCTTTGTTCTGGGGCACGAGATAGCTGTGATAAAGCCACTATTGGGATATCTAACTCTCTTGCTATACCTTTTAACGATCTTGATATATCCGAAATCTCTTGCTGTCTGTTATCTGATTTTCCACTTGTTCCTTTTATAAGTTGTAAGTAGTCAATTAAAATCATATCTAATCTTCCAGCAGCTTTTAATCTTCTAGCAATTGATCTAATCTCTAAAACATTTACATTTGGAACATCCGCTATATTTATTTCAGCATTTGCTAACTTTCCACTCGCTATTCCTAATTTTCCCCAGTCATCTTCACCTAAGAAACCATTTCTTATCTTTTGTAATCCTATTCCAGCTTCTATAGCTAAAAGTCTTTGTAATAGCTGTGAACTAGACATCTCTAGACTGAATACTAAAACTCCTTTACCAGCTTTCATAGCTGCATTTAAAGCTAAGTTTAAAGCAAAGGCGGTCTTTCCCATTGATGGTCTTGCTGCTAGGATTACTAAATCTGATGGGTGGAATCCACTTGTCATTTCATCAAAGTGCTTAAATCCACTTGATATTCCTGTTGTTACACCTTTATTTTGAAGAAGTTGCTCTAACCTTTCAAACTCGTTAGTTACAACCTCTTTTAAACTAATTATATCTTTTGACTCTTTACTTTCGGCAACTTTAAATATCATTCCCTCAGCTTTATCTAAAATAGTATCTACATCCTCATATCCTTCATATGTCATCTCTACTATCTTAGTTCCTATATCTCCAAGCTTTCTTAAAGTAGCTTTCTCTTTTATAATCTTTGCATAAGTTAAAATATTTGCTGCTGTTGGAACCTCTTCTATTATCTCATAGAAAATTGCTTCACCACCAATATCATCAAACTTATCCTTTCTTTTTAATCTATCCATTACAATAATTGGATCTATTGATTCTCCTGAATTATAAACCTCTTGCATTACTTCAAAAATTATTTTATGAGCCATTTTATAAAAATCTGCTGAGTATATTATTTCTATAACCTCACTAAATATATCGGGTTTTAAAAATATACCTCCTAATACAGATCTTTCAGCCTCTAAACTACTTGGAATTTTTCTAAGTTTTTCTATATCTTCCATATTTCACTATCCTTTAATTACCACTAAAACCTCAGCCTTTACATCTGTATGTAACTTTACAACTACTTTATGCTCTCCTAAGCTCTTAATCGTGCATTCTATTTTTTTTCTATCAATATCTAATCCAAACTCTTTTTTTAACTCTGCTGAAATCTCTTTGTTAGTTATTGCACCGAATAACTTTCCGTTATCTCCAATTTTTGCAGATACTGCTAATTTTTTACTTTCTAATAGTGCTTTTATTTCAATTGATTTTCTCTTATCTTCTTCAGCTTTTTTAGCATCTTTTAATTTTTTATTCTCTATTTTCTTTAACTCTTCAGGAGTTGCTACAATACCTTTATTGTTTTTTAATAGGAAGTTTTTAGCATAACCTTCAGAAACACTTACGATTTCTCCTTTTCTTCCTTGTCCTGCCACATCTGCTGTTAAAATTACTTGTATCTTTGACATAAAAATTCCTCCTAATTTATCTTCTTGTTTTTACTATTTTTATTTTTATTCCACTTGCTAATCCGCCAAAAATAAAAGCGAACTCTGGAGATATTAATGCTAGAAAAACTCCTACAGTGAAACATAAAGATTGTTTTTTTACTTTTTCATTTAATGTTCCTGTAACTATTTTTATAAAGTACATTATATAAATAATTTTTAGAACTTCTATTGTATTCTCTATAAATATTCCATTGAACTGAGAGTATTCTTTCACAAAGAATAATATGATGTACGGTATTAACCATAAATATGATGCATCCCAATCCATGAAACTTTCTTTATTTAAAAAATAATTTGTTAAAAATACTGTCATTCCCATGTATGCAAAAGTTAAGTATATAAAATTATCCTTCATAAACTTAAAAGCCATATCAACTTCATGTTGAGTAAACGTTGTCTTTTGAATATACATATTTTTTAAATTTTCAAATCCTATATTAAATCCTACTCTATTAAAATAGATATATCCACAAATTAAAGATCCAACTATTAAACTTGTGATAAAAATTTTATCAAATTCACCCAATTTGTTTCCATATTTTTTAAATGTATAATATAGAATCTCTATTGAACAGAAAACTCCTATATAAGTTATCAAATAGTTTACATCCACCCAAGCTATAGCAGCAATAGCGATTACATTTGCTATGATTTTAGTTCTTATATCTGCATTTTCTAATTTCTTTATTTTATAAAAAGGTAGTACCCAACTTAAAAAAGGCATTAACGTTGAAACTAAAAACAACGCCGCTATTATTATTCCTGTTATTAAAAACATTGTTCCTCCTAAATACATTCAGGATAATTATACCATAAAGGTAGAGTTTTGTTAAGCTATAATATTTCTCCTCCAAAAAAATCAATGATTTTTTTAGAAAAATCCTCTCCCTCTACTTTCTCTTTACTTCTATTAACCTCTTGTAATTCATATTTTATCATAATTTTTGTTTTTAAAACTTTTCTAACTACATCTAAAAATAACGTTCTATATGGCTCTGACTCCATCATATTTTTAGCAAAACTTTGGTCATTTGAAAATCCTACAACTAAAGTGTTGTTAGTAAAATCTTTAAAATATGCTTTAACTAAAAACGCCCCAAATGTTAATTTAGTTCTTTTTGCTTCATCTACTATCTTACTCCAAGAGTTTTTTACCTCTTCATATGAAAGTTTTGAAATAACTTGAACATCTTGTATCTCATTTGTTGTTGCAGTTTCAAATATCTCTACTGGCTCTTGAACTTTTTCTATGATTTTTTCTACAATTATCTCTTTTTCTTTTTTTTCTGTTAATCTATTAAGAATTACATATCCAACAAGCCTTTTATCCTCTTCTTGTCGGAATTTAGATAAAACATCGTAAACAGTATCAATAATCTCTAATCCTTTTTGAATATCTAAATCACCTTTTAACATTCTATCTTTTGATCTCTTTGCTAAATCTTTGAAAAATAGCTCTATATCAATAGAGTTTCTCCAAATCTCCTCTAACAATTCAATCCCTTCAGAATAGTTTGATTTCTCTGTAATTGAAATAAATTGATCTATTATTTTTATCGGTGTTATTCCTAATACATCCTCTGTTTTCTCTATATCAATAGATTTATTTTCAGTATTTATCATCAATCTTTCTAATATAGAGATTGAATCTCTCATACTTCCACCAGAAGATTCATATATAGACATTAAGCTTGGCTCATCTATAGTATAACCTTCGCTGTTAACTATATATAAAAGTTTTTCTCTCATATCTTTATAATTAACACTTTTAAAATCATATCTTTGACATCTTGAAATTATTGTTGGTAATATTTTATCTGGCTCTGTGGTTGCTAAAATAAATAGGACATGTTCTGGTGGCTCTTCTAGCGTTTTTAATAGGGCGTTGAATGCTTCTTTTGTTAGCATATGAACTTCATCTATTATATAAACTTTTTTTCTACCTTTCGTCGGACTATAGTTTATCTTTTCTTTTAATTGTCTTATTTCATCTATTCCTCTGTTTGATGCTGCATCTATCTCTATTAAGTCTAAAAAGTTTCCTGAAGAAATCTCTTTACAATTTTCACAAATATTGCAAGGTGTATCTGTTATTCCATTTGTTAAACAGTTTATTCCTTTAGCCATTAATCTAGCTATCGATGTTTTTCCAACACCACGAGGACCTGTAAATAGATAAGCATGAGCTAATCTATTTGATTTTAAGGAGTTTTTCAATGTTTGAACAATCTCATGTTCTCCTGCAATCTCTTCAAACCCTTTGGGTCTATATTTTCTATATAATGTAACGTGCATTTTTTTCCTCCTAAGGCTTAGATTTTATTCTAAGCCATAGTTATTCATCTTAGTTCTTAAGGTATTTCTTGTTATTCCAAGTAGTTCAGCTGTTTCAACTTTTTTACCACTTGTAATCTCTAAAACTTGACGTATTAACTCTTTTTCTACTTTTGATATTATTATCCCATAATAGTTATTCTGTTTATTATTTTTTAAAGCTAAAAGCTCTCCCTCTATCCAATCAGTAAGTACCCAACTTTGGTTGTCGCCTTTTCTTTTAGAGATTTTATTTCCTGTAACATTTCCTGGTAGCTCCTCTATCAAAATAGAGCTTCCTCTGCAAAGTGCCACTGCTGATTTCACAGCATTTTTTAACTCGTTTACATTTCCTGGCCAATCATATCTCATTATTTTTTTCATCGCAGGTTTACTCACACCTTTGACAGCCTTATGCAATTCTAGATTACAACTAGCTAAATATTGATCAATGATAAATGGAATATCATCTTTTCTATCTCTTAATGCAGGAATATTTATTTCTAATATTTTTAACTTATTATAAAGCTCATCTATAAACATTTTTTTATTGATTAACTCTTCTAAATTTTCACTCGTTGTTGCAACTATTCTTATATCCATCTCAATAGGCTCTGATCCACCCATTCTAAAGAACTCTCCCTCTTGTAACAGATATAAAATCTTTGATTGCATATCTAAGCTAAGTGATTCAATATTTCCTAAATGTAATGTTCCACCATTAGCTTTTTCTAAATCTCCTATCTGTAAGAAAGCTGCCCCCTCAAAGGCACCTTTCTCGTATCCAAATAGTTTTCTTTCCAACAAGTTATTTTGGAAAGAAGTACAATTAACTGTTAAAAATGGTTTTGTACTCCAATCACTAAACTGATGAATCGCAGTTGCCACACTACTTTTACCTGTTCCTTTTTCTCCCACTACCAGAACAGGTATTCTACTGTTAGAAACTCTACCAATCATCTTGTAAACTTCTACAATCTCTTTAGTTTGCCCTATCAGCTTATCACCAGTATTTTTATTTCTATCCACTCTCTCAGCTAAAAGTTTATGATCTTTAACTGCTTTTTCTAAAATTTTATTAACATCTTTTGGACTAATTGGTTTTAAAATATAGTCATATGCTCCTGCTTTTATAACACCCGCAACTAATTTTAAATTTGATGTCTCTCCCATTATTATGATTACTGATCTTTTATGTGTTTCAGTAATTTTCTTTACAAGGTTTACTAAAGCATCTTGTTGTAAATTTGTTTCATCTATTACAACTGCTTCATACTTTCTCTCCTTTAATAACTCCATAAAAGAGCTAATATTTTCTGCAAACCTCAATTCATTTTCGAAATTACTTTCTAACTCGTCTTTTAATTCATTCTCTAATCTAAATCCTAAAAGAGTCAAATCTCTTCACCATCCTCTAATTTTTACTTCTAATTAGAAGCCCCCAATAATTTAAAGCTATATTCTAATGTTACATTTCCCTTTATATTCAATCCATTTTTTGTTAAATATATTCTCCAAGTTCTTGCAATCTCTTCTATAGCCATGTTTATCTCTGGAACTCCACTACCCTTTTCTATAAATACCGATGTTACTTTTCCTGCTTCATCTATTTGTATCTTTAATAATACTCTACCTTGCATTCCTCTTAATTGAGCTGCTTCTGGATATCTTGGTTCTCTGTTGCTTTGATCCCATCTAGCTACAACGTCACCATCTTCAACTCCAAGTCTATATCCACTTGGAAGTCCATCCGCTCCATTTTTTTCAACCATAGTTTTAAACCCTAACTCCTCTTCTCCCTCTCCTTCGAAAGCTAACTCTTTAGAGTTATTATCAAGTTCATATTCCATAGTTTTTTCTAAAATACTCTCATCTTTAGATATTGTTATATCTTTTGTTGGATCAACTGTAGGTTTTTTTGAAATCTCTTCTAAGTTCTTTTTATCTAAAAGTTCATTTTTTAATTCGCTGTTTATCTCTCTTGTAGATGGTTTATCTATTGCTAAAAACTCTGTTTCTCTTTTTGTTATATTTTTAGCTAAATCATCTAATGATAATCTTTTAGTTTCCTTTACTTCTGGTTTTTTTTCTACTGGTTTAGGCTCTTCTTTTGGAACTACTTTTTTCTCTTCCTTTTTCTCCTCTTTTACTGGAGTAACCTTTTTCTTTGGTTCAGGCTTAGTAGTAGTTTTTTTAGTAGCTGTTTCTAAAGTAACCAATCCCACCTTTAATTTTTTATCAACTATTTCATCTATTTTAATTCCTGGAATTAAAAATAAAATAAGAAGATTTATTACTATTGATGCTACAAGTATTTTAAAATCACTATTTGGTCTCTTCATAGATTTGCACCTACTTTCCAGGCGAAGCTGTATCTATATCTAAAGAGATAGCCCCCGCCTCTTTGGCTGCTGTCATAGCTTCTACAATTGCACCGTGATTTACACTTTTATCTGCACTTATAATAACATTTTTATCATCTGATTCTGCTAATTTCTGAGTTAACGCACTTTTCATATCTTTAGCAGTTATTTTATCCCTCTTACTTGCTCCCTTATCTTTATAACTTATAAAATACTCCCTATCTTTAGTTATAATAACCTGTAATTCGTTAACTGGTTTAGCACTTTTCACAGTAGATGTAGGTAAATCTATTTTTATACTACTATTTACATCCTCAAATGTTGTTGCAACTAAGAAGAAAATCAGTAGTAAAAATACTACATCTATCAAGGGAGTTAATTCAAGGATTAAAGAATTACCTGATCTTCTTTTAATTCTGTTAAGTTTCATGCTCCCCCTCCTCTATTTTCTGAAGTAATTTATTAGTTCTGCACTACCTTTTTCCATATCATTTATTTGGTCATCAATTTTTTTATTGAAGTAGTTATATAAAATGATTGATGGAATTGCTACAAATAGTCCCCCAGCTGTTGTTAATAGAGCTTGAGATATTCCACTTGCTAGCACTGATGCATCTCCTGTTCCGTGTACCGATACAGCTTGGAACGCTTTTATCATCCCTGTTACTGTCCCTAATAATCCAATTAATGGAGTTGTATGAGCTACTACAGACAATAACCACATATTTTTTTCTAGCTTTGGAATTTGTGCTAAAGCAATCTCTCTAGCTTTCTCCTCTAAAGTTTCAACATTTGTACTTCTTGTTTTATACCAATAGATTAAAACTTCTTTTATAACTTTTGCAGTTGAACTTTTTTGATTTCCTAAAGCTGTTATAGCTCCTTTTATATCATTTTTTTCAATTGCATTACGTAATATTGGTCTTATTCTTGACATATCTATATTTTCATTCATTTTAAAATAAATTGCTCTTTCAATAATTGCATAAACACCTAATATTGACATAAAAACTATAAAATACATAAGTATTCCACCATTTGCTAACCAGTACATTCTAGAACCTCCTAATTTTTCTCTTGTAATTTAATTATAATGCTATTCCTAATGTTACTAAAGCTACTACTCCTATTATATACTTCCAGATTGGAGTTTTAGTTTCTGTTTCTGTTAAACTCTTATTTAAAGAATCATTACTTTCATTCAATTGAATAACTTGTTTTTGATCTTTAAATTTATCTGCATTTATATTTGTATCCTCTATTTTTATAACTTTTTTATCAAGTTGAACATTACTCTCTTTTGGATAACTTTCTAATTGCTCTTTATTAACTCCCGTAACTTGTTTGTCAATAACTACATCCTCATTAGCAAAAACTCCTAAAGATAAAATCATTAATCCTGTAATAACTAATTTTTTCATATGTTCTCTCCTCCGTTAAAAAAATCTTTGTATTTTTCAGAAAGATTTGCATTCTCTCTTTTTAACTGCTCATAATATCTCTTTGCATTCTCTTTTTTCTCAATTTTTAAATTTAAGAAAATTAATTTTTCTAAGAAATAATCTTTATTTTTGCTTTCTGTCTTTAAAAGCTCATCATATTGTGCTATTGCATCAGTAAAGCTATTTAATCTTTCATATACTTCAGCTGATCTTATTTTAGACTCTAGTGCAAATTCACTTGCTGGATATAATAGATATAATTTTGTATAATTTCTTACTGCTTCATTTAACAGTCCTGTTTCTTTCTCTATATTAGCTACTCCAAATAGAGCCTTATCTTTATACGCACTATTTTCTAAAGACAGGATTGTATTATAATAACTCTTCGCAGTTTCATAATCTTTGTTAGAGTAGTAGTAATCTCCTAAACCTAGTGATCCATAATCCTTGTAAGAGTTAGTGTTTATAAGTTTTTCATATTCAGCTTTTGCTTCCTCTATTTTCTTCTCTCTTTGGAAATGATTTGCCATATAATAACTTTTTTTCTCATCATTTGTTATTTTATTTATCCACTCCAACTCTTTTTGAAGATTTTTAGTATTTTGAGATAATTCAATAACTTTCATTAGTGATTTTTCTTTTAATGTTTCATCTTTTGTTTGAGTATAAAGTTTTTCATATGTATTTAAACTATTACTATTATTTCCTGATATTCCATATAACTCTCCTTCCATTAAAAGAATATTATCTTTTAATCTTGAGTTTGGATATGAGCTCATAAACTCTTTACTTTTAATTTCAAAGTTTGCACTATCTTTTAATAAATATAATGAAGATATTTGCCAATATAATCCTTTTTCTTTATATTCAGCTGTTTTAGATTCTTCTGCACTTATTTTATAAGCTTCAATGGCTTCTTTATACTTTTTTTCCGTGTAGTAAGTTTCCCCTATTTGGAACTGTGCATAATCTCCCAAGCTTGAAACTAGTTTTAATTTTTCAAAGTACTCTCTAGCTTTTTCTGGATTATCTAATCTAAAGTAACTTATTGCAACTTTATCAACAACATCCTCTAAAGCGAAAATATTATCTCCTGCAATATAAGCTTCCCCTGAAGAGATAGAATCTTCATATCTTTCCCATAGGAAATAGTTCTTTATTACATTGTAATTAGCTTTCTCATATAAAGCTTTATCTGCTGACGTCTGATTGCTTGTAATCTGTTTAAAGTACATATCAGCTTCTTCATACCTTCCCATACCCATAGTTGCAATTCCTTTTTGGTATGTATTTTCTAAAGATGCATCCTGCATATTTAAATATTGCATAACTTCATTATACTTTTTCTGAGCAATCATAACTTCTATTAAATTAGAAACTATATCAGGATCTCTATTTGTAGCTAAATAATCTTTATATAGATTTATTGCTGCGTCCCCTTTTCCTTCTGATAAAAGGTTATCTGAACTGATTATTGTGATATTCTTTTTATATTCTTGATCTCCTGGATATTTAGTATTAAACTCTGCTATTGCTGAATTCAATACTCCTCTATCTTTTGTTCTACTTAAAGCTACTATCAATCTGTATAAAGATTCTTTTGTTGGAGAGATATTATTATTTTTTCTATAGTACTCTTCAGCTACTTTAAACTCTCTTTCTTCAAAAGCTGAAGCTGCTATTAAATTATTTATAGCTATCTCCTCTTCTTTTTTCAAGTTTAAACCTGTAACTAAATTTCTATTTCCTAAAACCCATTTATAATTTTTATTTAAATACTCTATCGAAAGTTGATAGTATATACTTTCATTTTTATATTTGGTTGTGTAAAGTTTTCTAAAGTTTTCTAATGAGTTTTTATAGTCTTTCAATCTATATTGAGAAAGTGCTATTCCATATATCACATCTGTATCTTTGTTACTAATTTTATTATAATATTCTAAAGCTTTATCATTCGTTCCTCTAACTATATAGAAGTCTCCAAAACTTTTCAAAGCTGTATTATATAATTTTGGTTCTGAAGATAGTGTCGATAAAATATTTTCTGCTTCTCTTGAGTTGCCTTGTTTTAAATAGATTTCTATCATTGTTAAAACAGAAAGTGTTTTATATTCAGAGGTACTTTTACTATCTTTTACTTTAGTGAAATGATTTAAAGCTTTTGTTGATTCATTTGTTTTATAGTATGATGACCCGTATAAATAATCCACAAGTTCTTGATTTGTTCCTACTTTACCGCCTCTATAATACTCATCTAAATAAACTATTGTCTTTATATATTGAGAGTTATTATATGCTGCTAAAGCAAGGTTCAAAACAACATCTTCATAATTTCTACCTTGTAGATTAAGAGCACTTGTTAGTTCTCTTTGTGCTCTAATATAATCTTTATTATCCATATAACCTTTTCCAAGAGCTAAAAGTGCTTCTTCATAATCATTTTTACCCTCGGTAGTTGTTTTATTTATTAAATTTGCAGCTTTAGTTGCTGTCTCAAAATCTTTTAATCCAACATATGATTTTGTTAAATAAAGATATATATTATTCATTTCACTCTGAGTTAGTTTTAACTCTTTTAAACATCCATTTAAAGTATTTATAGCTTCTTGATATCTTCCTTCTACATAATATACTTGACCCATTCTTATTCTGATATTTTTTATATATCTAGAACGAGGATATTTTGTTATAAAGTTATTTGATTCCTGAAGTGCCATAGAATACTTTTTTTGAAGGAATAATTCATCTAAGAATTTTATATCCTCTTTTTCAGAAGCCAATAACCCTGAACATATTAAAACCCCAGCTATAAACAGTTTAAGTTTTCTCACGTTGTCCCCACCTCTCTTAATACCTTTCTTATTTCGTTCACAGCTACTCTTGTATTTTTACATGGTCCTTCAACTATTTTATTAAACAAACCATATACTGGCATCGGAAAAGAATCTCTAATTCCAGATGTCAAATCTCTTTTACAAGCTATAGCTATCACTAAATTTGGTTTATACTCTTTTAAATACATTCTTGCTAATGTTCCACCAGTAGCTACTTTTACATTAATACTAGTAAATTCATCTTGAATCTTTAGAATTTCAGATATGTCACAAAGTCCACATTTTTTACAATTCTCTACATTATTTGTTATTTTTAGATTGCAATCATATTTTTGAATACAATGAGGTAACAATATTGCTATTTTTTTAATATCTATTTTTTTTATAAATTTCAATACTCTTCGATTATTAAAATCTACAAATTTTTTTGCACTATTATTATCATATGAATTTTTAAATATCAACTCTTCTAATAAATACTTAAAATAATGAAGCTCGTATATAATTTTTAATATATAAAATTTGCTCATTATTTCTCCTTAAATGAAAAAATATTATCCAAATTATACCACAAAGCAATTCTCTTTGCAAAATAAAAAACTAGCTCACTCTGTAAGCTAGTTTTCTCTAATCTAGTCTTTCAAAGCTAAAGGCATCACTATGTAAGTATAATTATTCTCTTGCACATTTCTTGTTCTTACAGCACTATTCGATGTTGTAAACTCTAAAGTTATTACATCTTTGTCACTAGATTGAATAAATTCTAACAAGAATTTTACATTTAAAGAGATTTTCAAACTATCTCCTTCATAATTTACTTTTGTTATCTCCTTTGCTTTTGCTATCTCTCCAACTCCTTCAATATCTAAAGTTCCATTAGAAAGTGTAAATATAGCTCCGAATTTTGACTCTGAATTATTTTTTACAAATATTTGAATTCTTTTCAACATCTTTTCAAATTCAACTCTTTCTATTTGTAACCTTTTATTATATCCACTAGCTTCTAGTATTGTTTTGTAGTTCGGGAATGGTAAATCAATTACTCTGCTTACTATAGAAATATTTCCCAATTTAAAGTATAGCTGTTTATTTTTTTGAGTAAATGCTATCTCCTCTTCGTTACCATTTCTAAGCAATTTAGACATTGCATCAATTGTATTTATAGGTATACTTACTTTAAATACTCCTTCATTATCTAAATATTCATGCTCTAAATATGTTAGACGATATGTATCTGTAGATATAAATTTAATTTTATTCTCTTCTATCTCTAACCTTATACAGTTTATAGATAAATTATCACTCGACATTGAAGCTGAGAATTTTACTTTATCAAAGTAGTCAGCTAATTCTACTTTTTTTAACTTAAATTGAAACTCTTCATCCTCTAACTCTGATTCTTGAATTTTAGGAAACTCTTCGGCATTCATCAATATAAATTCTGAAGCTGAATCAGATGTCTCAATCGTCAATACGTCTTCATCTATATTTAAAGTGATATATTCATCTTTAATCTCTTTTAAATACTCTTCAACTAAATGATGTTGGAATACAGCCTTTCCATCTCTTAAAACTTCACACTCCATATGAGTTGAAATCGTTAACTCTAAATTTGTTCCACAAAACCATAACTTACTATCTCTTGTTTCAATATAAACATAAGATATTATTGGTCTTATTTTATTTTCATTTATAGCTTTCTCTACGATTTTTATTTTTTTTAAAAATTCTAATCTATTAACTTTTAAAATCAATTTAAACCTCCTTGCTTTTAATAGTAATAGTTTCCTTTTAGTAAGTCACTATAACGTATTCTTAATTTTTCTAATGTTTTTTGCTCGATCTGTCGTACTCTCTCTCTTGTTATGCTAAAGCTTTGACCGATATCTTCTAAAGTATGAATTTGGTTTCCATCAAATCCAAATCTAAGTTTTAAAATTTGCTTTTCTCTTTCATTGAGCTTATTTAAAATCTCATTTATCTGCTCTGCACTGATATTTCGAATAATATTATCCTCTAAATCATTATGAACTTCACTTGGAATAGTATCCTCTAAATATATATCTTCACCTATTGGTGAGCTCAATGATATTGTCTCTTGAAACTCAACCATTAGTTCTTGAACTTTTTCCAAATTTATCTCTAGTCCTTCTGAGATTTCATAGATTGTTGGATAATCACCCTTTAACATAACTGCGTCCATTATAAATTTATTTATTTTGTTCAACAAATCATGTTTATAAGAAGGAATTCTTATCTCCCTTCCTTTGCTTATAATAGCTTTACTTATGGCTTGTTTTATCCACCAAACTGCATATGTTGAAAATCGATACCCCTTTTCAATATCAAACTTTTCAATAGCATGAATCAACCCGAAGTTTCCTTCACTTATCAAATCTATGAAACCCATTCCTTTATTGCCATATTTTTTAGCAACATTAACTACCAATCTTAAATTACACAAAATCAATCTCTCTCTAGCTTCAATATCCCCATTCTTAGCTCTTTTCAGCAGAGAGACTTCCTCATCTTTGTCTAACACTTCATACTCTTTTATATCATCTAGATAAAACGAAACTAAATCTTTTTCTGTCATATACACCCCATACCCTTTAGTCATCTTTTTCTATTTTCTGAATTTCCGTGTTGCTTTATATTTAATTTTGATCTTCACTTATGTAATTATTTTGAAATAAACTTTTTAATAAAACTCCTCTTTTAACTCTCTTGTCATTAACTCTTTAACTTTTTCTTTTGTATCTGCATTTTCATATATAATAGCATATATAGCTTCTACTATAGGCATACTTATTCCTAAGGCTAACTTCTTAGCATAAACAGCCTTAACTGTTGGAACTCCTTCAGCAACCATAACCATACTTTTAAGAATATCATCTATATTCTCACCTTTTCCAAGTCTCTCTCCAACATATCTATTTCTACTATGTTGACTAGCACACGTTACAACTAGGTCCCCAATCCCAGTTAAACCAGAAAATGTACGTTCATCTGCTCCCATAACTTTTCCAAATCTTATCATCTCGGCTATTCCTCTTGTTATAAGAGCTGCTTTTGCGTTATCTCCATAACCCAATCCATCAGCTATTCCCGCTCCTATTGCTAAACAATTCTTAACAGCTCCACCAAGTTCAACTCCTGCTATATCCTCACTTACATAAACTCTAAAGTTTTCTGTGTTGAATAGCTCTTGAACCTTTTTGGCATTTTCTAAATCTCCAGCCGCAACTATTGTTGTTGGCATTTCTTGAGCTACCTCTTCCGCATGAGTTGGACCTGATAAAATAACTATATTTTTATGGTATTTACCTTTTATTTCATCTTTCATTACATGTGATAGTGTTTCTCCACTCAAAACTTCTATCCCTTTTGCTGTATTTATTAAAATCATTCCCTCAGCAATTTGTGGAGATATTTTTGACATAACTCCTCTTAAAACTTGCGAAGGAACAGAAAAAATAATGTACTTAACACCAGTTAAAAGTCCTTCAAGTTCTGAAGTCACCTTTAAATTTTCTGGAAACTTAACACCTGGAAGTAACCTTTTATTTTCTTTTTCTAAAGATAATTTTTCGGCAATCTCCTTGTTGTGTTCCCACATTGTTACGTCATATCCTTTTTTTGCCAAGATCATTCCTAAAGCTGTTCCCCAGCTTCCTGCTCCAATTACAACTACTTTTTCCATTTAATTTATCTCCTTACTTTAAATTAAATTTGTTTTCTTTTCCTTCAATAAGTCTTTGAATATTAGCTTTATGCTTATAGATAACAAAAACTCCTACTACTAACGAGATTATAACCAATGGCATTCTAGTTGCTGCATCTCTCACTGGGAAAAAGTATGCTAATACTGGTAATAATCCAGCACACACCACAGACCCTAAAGAGATATATTTACTAACTCCTACCACTAATATAAATATTAGTACAAGTATACCTACTACTTTCGGCATTAAGAAAAGAAAAACTCCTAAACTTGTAGCAACACCTTTTCCACCTTTAAATTGTAAAAAGAATGAGAACGTATGTCCTAATATTGCTACTAACCCTAATAATATTATATAGATTCCATCTACACCAAAGCTACTCGCTAGGTAAAGTGGAAGATAACCTTTTAAAGCATCTAATATCAGAACCATTATACCATACTTTGGACCTAAAATTCTATATGCATTTGTTGCTCCAGAATTTTTACTTCCGTGCTCTCTTATATCAATATTCTTTGTAGCTTTTCCAAGCCAAACCCCACAAGGTAATGAACCAAATACATATGCAACCACTGCAAATATTAAAAACTTCTCCATAAAGTCCTCCTATTTTTTAACTAATCTTCCCACTACTTCTATATGACTTGTTTGAGGGAACATGTCTACAGGTTTAACTCTAACTAAGTTATATCCCTCTCTTTCTAAAATCTCTATATCTCTTGCAAAAGTTGAAGGATTACAAGATATATAAACAATCTCTTTTATTCCAACTTTAGTTATATTTAGAAGACTCTCTTCATCGATTCCTTTTCTAGGTGGATCTAATATAATTGAATCTACAGCTTCAGCTTTTATTAGTTTTCCTAGCTCTTTATTTACATCCCCACATATAAACTGTACATTTTCTATCTCGTTTTCTTTTGCTGTTTTTATTCCATCTTTTACTGCTGACTCAATAATTTCTATCGAATAAACTTGCTTAGCTTTTTTAGATAAAATCATACCGATTGTTCCTGTTCCAGCGTAAGCATCCACAACCCTTTTGTTTTCTATATCTTCAAACATACTGATTGCTAGCTCATATAATCTTCTAGTTTGCTCTAGATTTATTTGGAAGAATGACGTTGGAGAGATATTGAAGTGAATACCAGATATATCCTCTTTTATTGTTTTCTCACCAAAAACTAAAATGTTTTTATTTCCTAAAGCTACATTTGTTTTTCTATCATTTAAAGATACATAAACTGATGCTATCTCTGAAACTTTTGTCATCAACTCTTTTAAAATAGATTTTATATTTTCTGTTACTTTAGTATCATTTACAACTAAAACAACCATAGCTTCATTGAAAGAGTTTGTTCTTACCATAATATGTCTTAATATTCCATTATGTTTCTTTTCATCATAAACAGTTACATTCGATTTATTTAAAATATCTTTCAGCGCAGTTATTATTTTATTTCCTAAAACAGAGTTTAACATATTGTCTTCAACTTGAAATACATCATGACTTTTTCTTTTAAAGAACCCTGTTATTATCTCTTTACCATTTAAAGAAAACGGTTCTATTACTTTGTTTCTATAGTTTTTTTCAACAGGTGATTCCAATGTTTCCTCTATTAAAACATCACTATTTTTCCCTATTCTTCTAACTACATCTTCAACCATATCTTTTTTATATTTCACTTGAGCTGTATAATCTAACATTCCAAAATCACACCCTTGGAAATCTTCAAATGTTATACAACTTAAATCTTTTATTCTTTCAGCTCCTGCAGTTATAATCTCTTTTATTAAAGCTCTTCCATAGCTTTTCTTTAAAGATATTATCTCTGCCTTTACAACGTCACCAGGTACAGACATAGGAACAAACATTGCAAATTCACCATTGTAGTATCCTAATCCCTCTCCACCATAAACTATTTTTTCTATTTTTACTTCTACTATTTGACCTTTTTCTAATTTCATATATACTCTCCTATTTTTTTAAAAAGAGCCATCTTCTATTTTAAAGAAATTTATTTTTTCTGATATAACCATATTTTTTTTCTTATTCATCTCTTGCTCTATTTTTCTTAAGTCCATAAGTAAATCATACTCATATATTCTTTTGCTTCTCTCTTTTTCAAGTTCTTTTAACTCTCTTTCAAGTTTCAAATTACTTTTTTCTAAATATGAGATTGTTCTTATAAGATACCCATAAAATGACCAGACTAAAATTATACCAACGGTTGTCAATAAAACTTTTTTTCTTCTCATTAGGTTCTCCTTTAAAATTTTATAATTTTTCTATAACTCTTAACTTTGCAGAATGAGCTCTGTTATTAAACTGTAACTCATCTTTTCCAGAAGTTATCGGTTTTCTATTTACTAACTTACCTTTTGGTTTTTCATTACAAACACAAATAGGTAATTCAATTGGACATTTACATCCAGTACAAAGGTCTCTAAACATATTTTTTACTATTCTATCCTCTAAAGAATGGAAAGTTATTATTCCTAAACGTCCACCCTTTTCTAAACTATCAAATGATTTAGTTATAGCATTTTTTAAAACTTCTAACTCTCTATTAACCTCTATTCTTATAGCTTGGAATACTTTCTTAGCTGGATGCTTTTCACTTCTTGGAGGGTAAGCTTTTCTTATTATATCAACTAACTCTCCTGTTGTTTCGATAGGTTTTTCCTGTCTTCTTTCACATATAAGTCTAGCAACTTTTCTAGAAAATCTATCTTCACCATATTCAAAGAATATTCTCATAAGTTCTGATTCTTCATATTCATTTACAACCTCATAAGCTGATAATGCATCACTTCTGTTCATTCTCATATCTAATCTCGTATCATATCTATAAGAGAATCCTCTTTCAGGATCATCTAGTTGTGTTGATGAAACACCTATATCCATAAGTATTCCTGTTACCTTATCAGCTCCTGCCATATAAAGTACTTTTTCTATATTTTCAAAGTTACTTTTGAATACAGACCATTTCTTTCCATATTTTTCAAGTCTTTTTTTAGCGAATTCTATAGCCTGATCATCTTGATCTATAGAGATAAGTCTTCCATTTTCTCCAATCTCTTTTAATATACCTTCAGAGTGTCCTCCTCCTCCTAAAGTACAGTCTACATATATTCCATCTTTTTTTGTTACTAAAGTTTCTAACGTCTCATAATATAATACCGGTATGTGGTATTCACTTTCAATCTCGTGCATTTTGTTCCTCCTACAAAAAATAGAGAAGCCAACGGCTTCTCTATTCTATTATAATAAATAAAAAATAATATATCTTAGAATCTTCAAAGCAAAGTAAGCCAATAATGGTGATAAATCTACTCTAACATTTCCCATTGGTATTAAAGTTCTAAAAGGTTTTAAAATTGGCTCAGTTAAAGCATATACAAGATTTGTAAAATCATTTCTTGAATATGGTGCTAGCCAAGAGATTACTATTCTTATTAATATAAGTATATTTATAATTTCAAAAGCTAAATTTACTAATCTATAAATTAAACCCATATTTTTCTCCTATTCCTCTCCTAAAAAGTAATGTTTCGCCTTTACTGAGTATTCCCATCCAGACCAAACTGTTAAAATAACTGGAACTAAAGTTGCATAGAAATATATAACTTTATACAGTGCCTCTTTTTCAGGAGTGTTTCCTAGACCAAAGAATAACATTACTATAATAACAATCATCTGTGTTGTTGTTTTATATTTTCCTAAAATTCCAGCGGGAATAACCTCTCCTTTTGCTGCAGCTATAGTTCTTATTCCACTTATTAAAAACTCTCTAGCTATTACAACAATAGACATCCAAGATGGAATATAATCCAACTTTACAAAAATAACTAATGCTGAAATAACGAGTATCTTATCTGCCAAAGGATCCATTATCTTTCCTAAATCAGTTATTAAATTATATTTTCTAGCTATATATCCATCTAGCCAATCTGTTAATGACGCAAATATAAATATTCCAAATGCTATCAATCTGTATAAATTACTTTGTGTTACATTGGCTGATTCTTGTAAAAAGTATATAAAAGGTATTGCTAATATTAATCTAATTGCTGTAAGTTTATTTGGCAAATTCAAGAATAACCCCTCCTTATTTTAAGACTATTTAACTTCGTTTTCTACAATTGCCCCTATATAGTCATATTCAAAATTCTGTTCTATTTTTACTTTTACAATCTCTCCCTGCTTAGCAGTTCCATCATTTGTTAAAACTTTTCCATCGATATCTAAAGCTTGTCCTCTTGTTCTTCCCTCTAACATGAACTCACTCTCTGATGAAACTCCATCAATCATAACTTCAACCACTTTTCCGATCATTGATCTATTTTTGATTTCAGCTATTTCAGCTTGTAAGTTTGTTAATTCAGCCCATCTTCTCTCTTTGATATCTTCTGGAACTTGATCAGCTAAATCGTGAGCAACAGTTCCCTCTTCTCTAGAGTACTTAAATACTCCAACATAATCAAACTGGAACTCTCTTACGAAGTCTTTTAACTCTTCAAAGTTCTCTTCTGTTTCTCCTGGGAATCCTACAATTACAGTAGTTCTAATTGTTGCCTCAGGAATCTCTGTTCTTATTTTATTTAAAATTGATTTTATGTGATCTCCTGATTTTGCTCTAGCCATATTTTGTAAGATATTTCCAGATATATGTTGAATAGGGATATCGAAGTATTTACATACTTTTGGTTCATTTTTTATAACTTCTACTAACTCATCTGTTAAAGAGTTAGGGAACATATAATATGATCTTACCCATTCGATTCCTTCAACTTTTACTAACTCTTTTATTAAATCAGGAAGAGCTTTTTTCTTATATAAATCAATTCCATACTCTGTAGTTTCTTGAGCTAATAAGTTTATCTCTCTTACACCATTTGCTGCTAATGCTTTAGCCTCTTCTACGATATCCTCAATTGTTCTACTTCTTAAGTTTCCTCTTAACTGTGGAATTATACAGTAAGTACATCTTCTGTTACATCCCTCAGCTATTTTTAAGTAAGCTGTATGTGGATTTGTAGTTAATATTCTTTCTGTTCCAGCGTTTGCTAAGAAATCAAAAGTTTCACATCTGATTATCTTTTCATCTGCTAATATTGTATCTACAATCTCCTCAATTTTATGGATTTCTCCAGTTCCTACTACTGCATCTATTTCAGGAATCTCAGCTATTAATTCATCTGCATATCTTTGAGCTAAACATCCTGCAACAATTATTTTTTTAACATTCCCTGTAGCTTTTTTCTCAGCAACTTCTAATATAGCTTGAATTGATTCCTCTTTAGCGTCTCCTATAAATCCACAAGTATTTACAAGAACAACATCCGCTAATTCTAAATCGTTTGTTATTTCAAATCCTTTTCTAGCTACCATAAGCCCTATTAAGTGCTCACTGTCAACTAAGTTTTTACTACAACCTAAACTTATTAAACCTAATTTCATCTTTTACCATCCTTCAATTTACATTACTCTATACTCTACGGAAAAATAACACAGAGGTTGAAGTCCTCTGTGTTATCCCCCTTAATTTAAAAATTATTCAGCTGCCATTTCCTGTAATAACTTCTTTCTACTTAAACTTACTTTTCCATTTTCAGTAGAAATTACTTTTACTTCGAATGTATCTCCAACTTTTAATACATCTTCAACATTAGCTACTCTCTCTAAAGAGATTTCAGATACATGAAGTAATCCCTCTTTTCCAGGTAATATCTCCATGAATGCTCCGAACTTAGCTATGTTTACAACTTTACCAGTATAAACCTCTCCAACTTCAACATCTTTTACATATCCGTTTACTAATGTTATTGTTCTTTCTAGAACGTCTAATCCTTGACAGAATATTGCTACTCTTCCATCATCTTCTATATCTATAGTTGCTCCAGTAGCTTCTATAATTCCTTTAATATTTTTTCCTCCAGGACCGATTAATACAGCTATCTTATCCTTTGGAATTACCATTTGGTGAATTCTTGGAACTGTTGGTGCTAACTCATTTGTATTTTGAATAGTTGAATTCATTAAAGTTAAGATTTGTAATCTTGCATCTAATGCTTGCTTTAAAGCAATTCTCATGATATCTTCAGAGATTCCAGCTATTTTCATATCCATTTGTAAAGCTGTTATTCCAGTTTTTGTTCCTGCAACTTTAAAGTCCATATCTCCTAAATGATCCTCTAGACCCATAATATCTGTTAATACAACATAGTCGTCACCTTTTTTGATAAGACCCATAGCTATTCCTGCTACGTGCTCTTTAATAGGTACTCCTGCGTGCATTAAAGCTAATGATCCTCCACAGATAGAAGCTTGAGATGATGATCCATTAGATTCAGTTATTTCAGAAACTAATCTTACTGTGTATGGGAAATCTTCGATTGAAGGTAATACATAGCTTAAAGCTCTTTCAGCTAGTGATCCATGTCCTAACTCTCTTCTTCCTGGTGCTCCCATTCTTCCTGTTTCTCCAACTGAGTATGGAGGGAAGTTATAGTGTAAGTAGAACTTTTTGTAGTACTCTTCATCTAATCCATCAATTAGTTGCTCATCCTCTTTAGTTCCTAAAGTTGCTACAACTAAAGCTTGAGTTTCTCCTCTTGTGAATAAAGCTGATCCGTGAACTATTGGTAAAACTTCTACTTCAGCAGCTAAATCTCTTATTTCAGTAGTTGCTCTTCCATCAACTCTGTGTTTATTGTAAAGAATAGCATCTCTTACTTGTTCTTTCATTAAATCATGGTAGTATTTTGCAAACTCTGCTACTACATCAGCTGGTACTTCCTCTTCTCCAAAGTTCTCTGCTACGAAAGCTTCAAATAAAGTTTCCTCTAATCCATCTACAGCTTCTTCTCTAGCTTTCTTTCCAGTTGTTAAAACTGCTTCTTTTAACTTTGTTGCTCCATTTGCATCAATGAAATTCTTAACTAATGGCATTACTTCTGGTGCAGTAAATTCTATCTTTTCTTTTCCTACAAGAGCTGCGAACTCTGATTGGAATTGACATAATTTTTTAATATTATCATGAGCAAACATTATAGCTTTTAGCATTGTTTCCTCATCTACTTCTCTAGCTCCAGCCTCAACCATGTTTATAGCATCCATACTTCCAGCTACTGTTAAATCTAAATCACTAACTTTTAATTGCTCAGGAGTTGGATTTAAAACAAACTCTCCGTCAATCATTCCTACAACTACTCCAGCTACTGGTCCTAAGAAAGGAATATCAGATACTGTTAAAGCCACTGATGATCCTACGATTCCCATAAAGTCTGGTGTTGAAACTCCATCGTATGATAATGTCGTATTTACAACATGTACATCATATTTGAACCCTTCTGGGAACATTGGTCTTATTGGTCTATCTATTAATCTTGCTATTAATGTTGCATTTGTAGATGGTCTTGATTCTCTTTTATTGAATCCTCCAGGGAATTTTCCTGCAGCATAATACTTTTCTACATAATCAACTGTTAATGGGAAAAAGTCAATCCCTTCTCTAGCACTTTTACTTCTATTAACTGTACTTAATAAAATTGTGTCTCCATATTGAAGCATAACAGCACCATTTGATTGTCTTGCTACTTTTCCAGTTTTTAACGTTAATTGTCTTCCACCTATTTCTAGGCTTAAGCTTACTTCATTAAACATTAAGTTTCCTCCTTTTAAATTGGTAGAGGATAAATATAGCAAATAATAAGGAACTAAAACTAAAAAATTTAGCTTTAATCTCTTACTACTTACCTTATATTTATCCTCTATATTCTTACATTAAAGTATATCATTTTTACATTTAAAAAGCAATTTCTTATTAATAAATAAGAAATCTCTTAAATATCAGTCTCAATATTCATACTATGAATTAAACTCAGAGCTATCCCCATAGTTACCATAGCACTTCCTCCATAACTAAAGAATGGCATCGGCAGTCCAAACACCGGAAACAACCCAACAGCTACAAATATATTTATTATAACTTGAGTTATTATTTGAGCTCCTATTCCCATCGCTAAATATTTTCCAAAATAATTTTTACTTTCTCTTCCAGTTATTATTATCAAATGATAAAGTGCAAAAAATAAACTTACAACAACTATCATTCCCACGATACCAAATTCTTCTCCAAAAGTAGCCATTATAAAATCTGTATGAATTTCTGGAAGGTAACTATACTTTTGAACTCCATTAGCGTATCCTTTTCCAAAAAATCCTCCACTACCAAATGCATATACCGATTGTTTTACTTGATAACCGTAGTCATCCGAATAATTTCCAAAAAACAATCCATCTATATAACTTTTTATTCTCATTATCTTATAAGAGGCTCCCTCTTCAGAAGCAAATTTATAAACTGCAGCCAATCCTGTCACTCCTAAAACAGCTCCTAAACTTACAACTCTTAAAATCCATTTATCTTTCAATTTACTCATAAAAATCATAAATACCCAAATTGAAAAATAGTGAATTACTGTTCCCATATCTTTTTGAGCTAAAATTAAAACTCCATAAACAAATAGATAAATAAAAGAATTAACTATTGTTGCACTTTCACTCAAATCATTATCCTCAGCACGAGCTAAACAATTTGCCATATTTATTACAAAAGCACATTTTAATATTTCTGCTGGTTGAATCGAAATAGGACCTAAGTTAATCCATCCATAAGCACCATTAATTTTAGGAATAAACGGCAATCCCATCTTACCACCTACATACATTCCAAACAAAACTATTATACTTATTAAAAATATAACTCCATTAATTTTTCTTTCACTTAAGACTTTATATGTCAAATCATATTTTTTTATTTTACCAATATTTCCAACAAATAAGTAAATTATAAAAAATATTAAAATATAGAAAAAATGTTTTTTTATATTTTCAGGTTTCATATAAAATGCAGCACTAACCATATTAATAGAACTTAAAACCATTAATATCGTTGCTATTAATAGTATTGAAAATCTTCTTTGTTTTAATCTATTAAATTTTTGTTTTTTCTTTTCTTGTTTTTTTTCTAAATTTTCTTGAAAAAATTGCCCAGTAGTATTTCCCATAGAACTCTCTCCTTCAATTTTATCTTTTTTTACAAAAAATAAAAAAATGGCGCTTCTTGCTGGGCTCGAACCAGCGAC
>NZ_CAMFHX010000020.1 GCF_945952365.1 uncultured Cetobacterium sp.
AGATTTAGCTGTCACTTCTGATGGAAAAGTATATAAAAATATAAATAAGAAAAAAGTTGTTAAAAAATTAAAGAAAAAATTGAAAAGGCTACAAAAACAAGTTTCACGAAAATATGAAAAATCTCGGGAGGTGAATAACCGTTACGAAAAGAGCCAAAATATCGTGAAGCTAGAGAAAAAAATAAGGCTCGTTCATAGAAGAATTTCTAATATCCGAAACAATAATCTTCATCAAATTACTAATGAGATAGTGAAAACCAAGCCATCTCGAATTGTAATGGAAGATTTAAATGTGAAAGGTATGATGAAAAATAAGCATCTCTCAAAGGCAATAGCTGAACAAAATTTCTATAAGTTTATAACTTATATGAAATATAAGGCTGAATTTAATGGAATAGAGTTTATACAAGTACCTAGATTTTATCCGAGTAGTAAAACTTGTTCAAAGTGTGGAACTATTAAGAAAGATTTAAAACTTTCTGACAGAGTTTTCAAATGCGAATGTGGTCATATTATGGATAGAGATTTAAATGCAAGTATAAATTTAAGCAATTATAGAGTTTCCTAAAGAAGAAAACTATAATATGTACCGTTCGTTATGCGGGAATTTAAGCCTTTGAAGAGTTATAAAAACGAGAGTAGTCTTTAAATGTAGACAAAATTGAATTCTATGAAAAAGGAATGATACTTTTGACTTTATATATTTTATTAAAATAATTATAGAGTTTTATAAGTATTTGGTAACGGAGATAGTGATGATCTTATGCAAGAAGGCTTTATTGGACTCATGAAAGCCATAAAATCCTACGATGAAACTAGAAATGCTTGCTTTAGTACTTTTGCTAATTTATGTATTAGAAGACAGATGATCACAGCTGTTAAAAATCATAACTCTGATAAATATAAAAACTTAAATCAAGCTATGCAAGGTGAGGGATACTCAACTCATGAGGAAAATGTTCATTATACATCTCCATCTTTAGGTTTTTATTCTCCTGAGGATATATTTTTAGGAAAAGAACTCGTTAATCTTCTAACATCTTTTTTAGATGACAATCTAAGTGTTTTAGAAAAAACAGTTTTTAAATATCTATGTAAAGAATATAGCTATGTAGAGATCGCTATTTTTTTAGATGAATCTCCTAAGAAAATAGATAACACAATTCAAAGAATAAAAAAGAAAATTATTTCATATCTACAAAATTATTCGAAGTAATTTATTCCTATACACCCTAAAAACAAAAATGGAGAGCTATTTAAACAGCTCTCCATTTCTTATTAATATTGCTTCATTAACTCTTTTACTTTTGAAACAACTTCATCTTTAGATACTTCTAAAGTTTCATTTGTTCTTCTGATTTTTAATTCAACGATACCTTCTGCTGCTTTTTTACCAGCAACAACTTTGAACGGATATCCAATTAAATCTCCATCTTTAAATTTAAATCCAATTCTTTCGTCTCTGTCATCTAAAGCTACATCTATATTAGCATCTCCAAATGCTTTATAAATCTCTTCAGCTAAAGCTACTTGGTCTTCTGCTTTCATATTTGCAGGGATTACTTCAACTACGAATGGAGCTATTGATGATGGCCATATAATTCCGTTTTCATCATTATTTTGCTCAATTGATGACGCTAAAGTTCTTGAAACCCCGATACCATAACATCCCATCTCGATAACTTGGCTTCTTCCGTTTACATCTAAGAAAGTTGCATTTAAGGCTTTTGAGTACTTATCTCCTAATTTGAAGATATGTCCACTTTCAATTCCTCTTGCACTTGCAAGCTCTCCTTCACATTTAGGACACTTCTCTCCAACAGTTACTGTTCTTACATCAGCAACTACTGAAGCTGTATAATCTCTTCCATAGTTAGCGTTTACATAGTGTGTATCCATTTTATTTCCACCAGCTGTATGATTAGAAATTCCAATTACACTCTTATCAGCTATTAACTTGATTTTCGTTTCATCTATTCCAACTGGACCAATGAATCCTTTTATTAATCCTAACTCTTCTATTTCTGCGTCGTTTAATAAAACTACATCGATTGTATCGATTATATTTTTTAATTTAACTTCGTTTACTTCGAAATCTCCTCTGATAAGAACCATGTATACTTCATCAGTTACAACATCTTTATACATCATAGCTTTCACTGTTTGAGCTGTTGGTATATTTAAGAATTCAGCGATTTCAGTTATTTTTGATACATTTGGCGTATCCATTAATTCTAACTCTTTCGCCTCTACTTTTTCCATATCAGTAATTACACTTGTTGCTGTTTCAACGTTTGCAGCATATTCACATGATGTACAGTAGATGATTTCGTCCTCTCCTGATTCTGCTAATACGTGGAACTCTTGTGATCCGCTTCCACCGATAGCTCCTGAATCAGCCTCAACCGCTCTAAACTTCAATCCACATCTTTCGAAAACTCTTGTGTAAGCAGCTTTCATATTTTCGAACTCTTCATCTAAAGACTCTTTTGTTGCATGGAATGAGTAAGCATCCTTCATAAGGAACTCTCTTCCTCTCATAAGTCCAAATCTAGGTCTTCTCTCATCTCTAAATTTAGTTTGAATTTGGTATAAATTTAAAGGTAACGCCTTGTATGAAGATATATCGTTTCTGATAATATCAGTTATTACCTCTTCATGTGTTGGTCCTAATGCAAACTCTCTTGAATGTCTGTCTTGAATTCTCATCATTTCAGCACCCATTACATCCCATCTTCCACTCTCTTTCCAAAGCTCAGCTGGTTGTAATACAGGCATGAATATCTCTTGAGCTCCAGCTCTATTCATCTCTTCTCTTACAATATTTTCAACTTTCTTTAAAGCTTTTAAACCTAAAGGAAGGTATGTGTAAACTCCACTTGCTAATCTTTTGATCATTCCTGATCTAAGTAATAGTTTATGACTGATTACCTCTGCCTCTTTAGGAGTTTCCTTTAGAGTCTTTACATAATATCTACTTAATCTCATATTTCCTCCACTCTTTTAATTAATTTTACCTCATATTTTATCACAACATCTTTTATGAGGTCAAACTTTTGTTAAATTTTTCATCAATATCATCCTCTAAAACTTTATGATTTATCTTTCCCTCATTCTTAATCAGGTATTCAGTGCAGATATCTTTAACCAGTTTTATTGTTTTTACATCATGAACTATATCAATAAATTTTAAATCACTTAAACCGCTCTGTTTAACACCAAAAATCTCTCCAGCTTTTCTAAGACGCAAATCCTCTTCAGCTATTTTGAATCCATCCTCAGTGTTTTCTAGAACTTTTAATCTTGCACCTGAGTTATCATTTTCTGTAGTTGATAGTAAGAAGCAGTAAGATTGATGCTCTCCTCTTCCAACTCTACCCCTCAATTGATGTAAAGTTGCCAAACCAAATCTTTCAGAGTTACTAATTACCATTATACTTGAGTTAGGTACATTCACTCCAACCTCTATTACCAAAGTTGAAACAAGAATATCTAGTTCATGGTTTTTGAATTGATGCATCACTTCATCTTTCTCTTTATTTCTCATTCGACCATGTAAAACACCGACTCTATAACCTGGAAGATTTTTCAAAACCTCATTATATAACTCCTCTGTTGATTTTGCAGATAACTTATCGCTTTCATCTATCAAAGAAGCCACAAAATATGCCTGTCTTCCCTCTTTTAATTTTTTATCTATAAAGGTATACATCTTTTCTTCGTCTATCTCTTCACTTATCCACTTTGTTTTTATAGGCTTTCTTCCTGGGGGAAGTTCATCGATTACGGCAACATCTAAGTCTCCATATATACTAAGAGCTAACGACCTCGGAATCGGAGTAGCACTCATTACTATCAAATTTGCCAAAACACCTTTATCTCTCAATCTTTTTCTTTGAAGTACTCCAAACCTATGCTGTTCATCGATTACAACTAATCCTAACTTATGAAATTGAACACTTTCCTCTATTATAGCATGTGTTCCTATGATAATATCAACCTCTCCACTACTAATTCTTTTTAAAAGCTCGTCTCTTTTCTTACCTTTCACACTTCCAGTTAACAGCTCTACTTTTACTCCTAAGTTTTCTAAAGTTCCATAAATTGAAAGATAGTGCTGAGTTGCTAAAATTTCAGTCGGAGCCATTAAAACTCCTTGATATCCATTTTCTACCATATATAATAGTAGTAAAACAGCAACTATCGTTTTTCCACTTCCTACATCCCCTTGAATTAGGTAGTTTATAATTTTACCTGCATTTAAATTTTTATAAACCTCTGTTATAACTCTCTTCTGAGCTGTAGTCAATTTAAAAGATAACTCTGAAAGATATTTTGAAACAAGTTCTTTTTTACCTTCAATTTTATAGATACCGCTATTATTCAAATCAACCTCAAAACGTTTCTGTAAAATCCCCATCTCTAAAACTAAAAGTTCCTCTACTGCAAAACGTCTCTTTGCTTCTTCTAAATTTCTAGAGCTACTTGGATAGTGTATTTCGTTCAAAGCTTTTTTTCTGTTCATCAAACTATATTTTTTTAAAATCTCTTCGGGAATATTTTCTTCAAAAAAATCTCCATACTCTTTTAAAGCCTCTTTTAATATTCTTCTCAAACTATTTTGAGTAAACTCTTTTATGGCACTGTACACTGGAAGAATCTCTCCGTTATTCTCCTGCCCTTTATATAATCTAAACTCTGGATTCGTCATTTGAAATGTGTAACCTCTTTTTACATTTCCTATGAAGATATATTCCTCTCCAATTTTCAAACTATTTCTCAAATATGGCCTTTGGAACCATACCACTTCAAGAAATCCAGTTCCATCGTTTATTGTTGCTTTTATCATCTTCATTCCACTTCTAGTAGGAGGTGCAGATACATTCATTATACTTCCTTTTAATACAACATACTCATCACCTTTTAACTCACCTATTTTTTTTAAGTTAGTTCTATCATCATATGCTCTAGGAAAATAATAGATAAGGTCATATAGACTTTCTATATTCAGTTTCTTTAATTTTGAATATGTAGCTTTTGCAACTCCTTTTAAATTAAAAAGCTCTATCTCCTTATAAATGTCTTTATAAATCATAATCACCACCTTTTTTTTATTATAGCATAAGGAAATCTGATTTTATAGCAATATATCTTCTAAGTAAATCCACTAAAACTAAAAAAAATGGGAGTCTTTACAGACTCCACACTAATTTTATTAATTATATCTTATTGCTGCTACTATTTCACCTTCATATACTCCAGCTGCTTGATTACTTGGCACTGTAATATGAACTTTCATAGGTAAAGTATTCAGTCCATTCGAATCCAATCTTCTAGATAAATCTCCATATTCAAGACTGTAATCTATTGTTATACTATTATCATTTTTATGTGTCAAAACATTGTTTCTTTGAATGGCTACAAGAACCCATGCTCCACTTTCACCTTCTATTTCAAATGAGCTTTCAGCTGTTTTATATTCATTTCTTGTTAGCGCTCCTAATTCTATATCTCCATTTGATTTAATATTTAATGGACGAACTATCTCTGCATTTATTTTCATTGTAGCACTATGGTCACCTGCTAATACTGCTACTGAGCTCAAGATTCCTAGTATTAATGCTATTTTTTTCATCTTTTCCCTCCAATACTTAAAAAATATATTTTAATATTGAATTCTTGCAGTTATTGTTCCTTCATAATCTCCAGCAACTGTAGCTAAAGTAGGATTTAAAGTTCCTGTAAGTGTGTGAGTTAAATTTCCACTTTCAGGAATAGTTGTTGGTATATTATCTAAACCAGCAAGATTTATAGCTAATGAATTATCTCCACTTGTTAACTCATCAATTTTAGATATAGTAAATTCAAAAGTTTCCCCTGGTTGTCCTGTTATAACATAAGTTCCTGTAGCTGTAGCTGTAGTTCCTTGGATTATATCTCCAAAAGCCATTGGTGTTGCATTAATAGTTAAAGGTGCTATAACTCTAGCAGTTACTTCCATATCTGCAGATTTTTCCGTATTCCCTTGAGGAGCAGCAAAAGCTGTCATCGATAAAGTTAAAGATAATAAAGTTAATAATTTTTTCATAGTGTTCCCTCCTATTTTTTATATAAAGTTGTTTTGAAAATGCAAAAAAAACCAGTTGCAATTATCTTAAGAAGATAAAACTGCAACTGGCTGTCATTTTAAAGACCCTATAGCTTTGCGTCATAAAGTTTCCTTTATTTTGCCTTATTTATTTTATACAATAATAATATATTAAAAAATAAAAAAAGTCAAATAATTCCTTCAAAAAAAATGAAAAAATTTATAGTATCATTCTGTTTTTTTATTTCTATAATTGCTCTAATAACTCATCAGATATATCAAAGTTTGAGTAAACATCATTTACATCATCTAAATCATCTAAAGCTTCATATAAAGCCATAACTTTCTTAGCTGTATCTAAATCAGTGATTTGAACTTTGTTGTCAGGAATCATTGAAACCTCAGCTTCTGTTACATTGTATCCAGCTTTCTTTAACTCTTCTGCTACAGTGTTACAATCTGCAGGCTCTGTTAAAACAGTGAACTCTCCATCCTCTTCTTTAACATCCTCAGCACCAGCTTCTAAAGCCGCCATCATTAGCTCATCAGCATCTAAGCCCTCTCCAGCAATGATTATTTCACCTTTCTTAGCAAACATCCAAGCAACAGCACCATCTGTTCCAAGGTTTCCATTTCTTCTAGAGAAAGCCGCTCTCACTTCTGAAGCCGATCTATTTTTATTATCTGTTACAACCTCTACTATGAAAGCTGTTCCTTCTGGACCATACCCTTCATATCTAATCTCCATGTAATCTACACCTTCAAGCTCTCCAGTTCCCTTTTTGATAGCTCTCTCTAGGTTATCTTTTGGCATATTAGCAGCCTTTGCTTTATCTATTGCAAGTCTCAATCTAGGGTTAAAGTTAGGGTCTCCTCCAGCTTCCTTAGCTGCGATTGTTAACTCTTTTCCTAGCTTTGTGAATATTTTTCCTCTTTTAATGTCTTGAGCACCTTTTCTATGCTTAATGTTAGACCATTTACTATGTCCTGCCACAAAAATTCCTCCTCATTTTTTAAAAATATCTATTTAAATTCTATCATAACCCCTAGTTTTTTTCAATATATTTGGGCACTAACAACATTTTTCTCGCAACCTCTTCTAAAACTCTATCTGGTGTTATCAAACTATACTTTTCTTCATAAGATAATTTTTCATATTCATCTCCTACCAAAATATCTTTAGGTTCTACTCCTTCATGTCTTGGATTATCTCTTGATAACCACTCCATTTTTTTAGAGTTTGGACTAAATATTGCAAAACTAGGTATATCTATAGCTTGAGCTAGATGTCTTGGTTCACCTTCATTTCCAACAAATAAATCACAGTTAGAAAATAGTGCTCCAAGCTCTCTTATACTTTTTGTTTTTATATCCGATATAACTCTTTTATCCCATCCTAAGTCCTCATGAAACTTTTTAGCAAACTCCATCTCATCTGGAGAGTAATAAAGAACTATCTGACAATCAAAAGCATCCAAGATTTTTTTAGCAACCTCTTTCATCAAATGAATAGGATAAACTTTAGCTTCTCTTCTTGAGTTTATAGCTAAAGGAATTATAATCTTACTGAAGTCAACACCAGCTTCAACCATTCTTTCTTTTAACTCTTCAACTTCCTCTTTCAAAAATGTAAGCGAATAGTTTTTATTTAATTTTAAATCAACATTATCCTCTTTTAAAGGCTCTAACATTTTTAAAAATTTTTCAGCTTTATCAAAATTATTACTCGGTTCTGGAATTTTATGTGTGTATGAATATCCTCTTTTAGGCTTCATTCTTCCTATTCTGTATTTGGCATTTTTAGAAAACAGTGTGAACAGCTCACTTTTAGGTGTAGACATTATATCTATAACAATATCGTAATCCTCTCTAGTCACACTCCAAACTTTTTTTAAATATTTAAACGGATTCTTCTGCTCAGCCTTAGATATTGATATAACTTTATTCAAGTAAGTCTGGTGTTCAAATAAAGGTGCCACATAATCATATAAAACATAATCTATCTTTGCATCTGGATAAGTCTCTTTCAAACTTTTGCATATTACAGAGGATAAAATTGCATCTCCTATCTGTTTGAATCTAACAACTAATATTTTCATATTAAATCTCCTCAATACTATTTTTTACAGTTTTTAAATCCCCCCAGAACTCTACTGCTACCTTTGCTCTCTTTCCACCGTCATCTCTAGATTTCTTAGCAAAGTTAGCATCATATGTTACCAAAATATCTATATTCCCTCTCCAATTTAAAACTGTACCCTTCTCTTGTAAGAACTTAAACTCTCTATCTAAAAGAAGTTCAGCTACATCTTGTCCTAAAGCTACAATTATTTTAGGATTCATCAGTGAAATTTGCATCATCAGATACTCTTTTAAATCTCTTTTATCTCTTTCCTCTAACTCACGATAATTTTTTTCTGATTTAGTCAACGTCGTAATATAGTATTCATCAGGTGAAAGACCAACTATATCACATAACTTTATCAAAAACTCTCCACTTGAACCTGATTTTACTTTTAAATTTTCATCTATATATAAGTTATTATCATCTCCAATAAACATTATATTTCCAGCAAAATTTCCTGTTCCTAAAACTATCTTCTCTTTTGTATTCTTTAAAGCATCCGTTCCTCCAACTTCAAACTTTAACTCCTCTAATAATCTCTCTATCTCATCCATAAATTCCTCCTAAAACTCAATTATCTTTGTAGATCTGTCCTGTGTTGCAATCTCTACAGAAACATCTATTTTATTTCTAACAAGCTCATCTTTAACTGCATCAAATGCTATTTTAGGATCATTACTATCCTTACTCATATGAGCCAAATATATCATCTTTGTTTTTTCACTATATATCTCACATAAAAATCTTGCACAATCATTATTTGAAAGATGACCATTTCTACTTTTTACACGAGCTTTCAACTCCCACGGATATGAACATTCCATAAGCTTGTGATAATCATAATTACACTCAATGACAATCACATTTACATCTCTAAAAGCCTCTCTAACCGTGTTATCAATATAGCCTAAATCAGTAGCTATAGCGACCTTACTTCCTGAACTCTCTTCAATTCTGAAACCAATAGTCCTTTCAGCATCGTGCATCACATCAAAAGGATAAACCATACTATCTCCAACCCAAAAAGCTTCCTCTATAAATCTAAGATTTTCTGATTTTATTTTCCCTAGCTTTAATATTCCCGCTTCATAGCTCTCTTTTGTAATATAGATTGGAATATCATATTTTCTAGAGATTATACCTGCTCCAAGTATATGATCCCCATGTTCATGAGTTATCAAAATCCCATCTATATCACAAATATCTACACTTATTTTACTCAATTGTTCCTCTATTTTTTTCCCACTGAACCCAGCATCTATAAGCAATTTTATGTTATCAGTTTCTAAAAAAATAGAGTTTCCTTTACTTCCACTTCCTAGCACTGCTAATCTCATATCTTTCCCTTTCTTTTATCTCTATTTAAGTCTATATTATACCATAAAAAAACCTCCTAGCCTACTAGCTAAGAGGTTACATATTTTACATCTCTTCAAAGTGATCTTTACCTACATAGCACAACGGACATACCCAATCCTCTGGCACTTCTTCCCACTTTGTTCCTGGAGCGACTCCATTTTCTACATCTCCAACCGTCTCATCATAAACATAATCACATATTACACATCTCATATGCTTTCCCATTCTATTTCCCCCTATATTTTAGTTATGCCATAATCCATGAATATTGCAGTATTCTCTTGCACAAACACTAGCCCCTTTTGGAACTTTGAAATAAGCTTCTGGAGCTTCTCCTGGCTTTAAATATTTTCTATATAAGAAATCATCTACACATATCTCTATTATTTGAATGTAATGAGCATCTGTCATTGGGTGAGCTACCTCTTTTCCAACTTTAACTAAATACCCATCTTCCTTCTCTTCAACATAAGGAACATGTTTTTCTGTTGATGCATCCTCTGTTTTTTCTGGAACTAACTCTAACCCTTCTACATTAACCTCTGCATCAGCAATTAAAACCTCTAATAAAACTGGATTTTCTTTTACTTTAAAAATTTCAAAAACTTTCATTCTAGCCTCCTTCAATTAATAAAATATTTTATTTTTTACCAACTATTTATTCTGACAATGTGGACAAATTCCTTTAAAATAAACATGATATTCATCAACTTTAAATCCGTTCATACCATCTACTACCAATTGATCTAAAGCCACTGGAATATCATAAACTTTTTTACACTCTATACATTTAAAATGACCATGCACATGAACATCTACATCATATCTTGTTTCATTTTCCTCTATTGTTATTACTTTCGTTATTCCTTTTTCTATAAAAAGATTTAATGTATTATATACTGTTGTTTTAGAAAGAGTCGGAATCTCAGGGCATAAAGCCTTATAAATCTCATCTACTGTTGGATGAGTTTTATTTTCTAACAAATATTCAAATATTTTCATTCTCTGATATGAAGGCTTTATGTCATGTATTTTTAAATGCTCTCCTATATTTTCAACATACATAATAATCTCCTTTTTGAAACTGTTACAATTTTGTAACTATTCTTTTTAATCTAATATACACTTTTTTAGTATTTTTGTCAAGATGTCTTTAGAATATTTTGACCATCAAATATCTATCTATACCCTTACCATATTCATCTTTTTGTAACTCTTCTATTTTATAACCCGCTTTTTCATACATAGATATTGCTGGTAAGTTTTTAGGGTCTACTGTTAAATAGATTTTTTCAATATCATTTTTTCTTAGTGCCTCATGTGACAACTCTAATAATCTCTTTCCATAACCTTTTCCTCTTTGCAATTCTGGAGTTGAAAACCCATATAGGAAAACTGCGTTTTTTCCTAATATAGCTTGATATTGAGCTACTGATAAAAGTTTACCTTTATTATCTAATAAGACATAAAGTTTTCCATAACGAATAAAACTCATAATCATCCACATATCAGCCCCGCCCATCACTCCAAAACTATCTATCTCATTTTGATATATTTTTTCTATCAACTCTCGATCTTCTGGATTAACCTCTACTATCTTCATAAAATCCTCCTAATATCCGATATCACATAGATGAAGCCCATTTGGTTCTGCTACATCTTTTATATATTTTCCATTTGGATCATTTAACATCTCTATCATATAATTTTCAGGTCTTCTTCTAAAATAAATAGATAAAATTGTTCCTACTATTATTCTTATTTGAGATTTTAAAAAAGCATTTGCTTTCACATATAACTTAACCGTTTTTTCATCTACTCTTTCAAATCTAGCCTCAAACATCTCTCTTTCAGAAGTTCTACTAGAACAATCCGCAAGTTTAAAGTTACAAAAATCATGAACTCCTACCAAAGGAGCTACAATAGAGTTTAATCTATCTAAATCTAGTTTTTCATCAACAAAAGTTACATACCTAGATTGAAAAGGATTTCTTTCCTCTCCTAAATAGTATTCATAAGCTCTATATTTAGCTGAAAATCTCGAATTAAAATCTGCATCACAATCCTCTACATCTAAAATTACTATATCTTTAGGTAGACTGTTATTTAATACATACTTTATTTTCTGAGGAGGAATTGTTGAATCTATAAAGAAGTTAGATACTTGTTTCTTCGCATGTACACCTCTATCGGTTCTTCCTGCTGAAACTAAATCAATGTCTTTTTTAAAAAGTATTTTTAAAACTTTTTCAATCTCTCCTTGAACAGTTCTCAGCTTTGGCTGCCTTTGAAATCCGAAAAATTCACTTCCATCATAACTATATGTTAACTTTATATTTCTTTCCAATTTTTTCTCCCTTTCCTTTTTTAGATATAAAAAAAAGTCTTGAATAATCAAGACTCTGTAAATTCTTATGTGGTGCGAGAGGAGGGACTTGAACCCTCACGTCGAAACGCCAGATCCTAAGTCTGGTGCGTCTGCCAATTCCGCCACCCTCGCAAAAAGATGGTGCGTCATACTGGGCTCGAACCAGTGACAACACGATTAAAAGTCGTGTGCTCTACCATCTGAGCTAATGACGCATCTTTATTAAATTATTTATTGGGGTGACCGACGGGGCTCGAACCCGCGACAACCAGATCCACAAACTGGCGCTCTACCAACTGAACTACGGTCACCAAATGGCGTGTCTGAAGAGATTCGAACTCCTGACCCACGCCTTAGAAGGGCGTTGCTCTATCCAGCTGAGCTACAGACACATTTTGATAAATATTTAATTGGAGCGGGAGACGAGGGTCGAACTCGCGACATTCAGCTTGGAAGGCTGACACTCTACCAACTGAGTTACTCCCGCAGATGGTCGGAATAGCAAGATTCGAACTTGCGGCCCCCTGCTCCCAAGGCAGGTGCGCTACCGGACTGCGCTATATTCCGACTATTTTGTTTTTGCAACTCGCTTTCGCTCGCTACATAATTATAGTATCACAAATTATAATTTCTGTCAACAAACTTTTTTATTTTTTTTTATTTTTTTTTAATACCCTTGAAAAGAAGGATTCATTTTACTTAAAAAGAATAATATTCTGTATACTTTTATAAAAATATTTTCTATAATATCTATAACTATTTTTAGCTTTAAGGAGGTTTATTATGAAAAATACAAAACTTATCTGTTCAGTGCTTTTAGCTGGTTCTCTTTTAGGTGCTTGTACTGCTTCTAACGGTGGTTACAACAATCTAAATAACAAAACTACTGGAACTGCTGGTGGAGCTGCTATCGGTGCTCTTCTTGGACAAGCAATCGGTCAAGATACAAAAGGAACTCTTATAGGAGCTGGTATTGGTGCTCTTGCCGGTTTAGGATGGGGAGCATACAAGGATCAACAAACAAAAGAGTTACAAGCTAGATTGCAAAATACTTCAGTTAAAGTTACTGATGAAGGAAATTATATAAATCTTAATCTTCCAGGTGGAGTTACATTCCCTACTAACGGCTCTGTTATTGGAACTGGATTCTACGCTCCTCTTAACGATATCTCAGCTGTTTTAAATCAATATCCTGAGACAAGAATAGTTATCTCAGGACACACTGATAATACTGGAGCTTATTCTTACAATATGGATTTATCTGTAAAAAGAGCAAGAAGTGTTGCTGATTATGTTGTTAGAAGAGGTGTAAACCCTAATAGAATAACTATAAACGGATTTGGACCTGATAGACCTATTGCTAATAATTCAACAACTTCTGGTAGAGCTCAAAATAGAAGGGTTGAAATTCAAATATTCCCAGCTTATTAATATCTAACAGAACAATTAGAAAATAATTGATGCAAAAGAGGACCCTAAACAGAGTCCTCTTTCTTATTTTCCTATTTTTTCAATTGCATTTTTTACCGCTTCTTTTACACCTTCTGATGTATATGTTGCACCTGCAACGATATCTAAATCAGCATTTTGATTTCTTATAACCTGATTTTTTAAAGTTTCTATAGCAGGATCTGCAATAGGTGGCGTATCAGTATGTTTTACATTTAATCCTATAATTTTAAACTCTTTACCTTTCGGTTTAACTTGCAGCTCTACCGATAATTCTCCATTATATCCTGTTCCGCTACCCTCTACTAACATAGGTCCTGGTCTATTTGATTCATATATCCCTAAAAGTAACCCTAAACCTATAAATCCAAGTACAGCTACCTTTCTAAAATCCTCTTTTGTCATCTATAACCCCTTTTATTTTTTTGGTATTAATCTTGGAACTACCTTATCTCTTCCTTCTAACCCAACTTTTTGAATATATTCAATCAATACTTCATCAAGTCCAGGGTAGTGTCCAATCTCTTTTCCTCCAGCTAAAGATGAATATCCATCTCCACCTGCAGCCATAAAGTCATTTGTAGCTACTACATACGTCTTATTAGGATCTAACTTCTTATCTCCCACTTTTATTTCTAAAACTCTTCTATGTGCTGGATTTTTTACATTAAACTTAACTGTCATTCCTGAAACTTGAGCCATCGCTCCTAAAGATTCTGGGTAAGATTTCAATCCATTTTCAACAGCCTTTTGTAAATCAGATCCTTTTACCTCTTTTGTTATAACATAGTTTCCAAACGGTAGTACACTGATTATATCTCCAACTGTTACTTCTCCTGGATTGATAGAGGCTCTTATTCCTCCACCATTTGTTATAGCAACATCAGCACCTGTTTTCCAAACCATTGCATCTGTTATAAGGTGAGCTAAGTTTGTTTCTCCTGTTCTTACATACGCTCTATCCCCTTGTAATAAAATTGGGTTGTCTCCAACTTTAACACTTGTTATCATCTCTTGCTTTTTAGAGATTTCATCTATAGTCGCTTTTACTTTCGCATCTTCAGGAACTGGATTATCTCCATTCATTATTACATTTTTAGTATACAGTGTATAATCTATTGCAGAGTTTCTATCCTTTAATTTATCAAAGTCAACTTTTACAACCCCAACATTTTTTGTGTACTCTCCAGTTTGAACAATTGTAACTCCATTTACAACTTTCTTCTCTTTTAACTCTGTATGGCTATGTCCATCTATAATTAAATCTATTTCTGGAACAGCTTCTGCAACTCCTATACTTTGTAAGTGCTTCGCTGTACTTTCGTCATCTCCTAAGTGAGAGATTAACACAATAAACTTAACTCCCTCTTTCTTCATTTGAGCAACCACTGATTTTGATGTCGCAATCGGATCAGCAATCGTTATATTTTTTACATTATTTGGATTTGTTTTGAAATACGTTTCTGGAGTTGCTAATCCAAAGAATCCAACTTTAACTCCATCTATTCTTCTTATATCATAAGTTCCAGCTACTGGCTTTCCTGTAGTCTTATCTACAACGTTAGCTGCTAATGTTTTATATTTTTGCATTGAAAGTAACTCTTCTAATCTTTCTTGTCCATAGTTAAAATCGTGGTTTCCTAAAGTTGCATAATCTAATCCAGCAGCGTTTAGTGTTTCAACCATCGACTCACCCTTTGTCAAAGTTGCAAAAGTTGTTCCATGCATTGTATCTCCTGCATCTATTAATAAAACTTTACCATTTTTTTTATCTTGCTCTAAAGCTTTAGCTATAGTTCTTACTCTAGCTAATCCCACACCATCATTTTTAGACTCTATCGCTCTTCCATGAACATCATTTACGTGAACTAAAGTTAGTTCATACTCTCCATCTTTTGGTGGTAACACCTTACATGCAGAAAGAGCTAAAACTAATCCCATTAACCCAAAAACTTTTAAATTTTTATTCATTTTTCCTCCCTGATAAACCCTAGTTTTCAATTAAATTCGAACATATTTTATCATATTTAGACAAGATTGTAAAAGAAAAAACTGCATATAAATGCAGTTTTCACCTTTATTTTACACTAGTATATTTAAAAGTCTTTGACTTGTTTCTAAAGCCTCCCCCTTCAAATTCAAAACCTCTATTGTTTTCTTTAAAGTTTCAATCTCTTTAGAACGCATAGATACCTCTTCACTCTCTCCTGAAAGGTACCTCTTTATTGCCATTCCCTCTTTTATCTGACAAGAATATAACTCTTTATACTTTTCATCTTTCACTAGAACTTTTTCTAATCTCTTTTCTAGTTCATCATCTAAAAGATCATCTGCCTTTAAAAAATCACATACCAATCTTTTTAAAAATAGATATTCTTTTAAAAAAAACTCTCTTTTATAACGATAAACTCTTAACTCTTGAATAAAATTAATCAACAGAAAAGGAAATACAACTACCATCACAGATACTTTTGGTTTTTCTATTAATTTTGAAGTAACCTCTAAAGCTAACTTTGTTTCTTTTTCCAAAAACTTATCTATCGTCTCTTTTCTCATTCTCTCTCCTATTCGAATATATAAGAGTATGTCTAACATTTTCTGAACTTGGCTCTACCTTCTTTACAAATATATAATACCAAGCTCCAGATTCAATATCCTCTTCAGCTAACTTTTGATGAGCTTCTTTAAAACCTAAAACGTCATCTAAAAATGGTAAAATAGAAAAACATAAGAAATATATACATAAAAAGCTACTAAATAAAGCTATCCACTTTTTTATCATATCTCCTCCTAGGTTATCTTTATAAGCTCATAAGTGATTTTGTTATGTCTGGGAATATTACGTGGAACATCAGATATGCTGCACCAAAAGTTACCCCTAGATTGATTATCTTTCCTACTATATAAAGAGTTATTGGTTTTCCACCTTTAAACAACTTGCTTAACTCGCTAAAGTTAGTCGATAATCCAATACTTGTGAAGGCTAAACAGAATAGCCACCCTTGTAATGGAGAAATTAAACCATTAACCATACCTTTATCGATAACTATTTTAGAACCATCTACTCCTAACATAGCGTAAATTCCAGAAAATACCAGTGAAGCTCCTATAAATCCTAAAATAAATTTAGGGAATCTATTCCATATTTCAAGTAAAGACCCCTTTAAAGAGAAATCTTTCTCTGCTGCCATAGATGTGTCAACTTTTAAAGACCAGTAAGCTGCAACACCTAGTGCCATAACACCAATTATTATATTTTGAATCATCTTTATTGTTGCTGCAACATCTCTTGCTACAGGTCCTAAATACTCTCCAGCTGCAACTACTGCTCCTGTTGAATCAACAGTTCCTCCAATCCAAGCACCACCTAAAACAGGATCCATATTCAACATTTTTATAAACATAGGCATAGCTATCATCATAAATGCAGTAAACATAATCGAGATACTTACAGATAGTGTAAGCTCCTCTTTCTTCGCCTTACAAGCCGCTGCAGCCGCTATTGCCGCTGACACTCCACTTACAGACATATCTGCTGACATAACCATGTTTAAACTCTTCGATTCCATTTTTAAAACCTTATCTCCAAAAAGGAATGTCAAAACTAGAACAATAGGAGTTACAAACCAAGTTACGAAGATTCCTGGAATCCCTATCAATAAAACTTTATTCACTAAAACAGTCGATCCCAATAAAATTAATCCTGTTTTTATAAAATACTCTGTTTGTGCTGCAGCAAGTAACTTTTTAGGAGTTCCTACAGTGTTACTAACTATCAGCCCTAAAACTAAGCCCCAGAATACATATCCTAGTCCCCAAGCTTTCAGTGCTTCTTGCTCTCCTAAAAGATAAGCACTCGTTGCTAATAGAAATACAAACGGGAATCCTTGTAAGAACCCTTCTCTATCTCTTCCCATTTTCTTCATACCAAAACTAAAGTAAACTCCAATTGCAGCTAATAAAATAACAAGATTTGGTATCAAGTTATATGGCTTTTGAATAGCTTTTGCTTTTAGCTTAATCTCTTTATCTCTGCTCACTAACCACTCATCTACAGATGTTGTAGCTACCTTATTTAACTCTTCATCTGCAAAGTTTTTTTCTTCAGCCAAGACTGTAGCAGCTAAAGCATTTTCTCTCATTATAGATGTAGCTTTTTTAAGCTCTTCATACTCTTTAACAAATGGAATTCCCTTCTCTAAAGCTGCACTTTCACTCAGATACACAGACTCTAAAGGGTTTGTTGTCCACTTTTTAGGTTTCCCTAAAACGTCTCTAACTTTTTGTGAAAGTGATGTTTTTATTGTAAGAGCATTTTTATCAAATTGTGCTTCATGCCATTCAACTGTTTTAAACGAAGCTCTCTCGCCTTCACTCTTCATTATATCATTATATACTTCAGCCTTTCCTAACACAGCGTTAGAGTTAGCTCCCATATAGATAAACATACAAAATACCAATAAGATTGTTGCTAGTAATATTGCCCAGTAATCCTCAAACTTAAATAAATCTAATATTGTTTCCTTTAAACTTTTTTCGTTCTCTTTAATAGCTTCCATTTTCTACCCCCTAGGTTTTTTTAACAAGCTTTTGAACCATAATTCAAAGTCGTAAACATGACTAATGGGAACCCTTAAAGGGTTCCCATTAATTTTTAGAATATTTTTTTGAATAAAAACTACTTTTTAGTGTCCTCCACCATAATTAAATGGCTTCTCTAATGTATATGCTTCACCTGGACTCGGATGTTGAGATATAGGTTTTACATTTATATTCGCTCTATACTCTGTCTCTGCCCAAAGAATTCTTTGTGCTACTTGTGCTTCTGGATTTAATTCAACTCCATCTAATATTAACTCTTTAAACTTTTGATATCCAGCTCTATCAATTAAATGACCTCCATGAATATACATTGGTTTATGATGTAAAACATTAGCTGAGAACTTTTGCCAGTTTTTGATAACTCCGATAATTACATCTTCTGTTACCCAGTTTAAGAACATCTTACCCATTCTTGGGTATTGTTTTCCTGTTCTTCCACCAATAGTCATTCTATAAAGCTTTTGCTCTGGTCTTACCCATGCTGATGATGGACAAGCTTCAACACACTCTCCACATCCAACACAGCAACAAGAATCCTTAACTATTCTATGATTTTCTAACTTTAAAACTCTAGTAGCTGCATGATCACAAACTTTCACACATCTTCCACATCCAATACATCTATCCTTTAAATAAATTGGCTTTGTAACTCCAATTATACCAAAATCATTGAAGTGACCTTTAGCACAGTCATTTGGACACCCTGCTATAGCCATCTTTATGTGGTAGTGACTTGGGAAGATCTCTTTTTCAAGCTTTCTTGCTAACTCCCAAGTATTTATGTTTGCTTTAACACAGTGTGAGTTACCAATACAAGCCATTATATTTCTAGCTCCTATTGTTGGATATCCAGCTTTATTAACTTCCATATCCGCTCCACACATTTCAACATCTACTTCTCTTATATACTCTTCTAAGTATGCATTTACAGCATCTACATTTTCAAATTTTATTCCTGGTGCATTAAGAGTTTGTCTCATACCCATATGGAAAGTTCCATCTCCCCATCTCTCTGCTATTTCTTGTATTACTCTTAAATACTTGGCTTCTATTAATCCCCCTGGAACACGAAGTTGTATCATGAACTCCCCAGGTACTTTTGATTGACGGAAGCAGTTTAGTTTCATTTTAGTTATATTAATATCGTGGTTCACTTCTATACCCCCCTTAGTCGATTAGATATTTAGCTTCAGAATAATTAAATACAGGTCCTTCTAGACAAACATAAACTTCATCTATTCTACAATGACCACACTTACCTATTGCACAAGACATCTTTCTTTCAAAAGATACCCAAATTTTGTCAGCAGGTACTCCTAACTTTTCAAACTCTATAGCTGTATATTTCATCATATTAGGTGGTCCAACAATTACAACTTCTAAGTTATCGAATTCATTTGATAACATTTTTAAATGTGGCACATACTCTGTTACAAGTCCTACGCACTCTCCATCTAATCCACATCCTTTATCTACTGTTAATATCATCGGATGCTTTTTTCTCCACTCTAGAATCTCATCTCTAAATAGTATTGAATTATCATCTTTAAATCCAAATAGTAGTTCCATCGATTCAACTTCTGCTGGATTTTTGTATATATGATTGATCAGTGATCTAACTGGAGCTAGTCCTGATCCTCCTGTTACTATAATCACTTTTTTATTTTTTATATCAATTGCATCAAACCCTTTTCCATAAGGTCCTCTCATTGGAAGTAAGTCTCCTGCATGAAGATTAAATATCTCATCTGTTACTACTCCAACTTTTCTGATTAAGAACTCTGCCCAACCCTCTTCAGCTGAGAAGTCAGTAACTGATATTGGACACTCTCCAACTTTAGGAAGAGATAGTTGCATAAATTGTCCAAATTTTATATTTCCAGCTTCTGGATATTCAACTCTAAATAGAAATTCAATATCAGTAACTTTTTTTACATCTAATAATCTGTATGGCGTTGGCATTATTAAATTTTGCATTATTTAGCACCTCCATTTAGTTTATCAACTTCTGCTGCTAATTTATTTACAGTAGTTGCAAACGATATAAATACTGGACACTTATCATCACATCTTCCACATCCAACACACATATGGTGCTCTTTGAATCTCTTTTTGTGGTCGTGAATCTTATGCATAACTTTAAATCTCATTCTTTCTCCACCAGCTTTTCTAAACGAGTGGTTTCCAGCCATATCAGTATATCCATCTACATGGCAAGAAGCATTTATTCTTCTTCTTTCCCCTGCATTTGAGTCAGATGTGTAGTTCATATCATATGTTGTAAAGCAAGTACAAGTCGAGCAAGATACAGTACAACTTCCACACATTAAACATCTCTTATCAAACTCTTTCCACATCTCTAAACTCTTAACTGCTATTTGAGTTTCTTTATCATTTATCTCTGGTATTCTAACTGTTCTTACATTCTCAGTAACAGGAGTCACTTTAAATTCTAACTCTTCATTTCCTGCAAAGTAAGTGTTAAATTCAGAGTCTTTAGTTTCTACTAAAACCTCTCCATCTAAGAATTTAACTCCAAAAGCATACTCATCTGCTGATCCAGTTCCCATTGAAGCGCAGAAGCAAGTATCCCATCCATTTTTAGGGCATTCAATTAAAACAAACTTTGTCTTTTCTCTCATTCTTTTATAGTATGAATCCTCAAACCCACCATTTTTTAAGAATATATCATCATATCTTTTAATTGAATGTATATCGCAAGCTCTTGCAAATACAAGCATTGGTCTCTCATCAACAACTTTTGATTCTCTGTAATCTGCATCAGTAAAATATAAAACTGTCTCTGTTATTGGGCTTAGAGCTTCTTTAGCTGCATAATCAGATTTCTCTTCATGCACAATCTCATTTGCCGAATAAACTCTATCATATCTTACAATATCCGTATCCGAATATCTTCCTTGCTTAGGAAATCTCTTTGGAGCGTATACTTTATACTCTTTGCTAAGATTTTTTAACAAGCTATCAAAATTTTCTGCTGTTATTTTGTATCCCATTCTTACTTTGCCTCCCCATTATTTGAATTTTTAGTCAACCATTCATGTGTTTATATTACAACCTTTATGTAAATTTGTAAATCAATATTTACTACTTTTTTATATTTGGTTAAAATTGAATTTTCAGTCGAAACTTAATTGGTCATAGTTTAATTTCTTTATTTTTTTGATAAAGTTTCACTTTCCAAATATCCTTTCTGCATCTAATTTCATACAACACTAGTATACTTATACACTAGTGTTAAAACGATCACTTTTTTGTCACTTTAAAATCAAAAGATTGTTTTTTTCTGCATTTCAGTATAAAATATTAGAAAATAATATTATTTAAAAGGTGGACGTATGAAAAAATTTACTGTCGAAGCTGAATTTCACAATATGAAAATCTCTCAATACCTAAAAGAAAAAGGATATTCTGGAAGAGGTATTAGAAATGTAGAGGTTTATTTAAATGGAAAAAGAGTTAAAACGACTAAACAAGTTAAGAAAAATGCTAGACTTCTAGTTAAAGAAAAAGAGAAAGAGGTTGGAATCAAGCCTATTCAAATGGATTTAAAAATAATATACGAGGATAAAAATCTGATTATAATAGATAAAGATCCATATTTAGTTGTACATCCTACAACTAAAAAAACAGATATCACTTTAGCTAATGGAGTTATATACCATCTTCAAGAGGAAACAGGAAGAATTCAACCACCTAGATTTTTCAATCGTTTAGATATGAACACATCTGGTCTTATTGTTGTTGCTAAGAATGCTTATACTCAAGCTTTTTTACAAAGTGATAAAGAGAAAGTTTCTAAGTTCTATCAAGCTATTGTTAAAGGTGTTGTAAAAGAGGATGAGATGATGATAGAGATTCCTATCGGTAAAGAGGGCGACGAACTTAGAAGAAAAGAGATGTCTCCTGAAATTGGAGGACAAACTGCTAAAACAAGTATGAAAGTTTTAGAGCGTTTCCCAGAAGAGAATTTAACTCTTATCGAATTAGAACTTTTCACTGGCAGAACTCACCAAATACGTGCTCATATGTCCTTAGTTGGATATCCTATTCTAGGAGATGACCTTTATGGTGGTGGAGATTCTAGAGCAAAAAGACAACTGCTACATGCATTCAAACTTATATTTACAGATGTAGAAACTAACGAAAAAATTAAAGTTGAGGCACCTCTTCCAGATGATTTCAAAGAGATTTTACATAAAGTAAAAGATTAATTTTTATTATTATATATATAATAGTAGAAAAAAGAAAAGAGAGTGGCTTTAAACCACTCTCTTTTAAGTATTGCTATTAAATAATCTTTCAAATTTCAACTCATTTTCTAAGAAAACCTTTACAATTTCTGGATCAAAACTTTTTCCACTTTCCTCTTTTATTATACTAATGGATTTACGATGATCAAACCCTTCTTTATATACTCTTTTTTGTCTCAAGGCATCATACACATCTACAATCGAAACTATCCTAGCTTCTAAAGGAATCTCCTCACCTTTTAAGCCTTTCGGATAACCTTCTCCATTCCATTTTTCATGATGATATCTTGCTATATTTTCAGCCATCATACTGACACCAGATTTTTTTATTATTTCATATCCTATTTCTGGATGAGTTTTTATTACTTCAAACTCCTCTTCCGTAAGCTTTCCCGGCTTTTTTAAAACACTCCTATCAATCCCTATTTTTCCTACATCATGTAACGAGGCAACGCTTCCTATCTCATCACAAAACTTTTTACTACACCCCATTTTATTAGCTAGTAGTTCAGAATACATATTCAATCTTTTTATATGATTTCCTGTTTCAAAATCATTGAACTGATTCACAGCTTCTAACGACGATACTAACGACATCATTAAATCTTGATACTTCTTTTTTTCAGTTAAATCTTTTTTAGCCCTGTACATAAGTATCAAACTTATCAAAAACAGCCCTAATGAAACACCAACAAGTCTTTTATAGTCAGTAACTTCATAACTATTTTTTAACCAATATATATTTTTAGTCATATTTTCATTCAAAAAACTTGCCGAAATCTCTTTTAACGCTTCGAAAAGTTCCTCTTCATCTTTACGAATAATCATCGACAAATCATATTTTTTATCCAAAATACCCGCAATTTTCAACTCTTGATCATATCCGCTATTGTAAAGTTTATTTATTAATGTTTTATAATCTGCAATACTATAATCAGCTTCTTTTTTTCTAATTTTTTCAATCGCTTCGTCCATATCATTTACATAAATAAAATTTTCCTCTTTTAAACTTCTTCTAAGGTAATCCATATAATAGCTATTATCAACTACAGCAAACCTTTCTTTCCTAGCTTCTATTAAATTAGTTATAAAACCATCTTCTTTTCTATTGAATATAACTGGAGTTAAAGTATAGTAAGGGTTTGTATAATGGTCTCCTCTTTCAATACTTGTTTCAACTGTTGCTGCTGCTGTTATATGATTCTCTTTCCAATCCTTACTATTTGTGTAAGTAACTTTATTCATTTTCAATCCTAAAATATCAGCAACGTCTGATAAATATTCAACCGTTAATCCTTTTTCTTTACCATCTTCATTATAGTATAGAGGATAATTACTTTTCTCTGCTGGAAACAGAACATCTACTTCTTTACCCTTCAAAGATTGATATCTACCTTTAAATTTATCTTTATAATACTCTCTTCTAGATTCACTAATCATATTTTTCAAATCATCCGACGAGATATTTTCAAAATATTTTTTTAAATCCTCATATAGCTTTTTCTCACTTTTAGGAACAGCTAATGTTGTAACCATCGTAGGTATTCTATTCATATCTATTTTATTTAAGGTATCGATAAATCCATATTGATTATCTGCTACAAATCCTTCTATCTCTCCATTTTTGAGCATTTGTACACCTTTTTCTCTCGTTTCAATATCAATAATTTCACTATTTAAAAACTCATATTTTTCAGAAAACTCTTTGTCTATGTACGTTCCTTTTATAACTCCCACTCTTTTTTTATAGAAATTTGTTACATCTATATGCTGAGCATTTAAAAAGTACATATTAGCTTTTAAATAGAAAAACGTTGGAATAAAATAATACTTTTTTCTTCTCTCTTCTGTTTCAATTAAATCCATAATCAAAATATCTTTGCCTTTTTCCATATCTAATATTAGGTTCGTATCTAACTCTTTTACTCTCAAATTTATATCTCTTCTATTATATATATCTTGAAATATCTTGGGGTATAAGCCTTTATACTCACTTTGCTCTTTATAAAAGAAGAAACTATTTTCATTTTCCAACAATATCGTATGATCTTTCCCCATTAGACTACAGCATAATACGAAAGAAAACAGTAATACTTTCAACATGTTTCTCTTCTCCTTTGGTTTTATTTTTTTTATTATACTATAATTTTAATGAAAAAGTAATCATAAAAAGATTAATTTTAGTTCCCATGAATAAATTGACAAATTTTAAAAGATAATATATCATTAAGACAGAACGAAAGAAAGCATTACAAAAAGAAAAAGAAAAATACTTAATTATGAACTTAAATTAAAAAAATATAAAATATTAGGAGGTTTCCAAATGGCAGTTAAAGTAGCGATTAATGGATTCGGTAGAATTGGAAGATTAGCATTAAGATTAATGATGAACAACCCTGAGTTTGAGGTAGTAGCAATAAACGATTTAACAGATGCAAAAACTCTTGCACACTTATTCAAGTATGATTCAGCACAAGGTAGATTCAACGGAACTATCGAGGTTATCGAAGGAGGATTCTCAGTAAACGGACAAGAAATTAAAGTTTTAGCTGATAGAGATCCTAAAAACTTACCATGGGCAGAATTAAACGTAGACGTTGTTCTTGAGTGTACTGGATTCTTCACATCTCAAGAGAAAGCTGGACTTCACTTAGAAGCTGGAGCTAAAAAAGTAGTTATCTCTGCACCTGCAACTGGAGATATCAAAACTGTAGTTTACAACACTAACCACAACATTTTAGACGGTACAGAAACTGTAATTTCAGGAGCTTCTTGTACAACTAACTGTTTAGCACCAATGGCTAAAGTATTAAACGACAACTACGGAATCGTAGAAGGTTTAATGACTACAATCCATGCTTACACTAACGACCAAAACACATTAGATGGACCACACGGTAAAGGAGATTTAAGAAGAGGAAGAGCTGCTGCTGCAAACATCGTTCCTAACACAACTGGAGCTGCAAAAGCAATCGGATTAGTAATCCCTGAATTAGCTGGAAAATTAGATGGAGCTGCTCAAAGAGTACCAGTAATCACTGGATCATTAACTGAGTTAGTAACTGTATTAGAGAAGCCAGTAACTGTAGCTGAAATCAACGCTGCAATGAAAGCTGCTGCTAACGAATCATTCGGATACACTGAAGAGGAATTAGTATCTTCTGACGTTATCGGAATCGAGTTTGGATCTTTATTCGATGCAACTCAAACTAAAGTAATGACAGTTGGAGATAAGCAATTAGTTAAGACAGTTTCTTGGTACGATAACGAAATGTCTTACACTGCTCAATTAATCAGAACTTTAAAATTATTCGTAGAAATCTCTAAGTAATTAGAACATCTAGGAAAAACAGAATAAACAGAATAGCGGAACTATCTAGTTCCGCTTTTTTTTAAGAAAATATAATTAGATTTTAAAAATTTTGGGAGGTTCACATAAAATGGCAAAGAAAATTGTAACTGATTTAAGCGTAGCTGGAAAGAAAGTTTTAATGAGAGTTGATTTCAACGTTCCTATGAAGGATGGAAAAATCACTGACGAAAACAGAATCGTAGCTGCTTTACCAACTATAAAGTATGTTTTAGAAAACGGTGGAAAAGTAATAGCTTTCTCTCACTTAGGAAAAGTAAAAGAAGCTGCTGATTTAGAAAAGAGAAACATCGAGCCTGTTGCTAAGAGATTAGCTGAGCTTTTAGGACAACCAGTAACTTTCATCAACGCTACTAGAGGAGAAGAGTTAGAAACTGCTGTTGCTAACTTAAAAGATGGAGAAATCCTAATGTTCCAAAACACTAGATTCGAAGATTTAGAAGGTAAAAAAGAGTCTAAAAACGATCCTGAATTAGGAAAATACTGGGCTTCTTTAGGAGATTTATTCGTTAACGATGCTTTCGGAACTGCTCATAGAGCACATGCATCTAACGTTGGAATCGCTGCTAACATCGGAGAAGGAAACACTGCTGCTGGATTCTTAATGGAAAAAGAAATTAAGTTCATCGGTGGAGCTGTTGATGCACCTGAAAGACCATTAGTTGCTATCTTAGGTGGAGCTAAAGTTTCTGACAAAATCGGAGTTATCGAAAACTTATTAGTTAAAGCTGATAAAATATTAATCGGTGGAGCTATGATGTTCACATTCTTCAAAGCTTTAGGAAAAGATACAGGAAAATCTCTTGTTGAAGAGGATAAAGTAGAATTAGCAAAATCATTATTAGAAAAAGCAGAAGGAAAAATCATTTTACCTATCGATACAGTAATCTGTAAAGAGTTCTCTAACGAAGCTCCTCATTCAGTTGTATCTGTAGATGCTATTCCTGCTGATGAGATGGGATTAGATGTAGGACCTGCTACTGTTGCTTTATTCACTGAGCAATTAGTTGGAGCTAAGACAGTTGTATGGAATGGACCAATGGGTGTATTCGAAATGTCTAACTACGCTAAAGGAACTATCGGAGTTTGTGAAGCTATCGCTAACTTAGAAAACTCTACAACTATTATTGGTGGAGGAGATTCTGCTGCTGCTGCTATCTCTCTAGGATTCGCTGACAAGTTCTCTCACATCTCTACTGGTGGAGGAGCTTCTCTTGAGTATTTAGAAGGTAAAAAGTTACCAGGTGTAGAATCTATATCTAATAACTAATATAAATTATAAAGGACACTTTTAACGGTGTCCTTTTTTTATGCTTTTAAATTTTAATAGCTCTTTTTTTAGAAATAAAAAAAGAACTCCGGGGGGGTGGAGTTCTTCTGGAATTTACTTTCTCAAATATATATTAGGGGGAATATATTAGAGAAAAGGATTTGTATTACTAGAATACCATTTTTAATGTTAAGTGTATATATACTTTTTTTTATTTTTTAACATCAAAAAAAGCATATTATAAAATCCCAGATTTTTTAAATCTTTTATCTAAAGGAAACTCTATCAAACACCTTTGAATCTCTCTTCCACTAAGAGCATTTACTTTTCTAAGATTCTTTATAGAATAGCTTTCCGTATCGGATATTATTAAATTGTACTCTGAAATCTCCTCTTCAGTATTAAATCTAAACTCTAGAAAAGATTGATACGAAAACTCAATATTTGGAAAAAGCTCTTTTACACTTTTAATGACCCTCTCGTTATATTCCTCATCTAAGTTTCTAGATACACTGAGGATTTTAAATCCCTTTACATACTCCTCTTCCATAAAGAATCTAGAGATAGCACCTGCTAATCTCAATACATCAGAGTACATCATCTCTAAATTGAGTTCATTCAGTATATTTTCTACAACCTCTCCTAACCTTCGACATTTTAAAGAGTAGGGATTTTTTCTAACCCAAAGAACTCCATACTTTTTATCTAGGTATCCTATTGCAAAATAACTTAAAATATAATTTTCCAATCTTTCTGTCTCACCACTATTCAATTCAAATACCTCTTGAATTTTAGATGAAAACCTATTGAAATGTTTTTTTATAGGATAATCTGAAGATATATAATATTTACCTTTCAATACTATACTTCCAATCACCTTTTTTAAGTTTTCAGATATATCTTTTAGATTTTTTAATTCACCAAGTCTTTTATCTATATCTTCACTCTTTTCTTTCACATCTATATTTTGGCTTTCATAGCATAAAATATTTTTATGTTTTTCAATAAGAGCCATTGAATATATAGCATAGAATGTAAAGATTGATTTTCTCATTTTAAAAGCTTCTATAATCTCTTTATATATTTTTACAAATTTTTTCTCATCTAAAATATTAATCTCTTCTAGTAGTTCTCTTCTCTTTTTAGAAAGAAAATCCCTCTCTGCAAATAATTTCATTAATTTTTCACACAATATTTCAGTTATTTTTGTATTATTAGGTTCTTTTAAAAAAATTCCTTTTGAGTTTCTCGATTCTATAAAAATACTATTTTTTTCTAGAAGTTCTCTCACTCTTTTAAAATCTTTAATCGCTGTTGTTCTTGAAACCCCCATTTGCTGTCTCTCTTTTTCTAAATTAATATAACCCTTCAATAAAAATCTTATACAATAGATATCTATTCTTTCATCCGAAGTCAAAACATCTAGTTTTGAGAAAAAATCAGCAAATCCATCATTTTTATTTTCTAAACTGTAAATATTATTAACTTTTTTCACTACATTCATATTGTTTGCTTTTAAGTATTCATTTAACGTCTGCATATTTCTTTCTATAGCGTTTGTATCCAAATTTATGTATTTCCCAATCTCATCTACATGCATATCTCCGTGCAATAAAATTTTTAACAATGTTATTGCTGCTGTTGACATAAAATCCCCCCTTTATTCTTATATATAACTTTTCATTACCTCTAATTTCCCCTCTATTAAAACCTCTTTATTAGCTGGAATGAAGTACGTATCTCCTTTTCTAACTTCATACTTTTCATTTTCTGAAGTCAATACTCCCTCTCCATCTAATATTGAATATATTTTAAAGTTCTTGTACTGTGCATCTGTAAAGTTTCCATCTATTAACAATCTATCTATTGAGAAGTACTCTCCTCTTATCATCTCCTCTATAGTTGCATCTCCACTCTTTATCTTTTCTCTAGATGCTTCTGAGCTTATTTCAATCTCTTCTCCAAACTTTATAACATCCATAGCTTTATCTAAATGTAACTCTCTTTTAACTCCATTTACTTCTCTATCAAAATCATATATTCTATATGTTGTATCTGAGTTCTGCTGAATTTCACATATCAATATCGACCCCTCTAAAGTTCCATGAACAACTCCAGGCTTTACATCTATAAAGTCACCTTTTTTTACACTAACTTCATTGAATAGTTCAGTGAAATCTTTTTTATCAACTTTTTCTTTATATATCTCTGGTGTTATCTCTTTTTTTAACCCTAGAATCAGCTTAGCATCCTCACTCGCTTCCATAACATACCAAACTTCACTTTTACCAAACTCTTTCTCCACTCTTAAAGCGTACTCATCACTCGGATGAACTTGAACTGATAATTTATCATTTATATCTAAATACTTTATCAAAAGAGGAAACTTCTCTTCATATTTCTCTACTATCTCTTCACCTACAAGCTCTTTTCCAAATTTTTGGAATAATGTTTCTAAAGATTGCCCCTCTAACTCTCCATTTTCAACGTAAGACATCCCTGATGGATGACAACTAACTTCCCAAGACTCACCATACAACTCTTCATTAGGTAAATCAAATCCTAAAGTAGTTTCAAATCCTCTTCCTCCCCATACTTTTTCTACTAAGTTTTTCTTAAATTTCAATAAGTACATTTTTCCTCCCATAATTTATATAAATATTATTTTGTCTATATGTAAATACCACAATCCCTTTTATTGTAACTCTATTTCTTATAAAAGTAAATAAAAAAAGAGGAGAAACTTCTCCTCTTTTATACTTTTGTTTCTATTATAGAGTGTTAATGTTTACTGATTGAACATTAAGAGTTCTTCCATCCTCAGACATAGGGATTTTTATCTCTCCATTTCTGATTCTTTCAATAACCTCGGCTCTTCCAGGAACATTCTCATCAAACCCTACAATCGACCAGTTATTATCAACTTTTGGAGTTAATTCACCTTTTAAGTTCTCTTGTACGTATCTAACAATTAGATCTCTAATTCTTCCACCATCTTGTAACTCTTCGTAAGAATCATAGTACTTATCTTCAGTTGTTACAAGCCCTAAGTTTAAAAGAGTTCCGAATCTGTAGTTGTTTACAGCTACCTTGTATACTTTAGCAGGATCGATTGCCTCTCCCTTTATTGTAGCATCTACTATTCTCTCTCCAGCTGGTTTTGAAATATCCACTTTATAGTTTACTCCATCAAACATATCGTAGTTATATCCTCTAACTTTTGGATTGAACGATATAGTTACATCTCCTAGCTCTGTTGTATTGTAGTAATCCATTGACCACTCCATATACTTTAATAAGTTAGCTCCAGTCATGTTTACACCCATAAGCGTATTTGTATATTTGTAGATGAATGCAACATCTTTCTTCTTGAAATCTCCTGCATTTAAGTTTGAATCAAAGTTAAATACTGCTGCTGCTGATACATCTGATTTTGCATAGTGGTTTTGAACCTCATTGATTAACTCAATAATAGCGTTATCCTCTATTTGAGATGTTGGCATAGTTGTAACTTTATCTTCACCAGTTATGTAGTCAGTTCTTTCAATAAATTTAGCATTTACTTTTCCTACTACTTTATTTGCATCTGCTCTTGACTCATCATGAACATTTTTAAATTGATCTAACATAGCTGCATCTGCATCAACATCTTTAGTTTCAATATTTTTAGCAACTATATTTTGAACTTGCCACTTTCCATCTTTTTTAGCAACTTTAATCTCTCCGTTTGAAACTCCCCATCCGTAAGCTCCAGGCTCAAGAACTGTCGTTCCATTTACATCTGTTACATATCTAGCATGCTCATGTCCTGCAAAGATTAAATCAAATTGAGGGTAAGCTTCTGCTAAATCAAATACTCCAGTTTTTCCATACTCATCTTTTCTTCCTAAATGGAATGCTCCTACAAGTACATCATACTTTCCTTCTAACTCATCTAATGTTTCCTTTACAGCTGTCATAGGATCTTCAAAAGTAAGTCCTTTGAAGTGCTCTGGTGCTGATGCTTCCCACATAGGAACGTGAGGTGGTATTCCTCCCATTAAAGCAACTCTTACTCCTTCAATCTCATAGATTTGGTAAGGTAATACAAACTTTGAACCATCATCTTCATTCTCTATATTTACAGAGATTACAGATCCTTTGAAGTTTTTAACATTTCTTAGTAAGAAATCCTTCTCGAAGTTAAACTCATGGTTTCCTAAAATCCAAGCATCGTAGTTCATAGTGTTCATAGCTTCTACCATAGGATGTGTTTCTAAGTTATTGAATAACTCAGCACTGTTGTCTTGAACAGTATCTCCGATATCCATTAGTATTAAGTTTGGATTTTGCTCTCTTAAAGCTTTTACTATTGTATAAGTTTTAGCAAATCCTGCACTTTTGTCCTCAGAGTCTATTCCATACTCATATGGATAGATTCTTCCGTGAACGTCTGAAGTTGCTGCAAATGATAGAGTTACCTCTTCTGCTCCAACCTCTCCTTTTGTAATAACTTTCTTTTCTAGGTTAAGTTTGTTTTCTGAATACTCCTTAACCTCTGTGTTTGTAGCTGTTTTAGGTGCTTCTTCTTTTTTACCGCAACCAACTAAAGCTAACGATAAAAGTGCCCCTAAAACAAAGAACTTAGTACTTTTCACTAATATTCCTCCCCTTTTCTTTTTATTAATAATATTGATACAACTGCGGTTACAGGTACAGTTGCTATTATTCCTATACTTCCTGCTAATGCATTGACAATCTCTATAGCTATAGCTGGTATATTGATAAACTGCTGATAGACCATTCCATATCCCCATATCATCATCATAAGTGGTAACGAACCACCTGCAAAAGCTAAAATTAAAGTGTTAATCATAGTTCCAACAATATCTTTTCCAATCTCCATAGCCGATTGGAACAACTCTTTCCTTGTTAAGCTGCTTTTATGCTGATAAATCTCATTCACTGAAGAGGAAATAGACATAGCCACATCCATAACAGCTCCTAAAGAGGCAATCAATATTGAAACAAATAGTAATCCCTCTATCTGCAATCTAAAATCTCTAGTTATATATAATAGTTGCTGTCCTTCTGATAAATTTAGCCCACTCAGTTTCATAATTTTTCCAAAACCAAAAGATATAAGACCGGCTATTGTTATTCCACATATTGTTCCTATTATAGCAGAATATGTTTTTCTATCATAGCCCCCTATCAGTAAAAAACTTACAACAATTATAATTGAAGAAAGCAGTATCGATGTAGAAATCGGGTCTACTCCTTTAAATAGCAGTGGTAACAGTACATAGATTATAACTGAGCCTGTAAATGCCAACGCTAAAAGAGATTTTACTCCCTTCATCTTTCCTAACAATACAACAGCTCCTATAAAAATAGCTCCTAAAAGATATATTGATCTATCTCTTCTTAAATTATAGAGCCAGACTGTAGGCTTAGCGCCCTCTTCTTTCACTGTAAATATCGCCTTCAAACCTTGATCTGCATAAACATTATGCAAAGCACTCAAAGAGTTATAAACTACAAACTCCTCATTTTTATACTTTCCTTCAAGAATTCTAACTTCTAAAGTTTGACTTCCTCTAAACTTTCCTGCCACAACAGGATCTTTCATTAAATCCTCTTTTAAAACTTTTATAACCTCTCCTTGGACAAACTCTTGTGGGAATCTAGCCTTCCCTTTTAAACCTTGACTTAATTTTGGTGAGTATGTTGCCATCATAAAAATAGAGATTATAACTAATACTGGTAATAATATCTTCTTCATTCCAACCTCTTGTTCTATTAAAAGTTATTTTGCTTAAAAATTATAACATTTTTTTTTAAAAAAATCTCTTTTTTGTTTGACTATTCAGTATTTTTTTTGTATTATTATATTGTGATGAAAAACTTTTTTAGTGAGGTGTAAAAATATAATGCCAGAAAAAAACATAAAAGAATTGCTAAAAGGTAAAACAATTGACGAACTACTAGATTTGATAATTTTAGGATTAGAAGCTACTGATATAAATGATAGTGTTATTCACACTTTCAAAGATGGAAATAAAAAAGTGGAAATAGCTTAACTCTCTGGATATATTCAGAGAGTTTTTTTTTATTTTTCTAAATTTACTCTTGATTATTCAGATTTTATGAGCTATATAAAAGTAGTGATATTAACTTCAAGAATACGGAGGAGAAATACTATGGATTATAAAATTATTAGAAAAGAAAATGTAAAAGAATCTTCATGGGCTGGTGGAATTTCTAAAGAGTTATATATATTCCCTGATGGTTCGACTTTAAACAACCCTTTTAACTTTAGAGTTTCAACTGCTACAATAAATCCAGGCGTGTATAAATTCACCACTTTCAACTCGTATAAAAGGCTTTTAATTCTTTTAAAAGGTTCTATAAAGTTAGAGATTGATAATAATGAATACTCTTTAAATCCTATGTCTCATATTTTTTTCTCAGGCGACAGTATAACTAAAAGTACAACCGAAGAAAACAGTGAAGATTTTAACCTTATCTTTAAAGATGATGTTGAATTATTAACTTTCCATATTACTGATAGCAATCTTTCAGGAGAGATTTTGTCCAATAAAGCTATCAATATTTTTTATAATTTAGAAAACAATAAACACGTAAATATAAATAACAACGAATATCTTTTAGAAGTTGGTGACACGATTATCATCTGTGGAAATAACTTTAATATAGAAGGAAAAGGTTCAGGAATTTTAATATCTTTATATATAAAGTAAAAACGCAGCCAATTTAAGGCTGCGTTTTATTTAAGTATACATTCTCATTAGAATTGCTGTTGCTAAAACCAACATAGTCATAGTTACTTTTTCTTGCATCTACTGTACCAGACCTTCCTGTTTATAATTATATTTAATATATAATTATATCACCCTCCTTAAAGTTTTTCAAATTTTTGGAGATTTTTTTACAGTTTTTTTACTAGAATTTCCCAATTATATTTATGAACCATCCTTGTGTCTCATAATCTAAATCTTTTCCACCGTTTTTATAACGCAAGTCTTTTAAATTATCATCAAACTTACTGAAGTTATACCCCACTCCAACTTGCATATTTTCATTTATATCTCTATAAACTCCAACCTGAGCACCATGCTTAACTTCATCTGTTTTTCTACTTTCTAATATATGATATTCTGCAAAAACATCCCATCTGTATATTATTTCATATGTCATTCTCATCGAATACATATTTATTGTATTACTATGCCAATCTCCTCCAGAAACTAATCTTACTTTATCCTGTCTTATTGCATATTTTCCTGCCACAGTTAATCTCTGAGTCCAATCATAAATAGCTTCTACTGTATATAAGTGAGCTTTAAAATTAAAGTCTGTTGAATCTCCTACAGTTCCAGATCCGTTTGTATCATAGATATAGTTCCATCTTGATATTAAATTTAACCTATCATTAAATACTGGTCTATAACCAAACCCTAACCCTAACTCGTAGAACTTATCATCACCATCAAAAGTTCTAGATAAGTACTCATTATTATCTTTCTTCAAAGTATAGCTATCACCATCTATTGAAACATAGTTAGCTTCTCCAAATATTGTATACTCTGGAGTTGGTTTCCATTTTGCGTTATTAATAAATGCCCAACTAGAAGATGACCTAGCTCCTGAATCTCTACCATACTCAAGTCTATGCTTTGAATATAGCTCTTCAGTTTCATATCTCAAGCTAGTTCCTAAATTATTTCTAGTTACTTTTCCATCTTCAATATCCACATCTCCTCTTTCATATAAGAATCCTAAGAAAATATTTTTTTCATATTCATAATCAACACCATAACCTTGCAACAATCCTTTTTCTGAATAATTTTTCATTATACTATTCTCTTGGAAAAGAGTTACTCTATCACTGTATAGGAATCTTTGTCCTATTGTTAAATCTTTAGTTGTATCATCTTCATTTTCATGTGTATAACCTGCATATATCTCATAATCAGGACTATACTTATAACCTATAGTTACCTCTGCTGCTTCTCCTCTATTTCCGGTAGTTAAAGCACCTCCAAGTTCTAATTTCTCTGTAGGTGTATATTTTCCTCCAACGGTTATAGAATTATTTGGTGCATACCCTTTGTCTCGCCAAACAGAAGATTGTAATTTTAAATATCCGTCTAGCTCTTCATTAAATTTATACCCAACTCTTGTACCTAAAAGAACAGCCTCACCGTTATCTAAATCTTCACTGTTTAATGTTACTAATTCTGACTCATCCTCTTTTTCTTCTACATACTTAACTTCAAATCCAATATCTAATTTTTCTGTCACTTCTCTATTTATTCCTAAAGAAATCTCCTTTTGCTCTTGGAAACCTTCTTTTTTTCCGAGATCATCAAAATCAGTTTCTTTATATTTTGTAGCTTCTGTAAAGAGTAGAGTTTTCTCATTAATTTTATGCTCTGCTCTAAAACCAATCTCCTCTTTTTCTAAACCACTAGCCTCTGACGCTGTTGAGAATTCCTTATCTTTTCTAGAATACCAAAAAAGTAAATTGTCATCTAAATTAAACTTTTCACTATAATCACTTGGTGCTAAACTTGCCTCAATATAATAGGCTTGACCTTTTCCATTTTCATTTATTATTGGTTGCTGAATAAAATCATAACCACCATTATATGAAAACCAATTTGAATCTTTAGTTAGCTGATTTCCTTCACTTTCCGAATATTCTCCTTTAATATACGTTCCATTAGATTTTTTCAGTGTTAAATCTGCACTTTTCAATTCATAGTCTGCTAATGAACCTTTTCTATTTTCTTTAACATAAGTTCCACCAACACCTATATTATCAGTTAGCCAAGTTTTACCTCTTCCACCTGCTGTTAAATTTGAAATATTATCTGCTGAAGAATAGAATTCATAATCCGCTATTAAATAAATATTTTTTTCTCCTGATGGAGTATTTTTTACTATATCTGTATTTTTTTCTGAGAAGTAGTTTTGACTCAGAGGTTCTGAAAGAATAACTCTTCCCGACAGCTCATTTATTGTATAGTCTGCCCCTTCTGTTAGAGTTACTCTATCTAGAATTCTACCTGTTTTCTTATCTTTTATTTCTATTGTTAACTTTGCACTTCCTATTACTATATCTCTTTCACTCAAAGCGTAAATACTTCCTCCAGTTCCCAAGAAAGAATCTCTTTTATAACTTGTGTCAGGATTAGCTGCAAAGACTTCTATGTGGTGTTTCGATTCTCCAAATGGATTTATCTCCAAACTATTGTATTCACCTCTAGCTCCATAAAGACTACGATTATAATTATTAAAGAATCCTGAATCTAAACCTGTTTCATAGTTCCCCCATAAAACTTGAGATTTATCCCAATCAACTCTTAAATACGCCTTACCCTCAGTTTCAACATCATAATAACGCTCTGATTCATCTCCATAGTCAAACGGTAAATACTGTCTATCGAGCTTTCTAAAAATAGCATTTTTATCTCTCATATGGAAATCACTAAACATATTTTTTATTTCATCTTCCCAAGTATCAGCTTGAGCTGTTATTTTATACTTATCTTTTATTCCTTTATAATAAAAAGCTAGTCTTCCAGTATTATAGTAACTCTCTCTAAAATCTGGATCATTTTGAAGAATTGAATCACTTCCAGATATTCTATTGTTCCCTAAAGTAAAGTCTGCTAAAGCTACTAAATACTCATAATCTTTAACTGTTTCTACTTCTATCGGATAGTGTTTATGCTTTCCATCCTTTTCAATTTCAAAATTATATACTTTTGAAGTTTCATCTGAAACAGTTTCATAAATAAAATCTCCTGTCGAGTCTAACTCAATATTTTGATTATCAATTTTTACTATTGATTTTGGATCAATATCCCTACCGTAGAATCTAATTTTAGATCCTACGATGGGTATATTTTGTAAAGCCAAATCATTTGTTCCATAGACTTTCTCTTTTATTGAGCTATCATCTTCATTTAATTTACTTATTACCATATCATTTAAATTTAGTGTCTTTATATCTGTTTCATCATAAGTTCCATTTTCACCATAAACTCTAAGAACATAATATAGTTTATTTACATTCTTTAAGTTTTGATTTTTTGAAACTAAACCATCCCATACTATTGGAGTATTAAAATCTATTCTCTCTCCAATTACTTTTCCTATAGGATTTCTTCTTAATACATCCCCTTCTTTATATATTAGCAGTTCATAACTTTTAATACTTTTATCATAGTTTGTATATGTATAGAAAACAACCTCTTCTTTTATATTCCCCATTCCGTCAACCAAAACATATGGTTTCGTAAGTATATTCAATCTTGGATCTACTGCTACTGGATCTACTATACTATAGATAACACCTCTTCTATTTTCTAAAAAAGCTCTACCTTTATATGTTAAATCCTCTGTTTCTGGTAAACGACTCTCTTTAACAAAAGGTGAATCAAGTTCCAGTTTCTGGAACTCAACACCTCTTACATTTTCTTCTGAATCACTCCATTTTTCATTTTGTAAATTTTGAGTTGATACTGTTTCAATTATTTCATACTCTTCAAAAGAGTTTGGAGGTTCAATTACTTGAGCACTTGCTGTTGTTATTATAAGTCCTAGTAAAATCAAACATATACTCCAATTACTTTGTAAGTGATTACTCATCTATATCGCCTCCTTTTTGCTTTGAATAAATTGAACTTTTACTTTTTCATCACTCAAATACTCTTTTAAAGCTTTCAACAACTCTTGTTTTCTCTTTTCATCTAACTCTTTATTATCGCTTCTATTTAATTCAACTAATAAATGATCTTTAGATTTTAACTTTTTCATAATTTCACTAAAAACATCTTTATAGACAACAGGCTTTATTTCTGACGAATTTTCATAGAATAAGATTCCTGGGAAAACTCTAACTCTCAGTAATTTTGTTCCATCCTGTTTTGTTTCGTAAGTTGTTCTAGGTAAAACTACTCCAAAGTTATATTTGATCATCGTTGTTCCCAATCTTTGAACTTTTGGATTTTCTGTTGTAAATATGCTTCCGATAGGTAATGTTGTTGCATCAACTTTTAAAATATAATTTTTACCTTTTTTATCAGAAACTTCCGGTATATGGAATCTTCCATATTGATCTGTTATTATTACCAATCCTTCAACATTAGCAACTCTTACTCCTGGAATCCCCTCCTCTATTAATCCTGTGTTTATTATAGTTATCTTTTGATAATATTTAATTTTATTATCTCTATTTTTATTAGTAGCTTTTTTAAGTATTTGTCTTCTTAAGACGATATTTTGCGATACCATACCTTTAGCTTTTAAGCCCGTATGATTAGTTATAACTCTATTATCTTTTGTTAGAGTTATATCTGTTCCTTCTGCTGTGGTAACTCTAATATCTCCTAAGTTTGAAACATCATTTAATCCTGTGTAAATTTCAACTTTGCTCTTCTCTAAATCTTCTCTTTCACTCATTCTACCATGTAGAATCTCTTTTAACTTTATTCCTCTTTCTAAAGGAACACTCTGGTCTTTAATAGCTTTTGTAATCCCATCAACTATATAGTATGTGCTATTTGGAACATATAAATTTTCTGGAATATCTTGTTTTATTGATATACCTGTTGCTCTATTGTCATCTTGAATTCCGTCTCCATCTCTATCATGGAATACTTTTCCAATTACAGTTGTTGTTTCAAACAATGGATCTTCAACTACATCAACTTCTGCTGCATCTTCGTTTGAAACTGGTTTTCCTGATGTATTCGTTACAACTGCTACGTTTTTATAAGTTCCTCTTACCACTCCAATCGATACTTTTGTTAAATAAACCACTTCAATTTGTTCTTTACTTTCTAAATCGAATGGTCCAATAACAATTGTATTTCCTTCGTAAGTAACATCAATAGTTCCAACTTTCTCTCCATTTTTGATTATTCCTAAAGAATCCTCAATATATTTGAATCCAGCTGGCGGTGTATCTTTTATGTAAAGATTTTTAATCGGCTGACTTTCGTTATTTGTAATTACTAAACTATAAGGTACAAATTTACCGATTGATGTTTCTTTTACTCCTGCCTCTTTATCTATTGATACTAAAGGTTTTTTAACTTTTACCTCTGCTTCTGCTTCTATTTCAGGTAATCCAACAATAGCTACTTTAGCTATATTTCTAACTTTTTGTACATTTAAATCTAATGATGTTTTAGCTTTAATTGTATAAGTTAACGTTTCACCTGGAGCTATTTCTGCATCCGTAATATTTAAGTTAATATTTGGACCCGGAATAGTTCCTATTAGTGAATTAGGTCCTGCAACTCCTGTTATAGACCAACTTGTATAAGCTGGTATCTTTGATCCACTATTCGATAACTCTGTCATTTCAGATATGTTATCTATTACAGTGAAGTTTAATGCTCTTGTCGATCCACTATTCTTAACTTTTATAATGTACTCTACCTCTTCACCTAATAAAACTTGGTCTTGAGTTGCTACTTTCGTTAGTTCTAGTTGCATAGCTTTTCCAACTACATCGGCGATATCACTTACAGGTATATCTAAATCATATCCACCATCATTTTGTTGATCATAATTTGCTGATGCTGTATTCGTTATTTTTTCACCACTTTTTAACGAAACATTATTTTTTACAGTTGCTTTTATTTTTACTACCGCTTCTGTATTTATTCTTGATATTTTGATTTCAGAAGTTGAACCATTTATATCTCCAGTGTAAGCTATATCACTTTCACCTTCTTTTACAGAAACTATTTTAATTGTTTCTGGATCAAATAATACCTCTCCTAACTCATTTTTAATCTCAGAAACCTTATCAATCAACTGTACATTAAATACTATTTTGTCTGTTTTTAATTTAATTGTGTATGTTACCTCTTCGCCATTTACAATTTTATCATCAGATTCTAACTGGGTAAGTACAGTTTTTTCTATAGCTATCACTGGTTTTCTTGGAGTTGACGTCACTTCAGATTCTAAGTTTTTATCTTCTCCAAAACCATCTTGACTTAAAATTTTAGCTTTAGCTATATTTACTATACTACCAACTATCGAATCTTTAACTTGAACTTCTATTATATAAGTTATTTTTGATTTTGGTTTCATATCTAACTTATCTACTATATTTCCTTGAGCCGTTTCAATCGGTGTAACTCTTACTGAATTTTCTGGTTCAATTAATCTAGTTATAGTCGATTCTGACTCAAACGGATAAACCATTTCTCCTAAGTTATTTAGAGATCTAATATCGTTAATTATGTCCGTACCTTCAATTCCTATTAGATTATTATCACCTAAATTTTCTAAAACTACTGTATAAACTAACTTTTCTGAAGGATTAAACTCTTTTAAATCAACTGTTTTAGTCAATGTAACTTCTGGTATTTTTGCAAATACTTTTACTTTTGTTTCAATAACCTCTTCTTTTTCCCCAACTTTAATGCTTAAAATAGCTTTATTTTCTATTATAGATACTGCTTCTGTCGACACTCTTATTTTTGCAATAAATGTAATTGTGCTTCCATTTTTTATATCTATCTCAGCTTTTAAATTTGGACTGTCTTCTAATATTGTAATTGAGTTTTCAGAGTTTGAAGATATATACTCAATTGATAAAGTTCCGTCTTCAAATGCTGCTCCTAAGTCTCCATTTGGATACAATTTAGTTTGAACTTCTGTAAACATATCCGTTAATTTTGCATTTCTAATCCATCCATCTCCATTATTACTTACAACTATAGTGTATTCAACCTCTTCTCCTGGAGAATATAGATATGTTGATGTATTTGGTAATAATGTTTTCGTTTTAACTGTTTTTGTCAATCCAAGAAGCCCAATTTTTCCAGTTGAAACAGCTTGTTTTACTATCTCTTTTTCTACTATTCCACCTTCTCCTTGCTCAGTATACTTACCTATCGCTGTATTCACTAGCGTTCCAAATACATTAGGTTTTGTTTGCGCCGATAACTTCAATACTACTTCATCTCCAACTCCTAAATCTAGTATCGCTTTATATGTATCTCCTTCACTTGAGTCTTTAACTAACTCCTCTTTTAACACCGATGTTACTGGTATTTCTAAAGAAACTCTTTGCCAAGATACAAATGCTAAGCCTGTCGATGAGCTCTCTCCTGCTATCTCTCCTACAATTTTTCCAATTTCATCAGTTAATACAAAGTTTGGTATTATTGATAACCCTGGGTTTTTCATTCTTATTGTGTATTCTAATGTATCTCCTGAGTTATATTCTGCTTTATCTACAACTTTTGTTAATTCTGGTATAGATTGAGCACTTTTAATAGTTGCTTCTCTTTCATAACTCTCTTTTCCATCTGGATAACTAAATGATGCTATATTTTTTATATCACCATATATGTTACTTTCTGCTATTCCTTTAATTTCTATTATTATTTTTGTAGCTTTCCCTATATCTACTACTACATCTGGTATATTCATACCATCTTCTAAAATCAATAGACTTTCTATATTAGAGTTTTCTACATCTCCTTCTACTCTTGATGTTATCTTCCATCCTGGTTTAAAGGCTGGTGTAGTTCCTCCTCCAACTTTGTCTGCTACAATATTAGCTATAAAATCTCTCAATGTAATATTATTAGCCACATTTTCAGTAGAGATATTCTCTAGTACAACTCTAAATCCAATCTCTCCATTTG
>NZ_CAMFHX010000021.1 GCF_945952365.1 uncultured Cetobacterium sp.
AAGTCAAAACTTATTTTTGAATTTTATAAATTTATTTCAACTGTTAAATGCCTCCATTTTTAAAAAAAAATTAAATTTTTTAAATATTTTTTTCTAGAAAAAAAGTTAAACAAACGAAAAAGAGATATTTATTTTGATTTCTTGAAAATATTATAAGCTAAAATAGACGAAAAACAAAGCTAATTTTTACAAAGTTGACAAAAAATGTAATTAAGTGGTATCTTAATAGCAAGAACAGAACAAAATATGCGAATAGAAATATAAAAAATATTTGGAGGTAAAGAGTTATGATTAAAATTTTACTAGCATGTAACGCAGGAATGTCAACAAGTTTATTGGTTAACAAAATGAAAAAGATAGCAGCTGAGCATAAATTAGAAGCTGAAATAAAAGCAGTTCCAGAGATGCAAGCACCAGATCATTTCAATGATATAAATATACTTTTACTAGGTCCACAAATTAAATTTTTAGAGGAAAAGATGATAGGATTAGCAAATGGAAGATTTCCAGTTCTTACAATAAATACTCAAAAATATGGAATGATGGACGGTCTTGGAGTATTAAAAGATGCCATATTAGCAATAAAAGAGTTTAAAAAATAGAAAGGGAGTGTACATATGAAGATATTTGAAAAATTTAATAACTTTTTAAATAAATACTTTGTTCCAGTAGCTAATAAAGTTGCAGCTCAAAGACATGTAGTAGCAATAAAAGATGGGGTTGTAGCAACAATGCCATTAACTATAGTAGGTTCACTATTTTTAATTTTAAACTTCTTACCAATTCCAGGTTATAGTCAGCTTATAGAAGCGAGTGGAATGGGAAGATATTTCTCATACATATCTACAGCTTGTTTTGGAATAATTGGATTAGTTGCAGCTCTTTCAGTTGCGTATAGAATGACAATTGGATTTGGAATGCCTGAGATGGCACTATCAAATGGAATAATAGCAGTTGCGAGTTTTATTGTGACGATGATTCCAACAGCTGTGGATGGAAAGATAGATATGGGATATTTAGGCGCTAAAAGTCTTTTTGCAGGGGTTATTATAGCTTTAATCAGTGTTGAGATGGTAACAAAAATTATAAAAAGAGGTTTTGTAATAACTCTGCCTGAAAGTGTACCACCAGCAATTTCAAAAACATTTATGTCGCTTATTCCAGGAGTTATTGTAATAAGTTTCTGGGGAATAATAACAGCAGTTGTAGTAAATACAAACTTTGGAAACTTCCATGACATGATAACTATTTTAGTTGGAACACCTTTAAGATTTGCTAGTACATCTTTACCTGGACAGATTGTTGTTGTACTAATAACAACTATACTATGGTGTGCTGGAATTCACGGTGCAACAATAGTTGGGGGAATAATGGATCCAATTTGGTTGGAAAACACTATGCATAATGCTTCTTTAGCAGCAGCAGGAATTGATAACATATACTCAAACGGATATATTATATCAAGTGGAGTTTTTGCAGATATGACTATGAAACTTGGAGGAAGTGGAGCTACGATTGGATTTGTACTTCTAATGCTGTTTAGAGCTCGTTCGAAGCAGTTAAAAGAGGTTGGAAAGTTATCAATAACGCCATCGTTATTTAATATAAATGAACCAGTAATATTTGGAACACCTATAGTGATGAATCCACTACTTATGATTCCATTTATTTTAAATCCTTTACTTATAACTTTAGTAAGTTGGTTCTTAATGAAGTGGGATATAGTTAAGATTCCATTCACAGTTATTCCGTGGACAACGCCACCAGTAATTGCAGGATTTTTAGCAGCAGGATTCTCTGTTTCAACAGCTTTGTTAGGAGTATTTAGTATTTTGTTATCAGTAGTAGTATTTTATCCGTTCTTTAAAATCTATGATGCTCAATTAGCTGCATCTGAAAATGAAGTTGAAAAAGAGGAAAGCTTAGAATCATTATTAAGTGAGTTATAATTAAAAAGTTAAATATAAAATATAGAATTTAAAACATAGGAGGAACAAAATTATGAAAAAGCCAGTAAAAATAGTTACAATTGGTGGGGGATCATCATACACTCCAGAGATAGTTGAAGGTTTTATAAAAAGATACAATGAACTACCAATAAAAGAGCTTTGGTTAGTTGATATAGAGGATGGAAAAGAAAAATTAGAGATTGTTGGAAATTTAGCAAAAAGAATGGTTCAACAAGCTGGATTAGCTGATAAGATGTCAGTACATTTGACTCTTGATAGAAGAGAAGCTTTAAAAGATGCAGACTTTGTTACAACACAATTCAGAGTAGGATTATTACAAGCTAGAATAAGAGATGAAAGAATTCCTTTAAGATATGGAATGATAGGACAAGAAACAAATGGAGCTGGAGGGTTTGCTAAAGCTTTAAGAACAATTCCTGTAATTTTAGATATTTGTCAAGATATGACAGAGCTTTGTCCAGATGCGTGGTTAGTAAACTTTACAAATCCAAGTGGAATGGTAACAGAATCAGTTTTAAAATACTATCCTAATATAAAGGTAGCAGGACTTTGTAATGTACCTATTGGAGTTAGAAAATCTGTAACTGATGCATTAGGAGTTCCAGATGAAGAGATAGAGTTAGTATGTGGAGGATTAAATCACTTCTTCTGGGGAAGACAAGTTTTACATAATGGAGTAGATAGAACAGAGGAAGCGTTAGGAAAGATACTTACAGATATTGAAAACCTACCAGCGAACTTAAGACATGGAAAACCTTGGATTAGAGAGCAAATTATGGATTTAGGAATGATTCCTTGTGCATATCATAAATATTACTATTTAACAGATGAGATGTTAGCGGATCAATTAGAAGAGATAAGAAGTGGAAAAGGAACAAGAGGAGAGCAAGTTAAAAAAGTAGAAAACGAGCTATTTGAATTATATAAAGACCCTGAGCTAAATGTTAAACCAAAACAGTTAGAGCAAAGAGGAGGGCAATACTACTCTGATGCAGCTTGTGAGTTGATAAATTCAATATACAATGATAAAGGAACAGTTATAGTTGTTTCAACTAAAAATGAGAATGGTCTAATTGATTGTTTACCAGAAGGATGTGCAGTAGAGGTATCTGCAAAAGTGTATAAGGATGGAGTTAAGCCGTTCCCACAAAAGCCTATGCCATTAGAAGCTAGAGGGATTTTACAACTTATGAAAAACTTTGAGCAATTGACAATAGAAGCTGCTGTTACAGGAAACTATGGAAAAGCACTTCAAGCTCTAACAATAAATCCGTTGGTTACAAGTGGAGCAGTTGCAAAAACTATTTTAGATGAGATAATTAGAGAGAACTGGGACTACTTACCTAAGTTCCACAATGCAATAGATAGATATAAATATTAATTTAAAGAGTGGGGAACCACTCTTTTTTTGTTTAAAAAAAACTAAAACCGAACAAAGTTTGAAAAAATATCATTTGAAAATTTAAAAAATAATTGACAAATCCCTATGTTGATTGTATACTAAATTTAAAATCGTATACAATCATAAAGATTGTTTTATTAATAAAGATTACTGAGGAGTAAAAAATGTCGACAAAAAATAATACAGAGAATATATATGAAGAGTTAAAAGAAAAAATAATGAATTTAGAGTATAAACCTGGTCAAATTATAACAGAGCAGGAGATAAGTACAAAATATGGAGTTTCAAGAACTCCAAGTAGAGATATTTTGAGTAAGTTAAATTCAGCTGGTTTAATTGAAAGTGTTCCATTCAAATCAAGCTATGTTAGTTTATTAGATATGGATATAATAAAACAAAGTATCTATATGAGAATAGTGATAGAGTTACAAGTTATAAAAGATGTAATAGAGATTTTAGATGATAGATTTATAGCTCAGATGGAGTACAATTTAAAACTTCAAGAGTTACTATTAAAAAGAGAGTTTGAACCAAAAGAGTTCTATGAATTGGATTGTGAATTCCATAAAGCTTGGTTTGCAGCAACAAATAAACTATTTGTTTGGGAGCAAATAGAAAAAGCTCAGATTCATTATAAAAGATTCAAAATGCTAGATATTATTGGGGTTAGAAATTTTGATGCTATTTATGAGGATCATAAAATGTTAGTAGAAATAATAAAGGAAAAAAATGTTAAGAAAATTGAAAAGGTTATAAAAGCTCACCTTAACAGTGGAATAAATAGATTACAAGAGTTAATAAATGGGGAATTTTCACATTATTTCAATACAAAATAAGATAAAATCAAGAGATAAAAGGGAGTGTAAAAATGAAATTAGATGTAAGATATGCAAATCATCCAGAGGATTCAAAGCACTATACTACAGAGGAGTTAAGAAAGCACTATTTAATGGAAACAGTTTTCATTGCTGATGAAGTTAATCTTGTGTACTCTCATGTAGATAGAGTAATCGCGGGTGGAATTATGCCAATAGAAACTGAAGTAAAATTAGAGGGGTGTAAAGAGTTAGGTTCTGAATTCTTCTTAGAGAGAAGAGAGTTAGGAATAATCAACGTTGGAGGAGCTGGAAAACTGGTTATCGACGGTGTTGAATACAATATGGAAGCAAAAGATGGATTATATGTAGGTATGGGAAGCAAAGAGTTAACGTTTACTTCTAATTCTAAAGAGAACCCAGCAAAGTTCTATATCAACTCATCACCAGCACATGTGACATATCCAATCGTAAAGATAGATAGAACAACAGCTAATAAAGTTCAATTAGGAGATTTAGAAAACTCAAATAAGAGAACTATATTCCAATATGTTCATCCAGCTGTATGTAAGTCGTGTCAACTTGTAATGGGAATGACTGAGCTTGATCCAAACAACATGTGGAACACAATGCCTTGTCACACTCATGAAAGAAGAATGGAAGTTTACTTCTATTTCGATATGGATGAGAACTCAAGAGTATTCCATTTAATGGGACAACCAAACGAAACTCGTCACATTGTAATGGCTAATGAGCAAGCTGTAATATCACCATCTTGGTCAATCCATTCAGGTGTAGGAACTAAAAATTACACATTTATCTGGGGAATGGCTGGAGAAAACCAAACGTTCACAGATATGGATCACGTTCCAATGAACGAAATCAAGTAAGATAATAATTAAATAAAAAAATAAAAAGATTATACGACATCGTTAGGTTAATTTAGGAGGGAAAAATGTTAAATATGTTTAATTTAGAAGGAAAAGTTGCTATGGTAACTGGTGGAAATGTAGGAATTGGAAATGCACTTGCAATGGGGTTAGCAGCAGCTGGAGCAGATCTATTTATCTTTACATATAACGGAGATAATATGGAAAATATGATAAAAGAGGTTGAAGCACTTGGAAGAAAGGTAGCTTATGCAACTGGGGATTTATCAAAAGAAAACGTAGCTATGGAAGCTGTATCTAAATGTATCGAAGCTTTTGGAAAAATTGATATTTTAGTAAATAACGCTGGAACAATAAAAAGATCACCACTATTAGAGGGGCCTAACTCAGATTGGCAACAAGTTATCGACTTAAATTTATCATCAATCTACTATTTAAGTAAAATGGCAGCTATTGAGATGAAAAAGCAAGGTGGAGGAAAGATAATAAATATCGCATCTATGCTGTCGTTCCAAGGTGGAAAGTTTGTACCATCTTATACTGCAAGTAAGCATGGGGTTGCAGGGTTAACTAAAGCTTTTGCAAATGAGTTAGCAGTAGAAAATATCCAAGTAAATGCGATTGCACCTGGATATATCGAAACAGCAAATACAGCACCAATCAGAGCTGACCAAAAGAGAAATGAAGAGATTTTAGGAAGAATACCAGCTGGAAGATGGGGACAAACTTCTGACTTAGTTGGAGGAGCAGTATTTTTATCATCAAAAGCAGCAGATTATATAAACGGACACATCTTAGCTATAGACGGTGGATGGTTAGTAAGATAGTATAATTAAAAAGGACCTTACGGTCCTTTTTTGTTTAATTTTGTTTTCAATTAATCAATTAAGCTGTAGAAGAAACCTTCTTTAGCTTTTAAATTGTGATTTTTCAACTCTTCAATAGCATCATCTAAATTGTCATTTAAAATAAAATCGATGATATTCATATGCTCTTTTATTGCCTCGAATCTTCTAACAGGAGGTTGAGGACTTAGATTTCTAATTCTCATATTATGCTCGTAAACATTTTCCATCATTTTGATAATATAGTCATTGGCACAGTTTTTAAGGATAAAAATGTGTAGCTCATTATCTAAGTTATCAAGGTTTTGTTTCTCCTCAGATGTTAAAATCTCCTTGTTTGTAAACTCTAAAAATTTGTTTTTTAAACCTAAAAGATAATTTTTATCAATTTTGTAAAAAGCCATTTTAAGAATAAGAGGTTCTAAGTTACTTCTAACTTGAAAAATATCATTAATCTCTTTTATTGAAATATTTTTAACAAACATCCCTTTTCTAGGAACGATACTAATCCATCCCTCTTGTTCGAGTTTGTTGATAGCTTCTCTAACAGGAGTACGACTAACTTGTAGTGACTTAGATAAAAAATCTTCATCAATTCGTTCATTCGTTTTTAGTTTACCAGAAATAATCAATTCTTTAATCTCTTCGTAAGCCTTCTCTTTTAAACTTTTCATAAATATAACTCCCTATTTTTTTATAAATATATTATATAATATTTTTTATAAAAAACCAATAACAAACAAAAATTGTTCTTTTTAAGAACGAAAAAATTAAATAGAGATTATTTTTTATTAAAAAAACTTGATTTTTCCTACAAAATATAATATACTCGTAATATAATAGTGATATATCACAAAAAAGGAGAGAGTTATGTTAACAAGAAAAGAGCTAAATTTACCTAAATATTCGGAAAAGGTAATTCAATTTGGAGAGGGAAATTTTTTAAGATGTTTCTTTGACTGGCAATTAGATATAATCAATAAAAATACAGATTTAAATGCAGGTGTTGCAGTAGTAAGGCCAATCGATTTTGATGCAGTTCCTTTATTAGATACTCAAGATGGACTTTATACAGCAATAATCAGAGGAATAAACGAAAGTGGACAAGTTGTAAAAGATTACACAGTTATCTCATCAATCAATAGAGAGATTCCTATCTACAAAAACTTTAAAGAGTATTTAGAGTTAGCTCATAACGAGGATATGAGATTTATCGTTTCAAATACTACAGAAGCTGGAATCACTTTCAGTTCAGAAGATAAATATGACGATGAACCACAAGCTACATTCCCAGCAAAACTAACAAGACTACTTCATGAAAGATTCACTGTTTTCAATGGAGATATGACAAAAGGATTTATCTTACTACCGTGTGAGTTAATTGACTATAACGGCGAAGAGTTAAAAAGAGTTGTTTTAAAATATGCTGAACTTTGGAACTTAGGAGAGGAGTTTACAAACTGGTTAATCAATGGAAATATCTGGTGTTCTACACTAGTTGATAGAATAGTAACTGGATATCCAAGAGGAGAAAAAGAGGAGTTAGAAAAAGAGTTAGGATACTCTGACAACTTTATAACGACTGGAGAATACTTCTATCTATTTGTAATTCAAGGACCAAAAGATATATTAACTAAAGAGTTAAAATTAGAGGGATTAAATTTAAATATCCTAATAGTTGATGATTTAAAACCATATAAAATGAGAAAAGTTGGAATTTTAAATGGTGCTCATACTGCGATGGTTCCAGTGGCTTATTTATATGGAATAGATACAGTAAGAGAAGCTATGGAAAATGAGGATTTAAGAAAGTTTATCGAATCAGCTATCGATGAGGAGATTATTCCAGCTTTAGATATGGATAAAAAGGAGTTAGAGGAGTTTAAAGATGCTGTTATAAACAGATTCAAAAACCCATATGTAAAACATATGTTAATGGATATCTCATTAAACTCAATGGCAAAATATAAATCTAGAATTTTACCGCAAGTTTTAGAGTTAAATAACAGAACAGGGAAGTTATCTAAAAAATTGTTATTCTCATTAGCTGCACTGATCAGATTCTATAAAGGAGTTAGAGAGAATGGAGATGCTATTCAATTAAGAGATGATAAACATCACCTAGATATGTATAAAGAGTTATGGATGACTAATAACTACAATGAGATTGTAAAAGCAGTATTAGGATTAGAGAGTCACTGGGATACTGATTTAAATGCAGTAGAGGGTATGACTGATTTAGTAGCTAAATACTTAGAAAATATAGACAAGGTTGGAGTTGCAAAAGCTTTAAAAGAGGTTAAATAATGAAAGAGTTTATAAAAATAAATGAAAGAGATAATGTTTTAATAGTTTTAAGAGATTATTTAAAAGATGAGAAAATACTTTTAGAAGATAAAGAGATTACAATATTAGAGGATGTATTGAAAGGGCATAAAATTGCCCTTCAAGATATTGCTCAAAATGAAGATGTAATAAAGTATGGAATGCCAATTGGTCATGCCCTTTCAGATATAAAAATGGGAGAGTGGATACACACTCACAACACTAAAACAAATTTGAAAGATTTGAATAACTACAGCTATTCTCCTGAGTTTTGTGAAAAAATTTTAAAGACATCTGAGAGAAAAATCAATGTATATAAAAGAAAAAATGGTGATGTGGGAATCAGAAATGAGCTCTGGATAATTCCAACAGTAGGTTGTGTGAATGGAATAGCTCAGCGTATAAAAGAGGATCTTATGAGAGAGATTGGAGATTTAAAAATCGACAATATAAATGTTTTAACACATAACTATGGATGCTCTCAATTAGGAGAGGATCATTTAAATACAAGAACGATACTTCAAAATACAGTTAAACATCCAAACGCAGGTGGAGTATTAGTTTTAGGTTTAGGATGTGAAAACAATCAGGTTGCTGAGTTTCAAAAAACTTTAGGAGAGTATGACACTGATAGAGTTAAATTCTTAGTTTCTCAAGATGTAGAGGATGAGGTAGAAGAGGGGAAAAATATCCTTCTAAAACTTTATGAAAATATGTTAAATGATAAAAGAGAAGAGGCTAATTTAGGAGAGATAAACTTTGGATTAGAGTGTGGAGGTTCAGATGGGTTATCTGGAATAACTGCAAATCCTATGTTAGGAGAGTTTTCAGATTATATTGTATCTCAAGGTGGAACTACAGTTTTAACGGAAGTTCCAGAGATGTTTGGAGCAGAAACGCTACTTATGAAAAGATGTAAGAATGAGGATGTCTTTAAAAGATGTGTTTCTTTGATAAATGATTTCAAAGAGTATTTTATAAAAAATGACCAAGAGATATATGAGAATCCATCTCCTGGAAATAAAAAGGGCGGGATTACAACTTTAGAGGATAAATCACTAGGTTGTACTCAAAAATCTGGAAAGTCAGAGGTTGTAGATGTAATTAGATATGGAGAGACTTTAAAAGTTAAGGGGTTAAATTTACTAAGTGCTCCAGGAAATGATTTAGTTGCAACAACAGCCCTAGCAGCAGCAAACTGTCATATGGTTTTATTCACAACGGGAAGAGGAAATCCATATGGTGGATATGTTCCAACAGTTAAAATATCTACAAATAGTGAGTTATATAATAAAAAGAAAAGATGGATAGACTTTGATGCAGGAAGATTGGTATCAGAGGATATAACTATGGATGAGCTACTAAATGAATTTATAGACTACATAGTTGAAGTAATAAATGGGAAAAAAGTAAACAATGAATTAAATAGGTTCCAAGAGATTGCGATATTTAAATCCGGGGTTACTTTATAAAGATTAATTTAAAATGGGAGATGGAAAAATATGAAACAATTTATGTGTGAAGATTTTTTATTAACTAATGATATAGCTAAAACGTTATATCATGACTATGCAAAAGATATGCCAATTTATGATTATCACTGTCATTTAAATCCAAAAGAGATTTTCGAGGATAAAAAATATAGATCAATAACTGAGATTTGGTTAGGTGGAGATCACTACAAATGGAGAGCTATGAGAAGTAATGGTGTTGATGAGGAATACATTACTGGAGCTAAAGAGGATAAGGAAAAGTTCTTAAAATGGGCTGAAACGATAGATGAGTGTTATGGAAATCCACTTTTCCATTGGACACACTTAGAGCTTAAAAGATTCTTTGGAATAGATACGATTCTTTCGAAAGAAACAGCTGAAGAGATTTGGGAAAAGACAAATGAGATGTTAGCAAAAGATGAGTTTACAGCAAGATCTTTAATAAAAAGAGCAAATGTAAAAGCTATTTGTACAACAGATGATCCAATCGATTCTTTAGAGTATCATATAGCTATAAAAAAAGATGTTAGTTTTGATGTAGTTGTAAATCCAACGTTTAGACCTGACAAAGGTGTTAGAATTGATAAAGAGGATTTCATACCTTGGCTTCAAACATTAGAAGTATTACATGGAAAGAGAATAGATACAGTGGCGGAGTTCAAATCGGCTTTAGCTGAGAGAGTAGAGTTTTTCCATGAGGTTGGATGTAGAGTTTCTGACCACGCATTAGATCCAATTGTATTTTTATTAGGAACTGATGAGGAAGTAGAGAATGTATTTAAAAAGAGATTATCTGGTGAAGAGTTAACAGAAAATGAAGTTAAGATGTTTAAAACAGCTATAATGTTATTCTTAGGAAAAGAGTATAACAAAAGAGGTTGGATAATGCAGCTTCATATGGGAACTATCAGAAATAACTCAACTAGAATGTATAAAAAATTAGGTCCTGATACAGGGTTTGATTGTATAGCTGATGACGTATTTGTACAGGCGTTATCTCACTTCTTAGATACTTTAGATGATACAGATGAGTTACCAAAAACTATTTTATATAACTTAAATCCTAGAGAAAATGAGACTTTAGGAACTCTAATTGGTTGTTTCCAAGGAGGGGGAATCCCAGGTAAGATTCAATTAGGATCTGGATGGTGGTTCTTAGACCAAAAGGATGGAATGATAAAGCAGATGACGGCTTTAGCTAACTTAGGTTTACTTTCAAGATTTGTTGGGATGTTAACAGATTCAAGAAGTTTCCTATCTTATACAAGACATGAATATTTCAGAAGAATCCTTTGTAACCTACTAGCTGAGTGGGTTGAAAATGGAGAGGTTCCAAACGATATTGAAAAGTTAGGGAAAATGGTTCAAAATATATGTTACAACAATATAAATAATTATATTACAAAATAAGAGAGCTGAAAGAGAGGTTTAACCTCTCTTTTTTTGTATAATAAAGATAGAATAGGAGAGAGGAGAAGAAAATGAAAAGTTTAAAATTGATAAGACTGATATATAAAATTCATAGAAATAAACCACCTAAATTAGAAGAGATAGAGGAAATGGGATTATTAGCTGTAAAAATATCTCAATACTATGCTTTGAGAGCTGATTTTATAGATGAGAAAACTTGTGTGTATCTATCTAAACTATACGAGTATAGTTATAGTGCTCAAAAGCGAGAGATAGACTTAGCAATTAATAAAGATGAGTGGATTTTAGATGCTTTAGAATCTTATGAAAACTTACCATTTTCGTCGGCTTCTATAGGTCAAGTTCACATTGGATATTTAAGAGGTAATGATAAAGAAGGTAAAAAAGTAGCTATAAAAATTCGAAAGGAGAATTTTAAAGAGAGCTTTTTAAAAGATATAGAAAATGCTAAAAGAATAGCGAATATTTTACTATTTTTCTATCCAAAATTGAAAAAAGTTTTTAATCCTTTAGAAGTTTTAGAAAACATAGAGGAGGGAACTCTAAAAGAACTTCATTTTTTAAATGAGGTGGAAGGTGCTAATTACCTTAGAAGATTAAAAAGTGAAAATAGCGAAAAATTCGATTTGAAAGACCTATATTTTTCAAGTTTTGTGGAATCTTTATGTTGTGAAAGGGTTATTGTCTCTAAGTTTATAGAGGGAGAAAGTTTTAATTCACTTCTGAAAGAGGGAAGATTGAAATATTCTGAGTTATTGAAGCTTTTTAAATATCATACATTTTTTATGTTTAAACTAGGTGTTTTTCATGGAGATTTACATCCTGGAAATATTATTTTAAATGAAAATGGTGAGATAACTTTAATTGATTGCTCAACTATAGGCAAAGTAAAGTCTAAACTGAGAAAAGGATTATTTGGATTTTTCTACTATCTTTCAAGATATGATTATGATAAATCAGCTTTTTATTTAAATGAGATGTCGGAGAAGAGGTTGAATCAGAAAGATTTTGAAAAGTTCTTAGAAAAATTTAAAGCTCTTTACAGTGATTTTAAAGATAGCAGTGTTTCAGATGTGAGCTTAACAAAACGTATGATGGAGACGATAAAGTTATCTATAAATTCTGGGATGGAGTTTGAAGAGGGGATGTTTCATGTTATTAAAAGTCTTATGTATTTAGATGGTATGGTTTTGAAATGTAATCCAGAAGTTAATTTAATGGATGATATAAGAGAGTTTACAGAGTTATTAAAAAATGAGTTGAATTAAAAAGGTGGCTATTCGATGATTTGAATAGCCACTTTGTTTATTAAAAATTATTAGTTAAGTGATTCTCCAAGCTCTTTTAAAAGAGATAGAGTTTCATTTTGAGCTGATAAGTCGTTCGGGTTATGAGCTGAGATAGCCTCATCAATAAAGAACTCCCATCCAAGGTATTCGCAGATACATCTGAACTGAGAAGAGATAATTTTATATTGTTCAGCACCGATTTCGTCAGCACCAACAGAGATAAGTCCAACTCTTTTTTTCTTATCAGTCAATTCAGTGTCGTGGGCTTTTGAATACATCTTGTCGATTAAGGCTTTAAGTTGAGCTGAGATTCCCCACCAGTATACAGGTGAACCAAAAATAAGAGTATCTGCATCAACAATCTTTTGAACTAACTCGTTAGTATTATCGTTCATAAAACACTTTCCACCGTTTCTTTTGCAAGAATCACAAGCTATGCAGCCAGCTACGTTGAACTTCGTAACATCAATAAATTCAACTTCACTCTTTGTTTTATCAATTTGTTCCTCTAAAGTTTTTAGAGCAAAACGAGTATTTCCTTTTAATCTTGGACTTCCATTTAAAAATAGTATTTTTTCCATTTCAACCTCCTAAAATAAGATACCATAGTATACAACTTAGAGTTGGCTATAAGGCAAGAGATTTTTTTGAGCTTTAATATTAATCATCTACTTTTCTGTATTGACATTTGAAATGATTTAGACTATTGTCTATTCTAGGTGTTTGGATGTAAAAAAGGAGGAGATAATGAAGTTAAAAGAGGGTTATAAAAAATTAAAAAAACTTGAAAATAAAACATTTGGAATGTTAAATTTAGACTGTGAATTATTGAATAAGGGAAGAGCAGGCCAATTGCTAGAAACAAAAATTGGATTAAAATCTGGAAATCATCATTTAGATTTTGAAGATGGAGAATTAAAATCACATAAATGTGAGTTAAAAAATACAAAAATTGTACCTAAAGAAACAATAGCATTAACAATTATATCATCTAATAATGTTGATGATTATTTAGAGAGTTCATTCTCAAAATCTTTATTAGGATCAAAAATTTCAAATCTTTTGCTTGTTCCTGTGATTAAAGTTAAAGAAAAAAAAGGGTTAGTTCCCTTTGAGTGGTTTGTAAAAAATGTAACTTTATTTAAAAGTAAAAAATTTCAAAAAGAATTAGAAGAAGATTATGATTTTATTATTTCGAAAATAAAAACAAGTAAAAAAATAAAAACAACAAGTGGACCAAATAATTACTTGCAAATAAGAAGTAAAGATTCAAAGGGCAAAAAAACAAAAAAATATCATGAGGTTTATTCAAAACATTTAGATATAAAACTTTCGGATAAAAATTATGCTTTTTATTTAAAAAAATCATTTATAAAAAAATTAATAAATAGATGAGTATATTAATTTAAAATCAATCGCTATTTGATTTCAAATAGCGATTGATTTTATTAAATGTTACTCACAATCAATTATGTGTCCAATCTCATCAGCTAGCTCTTTAACAACATTTACTACAAGGGCATTTCCCATACAGAAATATCTATTAGAATCTGTTAATCCTGTGTTTGTCCATTTGTCAGGGAAACCATTGATTCTTTCACACTCAAGAGGTGTAAGCTTTCTAAGTCTACCTGTTTCAGGGTCTTGAATAATATGAGTACTTCTATTTTTACTAGCTTCACTCGTCAGCATAGTTCTTGCTGGTCTATCTAGTGGATCTGGGAACGCTATTCCACCCTCACGGAACATATACTCATGTCCATCTTTAGACTTTCTAGGAATAGCCTTAGGACCTTTCATATATTCCCACTTAGGCATATCGTTTCCATCGATATAATATTTAGTAGCAACGCCACCTTCTAATACATCTCCTAAAACAACTGCCTCTTGAACAGGAGTCCCAGGCTCAGTTTTAGCAGTATATATTTTTCCATTTATCATCATACCAGTATTTTCAAACTCATATTTGAAGTTATCAGAAACATCTTGAATATCATTTGATATAGTTATCTCTGTTTCATTAATTTTATTTAAATCTTTATCTCTTTTTACGTGGAATCTTTTAGCAAAAATTCCATCGAAATATGCTATTCTAGAGATATCTTTTTTTGCTATAGCTTGATGATATTTAGTAGTGTTTTTAAATGCAAATATAAAGATTCTTTTTCTTCTTTGAACAAATCCATATTCAGCTGCATTTATAACTCTCCACTCAACGCTATAACCTAAATTATTTAAACACGCTAGGATAACTCCAAAATCTCTTCCTCTTTGTTTTGAAGGAGATTTTAAAAGTCTATCCACATTTTCAAGTAGTATAAAAGCTGGTTCTTTATCTTTTAAAATTCTTTCTATTTCCCACCAAAGAACTCCTTTTTTTCCTGCGATTCCTTGTGCTCCAGTACTTGCTACTGAGTAATCTTGGCAAGGGAATCCACCAACTAAAACAGTACAATCAGGAATTTCTGATGTCGGAACTGTAGATATATCACAGTTACTAAATTTAGTAACTCCTCCTTTATTTTCGAAATGCTCTTTATAGCAGTTAAAAGCAAACTGGTTTTTCTTTCCTGGTTCCCATTGACTTGCAAAAACTGTTTCCCAATCAGGATTTGCTTCTTCAAAACCGATTCTAAACCCTCCAACTCCTGCAAAAAGTTCTACTATTTTCTTTTCCATTTTAAATCCTCTCTAAATTAAAATTTTATATTATCTAATAATATTGTATAATATTTTTGTGAAAAGATCAAGCTTTTTAAGTGGAAAATACTTAAATATAAAACATAGGGGGATAGCATGTTATTTGATAAAAAATGTTCGAATTCAATTGAAAAATACGGAAAGAGATTAGAAGGAAAATGCCTAAAAGATTTTCAAATTAATAAAATATCTAAAGGTTCTGACAAGGGTGGATTTAATAAAATAGTAGAAGAAAGCTATTTTAAAATAGATAATAACAATCTTCAGATAGCTGATTTTTCAGAAGCTGGCATAGAATTAAAAGTTACACCTTTGAAAGAGATAACAAAGAAAAAAAGTTCTAAATCTTTAAGAGAGAAAAAAGGTCTTTCGATGAAAGAAAGAACAGTATTAACAATGATTGATTATTATAAATTAGCGGAAGAGTCTTGGGAAAACAATAGTTTAAGAGAGAAAGCTTTTAAAATTTTATTTTGTTTTTATATTTGGAAAAAAGATAAAGCTAATTTAGAATATATCTTTGATTTGGTTAGTTTATGGGAACCTAATGAAAAAGATTTAGAAATTATAGAACAAGATTGGAACACTATTGTTAATAAAATTAAAGCTGGAAAAGCTCATGAGATTTCAGAAGGAGATACATTGTATTTAGGTGCTTGTACAAAAGGAGCAAATGCAAATTCAAAAAGAATTCAACCGTTTTCAGAAGAGTTAGCAAAGCAAAGAGCATTTTCTTTTAAACGGTCATACATGGATATGGTTTACGAGGAATTATTACAAAAAAAATCAAAACTTTTAACATCAATAAAAGCGAAGAATCAAACATTAGAGAGTACTTTGGAAAATATATTCCAACCGTTTATAGGAAAAACAGCTTATGAAATAGAAGAGCAGTTTGGCATGGAGGTAGATTATACAAAAGATAATTTGTCAAAGAATTATTATTTTCTACTTTCGAATAAAATTTTGGGCGTTGAAAGTAAAAAAATAGAAGAATTTAAAAAAGCAGGGGTAACATTAAAAACTATAAGAACAGATAAAAATGGTCTACCATTAGAAAATATATCTTTTCCAACATTCAAATTTTTAGATTTAGTTGGTGAAGCAGAATGGGAAGAATCTCAACTGTTTAATTATCTTGTTGAGAATAAGTTTTTCTTTGTAGTTTATGAGATAACAACCGAAACTAAAAAACAGTTTAAAGATTTAGATAGCTTTGAGCAAAGAAAATATTTGAAGTTAAAAAAAGTTAAACTTTGGGGAGTTCCGTCAATGGGGTTAGATAAAATGGAAGAGTTATGGAATGAAACTAAAAAAGTTATTTCTGAAGGCGTTATAATAGAAAAAAGAGGAGCAAGAAATTTTAATAATTTGCCAAGTAGCTCTTTTAATGGTGTTGGTCATGTTAGACCACATGCTAAAGATAGTAGTGATACCTATCCTCTACCAGACGGAAGAAAAATGTCAAAACAATCTTTTTGGCTTAATGCAGAATATATAAAGAAAGAAGTTGTTGATTCAAAGGAGTAAAGATTATGATTGATATTTTACTTAAGATAATTGAAAAAAAATTATGTAGTCTAAAAATTATATCAATATATTTATTGGAAGCTAAAGGTAAGTTGTTTATTGCAGTTTTACTAGATGGTAAAATTAAAAAATCTATAATAAAGTTTCTTGAAAATGATTTGAAAAGTAAGACTTCTAAGGAGATAAAGGTTTTCAATTTTATAGATTTATTAACAGTAATACAAAATGAATTTTTAGAAAGAGGAGTATTAATTTTAGATAAAAATATATTCGAGCGTCAAAAAATAGAATTAAGAGTAATGAAAGAATATTTTGAGTTAAAAGAATTTAGAAAAGAGATTTATATAAAACAAAAACAACCATTGAATGAAATATTGAATTAGAGTGATTAACAACAGATGCTTCTACGTTAAAAAAGTTAATAAAAAGTGAAAAGGGCTATTGAAATAATAGCCCTTTTTAAATTAATACTTATATCTAGATATAGCGTGGTGGAACTGAGGAAGGAAATCCCAGTTTTCTCTAATGATTTCGTCAAACATTGTTTTTACTTGATTACCACTATTAACAAGAGGATTTAAAGTTAAAGCGTGTAAAGCTTTTCCATAATTTCCAGTAACAGCAGCTTCTATAGTCATCTCTTCAAATGATTTCATAAGCTGTAAGATTCCTCTAGCTTCAACAGGCATAGGATCTTGAGGGAATGGCTTGATACCATCTCTATAAACTCTAGCAGTAACTTCAACAGCACAGTTATCAGGTAAGCAATCAATAACACCATTATTTTTAGTTGAAACAACAATTACAGTACCTTTATCATTATAAATAGAGTTAATTAACTCACAAGCAGCATCAGAATAATACTGTCCACCTCTTTGCTCTAACTGTTTAGGTTTAATATTTAAGTTAGGGTCTTTATATAATTCGAATAACTCATTTTCAACAACTTTAACTTGCTCTCCTCTAGTTCCTTTTCCAGATTTAATATCTGCAACCTGTGCTCTTAACATCTCATCAGTCATATAGTAATATCTATGGTATCCACAAGGAATCATACCTAAATCCATAATTTGATCTTTTAACCAAGGCTCTTTTGTTCTTAGGTTTGCAGGAGTGTTTTCGATATCAGCTAAAACTCCAGCTACAGCTTCTTTAGTTTTATCTACACCATTGTGTAAAACTTTTCTTCCCCAGAAGAAGTGATTTAATCCTCCACAGATTAGTTCAACCTCTTCATCTTTAGCTTTTAATGCGTCAACTACAGATTTTCTAACTCCGATAGGAACATTACAAAGACCAGCTATTTTGATATTTGGATAATATTTTATAACAGCTTCAGTAACCATTCCACTAGGATTAGTGAAGTTAACAAGCCAAGCGTTAGGACAAAGTTCAGTTATGTCTTTACAAATATCTAAAATTACAGGAATTGTTCTTAAAGCTTTAGTAAATCCACCAGCTCCATTTGTTTCTTGCCCAATCATTCCATATCTTAAAGGAATTCTTTCATCTCTGATTCTAGCTTCTAAAAGTCCAACTCTGAATTGAGTTGTAACGAAATCAGCATCTTTTAAAGCTTCTCTTCTATCTAAAGTAAGGTGGATATCAAATTTACCTTTTAATCCAGCTTGTTCAACCATTCTTTTAGCTAAATTTCCAACAATCTCTAATTTTTCTTTACCCTCTTCAATATCTACTAGCCAAAGCTCACTAACAGGTAACTCTTTATATCTTTTAATAAAACCTTCAATAATTTCAGGAGTATATGATGATCCCCCACCAATTGTAACTATTTTTAATCTCTTATCCATAATATTTCCTCCAAGTTTTATTTTTTTATTTTATAGATTTCAATTAATATCTTCAATTTTTAAATTGTTTCAAACTCTCCAATCTCTTCTTCATCCTTTTTTGCTTCTTGTTCAAAAGACCATTCCTCTTTTACTTTTTGAGCATCATATATTTTAAAGAATGGATAGTAAATAACACAAGATATAAGGACAACAACAGTTCCAATAACAGCTCCAGAAATATGTCCACCAGTAACTAAGAAACCATAGATAGGAGCGGGTAAAGTCCAAGGAACGTTAATTCCATTTGTAAGAGCAATAAATCCAAATTTCATTCCGAAATACGTTATAGTTGTAGTAACTAAAGGTGCAACGATAAAAGGAATAATTAAGATAGGATTCATAACAATTGGCGTACCAAAAATAATTGGTTCATTGATGTTAAATATACCTGGGCCGAAAGACATCTTTCCTATCTCTTTAAGTTGCTTACTTTTTGCAAAGAATGCCATAAAGAAAGTTAAACCTAATGTCATTCCAGAGCCACCTAATTTAGATGCTAAGAATACAAAAGTACTTCCAGAGATATTAGGAATAGCTTCTCCAGCTTGGAAAGCGATTCTATTTTGATCCATCATTCCCAACCAAATTGGAGTCATAACAGAACCGACAATATTAGGACCGTGTAATCCCATTGACCAAAGTAGCTGTGCTGCAAGTACAGCTAAGAATGTTCCAATGAAAGACCCACCTAGAATAGTTAGCGGCTTTCCAATTATAGCTATAATAAAGTTATGAATATGATCAAACGGTGTAACTTCAAAAATAATTCTTAAAGTTAAACCAGATAATATAACTAGCATAGCTGGAATAATAGCAGAGAAAGATTTACTAACAGCAGGAGGAACAGAATCAGGCATTTTGATAACTAAATTCTTTTCTACTGCAAATTTAACAATTTCAGTAGTAGAAAGACCAGTTAAAATAGCCACGAAAATTCCTTTACTTCCAATTAAATCTAAATCAATTCCTTTAACATTTAAAACAATATCGCTATATTTATGAGCAATATTAAATGGAGTTAAAAGTAGGAATGCAGTTAAAGATATAGCGGCACAAGATAAAGGGTCAACCTTTCTTCTTTCAGCTAGTCTATAAGCAACTCCAATAGCAATAAATAAAGCCATAATATCAAAAGTAACTTGTACTGGATATAAAATTCTAGCTTTCCAAAGTGGTCCAAATACACTGCTCATAAATTCTGGGTAACCTGGGATAGGTAAAAAACCAAAAATTAAAAATATAGATCCAACAATAAGTAGTGGCATTGATAAAGTAAGTCCATCTCTAACAGATTGAATATGTGTTTGTGATGAAATTTTCATAGCTATAGGTAAAAAATGTTTTTCTAAAATATTATTTAAACGATCCATTGCTGCCATAGATATACCTCCAATTATTTTAAGTGATTTAATGCATCTTCAAGAACTTTTTTTCCATTCATAGTTCCGTAGTCCATCATGTTTATAACTTCTACTCGTTTGTTGTGTTCTTTAGCGATTAAATTAAGTTCATCTTGCTTAAATCTAACTTGAGGCCCTAAAAGAAAGATATCATATATAGGTAATTTATCTGTAAATTTTTCTACAGGGCAGGCTTCGATTTCTACTTTGATTCCTTTCTCTTTAGCAGAGTTTTTCATTTTTGTAACAAGTAAGCTCGTTGACATTCCAGCAGCACATAATAGTAATATTTTTTTCATAAAGTTAAACCTCCTAAAAAATTTATTTGACGTCTTATTGTCACAATGATACGATATCTAAAAAATAATGTCAAATTTCGAACTAAAGTCTCTGTTTTTCGCTTTAATTGTATAAAAATATAGAAAAAAGTGATAAAATTTAGTGATAAATACAAAAAAGTACACTATTGAAAAAGAGAGATAACGATTTTCGTTATTTTTAAAAAGGGGAGAGTGTGAAATTTTTATGAAAAATAAATATTTTTTGGAATTTTCGTCACAACTATTAAAAGAGGAAAAGATAATTTTAAAACTTTTAATAGAGAAGTACTTAAAAAAAGAGAAGCTAGAGTTTTTTTTAGATGAGATTGAGATACCTAAATTGAGAAATTGTAAGAAAAATTTTATAGAAAGGCTTGGTAAAAAAGGGGTATTTTTTATAGAGCAAGATAAAGAAAAGATTTATTGTCCATTTTTTAATTGTATAATTTTTCAAAAGGATTCATTTAAGGTTAGCTTAAATTCAGAGTTTGTAGACTATTTAATAAATAAAGAAAAAGTTTTTAAATACTCATTAAGAGAAGCACTGTTTTTAAAAAATATATTTTCAATTGAATTTTTTTATAAAGTGTTAAAAACAAATATTTTAAAAAATACATTAGAGATTGACGTGGAAAAATTTAAGGAACTGATATCAATTGAAAGTTACTCGAGATTGTATGATTTAAAAAGATTTGTATTAACTCCATTAATTGAGGATATAAATAAAAATACAGATTTTAATATAGGATTTACAGTAAAAAAGATAGAGGAGAATTGGAGTATAGTATTTAATATTCAAAACTCTAAAGTTGAAACATTGAAAATATATACAAAGTTATTTTTAAAATTATATAAGAATCATATAGTAGATAAAAAAAAGGTAGCTTATCTATTGTTTGATGCTATGAGTTTACATAATTATGACTATGTAAAAGCTAAGGTATTATTCACTATAAAAAATAAAAAGAAGTATGGACTAAATTTTGATAGTTTATTAGAAGGGGTTTTATGTGATAAAATTGGAGAGTTTTATGTTTTGTTAAAAAGCAGTGAAATCGAAGCTCAAAATATAGATGTTTTTAGAAAAATTGTACATAGAGAGATTCATCCTCTTAATTTTCCAGAGATAAGTACATTGGATTATAATACAAATTTAGCAAAACAGTTATTTTCAATTAAACCCGAAAAACCATTAGAAATTATAAGTGAGAATTTGAAGTTAGAGCTTCTATTTAATCCTGCTGGAAACTCGAAAATAGATATTTATTTAAAGTATAGAAAATAGAAAGGATGTTCATATGAATAGTTTAGAAAAGAAGATAATACTTACAATATATAAAATAGGACCGACGTTTATATCAAAGTTGGCCAATAGAATTTTAGAGAATCAAAATGATGTGAGAGATACTGTTAAAAAATTAGTTTTAGAAAAAGTTCTTCAAAGAGTGCAAAATGTAATGGTGAACTATAAAACGAAAGAGAATAATGTTGTAACAAAACATAGAAATCATACCTACTTTGAGCTGACAAAGCTAGGTGAGAAAGTAGCAAAAGAGATGCAATTTGATGAGGAGTTAGAAGTGAGAGAAGCTTTCAAAACTTATAATAAAGCTCTTCAAAATAGTTTAGATAACTCTACAGTTTCAGTTGAAAAAAGAGTGTATTGTGTTATAGATTTTCCGTACTCTCAGGAATCTGCGGTAAAAATAGTTTTAGAAGATAGTTTTGAAATCTTATCAAAAGAGTATGGCTCAACAATAACTCTTCGTGGTGAGATACTAGAGATTCAAAGAGAACAGTTAGCTAAATTAGAGAATATAGTTATAATTTAAAAGCTCTAGGGATATTAAAATCCCTAGAGCTTTTTCTTAAAATATACTATTTAAAATATATCGTTTAATCTATAGTTAATAAGATCTATTTTAGCCCCCGCAATAAACCTATTTAAATCTTCTAGATGAGATAATAAACTCTCTTTACTAGGTCCACCTAAGGACTTTCTTTTTTCAACACACGTTTTAATAGCTATATTTTCATATATATCCCCGCTAAAAATATATGAAAACTCTTTGTATTTCTCTAAAGAAAGAGTTTCTAGGTTCAGATTATTTTGAATACAATAGCTCACAATTGCCCCCGTTATTTTGTAAGCTTCTCTAAAACTCATTCCTCTCACTGTCAGATAGTCAGCAACGTCAGTCGCATTTATAAAACCATCATTACATGCTAAAAGTAAAACCTCATCTTTCACTTTTAGAGTTTTAACCATTCCAATAAACACCTGTAAACATCCTTTGACAGTATCTACAGCATCAAAGAAAGCCTCTTTATCCTCTTGCATATCTTTATTGTATGCCAAAGGAATCCCTTTCATAGTAGTTAAAAGTGCCATTAAATCCCCGTAAACTCTACCAGTTTTCCCCCTAACAAGTTCGGCTGCATCTGGGTTTTTCTTTTGTGGCATGATACTACTTCCTGTTGAGAAAGAGTCACTTAATTCAATATATCCATAGTCATTTGAGCTATAGATTATAATTTCCTCTGAGAATCTAGAAAGGTGCATCATAATAATAGAAAGTCCTGACATAATCTCAATCAGATAATCTCTGTCACTAACTCCATCTAAAGAGTTTAAAGTAGGTCCTTTAAAACCTAGAATTGCAGCTGTAAACTCTCTATCTATTGGATAAGTTGTTCCTGCAAGAGCAGCACTTCCAAGAGGAGAGAAATCCATAAGCTCAGCAGCATTTTCTAAACGCTTGAAGTCTCTTTTAAACATCTCTGAATATGCAAACATATAGTGTCCAAAAGAGATGGGTTGAGCTTTTTGAAGATGAGTAAACCCAGGCATATACGTCTCAAAGTTTTTCTCACCAAGCTCTGTTGTAACCTCAATCAACTCTAAAAGAAATGATTGAATCTTTTTAACTTCATCCTTTGCAAAGAGTCTCATATCAACTGCAACTTGGTCGTTTCTGCTACGTCCAGTATGTAGCTTTTTTCCAACATCCCCTATTCTATCAATTAGAATTTTCTCAATATTCATATGGATATCTTCGTAAGTTGTAGAAAACTCTATCTCATTATTTTCAATATTTTCTAAAATCTCGATTAAAGTTTTCTCTATAAGCTCCCCATCCTCTTTTGAAATAATCTCCATTTTAGATAGCCCTCTGACATGAGCTATACTTCCCATAATGTCATATCTATATAGTCTTTTATCAAAGTGTATCGACGAGTGAAAATCTAGGATTAAATCACTTGCTGCTTCTTTGAATCTTCCTGAAAAGTACTGCATTTTTCATCTCCCTTAAAACATTTTTGTGTAATTAACTTTATACCAATTAAAATCAAAATCTGTGCAATGATAGCAAATATTATTAAGTAACTGTTTTCAGTGAAACCACCTATTAAAAACACAGTTACTGCTAAAGCTGCATTTATAAGAGCATATGGAGTCTGAGTTTTAACGTGGTCTATATGGTCACAACCAGCTCCAGCAGATGAAAGAATAGTTGTATCTGAGATTGGAGAAACATGATCTCCAAAAAGTCCACCTGAAAGAATAGCTCCTATCGTAACGTAAAGCGGAGCGTTAAAAGTCAAAGCCATAGGAATAACAAGAGGTATCATAATACTAAAAGTTCCCCATGAGCTCCCAGTTGAAAACGAAATCACAGCTCCAAATAAAAATGCTATAGCTGGAATGAATCCAGAGTTTATATCTAGTGATTTTAAGAAACTGATTAGAAATTGGTCAGCTCCTAAATCTTTATTGATAACCCCTAAAGACCAAGCTAAAATAAGGATTATAATAATCTCACTCATCTTTTTCATACCGTTCATGTAGATTGAGAATATCTCTTTAAAAGTTTTAGATTTATAAAACAGCATCAGTCCCATAAGAACTAAAGCAGCATATAGATATCCACTTGTAAGAGCGGCTCTGAAAGCTCCCCCAGAAACTCTAGAAGTTATAAATGAAACTCCCAGCATCGAGAAAAGTGTTCCAAGTAAAACAAGGATTGGCAACCAAACAAAAGAGCCACGAGCATTTTCAACACGATACTTTGAGTTATCCAGTGTTGTTTCATTTTCAGCAACCTCGCTTTCTAAAGAGAGATTATCTTCAAAAGTTTTCATAGGTCCAAAATCTAACTTCAAAAGAGTCAGAGTTGGAATTATAGTTAAAGCTAGCAGTGGATATATGTTAAAAGGTATCGACTTTATAAAACTTTCGTAGTCTGAAAGATTCAGATTTAAAAGCTCAAACTCTTTTTGAAGCAATCCAATTATGAAAACTCCCCATCCAATAAACGGTACTAAAACAGCAACTGGTGATGAAGTTGAATCTAAAATGAAAGCTAGTTTCTCCTTAGATATTTTTAATCTTTTGAAAAATGGATTGAAGATAGGTCCTACAATTAGAGGGGTCCCCAAATCAGAGAAAAATATCATAATCCCTGTAAAATATGCAAGAAGCTGAGCTTTTCTCTTTGAGTTGATAGAGTTTTTAAAACTTTCAGCAAAAGCGTAAGCTCCTCCAGACATCATCATAAGTTCAATAAATCCACCTATAAAAATCATAAGCACAATAACCCCAGCATTGTAGCTATCTGTAAGCTGATTTATAAAGTATTTACCAACTAGAACCTTTGTAGTCTCTAGGGGATTGTAGTTGTTTAAAATAAAAATTCCACAGAATACACTGGAAAAAAGTGACAAAACTACGTTTTTAGTTTTGATTGATAAGAAAACTGCAATTAAAATTGGAACGATAGATAAAACCCCGAATGAAACCATTTTTTAAATCCTCCTGTATTTTAAAAATACTACCCCAAAAGAAAAGGCATACCAAAAATGGTATGCCGTAGAGAACTTAACTAAGTTAATAAGCGTATTGTTATGGCAGCGTCACAATACTTAATTCACAGGATCATAACATCTACGCCGTCGGCCTTAGGCTCCGTATATGGAAGTGAACTAACCTCTATTTTGTTTTATTAGATGTGAGTATACTACATAATCACTACAGTTGTCAATTTTTTTTACAAAATATTAACTTACTGAAGATTGATTAGAACTCCAATTACCATGAAGATTGAACCTAAAAGGAATAAAACTCCTTGGAATTTAATTTGTAACTTTGCCCAAACTCCCCACTCAATCTTAGCAATTCCTAAAATCGCCATTAGAATTCCAGAAGTAGGAACAAACATATTTGTAAATCCATCTCCCAATTGGAAAGCTAGAACAGCAACTTGTCTAGGAACACCAACTAAGTCAGCTAAAGGAGCCATTATTGGCATCGTAAGTGCAGCTTGTCCCGATCCAGATACAACGAAGAAGTTGAATGTAGATTGGAAGAAGTACATAGCTATTGCTGATAAAGAAGCGTGTAGTTGACTTAAAACTCCAGCTACAGAGTTAAGAACAGTGTTTAAAACTGTAGGTGTTCCAGCATCTACTCCACCTAAAACTAAAACGATACCTTTTGCCATTCCAACAACTAAGGCAGCTCCGATTAACTCCTCGGCTCCTTTTCTGAAAGATGTCGCGATATCATTAACAGTCATATCGTTTAAGTTGAATATAACTCCAATTATTCCAGATATAATACCCATAATTGTGAATTGAGCAGCGATTTCAGGAAGGTAGTAACCATGTAAAACAACTCCCCAAACAATCCAAGACATCCCTAAGAATATCGTTAAAAATACTAACTTATGTCCAAACTTGAACTCTAAATCCTCTGCTTCATCAGCTTTAAAGTCATCTCTAAAGAATTTATCAGTCTCGTAAGATATTGATAACTCAGGGTTAGCTTTAACTTTTTTAGCGTAGTTCATAGTGTAAACAATTCCAAATGTCGTAAAGAATATCCACATAGCTATTCTAAACATAGCTCCTGAAAGTACTGGAACTCCTGCAACTCCTTGAGCTATAGCCACACTGAATGGATTCATCCAAGAAGTAGCAAAACCAATTTGAGTTGAGATGTAACACATAAAGATTCCAGTGATAGAGTCATATCCCATTCCAACAACGATAGGAATTAATATCATAGCAAACGGGATAGCTTCCTCTCCCATACCAAATACAGCTCCACCAAGAGAGAACAGTAAAAACACTAAAGGAATCAATAGTACCTCAGATCCTTTTGTTTTTTTAATCATATTTAAAATTCCAGCTTCAACAGCTTTAGTTTTTAAAATAATACCGAAAGCTCCACCTGTAATCAGAATGAAAGCGATAATTCCAACAGCAGTTCCCCACTTATCTCCACTAACAAGACCTTCGAAGATATAGTTAGTTATACTCATCTCTCCACCAGCAGCAAATAAAGGAACTCCTTTGATAAGTGGCTTTCCAAGCTCATCTAAAGCATAGGCAAAACTTCCAGGAACAGGAACTGTTCTAGTTTTCATACCAGCTTCAGTAGCATATTGAATTTTCTCCATAGTAAAGCTTCCAACTGGTATAAGATACGTCAGTAAAGCAGCAAAAATAACTACGAAAAAGATAATGACATAGGTATCAGGTATTCTGATTTTTTTCTTCATTTCGATTTTCCTCCTAAAAAATTATGTATAGTTTTATGTTTTTAAGAAAAAGTATACTATGAATTTACTCTTAGTGTCAACACTAAAAAGACAGTCATATGTTTTATTTTTTAGTACGAAAGTATTTTATTTTAACAAAGTTCTTTTACAAAGAACAAAAGTACTAAATTTTAGTAAAAAAACTGTTGTATTTTATTTTTTTATGTGTTATTATTCTTAAAAATAAAAATTAATTTTCAAAAAGGACGGTGATAATTATGAGTAACGAAAGAGGTAATTGGGGATCGAGTGTAGGATTTGTATTGGCAGCTGCAGGGTCAGCTATTGGACTTGGAAATTTATGGAAGTTTCCATATTTAGCAGGAAAGAATGGTGGAGGAGCGTTTGTGCTTGTCTATTTAACACTGATAGTAATCTTAGGATTCTCTTTAATGCTAGGAGAGATGGCTATAGGTAGAAGAGGAAAATCAGATGCCTTCGGTTCATATAACAACATTAAAAAGGGTTGGGGATTCGTAGGAATATTTGGAATTTTATGTTGTTTTATTATCTATTCGTACTACGTAGTTATCGCTGGGTGGATTGTAAAATATATCGGTATGTTTATTAGAGGGGGGTTAACAGAGGATCCAGTGACGACATTCGGAAACTTTATTTCGTCTGGAACTTCACCTATAGTATATAGCTTCATTGTAGTAATCGTAACGGCATTAATTGTTTTAAAAGGTGTATCTGGTGGAATTGAAAAAGCAAGTAAAATAATGATGCCAGTATTGTTTGTATTTATGTTAGTTATTGTTGCAAGATCAGTAACTCTTCCAAATGCGATGGAAGGAATTAAATATTTCCTTAAGCCTGATTTCTCACAGATAACTCCTGCAGTTGTAATAGCAGCTCTAGGACAGGTATTTTTCTCACTAAGTTTAGGTATGGGTGCCATGATAACTTATGGTAGTTACTTACCTAAGGATACGAACCTTGTAAAAAGTGCGTTCTGTATCCCAGTGCTAGATACACTTATTGCTCTTTTAGCAGGACTTGCTATCCTACCAGCAGTTTTCTCATTTGGTTTAGAGCCAACAGCTGGACCGGGATTAATCTTTATAACTTTACCAAAAGTGTTTGCTTCAATGCCTTTTGGAAATGTATTTGGAATTATATTCTTCTTACTAGTTTTATTTGCTGCACTTACATCAACAATGTCTTTACTAGAGGTTGTAGTATCGTTTGTTGTGGATCAAATGAAATTGGATAGAAAGAAAGCTACGTTCTTAGTGAGTGCTGTAATAGCAGGATTTGCAATTCCAAACTCACATTCGTTTGGACCGATGGCAGAGTTAAATGTATTCTTTGGAATGAATTTCTTTGATTTCTTAGGATACTTAACAGATAATATTTTACTTCCAGTTGGAGGGTTATTACTTTGTGTATTTATCGGATTTGTTTGGGATAAAGAGGATCTTAAAAATGAGATTACAAACAACGGAGAGGTTTCATTCCCACTGTTCTCGGCTTGGATGATTGGAGTTAAATACTTAGGAATTCAACTATTATCACTGATTTTACTTGGAGCAGTTGGAGTAGCTGGAAAAGGTATAAACTACTCGTTGATAGCAATCTTTATGTTACAAGTTTTATTCGATGTGTTAGAGAATAAAAAGAGATCAAAATCAGCAGCTTAAAAGAAAAGAGAATAGTTTTTCTATTAAAAGATGCAGTTTAACTGCATCTTTTTTGTATTTTTTCTTTCAAAAATGTTATACTAAGTATACTAAACAAAAGGGAGCAGAGTATGAGAAAACTACTATTTTTATTTAAAATTTCAATAATCTTAATAGCTCTACTAGAGGCTCTTTATGGAAAGGATATAGACCCTTTAAAAGAGTTTACTTACGATATAGTTATTGAAAACTACAGTAAGAACATTAAAAGGGATGTTAAAATAAAAAATAATTTAAATGAGCTAAAAGGGGTTTTAGCCAATAATGGTGAAAATTTCTTAGATGTGGAGGGGTCTGTATTTACATCTTGGGAGATATATAAAGATGGCGAGAGAATTAATAGAGGGGAAAGAGATTCTTTAGATGAAGTTATAACTGAGCTATATCCAAACCAGGTTATAAAGTATAAGATTGTAGCAAAACCAGATAAAAAACTTCTTCATCAAATTGTAAAAAATGAGGTTGTTATCTACGAAGGTGGGCAGATATCTGAAAAGCTACTTTACAAAAATGAGGTTTTAGAATCAAAGCCTAAAATTAAAAGAGAGGTGGACTCAGACAGTTATACTTTAGGAGGGTATTTAACTTATAAAGTGATAGTTGAACCAGATAATTCGGGGTATCTGAATAACTACATTATTGATGAGTCTATACAAGATATCTTAGTTCCAACTTTGAGTGGAAAGGATGAACCTTTTTTAAAAGATATTCAGATTAAAACAAATCAGAAAACATCTGGAGTAGGTGTTGATATTGCAAATGGAGAGAGTTTAATCTACGAGATTAAAGGACGTGTAAACGATAAAATTTTAGGAGATGTTATCTATAAAGAGCTGACTATAAAAAGTCCACCTCCGAGCATAAAGGCCAAGATTTTAAACTCTGGAAAATACTCTCCTGGAAGACTTTATACCTATGAAGTAGAGATTGAAAACAGTGGGCTTGGAAATGCTAAAGCAGTTCCTATCCGAGCTTTTATGAAGAGAAGTGAGGCTAGAGATTGGACCGAGGAGATGTCACCAGCATTTTTAAACGCTCAAGATATAAATGAAAGAGTGAATATAGCAGCTGGAGAAAAGATTGTAAAAAAATATTCGGTAACAACATCACAATTTCTGATTGGTGATATATATTTGAATTTTGTGATTGATAGTCATACGTACAATAATAAAATCGAATCACATTCTCCTGAACCACATATAATAGCCCGAGTAGAGAGGTATCTAGATAAAACTGGAAAGAAAAAGATAGACTCGTATACGCCTGAGGGATATATAGAGTATCTTTTTAGAGTGGAAAATCGTGGAAAGGGTATTTTAAAAGAGTATGATTTAGACCCAAGCATAGATGAGATTAAAACAAAGTCAGCTCATGGTGATGAGATTTTAGCTTTTAGTAGTAGTGATACTAAAAATATTTTAGAGCGAGGAGAGGGAGCACGGTTACTGCCTGATGGATTCGTGGAGTATCGAGTACTTGGAAAAGTTAGTAAGGATGCAGTTGGAGATATAAAAAAAGGTGAGATAGTTTCAAAGATGAGTAGTAGTGATATAACTCATTCGTTCTCAGTCTCAAAGGAAAACTATAAGCCTGGAGAAAATATTGAATACACTGTGACCTTAAAAAATAACGGGCTTGGAACATCTTATGGAATCCCATATAAACTGGGGATAGCTGACGCTAAGGTTAAACAGTCTGGAATGCAAAATCGAGATGTAAATCCATTTAAAAATGATGAAAAAATCGAGAGTGTACCAGTTATATACCCTGGAGAGGAGTTTAAATATACATTTAAAGGGATCACTAAAAACAATATTTTTGAAAGTATAAACGTCGATTCTATTTATGGTGAGAATAAAAAATCGAGCACTGTAACAGCTTTACCTGGAAAACTTGAATTTACAAACACCTTGAAAAGTTTAAATGGGAAAATATTAAATAAAACCACAAAATATAAACCTGGAGATATGGTGACATATGAGATTCAACTTAAAAATATAGGTGAGGGATTTTTAAGTAATCTCTCTGTAGAGAGTAACCTAGAGGAGGTTAAAGCACTTCTAGCTGGGTCGGATGTGAAGGAGCGAGCACTCGAGAGTGTAGAGGTGTCGGTGAAGAGTAGCGATCCAAGAACTGTTATAACTTCTGAGATGGGAGATACGGTAAATTACATTCGTAAAAGTATAGACTTTGCACCAAAGAGTAGTATAACTTTTCAAATTTCAGGAGTTATTTCAGATAAAGCTTTGGGGACTTTAAGTGGATTGGTTTTCAAAATAAACAGCAGTAGCAAAACCTCAGAAGGATTGAGCAGTGTGAGTGGCTCTATCAAAGGTGAAAAGACGCTGTTAGAACCAGAAAACGGAGTGTATAAGCCAGGAGATAGATTGAGATATATGCTTACTATTAAAAACAGTGGAGAGGGATATGGAAGATATATTCCAGTAGAGGATTTGTTGTCAGAGGTGAGTACTGAGAAAGAGGGAAAGCGTTATGGTCGGGCTTTTTCAAATTGGAAGGTGACATATCTAGGGCCTCGTGACGAATCTTCAAGATTTAAGCAGTACACATATTTGAAAAATGAGGTGTCGGGGCGAGAGGATTTAAACACAAAGGTGGATATAGGCCCCGGAGTTGCAATAGAGTTTTTGATAGAAGCTGATATAGATAAAGACGCTATCGGTGTTATTGAGAGTAAAGCTAAAATAGCTGGTGGTACAAATGATGACCAAACGATATTTCTAAAGCCAATCTCTGAGTATTCAGAGGAGGAAAAAGTTGAGCAGGGGATTCGTGTGAAACTGACTTCAACGAAGAGTGAGATAAAGATAGGTGAGGTTGTTGGGTTTACTGTGAGCGTGGAAAATCGTGATAACAAAACTTATGAGAATCTATCTTTAAAAAATATAACGCCAAGAGGTTTTAGATATTTAGAGGATGAGTTAGAGAAGTTTTCCTTAACTCCGAATCAAAAGTATAGTAAGACCTTTTATATGAAAGCTACAGTTGGAGCAAGTGTTGGAAAAAATATATTTCAAAGTTCTGTCAGCAGTAGAAACAATAAGATTTCAAACATAGGAGAGACAAGTGTAGAGGTGAAGGCAGACTCTTTGTTGAATACAGCTACAATTATAGGAAAGGTTATAGATGAGAAAACAGATAAGGGTATTCCTTATGCTGTGGTTTATACACCTGGTGGGATAGTTGTTCAAGCTGATGACGAGGGTAGATTTCACTTACCAGACCAGTGGGTAGATAAAAAGTTTGGAGAGAATTTTCTTTTGAAATTGGATGAGAACAGCCTTCCATCTGGAAGCGTTGTAAAAAGTGAAAACCCTATGGTAAAAAGAATCACACCATACTCTTTAACAAAGTTTAACTTCATAGTTCAAACTCCAGAGAAATCTTTGGAGTCTTCAGAGTCTTCAGATGAGTTAAAAGTTGATGATATAAAGCTAAACTATACGGGCACAGGGTTTATAGATGCTTATGTTGGAAAAGACAGTGAATCTCCAAGAGCCACATATTTTGGAAAAGCGAGTTATGGTGATTACAAACTAACTTTGCACTTTGATACAAAGGATAGAAAAAGTACGACCCTTTTAGAGAGAGTCACTGATGATGAGTATGTTTATTATCCAACTTATGGAGATGACTCTAAAATCAGAAAAGAGGTAAATACAAAAGGTAAAGTTTACTTAAAGTTTCAACATAAAGATTCGAGCTTACTTTGGGGAACCTATGAAACAGGGTTCTTAGGAACTCGGTTTATGGATTACAATAAAGAGCTGTATGGATTTAAGGGTGAGTATAAGCAGGATGATATAAACGTTAAAGTTTTTGCGAGTACACCAAATACAATGTATGGGCATGATGAATTTTTGGGAACTGGAGGTAGCTTATATTTTCTGAAAAATGGAGATATATTGAAAGGTAGCCAAAAGGTTTGGATAAAAGTTGTGGATGCTGATACCTACGTTGTAGAAAAGATTATATACCTCCAAGAGGGACGTGACTATGAGATTGATTCGTTCATTGGGCGGATTATTTTAACAACTCCTTTGAGTGGCGGAGGTTCAGCTGATTACTACGCCTACCTTGTGGCTGATTATAGTTATATTCCAAAAGATGGAGAGATTTCAGACTCTTCAAACTATGGAGTTAAAACTGTAAAAGATATAAATGAAAACGTTCAGGTTGGAGTGACTGCTATACATGAGAGTCGTGGAAAAGAGAACTACGATTTGAAAGGTGTAGAGATAAAACTTCATGATGAGAAAGGTAACTACCTAAAGGGTGAGTTCAGTCAGAGTGAGGGAGTTTCAAATATAAATAACCATCTATCTTTTGATGGTGGATTGACGTTTCAAAGTGTTGGTCGAGATGATGACAAGATAACTGGAAACGCTTATCGTATTACGGGAGCTGTTAAGCTTTTAGAGGAGGCTGAGTTCAAGGCTTGGTATGAAAGAAAAGAGCGTGGCTACTCTTTCGCCTCGGATTTCGAGGATAGATTTTTCCAAACGTTTGGAGGTGAACTTGCCTACACTCATTCGGAAAGATTGAAAAGCTATCTGAAGTTTCAATATATTGATGAGATGAAGTGGGGCGAGGAGAGAGAAAGCGGAACTGTCAGCAGTGCAAAATTAGAGTATATTTTGAATGAAAGCACAAAGATATATAGTGAGATTAAAGCGGGGATATCGAATGCCATCTCGCTTGGAGCTGAAAAAAGAGTCAACGACAGATTCAAAGTAAACACTCGTACGTCGTTTGGAGATTCTGGAAACTACTACGAGCTAGGAGGAGATTATCAGCTTTATGATAACTATAATATCTATTCTGGGTATAGCTCAGATGGAGAGATAAGTCGAGATAGATATACAATTGGTCAAAGAGCAAGAGTTGGTGAACGTACAAGCCTTTACCAAGAGAACCAGTTTATCAAAGAGCGTGGAAAAGAGGCTTCTCTTCAAGGATATGGGATAGATTATGATTTAAGGCGTGGCGTTACAATCGGTGGAGCTATTCAATATGGTGAGGTTATTTTACCAAACGATGAGAAGAGTGACCGGCGTGGAATCTCTTTATATCTTAGGTCTGAATCTGAAAAGTTGACGCTGAAAAACCGTGTTGAGTATCGTTCAGAGCGAGGCAATGAAGAGATAGAGCAGTATCTCACTACGAACTCATTCACCTACAGATACAGTAAAGAGTACACTTTAGCTGGAAAACTCAACTACTCATTCACAGATGATAGCTATGAGAACAGATACCTACAAAGCAGTGTAGGATTGGCATATAGACCTATTTCTAACGATAGATTGAACTATCTTTCTAGATACACTATGATTTTAGATAAGGATACAAAAGCTGTAAAGGATTTCAGTGCCCATATAGCTGAGTTTGAAACGATTTACTCACCGACTAGAAGACTTGATTTATCCCTAAAAAATGGGTATAGACGAGAGAAAAATGTATATCTAAATGACCTGTATATGCTAGGACTTAAAGCTAACTACACGGTTATGAACAGTTGGGAAGTTTATGGACAGTATCAGTGGCTTTTAGATAGAGCAAACGAGGATGTTTTAAACGGTGCTATATTTGGAGTTTATAAAAATCTAGATAAAAATATGAAGCTTGGAGGGGGATATAACTTCTCAGGCTTTAAAGATTCACTCGGAGAAGAGGAGTATAAAACTTCAGGTTGGTTTTTGAATATAATTGGAAGTATGTAGAGAAAAAAATAAAGAAAACAAAAAGAGAGACTTTGGGAGGGGCGTCTCTCTTTTTGCTTTAACTATTTTTTATTCTGCTCTAATATTCTAAAAAACTTCCTCATTTCCTTTTTTCCTTTTTAATAGGAAGATATTACTATAAAAATAGTATTTTGTAAAAAAGGGTTCAAAAAAATTTGACTTTTTATTCAGACGTGTAGTATATAGAAATATTAAGATAAAGTTTGAAAAAAATATGTTTTAGTCACTTTTGGAATTATACGCTTAAGGAGGGATTTTTATGAAAAAATTAAAGACGTTTCAATTTATGGAAGAGTTTGATCATGAGCAGGTAGTATATTTCTACGATAAAAACACAGGCTTAAAAGGTATCACTGCTATTCATAACACGGATTTAGGACCAGCTTTAGGGGGAACAAGACTTTGGGATTACAAAACAGAGGAGGAGGCTCTGTTAGATGTTGTTAGGTTATCAAGAGGAATGACATATAAGGCAGCTGTTGCTGGGCTGAATTTAGGTGGAGGAAAAACAGTTTTAATTGGAGATCCAAAAAAAGTTAAAAGTGAAGCATATTTTAGAGAACTAGGAAGGTTTGTTCAAAGCTTAAATGGAAGATATATAACAGCTGAGGATGTAAACACAAGTACATCGGATATGGGGTTTGTAGCTATGGAGACTGACCATGTTGTTGGGCTTCACGGAAAGAGTGGAAACCCATCACCATTCACAGCACTAGGTGCACTATACTCTATACGTGCTGCTTTAAAAGTACAGTTTGGTGACTCTACTATTGAAGGAAAAACATTCTCTGTTCAAGGAGCTGGACAAACAGGATACTATTTAATCAAATACCTTTTAGGTGATAACGAGCATGGCGATATAGCAAAGAAAATCTACTTCACAGAGATAAATGAAACATATATTGAGAGAATGAAAAAAGAGCATCCAGAGGTAGAGTTTGTAAAACCAGAGGATATATATGGTTTAGATGTGGATGTGTTCTCACCTTGTGCTCTTGGTGGAGTTATAAATGATGAGACTATACCGCAATTAAAGTGTTCGATAGTTGCTGGAACATCAAACAACGTATTGAAGGGTGAGGAGCATGGTGCTCAATTGAAAGAGAAGGGAATTTTATACGCACCAGATTTCGTTGCAAACGGTGGTGGACTAATCAATGTTTATCATGAGTTGAAAGGTTACAATAAAGATGCAGCAACAGCGGATGTAAAAGCCATTTATGATAGATTGCTACAAATTTTTGAGATAGCTAAAGTTCAGGATATCCCAGTAAATATAGCAGCTATGCAGTTTGCTGAAGAGAGAATAAAGAGTATTAAAAACATGAAACCGAGCTACGTTAAAAGATGAAAAAATTGGAGGTAATATGAAATTTTTTTCAGAACTATTAGAAAAGTGTAAAGAGAGTCATGTTAAAAGAGTGCCAGTTGTAGTTTGTGCTCATGAAGATGAGTTATTAAAGGCGATTCTTAGAGCTAAAAGAGAGGATATAATCACTGAACCAATTTTAGTTGGAGATAGAGAGGAGATTGTAAAACATCTGCTGTTAAATGGAGCAGACTTAGATGATTTCCAAATTGTTCACGGAGATACGAAAGAAAAATGTAGTGAGATAGCGCTTCAAAGTATTTTGAGTGGAGCTGGAGATTTTTTGGTGAAGGGTTTAGTTGATACATCAATTATATTGAAAGCGATATTAAACAAAAAAGAGGAGTTGGCAAAGTCAAAGGGTGAAGATATATTTTTCTCTCATGTGACAGTAGCAGAGCTAGATTCTATAGATAGAGTGATAGCTTTTGGAGATGCAGCTATGAATATACTACCAGATGTTGAGAGCAAGATTAAGATAATAGAAAATTGCTATTCGGTTTGGAGTGCACTGCACCTTCAGACACCAAAGATAGCACTTTTAGCAGCAAAAGAGCATGTTTCTAAAAAGATGATAGCAACTACAGATGCTCATACTATTACAAAAAAATTAGCAGAGGATGAGAGATTTATAGTTGAGGGACCACTCTCTTTAGATAACGCTTTATCGAAAAAATCAGCAGAGATAAAAGGGATAGCTGGAAAGATTCAAGGGGATGCAGATATACTTATAATGCCAAATATAGAAGCTGGGAATATCTTCTATAAGAGTTTATGTTATTTGACAAAGAGCAAAACAGCAGGAGTTTTGGTGGGAGCAAAAATCCCGATAGTTATAACATCAAGAGCTGACAGTGAAGAGAGTAAGTTTTTATCGATAGTGTTGGCATCAGTTATTTAGGAGGTGTGGATTTGGCTAAGTTTAAGGTGAGTTTTAATAAAGAGCGGTGTAAAGGGTGTGGGCTTTGCACCCTGTTCTGCCCAATGAAGATTGTTCATCTGAATATGGATGAGATGAACTCTAAGGGTTACAATGTGTCGCATGTAACGGATGAGGAAAAATGTGTTGGATGTACAAACTGTGCTATGATGTGCCCAGATTCAGTTATAAGTATAGATAAGATTTAAGGAGGAGTTTTATGGCAAAAAAGCTAATGAAAGGGAATGAAGCTATGAGTGCAGCAGCTATAAATGCTGGCTGTAGATTTTTCTTCGGATACCCGATAACACCACAAAATGAGATTCCTGAGTATATGTCAAGGGAGCTTCCAAAAGTTGGTGGGTCTTTTATACAAGCTGAGTCTGAGGTTTCGGCTATAAATATGGTCTATGGTGCAGCGGGGTGCGGAGCTAGAGTTATGACATCCTCTTCATCTCCAGGGATGGCCTTAAAGCAGGAGGGGCTATCGTATATAGCGGGAGCTGAACTGCCTTGCGTGGTTATAAATGTGACAAGGGGAGGCCCTGGGTTAGGTGGGATTCAACCATCTCAAGCCGACTATTTCCAAGCTACTCGTGGAGGGGGAAATGGTGATTACTACATGCCAGTTTACGCTCCAGCCACAGTCCAAGAGGCTGTCGATTTGATAGGAAAAGGGTTTGATGTAGCTGATCAATATAGAACTCCAGTTATGCTGTTAGTTGATGGAATGATAGGCCAGGTTATGGAGCCAGTGGAGTTAAATGAAAATCCCGAGAGAAAGGAGTTTAATAAAAGCTGGGCGACAACGACAACAAAGGGTGAACGTGCACCAAATATTATAAACTCACTTTACTTAAAGCCAGAGGAGTTAGAGCTACACTGTGAGAAACTATTTAGAAAGTTTGACGCTATAAAAGAAAATGAGGTTATGTCTGAAACTATAGGTTTAGAGGATGCCGAGATAGTTTTAGTTGCCTATGGAACAACGGCTCGTATAGCTAAGAATGTTATTAAAAGTTTGGAAAAGGATGGAATAAAAGCTGGGCTTATAAGACCTATAACGGTTTGGCCTTTCCCATACGAGGATGTAAAAAATCTAAATGAAAAGGTGAAGAATATCCTTGTGGTTGAGATGAGTATGGGGCAGATGATAGAGGACGTTCGGCTTGGAAACGAGGGACGAAAGCCAGTTTATTTCTACGGAAGAACGGGTGGAATGGTTCCAACTCCAGAGGATATAATAAAAAAAGTTAAAGAGATAATGGGGAGGTAGTTATGGAAAGTATCTATAAAAGAAGTGCAGGATTGACAGATGTAGCTACCCACTATTGTCCTGGGTGTACGCATGGAATTGTTCATAAGTTGGTGGCTGAAACTTTAGAGGAGCTCGGAGTGATAGGAGACACAGTTGGAGTAGCACCAGTTGGATGTGCTGTTTTAGCTTATAAATATTTCAATGCAGATATGCACGAGGCATCTCACGGTAGAGCACCAGCGGTTGCAACTGGAATCAAAAGAGTGCTGCCTGATAAAGTTGTATTCACATATCAAGGGGATGGGGATTTAGCAAGTATCGGAGCAGCAGAGATTGTCCATGCAGCAGCTAGAGGAGAGAAGTTCGTAACTATTTTTATAAACAACACAACGTATGGAATGACAGGTGGGCAGATGGCACCGACAACTCTAATAAACCAAAAGACAACAACATCTCAAAGTGGAAGAGACCCAGAGGTTCAAGGGTATCCAGTTCATATGTCTGAGATGTTAGCTACTTTAAGTGGAAGCTATTATATAGAAAGATGCTCGGTTCATGACCCTGTGAATATAAGAAAAACGAAAAAAGCTATAAAGAAAGCCTTTCAACTGCAACTAGAAGGAAAAGGGTTCTCTATGATTGAGATACTATCGACATGCCCAACGAACTGGGGACAAACACCCGCAGATTCATTGAAATGGCTAAAAGATGGAGTGATGAATGTATTCCCACTAGGAGTTTTCAAAGACAGAAGTGAGGTGGAGAAAAATGGATAATTTCATAATATGTTCAGGCTTTGGAGGGCAAGGAGTTATGTCGATGGGGCAGATTCTTGCATATTCAGGTATGATAGAGAGTAAAGAGGTTTCGTGGCTACCGTCGTATGGTCCAGAGATGAGGGGAGGAACAGCTAACTGCTCGGTTATACTTTCAGATGAACCTATCGGGTCACCAGTTATAACGAATAATGCAACAGTTCTTATAGCTATGAATCTACCCTCACTTAAAAAGTTTCAGGATTCACTCGTAGAAAATGGAGTGCTTTTAGTGAACTCATCTCTTGTGAAAGAGGCGAGTGACAGAGAGGATATAAAAGTATATAAAATACCAGCAAATGACTTGGCTCATGAGCAGTGTGCAAATTTAAAAGTAGCTAATATGGTTATGTTAGGAGCGTATTTAGAGATATCGAAGAGTTTGAAAGATGAAAGTGTGTTACATGGATTTTTAAAGATTTTTGGAGAGAGAAAAGCTGACCTTTTACCTATAAATGAAAAAGCTCTTCAAGTTGGAAGAGAGTATATAAAAAATAACTACTAGGGAGAGGAAATATGAGAGAGTTTAATATCTTAGTTATCAATCCAGGATCGACATCAACGAAAATTGCATATTTTACAAATGGAGTTGAGAAATTAAAACGCGAGTTGCATCATGAGAGTGAGTTCTTGAAAACTTTGGATTACGAAGGTGAATTGGAGTACAGATACTCTTTGATTAAAGAGTTGCCGATTGAGTTCAGCAGTTTAGAGGCGGTTGTTGGAAGGGGTGGGCTTTTAAAGCCGTTGAAGAGTGGAACGTATTCTGTGAATGATAAGATGATAGATGATTTACGAAGTGAGTTTTATGGAAAGCACGCTTCGAATTTAGGTGGTATTTTAGCTAAGAAGATAGCGGATGAGCTAAAGATACCCTCGTATATAGTGGACCCTGTGGTTGTGGATGAGATGAGTGAGCTAGCTAAGGTTTCAGGAATGCCTGAGCTGGTTCGTCGATCGGTGTTCCACGCTTTAAATCAAAAGGGTGTGCTTAAAAAATATTGTAAAGAGTTGGGGATAGATTACAATGAGAAAACTTTTATAGCAGTTCATATGGGTGGTGGAATCTCGGTTGGGCTTCATAAAAATGGAGAGGTCGTAGATGTAAATAACGCTCTGGATGGAGATGGGCCCTTCACTCCAGAGCGTGCTGGGACTCTGCCAATTGGAGATTTCTTTAAGCTTTATTACACTGGGCAACACTCGAAGGAGTTTTTACTGCGAAGGCTAAAAGGGGATGGTGGAATCTCTGCTTACCTTGGAACTAACAATGTGAAAGAGGTTATGGATAGGGTTTTGAGTGGAGATGAAAAAGCTAAAAAAATTATAGATGCGATGTGTTATCAGATAGCTAAGGAGATTGGTGGCCTTGCTGCTGTTGCAGAGGGTGCTGTGGATGCTATTATTTTAACTGGTGGGATGGCGTATTCGGATTATATATGTGAGGAGATAACGAAACGAGTGGCTTTTATAGCTAAGGTTGTTCGTGTACCAGGGGAGTTTGAGATGCAGTCGCTATATGATGGTGGAGCTAGAGTTTTAAATAGAGTTGAGGATGTGAAGGAGTATATTTGAATTCTGAAAAGAGGTTATAAAAAGATTTTTACAAAAATTTGATTTTTAGAAGAAAGAGTAGTATAATTAATACATAAACGATTATAATTCAATGTTAATGACTACATTGTATGGGGAAGAGCTAGGAGTGAGAAACTAGCTCTTTTCTATTTTTTGTAGTTATGATATAATTAGTATCAGTGGTTACTTACCCTAGAAAGGGGGTGTAGTCGTTAAATGCAAAGAATTATAATCGTTATTGCCCTTTTTTTACTACTTGCTAAAAAAGGATACTAAGTAATCACTAGCTAGGTGCCTCACTCACCTAGCTTTTTTTAAGAAAAAAATACTGGGAGAAGAGATGAAAAGAGTTACGGGGTTATTATTTTTACTACCACAATTGGTTTTAGGGCAGGATAGTTGGAGAGGGATTCCATATCCTATGAACCGTTGGGGTGTGTCGGTTATGGGTGTTAAGCAGACTGAGAAAGGAAACTTGACAGAGGCTAGTGTTTCAGGAAAAATAAAGTTAGATAAATTGAATAAAGAATTAAATTTAAATGCAGAATTTTTTAAACCAGAAAATTTAAAAGTTGATGCAGATGTTCAAATAGTTAAAGTGGATTATTTTGTATTACCATTTATGAATCTTTATGCTATAGGTGGAGAATTAAATGCAAAAGTCAAATTTAATCTTGGAGTTCCAACAATTTCATTGGGGCCATCTTTAGAAATAACAGGGGAAAAAAATTGGACTATAGAACACGAGGCAAAAGGAAAACTTTATGGTGGAGGGGCTTTAATAGCTGGAGAGTACAATAGAGTTTTCTCATCACTACAGTACACATACACAAGAATAGAGATGGATGGAGATGTAGCGACTAAAAGTGCCGAAGTTGCAATGGGAAGACTAGGATATGTAGTTTATCGTAGTAAAGGTTATTCTGTAACACCGTATTTAGGAGCTGGATATCAGAAAACTGATAGCTCGATGTCAGGGCCTATTCCAGATATTGCTCCAGGAGTTAAAGATATGAACTATAGATTTGAAATGGAGCTAGAAAAAGTAACACCATCAGTTGGAGTTTTCACAGTAATAAATGATAGTTTTACAGTTTTAGTAGATTATTCGTTTGGAGATAGAGAGACTTTAGCTATAGATTTAGGGTATAGATTTTAGTTTATAACCACACAAAAACATTGAAGTTTTTGATGGAATAAGATATAATAAAAGTAATTAAAAAGCGAGTGAACCTCCACCTACAAGTGCAAACTGACAAGCGAGGAGTTAAAAAAGCGAGTGAACCTCCACCTACAAGTGCAAACTGACAAGCGAGGAGTTAAAA
>NZ_CAMFHX010000022.1 GCF_945952365.1 uncultured Cetobacterium sp.
TTCTGTTATTTTCATAACTTCTGACTATTTTCTCTATTCGGTTGCTAATGTCCTTATCACTTATTCGTTGTTTGCGGTGTTTCCCGCTCACAAGAAATATAGTACCATAAATTTGAAACTTCGTCAACACTTTTTTTATTTTTTTTATTTTTTATAAACAAAAATTTAAATTATCATGTAATTCATTTTTTCTTTTACAATACTATTATAAATATACCTATTTTTGCCCCACCTTCTACTAATTTAAAAAATATCAAAATTATAATATCTATTAATTTTAACTATATTTTTTAGAACGACTATTCTTTATAATTTTTTTAAAGCAACTTATCTAAATTTTATTCTTTATAAGAGCATTCCATATTTTTCGCCACAACTTTTTTACTTTTATAACAAAAGAGGATGGAAAAACTTCCATCCTCATATCTATCTTTAAAACTTATAAAAACTTTCTAAAAAAAAGTTATAACTCTTTAAATTTTATTAGAATTTATAATCCCAACCAGCTACAAACTCTCCGTAGTATTTATCTCTTTTATCAGTTGAATACTTTACAATTTCATATAAGTAACTTACATTAAAACTTAAATTATCTGAATATTGATAGTTTGTATTAATTCCATATCTTTGTAAATCTCCGAAATCATAATCTTCTTCAGTTTTAGCCGCTTTATCTGCTGCTGTAGAATCTTTCTTTAATCCTAATCTTATTTCAGCATCTGACGAGAATTTTCCAACAGAATATAATGGGAAGTAAGCTCTTAATTGATGCTCAGCAGACTCTACTCTATTACCGTTTTCTACTACATCTCCAGTTTCTCTTACACCTTGGAAGTTATATCCTAATGTTAATGGCCCAAATGTTAAGTTTAAAGGCATTACCTCTACTCTATGATTGTCATTTTTATCACTTGAATCGTTTGCTGATTGGTGCATTAAATCAACCCATCCTGATACGAATCCATAAGAATACTTAGCTCTTGCATAATATCTGTCATAAGAACCTGCAAATCTAGCTCTTGCTCCTAATGAGTATTTGAAATCAGATGTTCTGTTGAAGTTTCTCCACGCATCTAACTCAAATCTTCTATCGTTCGCTCCATCTATAACTCCCTCATCAGAATCTAAAGTCCAAGCTCTATATGCATGAACTCCGTATGTCCAATCCCCTGATCCAGAAGCTAATCCTAATTTAGTTCCTAAATAAGTTAAACCGATGTCACCATCTGTACTTCCTGCATTGTTATCAATCTCTGTATACATTCCAAACTTAGTTACCTTTAGTAAAGGAGTCTCCTCTACAACTACTACCTCTGCTACAGGCTCAGCTACTACTACAACCTCTTTTGATACTTCTACCGGCGCTACTACAGCCTCTTTCGCAGATGCAGTTGCTCCAACTACTAATAAAGAACCTAATAAAAGTGCTAACTTTTTCATATAAATTCCCTCCAGTTAATTTTATTTTTTTTAGAAATCCCCGTTTTGAATTTCTCCCGTTATGTAGTTTATACAATATTTTAATTCATTTGTAAACATTTTTTTATTTTTTTCAAACTTTTTACAACTTTTTTACGTCTACATTTTTTCGCTTTTTTTAATGATTTTTTATCATTTTTTTAATCCAACTAAACTTTTTTGTAATTTTGTAAAGTATAACATCACTGAATATTTAGTCATCGCTTTTTTTACATATATATTTTTTATTTTAAAATTCTATTATATATATCTATATCTATCAAAATATTTTTTTGTAATTAATATTTTACACCTTCACTTTATTAAAAAAATTAATTAACTTTTAGAGTATTTACAAATAAAAAAAAGCAGATACATAAATGTATCTGCAAAACTTCTTGAATAAAAACAATTATCTCTTTGAGAATTGTGGAGATCTTCTTGCTTTTCTCTTTCCGTATTTCTTTCTTTCTACCATTCTTGAGTCTCTTGTTAAGAATCCAGCTGCTTTTAAAGCTCCTCTTAAAGTCTCATCAGCTTCAACTAAAGCTCTTGATAATCCGTGTCTGATAGCTCCTGCTTGTCCAGCGTTTCCTCCACCGATTACGTTTACTTTAACTTCGAACTTGTCTAAAGTTTCAGTTAAGTTTAATGGTTGCTCAACGATTTTAGAAAGTAACTCTCTTCCACCGAAGTAATCTGCCATAGTTTTTCCGTTTATTTCGATTCCTTTTCCACCAGGGATAAGTCTTACTCTTGCTACTGAAGTTTTTCTTCTTCCAGTTCCTCTATATTGAATCATTTCTGCCACTGTCAATCCCTCCTAAATTAAAATTCTACCTTTACTGGTTTTTGTGCAGTATGAGCGTGCTCAGCTCCAACAAATATTCTTAGTCTTGTTAATTGCTCTCTTCCTAATCTGTTCTTTGGAAGCATTCTCTTAACAGCTAGCATTAAAGCTTCTTTAGGATTCTTAGCAAGAATCTCTTCTAATCTTCTTTCTTTTAATCCACCAGGGAATCCTGAGTGACTGTAGTATACTTTATCTGTTAATTTCTTTCCAGTTACAGCGATCTTCTCGATGTTTGTAACGATTACGAAGTCTCCTCCATCAATATGTGGAGTGTAAGAAACTTTATCTTTACCCATTAATTTCTTAGCTATTTCAGCAGCTAATCTTCCTAAAATTTTACCTTCTGCGTCGTATTGAACGAATTCTCTAACAACGTCTTCTTTTCTTTGCATTGCTGTGTATTTTTTCACGTTTTTTTTCCTCCTCGAAAATAGTTATATTTTTTTAATATAACGAACGGCGTTCCTTTGTGGGAAAGGATTTATTATACCTATCTATTATATCCACTTTTTCTTATTTTGTCAATTACTTTTTGAAGATTCCTAAAGGTTTTCCTAGAGGTAAAAACTCTCTTCCAAAAGTTTTATTTAATACGTTTGCAGCCGATCCGTAGAATGACATTAAAGCGATTAGTAACTCAGCTACTGATGCTAAAGTGTGCATTGCATGAGGAGCAATTCCAAATGCTGATCCAGCTAATCCTATGAATAGGAAATCGATTAATACAAATATTATTAATAAAGTTTTGTTTGTTTCAACTGATCCAAGTGTCATGTATAATGAGAAGATTAAATATCCTAAAAATACAAATCCAAAAGCCTTAGGGTCTGCTGCAGCTTTCATAGCCTCTCCAAATACTCCAAGTTGTATCATCCAACTCATTGCCATACCAAACCAGAAGAATGCATATCCTCCGAATGCTGTAGTTCCGAATACATTTCCGTGTTTAATATCGTTTAAACAAGCGATTAATTGAACAAAAGCTCCTAAGAATATTGCCCAAGGAATTACCATAGATACTCCACTTACAATTCCAAACTTATTTGCTGATGCTACTAACGTAACAATTGCAAGACCTAATAGTCCTAATGCTGAAGGGTCTGCTACTTCAATTTTTACATGATTGTTTTGATTCATTTTCTTTTTTTAGCTCCTTAATTAATTTTTTTTCGCAAGGAGTATTTTAACCTTTTAATAAAGCTTTGTCAACAAATACTTAACTTAATTTATTTTACTAAATTGTTAAAGCCGATGCCCCTTTTATTCCAGCATCATTTCCTAACTCTCCCAATCTAATTTTCAAGTTTTCAATTGTTATTGCAAGAGCGTAGTTAGGTAGCTTTTCTTTAACTTTATCCAACAATATATCTCCTGCTAAAGCTACTCCACCAGATAAAATTATTACATCTGGATTGATGATATTTAAAACATTTCCAATTCCCATAGACAAGTATTCTGCTACATAATCGACAATACTCAAAGCAAACTCGTCACCTTTTTTAGCTTCATCAAATACGTGCTTAGCTTCTAATTTATTTAAATCACCATCTATAGCTTTATAAACTCCATTAGTTTTATTTATTTGTAATCTAGATAATGTTTCTCTTATCACTCCTGTTGCTGAAGCGTATGTTTCAAAGCACCCTTTTTGACCACATCCACAAAGCTTACCCTCTTTTTCTAACTTCATATGTCCTATCTCTCCACCAGCACCTGTTGCACCTGAAATCAGCTTTCCATCTACAAATATTCCTCCGCCAACTCCAGTTCCAAGAGCTATCGTTACACTTTTAGAATACCCTTTCCCTGCACCATAAAGAGTTTCACCAAGAGCTATTACATTTACATCGTTATCAAGTCTTGTTTTTACACCTGAAATCTCTTCCATTTTTTCACTTATATTTATATTTTTTTCCCAAGGGAAGTTAGCAAAAAACGCTACTTTCTTTTGATCTATAACTGGCCCAGGGATTCCCATTCCAATTCCTTTTATCAAATCTCTACTTATATCTAACTCTTCAGCCATCTCTAAAACAGTTTCCCATATTTTGTTAAGTGTATAATCAACACCCTCTATCGAATCTGTCTTTATACTCGTACTTTTCAAAATGTCACCTTGGTCATTTAATAACCCTATTTTACTGTTTGTTCCTCCGATATCTACCCCTACAAAATAATTCATTTTAAAATCTCCCTCCTAGTCATAAATTTCTCTATATTTTTCTTTTAAATACTCTATATAATAATCTGGATTTAACTCCTCTCCAGTTATTAGAACCATCAGTTCTTTTGGTGATTTCAACTTTCCAAACTTATGAATTTTTTCTATCAACCACTTTTTTATATCCTTTAACTCTCCTCGTTCTAAAGCTCCCTCTATATTAATCTCTTTTTTCATAGCTCTCAAAATCTGAATTGAGTATACATTCCCTAATGCATATGATGGAAAATACCCTATAAGACCACAAGACCAATGAACATCTTGTAAAACCCCTTCTGAATCTTTTTCAGGAACAACTCCTAAATACTCCTTCATTTTTCCATTCCAGATTTCAGGTAAATCTTTAATCAAATACTCTCCTGACAAAATCCCTTTTTCAATCTCATATCTTATCATTATATGTAATGAATATGTTAACTCATCCGCTTCAACTCTTATAAATGAAGGTGAAACTTCATTTATACCTTTATATATCTCATCTAAAGTTAAATTTTCTAACGCTTCATATTTACACTTACTTTTATTTAAAAATCCATACCAAAACTCTCTACTTCTTCCAATTACATTTTCATAAAATCTAGACTGCGATTCATGAATTCCCATAGAAGCTCCATCTGCTAATAAAGTATCTTTTATCTCGTCTCCAATATTTTGCTCATATATCCCATGTCCACCTTCGTGAATTGTACTATATACACTTGAAAATGGTAACTCTTCAAAATATCTTGTTGTCAGTCTTACATCACTTTTATCAACTGTTAAAGTAAATGGATGAGCACTCTCCGATAAAACTCCTCTTTCTAAATCAAACCCTATATATTTTAGTATCTCTTCTGAGAATCTCTTTTGCTCTCTTTTATCAACTTTAAAATTAAGTTTTTCTGAAAATTTTCTATCTCTACTTTTAATCTCTTTTAGTAAAGGAACAATCTCTTTTTTCAACTCTGCAAAAAACAAATCTAACTTCTCTACATTCATCCCTTTTTCATAATCATTTAAAATAGTAGAATAAATATCACCTTCTACTTTTCGATACTGAATAAATTTTTTATTAAAATTAAAAATCTCCTCTAAAACAGGTGCAAAACTCTCAAAATCATTTTTCTCACGAGCTACTTCCCAAATCCCTTGAGCTTTTGCTGTCAGCTCAGAATAAGCTTTATACTCATCCGCTGGAATAACCTTTATTTTCAAAATCTCTTCCTCAAGCTGCTCTATCTCTTTTTTCGTTATCTCATCTAATTCGTTTTCTTTCTCCTTCAATACCTCAATCATTTTCAAAAATTTTTCTGATGTAGTTAAATTATAACTTCTTAAACTCAATTCTCCTATCATTTCAGAGAGTAATTTATAACCACCCTTTGGTGTTTGTGTCTCCAAATCCCACTGAAGCAGGGCTAACATCGAATCAATCATTTTCTTCTCTTTAATCATCTCTCTAAAACTAATTATATTTTTTTCCATAATTCACCTCACCATCTTTTTTCTAATTATATTTAATTTTTCTAACTTTAACAAGATTTTTCCTGCTCTTATTGATAATTTTATAAAAATAATGTAAACTTAAATGTAAAATATATTAAAATTAAAAGGAGTGCTTATGAAAAGAAGTATATCTGGTATCCAACCAAGTGGAATTTTACACTTAGGTAACTATTTCGGTGCCATGAAACAATTTATAGAAAACCAAAACAACTACGAAGGATTTTACTTTATAGCTGACTACCACTCATTAACATCACTTACTGATCCTAAATCTTTAAGAGAAAACTCATACAATATAGTTTTAGACTATTTAGCTTTAGGACTTGATCCAGAAAAATCAACAATTTTCTTACAATCAGATGTTCCTGAGCATGTTGAATTGATGTGGTTACTATCTAATATAACTCCTGTTGGACTTTTAGAAAGAGGTCACTCATATAAAGATAAAGTTGCAAAAGGATTTACACCTAACACAGGACTTTTAACTTATCCTGTCCTTATGGCTTCTGATATCTTATTATACGATGCTGATGTTGTTCCTGTCGGTAAAGATCAAAAGCAGCATTTAGAGATGGCTAGAGATATTGCTATCAAGTTCAATCAACAATATGAAGTTGAACTATTTAAACTTCCTGAACCTCAAATTTTAGAAAGTTTAGCTGTTATTCCTGGAACTGACGGTCAAAAAATGAGTAAATCTTACGGAAATACAATTAACATGTTCGCCTCTAAAAAAGAGTTAAAAAAGCAAGTTATGAGTATCGTAACCGATTCTACTCCTTTAGAGGAGCCTAAGAACCCTGATAACAATATTGTAAAACTTTATGAATTATTTGCTACTAAAGAAGCTGTTGAAGAGATGAAAGCGAAATTTGTTGCTGGAAACTACGGTTATGGACACGCTAAAACTGAACTTTTAAATGCCATTCTTGATTACTTTAAAGACGCAAGAGAAAAAAGAGAAGAGTTAGCTAACAATATGGAGTATGTTGAAGAAGTTTTAGCTAAAGGAGCAACTAAAGCTAGAGCTATTGCTAGAGAAAAGCTTACTGCTGCTAAAATTGCTGTTGGATTAGCTGGAAACGCTTATAGAAAATAGATATATAATATAGTAGGAAAACAAAAAAGACAGCTTTTGCTGTCTTTTAATTTTATTATTTATGGCGCACCCGAGAGGAATCGAACCCCTAACCCCCTGATCCGTAGTCAGGTGCTCTATCCAATTGAGCCACGGATGCACATTTTAGTTATAAAAAAAAGGTAGTTATTCTACCTTCAGTTATCTTTATAATGGCGGTGAAGGTGAGATTTGAACTCACGGTACGGGATTAACCGTACTCTCCCTTAGCAGGGGAGTGCATTAGGCCACTCTGCCACTTCACCATCCTTTATGGCGGAAGGTCAGAGACTCGAACTCTGAAGTCTTGCGACGCCGGTTTTCAAGACCGGTTCCTTACCAGTTAGGGTAACCTTCCGTACATAGAAATAGTATCATATTTTTCATTTGATGTCAAATACTTTTTTGAAAAAATAAAAAAAAGCTGCTTTAAAAGCAGCTCTAGTTCACTATTTTTCTTCAGAGTCATTAGTTTCAGTTGCAGTTTCCTCTTCTTTCGGAATAGGATTTCCAAACATCCACTCTATTTGTCTTCTAACTCCAGTTAAGTCAATCTCTTGACCCTCTATCTCTAATTTATCAGTTTCAGGAATCGCTAAGAATCCATCTTCTATTGGAGCATCCTTTAATAAATTATGCTGTAATTTTATAGGGTTTTCAAATCCAAATGGTTTGAACTCTGTTTTTACACTTCTTATTAATTCATCATTTTTTGCAATCTCTTCTACTTGCTCTTCTGAGAATCTTCTTTGAGGTGGATATTCAGCAATGAATAAAGTTTCTGTTTTTACAAACTTTAACTCCTCTCCCTCTTTTTCAAAAACATCTATTGTATATCTTCCTCTAGTTTTTACTAAAAACTTATCGATATCTACAATCTTTTTTCCTACACCTAAAGGATCAACCATTGGAGTTAACTCTCCTCTAGAGATTAAATCATCGTCAGGACCATTTAATCTTACTTCAAATACTGTAGGTTTTGTTATCTCTTCAAAAGTTAAAACAATTGATAATCTCATCATTGGATGAGGAAATAACGGTTGAATTATATTATCAAAAGAGCCAAAAATATCTACAGCTCCTCCTATTTGTTGACTCATTTGTGCTGCATGTGCTACTACTACACTTCTTAACTTAGCCATTTTATCCCCCTTTTTTTGGTTGTTTTGTTCTAATTTACTATAGCATATCAATTTAGATTTGTAAATTCCTATTTAAGGATCGTAAAAATAAAAATAGTACCTTTCCCCTCTTTAGAAATCACATCTATTTTACCACCGCATCTCTCGACTAACTCTTTTACAATCGAAAGCCCCAATCCAGTTCCAGCTTTATTACTCGTTCTAGCTTTATCCACTCTATAGAATCTTTCGAATATCTTTTCAATCTCCTCTGGACCTACTCCAACTCCGTTATCTTTCACACCAATTTTATATCTACTTTTTGTTTCTATTATAGATATCTCTATCTCTGGAACTTTATTTCCTCTATAGATAATTGCATTTTCTACTAAATTTTTTAATATAGTCAATACTTTTTCAAAATCTATTTTCAACTCATTCTCTTTATTTAAAAGATTTAAATTATAAGAGATAGTTGCATCACTACTTTTTATTCTCTCGTTTAAAACCGCTTGAAGTTCTGTCTTAACTCTACTCACAGGAACTTTTTCTATATTAACTATATTTGAACTTTCAATTTTACTTATATTTAAAAAATCTATGATTATATTTTCCAATTTATCAATATTATTTTTTATCGTTTTTATAAACTGAATTTTTAAAGGATCTGGAGCATCCTCTAAAGCTATAACATATCCTTTTATATTTGTTAACGGAGTCTTCAATTCGTGACTTACATTACTTATAAAAGTCTTCTGAACTTCAATCATTCCTTTAGTTGCAGTTATATCTTTAACTGATAAAAGATACCTTTGATCCTGATCTAAATATTTTACATTCACACTAAAATATCTTTTTAATCTTAAAATATAAACTTCCGACTTTTGATTTTGTTTCTCATTTATAGCTTTTTTCATCACATCAATAATCTCTAAATCTTTTATTAAATTCAAATAGTTAGTTTTATCTTTTTCATAAAGATAATTAAATTTACTATTTTTTATTATCAATCCTAGTTTTTCATCAAATAAACAAATTGAAGAATCAATAGATGTTATAATTTGATGAAGAATTCTTTTCTCTCTATTCAAATTGATTATATTTTCTAAATTTTGCTTTTGCCACTTTTGTACAACATCCCAAAGATTTAATATCCATGGATCTTTTTCAAAATATAAGTTTTCTCCATTACCTTTCTCTTTTAAAAAGTCTTCAATGACTTCAATTTTTCTATACAAATCTCTTTTCAAATAATTTTTATAAAAAGCGTGGATTATAAAATTTAAAAATGTAAAGAATAGTAGTTCTGCTAATAAAATTAACCTCAACATTCTCAGTGTCTCACCATAGTTTTTAGAAACTCTTACAACTACCCTTTCGCCCTCTCTATTAACTCTTTTCACTGCATAATATGCCATTGTTTCGTCTGAAATACTACTCTTTCTAATATCAAATCCTGTTCCAGTATCTCTAACCTCTAAAACTTCTTTTCTGTTACCATGATTTTCTAACTTTTCTTCTTCGTTATATTTTCTCGAATCATAAATAACTTTACCATCTAAAGCTATTATATTAAATCTCATATCAGAGTTTTCAAAAATTTGTTGGTAATCCTCTTTTTCATACTCTCTTATTAAATTTGATATAATAAAAACATTTTCTTTCAATCCATTCTTTGCTCCATCTTTATATAGCGCTGATAAAAAAGAGATATTTGTAATAACAAATATTATCTCAATCATCACTATAAAAAAAAGAGCAATTATCTCTTTTCTTCTAATCTGTATCCAACTCCTTTTACTGTTTTTATGCACTCAGTTAAAAATGGTATTTTTTCTCTTAACTTAGATATATAAACATCAACTGTTCTATCACCCGAATAGTAATTACTTCCCCAAACCTTGTCTAATATTTTCTCTCTACTTACAACTATCCCTTTATTCTTCACTAGAAGTAATAGTAAATCATACTCTTTTTTAGAAAGCTCTACCTCTACTCCGCTATTTGTCACTAAATGTTTATCTTCATCTATCTCTAACTCTAAGAATCTATTTCTTATTTTTTTATTTTTCTCTTGTTGATTAAGAAGCTTCTTACCTCTCAACAATAACTCTCTTGGATCGAAAGGTTTCTTCATATAGTCATCTGCTCCAATCTCTAACCCTTTAAGAACATCTTCTACCTCTGTTTTAGCTGTTAACATAATAATATATGGCGTTCCATACTCATCTTCCATCTCTTTAACAATTTTTGTGAAGTTTATCCCATCTAAATTGGGTAACATCAAATCTAAGATGATTAATTCATGTTTATCTTTTTTCAGATATTTTAACCCCTCTAAACCATCAGAAGCTACAGTTACTTTATACCCCTCTTTTGTAAAATAGTAATTTATTAACGCTTGTATTTCTAAATCATCTTCAACTACTAGTACCTTCATATCATCTCTCCCATTACTTTTTTATTATTATATCACAAATATAAAAAAGGCGTCCCATTTTAATCAGGACACCTATATCATGCTATTTTGCTGGAACGAATCCTTCGTCTGAAACTACTCTTTGTCCGTCTGCTGATAATGCAAAATCAACTAATCCATTTACATCTTTATTATCTGTATCTATAACATACCAGTAGATCTCTCTAGCGATCGGGTATTTTTTATCTGCTACGTTTTGTACATTTGGTTCAACCGAATCAACTTTTAAACTTTTTACAGATTTATCCATGTATCCCATTCCAATATATCCAATTGCATATTTATTATTTTTAGCTTCTTGCTTTATAGCTTCGTTTGATGGCATGTATAAAGTATTTCTTCCATACTCTGCATCTTTCTTAGTATTCTCTTCTCTTATGATATGCTCTTTAAAGAACTCATGAGTACCAGATGATGAATCTCTTGATAAAACAACGATTGTTGCGTCGTCTCCTCCTAACTCTTTCCAGTTAGTAATCTCTCCTCTAAAGATTTTTGCTAAATCTAAATGATTTACATTATCTAGTTTGTTATTTTCATTTACAATTACTGTTATTCCATCATATCCTAAAACAACCTCTTTTAATTTTAATCCTTTGTCTGCTGCTGTTTGTAACTCTTTTTCTTTTATATTTCTAGATGCCATTCCAATATCTGCAGTTCCATTGATTAAAGATGAAATTCCTACTCCTGATCCTCCACCAGTTACAGCTATTCTCGCATCTTTGTTTTTCCCCATGTACTCTTCTGCGATGTATTGAGATACGTTAACTATTGTATCTGAACCTTTTACTTGAATAACTTTTGATGCCATTGCTGTTGTTCCCATTAGTGCCATTAACCCCATTAGAAAAAACTTTTTCATTTTCATCTTTTAAACTCCTCCTGAATTTTATCTTAATTTTTCATTTCCTTTTTTTATTCTCAAGAGTAGTATAGAACATCTATGTTAATCTAGTTTAAATTTAATGTAAAAAAACTGTAAAATATTTTTTACAGTTTTTTTACATGCTATTAATCCTATTTTAACAAGTAAGATATATTATATTCATAGTGAGTTTAAATTTTGTTTAAAAACAGTTTAAAATTTTTTTAATTTTTTAACATAGGCTTAGGAGGTTTGTCATGCATAGTATAAGAAAGATTAAAGACTCGATTATGAGCGGTGTTCACTCAGTTATTGGAATCTTTAACATTCTAATTGTTATACTTATTTTTATCTTTATTTTAGTAAATAGTTTATCATTCTTTAAGGAATATCCAATTTCAAAATTCTTTACCGGAACTGATTGGATCTCTCTTTCTGGAAAATATGGTCTTTTACCATTATTAGTCGGTTCATTTTGGGTAACTGTAGTTGCATTAGGAATTTCTGTTCCAATAGGAATAACTACAACAATATATCTATCTGAGTTTGCTAGCAAAAAAACGAAAAAAACATTAAAAATTATCATAGAAACAATGTCAGCTCTACCGTCAGTTGTTCTTGGATATTTAGGACTTTATGTTCTTTCTGGATTTGTAAAAACAACTTTTGGTTTACCAAGTGGATTAAACGCTTTAACTGGTGGAATAATGCTTTCATTTATGGCGATCCCTACTATTGTAAGTTTATCTGATGATGCATTAAACGCTTTAGATAAATCTTACAGAGAAGCTTCTTTAGCTCTTGGCGCAAATAAACTTGAGACTGTTTTCAAAATTCTTTTACCTGCAGCTTTCCCAGGTATATTCGCTGGTATAATGCTTGGATTCGGAAGAATTATCGGTGAAACAATGGCCGTACTTATGATTACAGGAAATGCACCAATAATGGCAACAACACCACTTTCTCCTGTAAGAACATTAACTGCTACTATAGCTGCTGAAATGGGAGAGGTTGTTCAAGGAAGTAAACATTATCACGCTTTATTTGCAATCGGATTAGTTTTATTCGCTATCAGTTTCTTAACAAACAGTATCGCTGATAAATATATCCGTAAATCAAGAAAGTTAATGGGTAAATAGGAGGAGTAAAAAATGAATATTTTAAAAGGAAAAAGCGGTACATTTATAGAACTTTTAATTAAGTCAGTTGCTTTACTAGCTGTTGTACCAATATTTCTAATATTAGGTTATATAGTTTATAAAGGTGTTCCTGCTATCACTTGGGAGTTTTTAACGGAAGTTCCAAGAAGAGGTATGAGAGCTGGTGGAATTTTCCCAGCTATTGTCGGAACTATCTATCTAACTCTAGGAACTATAGCTGTTTCAGTTCCATTTGGAATATTCACTGGAGTTTATCTAGTTGAATATGCTAAAGATAATATGTTAACAAGAATAATAAATCTTACTATTATAAATCTAGCTGGAATTCCAAGTATAATATATGGACTTTTCGGAATGTCACTGTTTGTAATATACTTCAAATTAGGAGTTTCTATTCTTTCAGGATCATTAACTCTTGGTATTATGTGTTTACCAGTTATTATAACTGCAACAAGAGAATCACTACTAGCTGTTCCCAATAGTTTAAGAGAAGCATCTCTTGCTCTTGGAGCTACAAAGTGGGAAACAGTTTCAAAAATTGTTATCCCTGCAGCACTTCCGGGAATTTCAACTGGAGTTATCTTAAGTATATCTAGAGCTGCTGGAGAAACAGCACCAATACTATTTACTGCTGCTGCTTTCTACTTACCATTCCTGCCTCAATCAATCTTTGATCAGGTTATGGCACTACCGTATCACCTTTATGTTATCTCTACACAAGTTCCAAATATGCCACAAAGCAATATGCACGGAACTCTATTTATCCTTGTGTTTATAACTGTTGGATTTAACCTTATTGGTGCGTACATTAGAAATAAATTTGAAAAATAATAATCTCATAAATTTGGAGGAGTATATATAATGAAACAAGATGTTAGAATATCTGTAAAAGACTTTAACTTTTACTACGGTGATTTCAAAGCTTTAAAAGGCATAAATATGGATATATTAAAAAATAAAGTTACTGCACTAATCGGTCCATCTGGTTGTGGAAAGTCAACTTTCTTAAGATCAATAAATAGAATGAATGATTTAATAACTGGAGTTAAATACGAAGGTGAGATTCTTCTAGATGATCAAAATGTTTTTGATAAGCAGTTTGATATCGTTGAACTTCGTAAAAAAGTTGGAATGGTTTTCCAAAAACCAAATCCATTTCCTAAGACAATCTATGAAAATTTAGTTTATGCTCCTAAGTTACACGGAGAAACTGATAAGAAAAAATTAGATGAAATTGTTGAATCATCTTTAAAAGCTGTTGCTCTTTGGGATGAAGTAAAAGATAAACTTCACCAATCAGCTCTTGGATTATCTGGAGGACAACAACAAAGACTTTGTATAGCTAGAGCTATCTCTATCAATCCTGAAATCCTACTTATGGATGAACCTACTTCAGCTCTAGATCCTATATCTACAGCTAAGATAGAGGAGCTTATCGTTGAGTTAGCTAAAAACTACAGTATCGTTATCGTTACTCACAATATGCAACAAGCATCAAGAATATCAGATTACACAGGATTTTTCTACCAAGGTGTTCTAGAAGAGTTTGATGAAACTTCTACAATCTTTACTACACCTAAAGTTAAAAAGACTGAAGACTATATCACAGGAAAATTCGGATAAAAAGGAGATTTTATGAGAACTTTAATTGAATCTTTAAAAGCACTAGATGAACACTATTTAGAAACATTAAAATATGTTGGAAGAAATTTTGATGTAAACTTAGAGATGCTTCAAAATAACAGCTTCAATCCAACTCTTTATGGAGAAGCTAAAATGATAGAGGATTTTATAAACTCTTTTGAGGTTAAATTAAAAGAGGATTCTATAATTACTATGGCTAGATTCCAACCTGCTGCTAAAAATCTTAGAAAACTAGTTATGATAATTAACAGTGTTAGAGTTTTAGAAAGAATGGGTGACCTTTTAAAAGCAAACCTTACTCTTATTAAAGATATTGAAAAAAAGTCACCAAACTTAGCTTATGCTATGAGCGAAAGAGTTTTACCAATTGCTAAAAAAATTAGAGGACTTTTCGGAATGTATGTTGAAGCTTTCTTAAACGAAGATGTAAGTTTACTTTATAACATCTTATATCTAGATGAAGAGATTGATGATTTAATCGATGAAAACACTAACTATTTCTTAGGTAAAATGAGAGAAACTCCTGACAATGTTGTTGGAGGATCAGAACTTATGTTACTTGATAAGAAGTTTGAGAGATTATCAGATCATATAATTCATCTAGCAAGTGATTTAATCTACATTTTAAATGGAGAGAACACTAGAAAAGCTGAACTAGAAAGTCAAATTAAAACTAAAAAATAATAGAAAAGGGAGCTTTTAAAAGCTCCCTTTAATTTTCTCTAAAAGCGATATAATCAGCTAACTCTATAAACATTGTAATTTTCTCTTTTTCAAAAACTTCCAATGCTTTTTTAGCGTTTTGAACTACCTCTTTTAAAATCTCTTTACTTTTTTCCAATCCAAAAATACTTGGATAAGTTGTTTTCTCTAACTCTAAATCACTTCCAACAGGTTTTCCTATCTTTTCAAAGTCACCTTCAATATCTAAGATATCATCCTTTATTTGAAAAGCCAATCCTATTAATTCAGAGTATTTTTCTAAAGCTTCATACTCCTCTTTTGTAGCATCAGAAATTATAGCTCCAATCTCTACTGGTAGCTTCAATAACTTTCCAGTTTTATTAGTATGAATATACTCTAAAGTTTCTAGCGATACTTTCTTTTTTTCACTTTGAATATCTACCATCTGGCCACCAATCATTCCATTTATCCCGGCGTATCTAGATATCATTCCTATAATTTTTAAAAGCTTTTCTGCCGATACTTCTTCAGTTTCATCCGCTACAATTGAGAACGAATGAGTCAGTAGAGCATCTCCTATCAGAATTGCCTCTGCTTCACCAAATTTTTTATGAGTTGTAAGCTTACCCCTTCTATAATCATCATTATCTAAAGCAGGTAGATCATCATGAACTAAAGAATATGAATGTATCAACTCTATGGCAACAGCTGATGGAATTCCTAACTTTAAATCTTTTCCATAGAGCTCTAATACCATTAGCAGCAGTATCGGTCTCAATCTTTTTCCACCATTTAAAACAGAGTATCTCATTCCCTCTGCAATAATACTTGGGTATTCTAACTTATTCAAATAAAACTCTATTTTCGAATCAATTAGCTCTCTCTTTGACTTTAAATGGCTTTTAAGCATCTTCTTCCACCTCTAACTCTATCTCATTTCCATTAGATGTTACTTTTATTATTTTTCCCTCTGCTTTATTTAAAAGATCAGAAGATTTTTTTAATAGCTTCATAGCTTTTTCATACTCTTTTATTGATTCATCTAAAGATAACTCTCCACTATCTAATTTTTCAATTATCATATCAATCTCATTAATATTAAACTCAAAACTATCCTTTTTCATGAATCCACCCCTATAATTATCTTGTATAGAACGTTACAACTTTTTTTCCATATTTTCTTTCATCTGTTTTTCTGAATTCTCCAACTTCATCAAGCATATCTTCAAACATATGATGCTCACAAATTATAAGTCCATCCTCAGCTAATAAATTCGCCTTAGATATAGCTCTCATAACTCTTTCACATACCTCATCCTTATAAGGAGGGTCCATGAAGATTATATCAAACTTCTCACCTTTTCTTCCTAAAATCTCTACAGCTCTTAAAGTTTCATTTTTATAAGCTCTTGATTTATTTTCATAACCTAAGTTATTTATATTTTTTATTATATATTTTAAAGCTTCTTGATCTTTTTCAATCATTACAGCTCTTTTAGCTCCTCTACTCAAAGCTTCTAAAGCTATATTTCCCGTTCCACTAAATAAATCTAAAAATCTAGCGTCCGTTATATACGGAGCAATTATTGAGAAAAGAGATTCCTTTATACTATCTTGTGTAGGTCTTGTATCTACACCTTTTCTACACTCTAATCTTTTTCCTTTTGCTTCTCCAGCAATTATTCTCATATTCTTACCTCACTTTTACTAAGCAATAAACATTGCGTCTCCGAAGCTAAAGAAATGATAGTTTTCTTTTACAGCTTCATTATACACATCTAACATAAACTCTCTTGTTGAAAATGCCGAAACTAGCATAAGCAGTGTCGACTTTGGCAAGTGGAAATTTGTTATAAGTGCATCTAAAACTTTAAATTCATATCCTGGATATATAAATATATCTGTAGAACCTGTTTTTGAAACTAGGTTTCCACTCTCATCTAAAGATGATTCTAATGCTCTAACAGTAGTTGTTCCCACTGCGATAACTCTTCTATTTTCCTCTTTTGCCTTTTTTATTCTTTCTACTGTATACTCAGGAATTTCAAAAATCTCTTCATGCATTTTGTGATCTAAAACATCCTCAGTTTGAACAGGTCTAAATGTTCCTAATCCAACTTCTAAAAATACATCTAAAATTTCTACACCTTTAGCTTTTATTTTTTCTAAAAGCTCAGTTGTAAAGTGTAGTCCCGCTGTTGGAGCAGCTACTGATTCTCCTTTTATAGCATATACAGTTTGGTATCTATCTTTTGTCTCTAAAGCTTCAACTATATACGGAGGTAAAGGCATCTTTCCAAGTTTATCTAAAACTTCTTCAAATGCACCCTCATAGTAAAACTTTAAAACTCTATTCCCGTCATCTTTTATTTCGATGAGTTCAGCAACTAGCTCTTTATTATCTCCAATTTCAAGTTTTTGACCTACTTTTAATTTTTTAGCTGGCTTTAATAAGCACTCCCAAGTATCTAAACTAACTCTTTTTATTAAAAGTATTTCTAACACTCCACCAGTTTCTTTTTTACCAAAAAGTCTAGCAGGTATAACTTTTGTTGAATTTCTTACAAGAACATCTCCCTCTTTTAAATAATCGATAATATTAAAAAATTGTTTGTGTTCTATCTTTTGATTCTCTTTATCAACTATCATCAACTTTGAGTGATCTCTAGGCTCTCTAGGCTTTTGTCCAATCAGCTCATCTGGCAGATGATAATCATAATCAACTAACTTTGTTGACACCCTCTTCACCACTCTTTCTTCCGATTACAACTCTATCTATTCCAGCATAATCTTTTATAATTCCAACTATTTCAAATCCAGCTTTCCTCATGAATTCACTCACTTCAAAAGCTTGATTATATCCAACTTCAAAAGCTAAATATCCTCCATCTTTTAGATATTTAGGTGATTCTTCTGATATTTTCTTATAGAAATAGTATCCATCTCCATTATCAGTTAATGCTCCTAACGGTTCATGAAGTTTAACTTCAGGCATTAGCTCCTCATACTCCTCTTTAGGAATATATGGAGGATTTGATATTATCATATCGTAATCTGTATCTTTTATATTTGAAAATACATCTGATTTTATAAACTTCAGATTTTTTTCCACACCATTTAATTTTCTATTTTCTACTGCTACTTCTAAAGCATCTGTACTTATATCTGCACCTAATACATCTGCATCAGGTACTTCTTTAGCTATTGTTACAGATATTGCTCCACTTCCTGTTCCGATATCTAAAACTTTAGGGCTTTGAAGCTCACTTAAAATAAACTTACACTGCTCTACTAAAATCTCTGTATCAGCTCTAGGTATTAAAACTCTTTCATCAACCTTAAATGGCAATCCATAAAACTCCCATTCACCTAAAAGATATTGAAGTGGTTTTTTAGCTTTTGCTCTTTTATGAAGTAACTCTTTTATTTCAGATTTTTCCTCTTCTGTTATCTCTCTTCTTAAATTTAAAGAAAGAACTGTTCTTTTAACATTAAGAACATGAGCAAAAATATATTCTGCATCTAATTTAGCATCTACAACATCATTATTTTGTAGATACTGGATACTTTTTTGTAAAAGTTCTTTATTTTCTACTGAAAAATCTTTCTCTTCTACTTTATCTTTCTCCTCTTTAGGAAGTTCATCAAAAGTAACTCTATTTCTAGCCATAGCTTTTAAATAATCTTTTATCTTTTCTTTTTGTTCTAAGTTTAACTCCATATCAAAATAAGCGTATAAAGTTATTCTTTCAAGCTTCAATACATGAGATATAATTTTTTCACTCTCTAATCTGGGTTTTGAAAAGGAGTATTTTTTCAAATACTCCTCAGAAAATTTTAATATATTCAGTAATTTCATAAATTACTCCGCTGAACTTGAAAGCATTTCTGCTTGAGCAAACGTAGTTAAAGCATCTATCATGTGATCGATATCTCCATCTAAGAAAGCTTCTAATTGATGAGCAGTGAATTTAATTCTGTGATCAGTTATTCTTCCTTGTGGGTAGTTGTAAGTTCTGATTTTTTCAGATCTATCTCCTGATCCAACTTGAAGTCTTCTTTCGCTTTCAACAGCTGATCTTTGCTTCTCTAACTCCATCTCGTATAATTTTGAAGCCAGATGTTTCATAGCTTTCTCTCTATTTTTTAACTGTGATCTCTCATCTTGACATTGAACAATAACTCCTGATGGTAAGTGAGTTATTCTAACAGCAGAGTCAGTCATGTTAACGTGCTGACCTCCCGCTCCAGAGGCTCTAAATGTATCAATTTTCAGATCAGATGTATTGATTTTTACTCCTTGTACTTCGTCAACTTCTGGTAAAACTGCTACTGTTGCAGTTGAAGTATGAATTCTTCCTGACGACTCAGTTTCAGGAACTCTTTGTACTCTATGAACTCCAGATTCAAACTTTAATCTTGAGTAAGCACCTTGACCAGTAATAGAGAATACAGCTTCCTTTATTCCTCCTACACCAATCTCTTGCTTTTCGATTATTTCTATCTTCCACTTTTTTCTTTCTGCATATCTAGTATACATTCTGAATAAGTTTCCAGCGAATAGAGCAGCCTCGTCTCCTCCAGCTCCTCCTCTTATCTCTATAATAACGTTTCTATCATCGTTAGGGTCTTTTGGTAATAATAAAACCTTCATCTCTTGTTCGATGTTTGGAATTATTTCTTCTATCTCTTTTAATTCCTCTTGCATCATCTCTTTCATATCAGGGTCTTTTTCTCCTCTGATATTATCCTTTATAAACTCTAAATCTTCTTGATATCTTTTGTACTCTTTGTACTTCTCAACAATAGGTGTTATATCATTTAATGCCTTGTTACACTCCATCATTTTTTTAGGATTGCTTAAAACTTCTGGAGAACCTAAAGCTTCTGTTAACTCATCAAATCTTACTATAACTTCTTCTAATTTAGTAAACACTATCTTCACTCCTTTTTATAACTATACTTTAACTTATAAATTATACCATACTTACTTTAAAAATAAAATAAAAAATCTCCTTCCTTATATTATATATGGAAGAAGATTTTTTTCTATTGCTTTTCTGCTGATCCAGCTATTCTTTTTAATGATAACTCTCTAGCTTTTAAATATTGATCTGTGCTTATATGCTTTTGAACTTCAATCTGATATTTCAATCTATCTTTTATTATTTCAGCATCTAATAAACCTACTTTTTCTACTAACTCATTTAATTTTTCAAGATTTTTTTCTGTTCCATCTAGTATATATTTGTTAATTTCAATCTCTAAAGCTTTTTTGTCCAATGTTTTTAATTTATATTGAATACTTGCTCTTTCAATTATAATTTTAACTCTTTCTATGTTATCTTGACTAACCCCTACAGCTTTAAAATCATCATCTTTTACTATCCCTATTCCTGATGTTGCATAGGCTGATACACTAGCCACAAGTATCAGTAGTCCCATTACTATTTTCTTCATAAAATCCTCCACTAAATTTGTAGATCTGTCACGAAAAGATTTTCACTGTTGAAATCTCTCTTATTTATTCTTATTTCATCTGCTTGAAATAGATCATCTATTGTAAAACCAATCTCTTTTCTATCTGAAACTTTTCTTTGTAGCTCTCCTGATTCAAAAGCCACTAAACTCTCAGTAGGAGCTGTATTTTTACTGATTATTCCATTGTATGAAGTTCCTGTGAAAACTCCTACAACGAAAAGAGATACAGAGAAAACAGACATTTTCTTCTTCTTTTTTTTCTCCTCCTCTAACAATGTTTTATAAATATTAGCTCTTACTCTCTCTTTTGGAGATACCATTTATATTACACCTCCCATATCTTTAATTGCCTTATAATATATTGTTTTTACTGTAGATATATTCATATCTTTCATATCTGCAATCTCCCTCAGCTTATAGCCATATATATCTTTTAAAAGTACTATCTCTCTCTCCTCGAAAGGTAGCTCTTTTAATTTCTCCTCTAAGAGAATTGGAATATTAAAGTCTTCATTGCTTTCAACACTTAAAATCTCATCGTTTAGCTCAAGATTAATTTTTTTCTTTCTAAAGAAATCGTAAGTTTTATTTATAGCTATCCTATAAATCCAAGTATATATATTACTCTCTTCTCTAAATCCTTTAAGATTTTTATAAACACTAATGAAAACTTCTTGTGCTATGTCTTCGGCATCTTCGGCATTTTTTACTGTTGATAGTATTTTATAGTATATTCTATCAAAATACTCATTATATAATTGATCAAAATCCATTTAAATACCTCATTATTTTAGCTTTATACTTTTAGACTATAATTAGCTTAAAAAAGTTTTAATTAAAATCCTCCTCAATCATTTTTTTCAACTCATGAAGAATATCTTTTTCATCAACTTTTTTCACTATCTGCCCTTTTTTGAAAAGGACACCCACACCTTTTCCACCAGCTACTCCATAATCGGCCTCTTTGGCTTCTCCAGGTCCATTTACAACACAACCCATCACAGCTATTTTTATTTTTTTATCAACCTTTTGAAACTCCTCTTCAACTTGATGAGCTAACCCTATTAAATCTATCTCTGTTCTACCACAAGTTGGACAAGATATAATCTCTACTCCAGCCTCTCTCAGTCCTAAAACTTTTAAAATCTCTTTAGCAACTTTTATCTCCTCTACAGGATCCTCTGTTAAAGAAACTCTGATTGTATCTCCTATTCCATCCACTAATAAAGAACCTATTCCAATAGCTGATTTTACCGTTCCTTGAAATGCTGTTCCAGCTTCTGTAACCCCTAAATGTAAAGGATAATTACATAATTTAGACAACTTTCTATAGGCTTCAACCATCATTTTTACATTACTTGATTTTAAAGATATAATGATATCATCAAAATTAAATTTTTCTAAAAGTCTCATATGGTAAAGAGCACTCTCCACCATCCCTTCTGATGTTGGTTTTCCATATTTTTCTAAAATACTTTTTTCTAACGACCCTGAATTAACTCCTATTCTTATTGGAATATTTTTCTCTTTGGCTTTCTGAACAACCACTTTTACTTTTTCATCGTCTCCAATATTTCCTGGATTTATTCTCAATTTATCAATTCCATTTTCAATAGCTAAAAGTGCTAGTCTATAATCAAAATGTATATCTGCTACTAATGGAATGTCTATTTTTTCCTTTATACCTTTTATTGCGGTTGCTGCTGCTTCTGTATTTACTGTAACTCTTACTAATTGACATCCCTCTTCTTGTAGTTTTTTTATCTGTGTAACAGTCTTATCTACATCGTGAGTTGGAGTATTTGTCATTGATTGAATTACAACTTCATTTCCCCCTCCTATTAATAAGTTACCAATTTTTACAACTTTAGATTCTCTCATTTTTTCACCTCATATAAATCTAAAAAAAGCCCTAGTTCAATCTAGGGCTATCTAACTAAATAATTCATCGGATTATTAGCTTTTCCATTTTTTCTAATTTCAAAATGCAGATGTGGTCCAGTAACTCTTCCCGTCATTCCTGTTTGACCAATAACTTGTCCAGACTTAACCTTATCTCCAACCTTTACATACATCTTCTCTAAGTGAGCTGACCTTGTTTCATAACCACTACCATGATTAATTTTTATAACCTTACCATATCCAGTCATATATCCTGCAAAGACTACCGTTCCCTCTCTTGAAGCCATCAAAGGAACATATCTTGCTCTCATATCTATTCCAGCATGTTGTATATATCTTTTTAACACTGGATGGAATCTTCTTCCAAAAGGACTTGTAACTCCAGCCCATTTTACTGGCATTGTGAAGTTTCTTTGAGTTGAAGTTGCTTTTACTCCTCCGCTTTGAGTAAGTCTTTTTAAACTTTCTTCACTCGGATTATTTATAAAAAGTTCCTCTCCAACTCTAATATTATCACTTTTTAAGTTATTATACTTTCTTAAATCGTCAACATCAACTTTATAAGCTAAAGCTATTTTAAAAAGAGAGTCTCCTCTTTTTACTTTATAAAAAACACCATTTACTTTAACTATATTTATCTTCTGTCCTACTTTTAAGCTATTTGAAATCCCTGGGTTGTTAGCCTTCAAAACTTCTAAAGACATACCATTTTTATCTGCTATCGTTCCTAAAGTATCTCCATTAGCTACTACATAATTTTCTAGTTTTGGAATTTCATAAGCTTTTTTCAAATCCACTTCTTCTAAAGGAACTCCTTCGAACTCCTCTTCAACTCCAATCTTGTATTCCTTTTCTATTGTAAAAAAGTTGCTACCTACTAACTCAAAACCTCCACCATCTTCAACAGTTGTAGTATCTGAGTAATATTCTGTGAACTTTTTCAAATCTACAACTTCTGATTTATACGGTTTAAAAACTAGTATTAACATAGCTATAAATGCTGCTATTATTATAGCAAATATTTTTAGTATTTCCTTCACTATTTCCCCCTTGCAAAAGATTTCGCATACATCTCTATAAGCTTATCATTACTCTCCGTAGATGAAATAGTGTCTATCAACTTCTTAGTTGCTGTTGCTTTATCAAGAGATGTCAAATATCTTCTTATCTCCCAAATCGATTCTAATTTTTTCTTTTCAATCAGTAACTCCTCTTTTCTTGTTCCTGACCTTTGAATATCTATCGATGGATAAATTCTAAGCTCTGCAATATTTCTATCTAAATGTATATCTAAATTTCCTGTTCCTTTAAACTCTTCATATATAACATCATCCATTTTACTTCCAGTATCAACTAAAGCTGTCGCTAAAATTGTTAAACTACCACCATTTCTAATATTTCTTGCTGAACCAAAGAATTTTTTAGGATAGTACAATGCTGTTGGGTCTATTCCTCCAGAAATTAACTTTCCACTTGATGGAATAACAATATTATATGCTCTCGCTAATCTTGTTAAAGAGTCCATAAGTATTACTATATTTTCTCCATTCTCAATTTTTCTTTTTGCTCTTTCAAGTAATGATTCTGTTACTTTTATATGGTTTCTAGGATCATCATCAAACGTTGAGGCATAAACTTGAGCACCTTTTACAGTTTCTTTTATATCTGTAACCTCTTCTGGTCTTTCATCAATTAATAATATCCACACTTCAATATCTTTATTATTTTCAATAATTGAATTAGCTATATTACTGATTAAAACTGTCTTTCCAGCTTTTGGCGGAGCAACTATAAGTCCTCTTTGCCCTTTTCCTATTGGTGCTATTAAATCTATTATTCTTCCAGAGATGTTTTTAGAATCTGTTTCTAACTTTAATAACTCTGTTGGATAAGCTGGTGTCAACTCATCAAAAGGTACTCTTGCTACAGCTTCTTGAAGAGTTCCATTATTAATTAACAACACTTTTCTAAGACCGTAGTTATTCTCTCCTTGAACAGCTTCTCTAACCTCTCCTACAACAAAATCCTCTGTTCTCAATTTAAATTTTCTTATTTGAGATGCTGATACATATACATCTTTTTCAACATTTGTATTTCTTAAAAATCCATACCCATCTGCCATAACTTCAAGGTTTCCCCAAGCTAAATGCATTCCATCTTTAGCTGCTATAGCTTCAGTTATAAGATCTACAATCTCGGCTTTTTTCGTTCTACTCGAATAATCGATTTCCATCTGCCTTGCCATCTCTTGTAACTCTTTTAGTAAAAAATTCTCTAACTTCTCCATTATACCTCCAAGGTTACTATTTTACTATTTCTCCGTATAAAGACCATGTCTTACACTCATTTATTTTTACATTGATAAACGTTCCCTCTAACTCTTTATCTCCATCAAAGATAACAACTTTGTTTGTAGATGTTCTTCCACTTAATACTTTTTCATTTTTCTTACTTGGTCCATCCACCAAAACTCTTTCAATTTTACCTTCGTAAGGAGCACTTGTTTCTTTAGAAGTTGCATTTTGTAAATCTATCAATCTCTTTAATCTTTCTTTCTTTACCTCTGCATCTATTTGACCATCCATTGTTGCAGCAGCAGTTCCCTCTCTTGGCGAATACATAAACATAAATGCTGCATCAAATTTCACTTTAGAAACAACATCTAGTGTATCTAAGAAATCCTCTTCTGTTTCATGAGGGAATCCTACTATAATATCTGCTGTTAAGGCAACTCCTGGTATTTTAGTTTTTAGCTTTTCTGCTAACTCTAGATACTGTTCTTTTGTATATTTTCTATTCATTAGTTTTAAAATTTTTGATGACCCTGCTTGAAGTGGAAGGTGTAGACATCTTGCAATTTTTTCATTTTTAGCGATAACATCAATTACGTCATCTCCGAAATCTTTTGGATGTGGTGACACAAATCTTACTAAAAACTCTCCCTCTATTTTACAAATCTCTTCTAATAACTTTGCAAAATTTTCTCCTGTTTTAAAATCATTTCCATAAGAGTTTACATTTTGCCCTAATAACATTATCTCTTTATAACCTTTTTCTACAAATACTTTAATCTCATCTAAAATTTGATCCATAGGTACAGATCTCTCTCTTCCTCTTACGTATGGAACTATACAATAAGTACAGAAATTATTACATCCATAAGTAATTGGAATTGAAGCTGTTTTCTTAGAATCAAATTCTGCATCTATTCTTGGAGGTAACTCGTCCTCTTCTCCAGTGTAGATAACATGTTTGAAATCTCCAGATTCTATTTTCTCAAGAGCTGCTGGAATTTTCCCTATATTTTGATTTCCCATAACTATATCAATTATTGGAAACTTCTTAGCTAACTCCTCTCCTTGCTCTTGTGCGAAACAACCTGTAATTCCAATAATTGTTCCTCTTTTTTCTCTTACAACCTTTAATTCACCTAATTTTCCATAGATTTGAGTCGCTGCTCCCTCTCTAACTGTACATGTATTTAAAAATACTGCATCGGCTTCTGAAACGTCTTCTGTTATATTATATCCCATATTTTGTAATATCTTTTTTATTTTTGCGCTTTCGTTGACATTCATTTGACAACCGTAAGTTACAATTGCTGCATTCTTCAATTTTTCTCCTCCAAAATTTAACAAATTATGACTTAAATATGTTAAAAATTATATCATAATAATGTAAGTTTTATCAATAAATCTTTAACTAGGTATTACTTAAATATATCCTTAGCTTCTAAATACCAAAGTAACAAATCCATATTTTCCATAGGTATATCCACCTCTTTACAATAATCTCTTAACTTTCCCTCTATCTCTTTATAAAGTTTTGGTGACAATGTTTTGGGTAGTGCCTCTATAACCTCTAATTTTACTAAATTTTTCAAAATATGTCTGTCTAAAATTGCTAACTCTTCTCCAAATCCTACGTTTCTTAAAAAGTGACTCGCTTCTTTATAAGACATCCCTCTTATATTTTTTACTATCCACTCTCTCATTTCAAATACCGAAGTAAAACTAGAGAAAAAATCTTTTGTTATAAACTCACCTTTTTCATTCGTCATCTGCTGTCTTAAAAGATATAAGTTTTTAGCTTTAGTTTTATTAAAACGTACAATATTTAAATATGGTAAAATCTCTTCCTCTGTACCTGTAAAAAGAGTTGTAGAATCTCTTAGTTCACTTATCGCTTTCCAAGCGTTTTTAGCTTTTGATTGAGGTGTCAATATACAAAAAGCTAGTTCACAATATACATCTTTATTATTTCCCTCTCTCCAAACACTTCTATAATCTTTTAATCTATTTTCTATTCTCTCTTTTATACTTTCATAAATCTTTTCAACTTCATAAAAATAGGTATTTTTCATAAATTTACCTCCTAGAGCTATTATATTCTAATTCTATCATACTTTTTTAACTCTTTGCAGTTGTTTTTAAAAAAAATAGAGTAGAACAACTGTTCTACCCTGTCTTTCAAATTACAGATTTACAAAGTACCCATACTCTTTAAATAAACCTGAAACCTTATCTAAATTTTCTTTTTTTACCATTATATGTAAGTCTTCACCTTTTAAAATTAAACTTTTAAATCTTTTATCCTTTGTAATTGCAGATAATAGTTCTTTATCATTTTTTAATTTTAATACTTTATATTCTGGTACATGTGTAATTAGTTCTGTTTTTTCCATAACCTCTCCAAAGAATCTATTCCAATTTGTTGGTAAGTCATTTGTAATCTTCTCTTTAAACTCTTGAATCTTACTTTGTACTTCATTTAAATTCTCCAAACCTTTTGTCAATGTTTCCTCTGTTATTTTAAATTTATTTGGAGCTATTTTATTTGCTATTTTTTCTAATGTCATCATTCTTAATGGACTTTCACCTAAAACAGTAACAATTAGTCTATCCTCATCTAAAACTACCTGTCCTTCATCTTGTAAAACTTTAAAATCATAAGTAGCTACTCTATCAAAAATATATCTTCCTAACTCTGTAAATTTCACATATTTTATTCCATCATACTTACTTAAATATCCATTTTTTAAATAAAGTGAATTTGCTGAAGATGGTTTCTCATAACAAATTTCTAATACTCCTAATGAAGCTAAAATAAAGAATACTGACTTTATAAATGGTTCAACTACATATGCTAGATATTTATCATATCCCACAATTTTTGTTCTTTCGTAGTTTGCTTCATTTATATAAAGAGTTGCAAAAGCTGATTCTACATCTATAATCTCTATAAATTCATCTCTATAAAGAATACTCTTTATAATATTATCGATTGAAACATATCCATCATCAGGAAACTCTGATAAAATCATTTTTATTGTAGCTAAACCTCTTTTTATCTCATCATTTGATTTTCCTACGTTCTTTATTCCTTTTAAATAATTTAAATAAAGGCTTATGTAAGTATTATCTTCACTTTTGATAGCACTTCCATCTAAAAAACCATTAACAATAGATTTAAGATTACTCGATCTTATAAAATCATCATTCAGATATTCATCTTTAAACAGGAATAAAAATAATCCCATTGTCTCCGTTTTTAAAAACTCTAAATCTTTTATACCTTCATAATACTCATGAATATTACAATATTTTTTCATATTGTTCTTAGATTCTTTCAATAACTTTCCACTACTAGAAAGTTGCATCTTACCATCTTTAAAGAATGAATAGTATTTTCTAAGATTTTCTTGGATTTTCTCCTCATTGTTTTCTTTAAACTCTGTTTGACAGCTATTTAATTTATAAATAAAATACTCTTTTGGTTTAGTCATGAATCTTCTCATAACTCTTACAATATCGTTATTTAAAACTAGATATTCACCTTTTTTAGTGTCTCCAACTTTTGTAAAGAATAGAAAATCATCTTTTAACTCTGATTTTATATTATACCCCTCTTCGTCTTTAAGATAAACATCTCTATTTTTTATCTTAAACTTTCCTTTCCAAGCAACACTTTCAAAAACCTCTTGAACCTCTTTTGGAAGTGATAAGTATATTCCCTTAAAAATCTCCTCTTTTGAATACATCTGCTCCATCAGTTCTAAAAACGTTTGCTTGTTTGTAGACTCTGATATCAGAGATATTTCAAATAACCCAAGATTACTTCCTATGTATCCTTCTGCAATCCAATCTAAAAAATATTTTTTAAATATTTTAAAAAGTACTTCTTTTGAATAGCTTTCATTTAAAGCTTTTCTAAATCTATCTCTACTTATTCCCATACCATCTCCTATTCTCCAAGAATAAACTCTATGTCTTTTTCAGTTAAAGTTTTTAAAGTCGCTCCCTCATCAGATATTAAATTATCTAACAATTGACTCTTACTCTCTTGTAATTTTAATATTTTCTCCTCTATTGTATCTTTCAATATCAACTTATAAGAGAATACAGTTCTATCTTGTCCTAGTCTATAAGCTCTATCAACAGCTTGATTTTCAACAGTTTTATTCCACCAAGGATCATATATAAAGATTGTATCTGCTGCAGTTAAGTTAAGCCCCACTCCACCAGTTTTCAATGTCATTACAAACACTTTATATTTTTTATCTTTTTGGAATAGGTTTACTAGACCTTGTCTATCTTTTGTAGCTCCTGTCATCTCTAGGTATTTAATACCTCTTTTTCTTAAATCTGCTGTTATACTCTCTATACTTTTTATATAATTTGTAAAGATTAACACTTTATGTCCATTTTCAACTGCATCTTGAACATTATTTATAAGTACCTCTCTTTTACTTGAAAGTATATTTGGATTTTTCATCTCTGGGCAACTTGTCAACTGTCTTAGCTCATTTAAAGCTTGAAGGATATAGAACTGAGTTTTTCCTAGTCCTTGAGTTTTTATCTGGCTATTTATCATTCCATAATAATAAGCTCTTCTCTCCTCGTACAATCTCTTTTGCTCTGGATTCATTCCTATAAATAGAGTTTTCTCTATCTTATCTGGTAAGTCTTTTAAAACCTCTTTTTTTACTCTTCTAAGAATAAATGGATATATTTTTTTCTTCAACTCTTCAATTGCTTCTTTATCATTTTCTTTTTGAATTGGATTTGCGTAATGATAATTAAATTCATCAAGAGTTCCAAACATTGATGGATTTAAGAATCTAAATAGCGAATATAACTCTCCTAAGTTGTTCTCTATCGGAGTTCCACTTAAAGCTAATCTATATTTTGCATCTAATAACATAACTGCTTTTGTCGTCTGTGCATTCACATTTTTTATATTTTGAGATTCATCTAAAACGATTAAATCAAACTTCATCTCTTTTAAATACTCAATATCATTTCTCACAGTTCCATAAGTAGTTATTATTGTATCCACTTCATTAAATATCGTTTTATCTCTAAAGTTTCCATAATATATTCCACACTTTAATGTCGGACTGAACTTTTTTATTTCACTCTCCCAGTTGTATATCAAACTTTTTGGCATTATTATTAGAGACTTTCTTCCTGATACCGTATGTAAACTAGTAATTAATGTAATAGCTTGAAGAGTTTTTCCAAGTCCCATATCATCTGCTAGACATCCACCTAGATTATTATCCATAAGATATCTTAACCATTTGTAGCCATACTCTTGGTACTCTCTCAATGTTGCATTTATTGCAGGCATATCAGCATTATAATTCTCTATCTGATTTATACCTCTGTAGAAACTCTTTGTTTTCTTTATCTCATTTGCTAAAACCTTATCTTCAATTAAATCATCTATAATTGGTAGATCAAAGAATGAAATTTTTACATTTGATTTTCCATTATCTTTAAAGACTCTTTCTAATTTTTCCATATACTTTCTATTTATAAGTGCATTTGTTCCATCACTTAAAACTATATATGAATCTTTTTTAAAGCTGTTTAAAACATCAACTATCGAGAATTTCTCTCCTTCGATTTCTAAATGTACATCTCCCTCTAAGAAATCTATCCCATGTTTGAAGTTTCCTACAACTTTAGGTTTTACAGCTTTTACACTGTATTTCTTTAAGTTATCTGTTCCTACAACTTTATATTTTCCTGCTAATTGAAGTAACTCTTGAGTTACAAACTCTCTTGCTAACTTCTCTTGTAATATTATAAAGTTTTCATCCACGTAAAAACTTGATTTTATTTTTAAATTTTTCTGATGTTTATGGATTGTTTTTACAATCTCTTCTACTGTTTCATCCAAATATGCTGATTCTACTTTTGTTATTTCCACTTTTTTTATTTCATCTTTAATTACTAATGCATTTTCTAAAGTATGAGCTTTTAAAAACTCATAGTCAATAGTTGAGATTGATGCTCCTATTTTTAAATATAGGCTGTTATCCTGAGATATCTTTTCAATTATAAGCTCTTGAACTGGTTTCATATTTCCCTCAGAAACCACTTCATAGTCTAGACACTCTATCTCTACTCCACTTCCAAAAGAAAAAGCTAAACTTAAATATTTTTCTAACTCTGCTCTGCTAAACTTAGATTCCATCTCTTTTAATATATGGATTGTATCCTTTGGGATATCAACTCTATACATCGAATCTTCACTTAAAACATAATTATCTGAAACTATCGTAAACTCTTTTTCACCATTTAAAAGTAGCTTTCCTTCACAAAGCTCACTATCTTCTTCAACAAAATTAATTTTTAATACTATTTTATTCCCACTTAGAAACCAGTTTATTGGTCTCATATCCCCTGTAACTACCTTTGTACTATTTTTAAGATAATCTAAAATCTCTATATTTTCATCGATATATAGTTCATTTTTTTCATTATCCCACCCAGAGAAAAAGCTATCCTCTTTTATCTCTTTAATTAAATCAATAATACTTAAATCGTTGTCATCATTGATTTCAAAGTCTGTAGTATCCTCTACTACTTCACCATTATTGTCTACTAAAGACACATAAGTTCCTACTTCATCACAAGTCAAAGCAAAAAATAATGATTGTTCCTTTTTTTCTAAATTAGATTCCATACCCTTTTCCCTCGTATATAAATTTTTTCTGAAATATATTATATCAAATTTTCTAAGGGTTATCAAGAAATTAAAAAAGGACTCTTTTAATTAGAGTCCTTTCAAATATAATTATTTTGCTTCTGATTCTTTTATTAAAGCGTTCATCTCTTCAACTAGAGTATCCGCGTCTAATCCGTGAGCAGAGATTCCTTCTCCTAAAGTTTCTCCAGCTGCTACCATACATCCTACGCATCCTAATCCATGCTTTTTAAATACCATTGAAATCACTGGGAATTTTTGTACTGCTTCTAAAATATTCATATCTTTAGTTACCATTTGTTAAGCCTCCTATTTTCCTTTATATTACGTTTTAATTATATTAAACTTTACTTTTTTTGTCAACTATTTTCCAACTACATTTAACAAATCATGGATTCTTACAACTCCAACAACTTTGCTATCTGCTAAAACTGGTAATACAGAGATTTGACTCTCTCTATTTTCCATAAGTTCTAACGCATCTAAAGCCATTATATCCTCTGTTGCAAATGTATAGTTTCTAGTCATAATATCTTCAGCTTTCATTTCAAAGAACTTATCTCTCATCTTTAAGGCTCTTCTGATATCTCCCTCTGTTATTATCCCTACTAAACTATCGTTTTCTGCTATACAAACTACTCCTAATCTTTTCTTAGTCATAGTCATTATAACTGTATCCATATCACTGTTCAGTTCTGCTAAAGGTAAATCTTTATGCATAACATCTTTTACCTTCATTAAAAGTCTTCTTCCTAAACTTCCACCTGGATGATACACAGCAAAATTTTCTGGCTTGAAGTTTCTAGCTTTTATTAAAACTGTTGCTAGTGCATCTCCCATAACTAATGTGCTTGTAGCTGAAGACATCGGAGCTAAGTTTAAAGGACATCCCTCTTGTTCTACTCCTATATCCAAAACTGCTGTGGCTTCTTTTCCAAGTCGTGAGTTTGGATTTGCTGTCATAGCAATCAATGTTGCTCCTATTTTTTTGATAGATGGAAGTATCGAGATTACCTCATCACTATTTCCACTATTTGATATAGCTATAACTACATCATCTTTATTTACCATTCCTAAATCTCCGTGTAGCCCCTCTGCTGAATTCATAAATACAGCTAAAGTTCCTGTCGAAGCTAAAGTTGCCGCTATCTTTTTACCAATTATTCCTGACTTTCCAATTCCTGTTATTACAACTTTTCCTTTTGAGTTAAGAATAAGATTTACAACCGTCTCTAAAGAATCAGAAATTTTATTTTTTACTTTTTCTAATTCACATATCTCTTTGTCGAAAAGGTCTTGGGCTATTTTTTTCATATCCATAACTATCTACCTTTTACTAAATCATCTATTTTAACTGCTACTTTTAATATCTCTTCTAAATCAGATAAGAATAACATATTTGGTCCATCTGATTTTGCATTTGTTGGATCTGGATGAACTTCAGCAAATATTGCATCTATTCCTATTGCAAGTCCAGCTCTCATAAGAGGGAATACAAACTCTCTATCACCAGATGTAGCTGTTCCTAATCCTCCAGGCTTTTGTACAGCATGAGTCACATCAAATACAACAGGGTATCCAAACTTTCTCATCTCTGCAAATCCTCTCATATCTACAACCATGTTGTTATATCCAAAAGTTGAACCTCTTTCACATAACATAATGTTTGGATTGTTCATCTCTTCCATTTTAACAACAACATTTTTCATATCCCAAGGGGCTAAGAATTGTCCTTTTTTTATATTTACAGGTAATCCTGTTTCGGCTGCTGCAATCAGTAAATCTGTTTGTCTACATAAAAATGCAGGTATTTGTATTATATCTACAACTTTTGCAACCTCTTTACAATGCCACACTTCATGAACATCTGTTACTACAGGTACATTAAATCTCTCTTTTACTTTTTTTAAAATCTCTAAACCTTTTTCAATTCCAGGTCCTCTATATGAATGGATTGACGATCTATTAGCTTTATCAAAAGATGCCTTGAATATGTAGTTTATTCCTAATCTATCACAGATATCTTTTACTTTTTCAGCAACTTCCATCACTAACTCTTCAGACTCTATTACACAAGGTCCTGCTATTAATGTAAATCTATTATCTCCACCAATTTCAAATTTATCTGCTATCTTAACTTTTTTTACTTCTTGAACTATTTTCAATTATTTCACCTCTTTTAATTCTTTTATAGCCTCTATTGCAATCTCTCTATCATCAAAGTGTATCTTTGTATTTCCTAAAATTTGATAAGTTTCATGCCCTTTTCCAGCTATCAGTATTATATCATCTTTTTCAGCTTTTAAAACCGCTTTTTTTATAGCTTCTTTTCTATCAATTTCTATAATATAATTTTTATTTTTAAATCCTTTTATAACATCCTCTATTATATCCTCTGCTTTTTCTGTTCTTGGATTATCTGATGTCACTATTACAAGTTGACTGTATCTTTCTGCTACCTCTGCCATAACAGGTCTTTTAGTTTTATCTCTGTCTCCTCCACATCCAAAAACAGTGATTACCTTTCCTGCTTCTCCTAAATCTTTTACTCCTTGAAGTATATTTTCTAAAGCATCTCCTGTATGAGCATAATCAACAATAACTCTAAAATCTTGTCCAACTGAAACCGCTTCAAATCTTCCAGGAGCTCCTTTTATATTTCTAACTCTCTCTTTTATTAGGTTTAAATCTATCTCTAAAATCTGTCCAACTCCTATAGCAGCTAATATGTTATACATATTAAATTTTCCAAGCAATGTTGGCTTCATCTCTTTTATTGTTTTTGAATCTAAATCTGCATCTTTATTTAAAGAGTAAGTAATTCCACCATACTCTTTAGCAATTTTTTCTCCATAAGAATCATCAATATTTATAACACCATTCTCTTTATTTTTTAACTTATCAAAAAGTATTTTTTTAGCTGCAAAGTAATCGTCCATATCTTTATGATAATCTAAATGCTCTGGAGTTAAATTTGTGAATACAGCTACATCAAAGTCTAACATATCCACTCTTCCACTTGTCAGTCCATGAGAACTAACCTCCATAACAAGATACTTCAATCCCTTATCTACAGCTTTTTTACTCATCTTTATGATATCCAAAGATTCTGGAGTTGTATTTGGAGCTTCTATAATCTCATCTCCAATTTTATACTCTACCGTCCCAATTCTTGCAACAGATTCCTCTCCTAAAATTTGCTCTATCAAATAAGTTGTTGTTGTTTTTCCATTTGTTCCTGTGACTCCAACTATCTTTAATTTTTTCTCAGGACTTTCATAGAAATTAGAAGCAATCTTTCCTAATCTGTTTCTTAAATCATCTACTAAAAAATAAGTTACATCGCCTTTTAGCTCCACATCTTCAGAAACGATAACTGCAACAGCTCCATTTTCTAAAGCTTTAGCTATGTATTTATGACCATCTACCAAAGTTCCTTTTAAAGCTACAAATATATCCCCGGGTTTTATTTTTCTAGAATCGTATTCTAAATCTCCTGAGTATATATTTTTAGTACCTGATTTTAAAATTTTATATTCTAATCCTTTAAATAATTTTTCCATCTCATCCCTCACTCATATTATTGGGTTTATTATAACACTTTTAAAATAAAAACAACACCTTAGATTAAACAAAAACAGAGGATCTCTCCTCTGTTTCAAATATTATTTAGCAGGTGTATAAACGCCTGTATTTAATCCATGTTTTATTGCTGATCTTACTTTAGTTGCTCTTACTGTTGCTCCTGCATTTTCAATATCCGCTGGTGCATAAAGAGTTTCCATAGCCTCATTTACATTTTTCCCTACAATTGCTGGGAATAATGCTTCGTATTGCCCTTTATTTTTTTCTAAAGCTTTATTCTTTAAAAAATCTTCACCTTTATAGAATAAAGTTCTATATCTTGGATTTTCAACTTTATCATCTTTTAAATCGAATTGAATCTCCACTTGTGTTTCTTGTCCTGATATGTAAACCCCTCTATAAGTACCATCTCTATGCTCTGCTGCAAATGTAACTGCTCCTAATACTGTTAATAACACAAATAACTTTTTCATTAAACCCTCCCGTAAGATTTTTCTATAATATTACCTCATTAAACTAACTGTTGTCAATAGAGGTCTCTATAAAATTAATATATATTCCAATCTATTTTTGTACCATATAGTTTTTCTAATATTTTATTTATATCTTTAAAGTGATTGCATCCAAAAAATCCTCTACTTGCTGAAAGCGGACTAGGATGAACCCCTTCTAAAACTATGTGTTTTTCATTAGTTATATATTTTTTCTTTGCTTTGGCATTATTTCCCCAAAGAACAAAAACTACTGTTTCATCTTTTTCATTTATCTTTTTTATTACTGCATCTGTAAATACTGACCATCCTATTTTACTATGAGAGTTCGCATCGCTTTCTCTCACTGTCAAAGCTGTATTTAATAGAAATACTCCCTGCTCGGCCCAAGATTCTAAGCATCCATGATTGAATGTATCTCCCTCTTCTTCTGCCGAAATCTCCTTATACATATTTCTCAATGAAGGTGGAATCTTTATATCTTTTTTTACAGAAAATGCTAATCCATGAGCTTGACCAAATCCATGATAAGGATCTTGCCCTAATATAACAACTTTCACATCCTTATAAGATGTCAGTTTAAACGCTGTAAATATCTCATTTTTTGGTGGATAAATAGTTTTCTCTGAATACTCTTGTTTTAAATATTCTTTCATCTTTAAAAAATATTCTTTCTCAAATTCAGATTTTAAAATCTCATCCCAATCATTACCTATTTTTATCATGAGCTCTCCTATTTTTTATCTAAAGTTAATGATCCACACTCTTTTATATATTTTTTCATTCCACAACCAGAACACTGCTCTCTACAATCTACTGTTAAAGCTTGTTTCTCACTGTTCTTTAACTCTCTTACGAAGAACTCTTTACTTACACCAACATCAACGATATCCCAAGGTAGAGTTGCATCTAAGTCTCTCTCTCCTAAGTAATCTTTGTCAGTTATATTTAACTCTTCCATAGCTTCTTTCCAAATTGAGTAGTTATCTTTGTAATCATCTAACTTAGCTCCGATTTCATAAGCTTTTTCTATTAGATCAGCAGTTCTTTCATCTCCTCTAGATAAGAACCCTTCTAAGTATGACTTTTTAGGTGGATGCATTCTAAGAGTTGATCCTTTCATTCCTCTAAAGGCATCTCTTAACATAGCTTGCTTTCTCTCTGTTTCCTCTACACTCATCTGCTCTTGCCATTGGTAAGGCGTATGAGGTTTTGGTACAAAGTTTGATACACTTGCAGTTATGTTTACTCTTCTTCTTATCATTCTACATTTGTAAGTTACTTTTTTTACTAACTCATATATACCCATTACATCTTCATCAGTTTCAAATGGTAATCCTATCATGAAGTAGAACTTTAAATTATCCCAACCAGCTTTTACTGCAGCTTCTGCTGTTTCTAATATCTCCTCCTCTGTTACTCCTTTATTGATTACATCTCTCATCTTTTGGCTTCCAGCTTCAGGTGCAAATGTAAATCCTGGTCTTTTACCTCCACTTATATTTACAGCTACATCTACAGAGTGAGTATTCATTCTTAAAGATGGTAAAGAGATCGCTAAGTTTTTATTCTCATATTTCTTTTGTAATCCATCTATCAATGGAGTTATTGCAGTGTAATCACTACTACTTAATGATGACAGTGAAATTTCAGAATATCCTGTATTGTATAACATATCATCAATAAGCTCTATATTTTTCTCTAAACTTCTCTCTCTAACTGGTCTATATACATAACCTGCCTGACAGAATCTACATCCTCTTGTGCATCCTCTTTGAATCTCAACAGAGGCTCTGTCATGAACAATTTGAATGTATGGAACCAGTTGTTCTGAGTATGATGGTGTGTTATCTAAATCTTGTAATATCGCTCTTTTTATTCTTTTTACACCTTTATGTAATTTTGGAATATATACTCCTTCAAAATCTTTTATAGCATCTAACTTTTCAGCTTTACTTTTTCCTGCTAAAGCTACTAAAGTTTGAGCTAATTTAGTCATTGTTTCCTCTCCGTCACCAATAACGAAGAAATCTAAGAACTTTTCCATTGTAGTTGGGTTCATCATACAAGTTCCACCAGCCATTATAAGAGGGTGCTCCTCTCCTCTTTGGTCTGCATGCAATGGAATTCCTGATAAATTTAAAGCATTTAAAACATTTGGATAACACATCTCATAAGAAAGCGAGAATCCTACAACATCAAAATCTTTTAACTCTGTTTTTGTTTCTAATGAAAACATTGGAATATTATTCTCTCTCATTAAAGTTTCCATATCTTCCATAGGAGCAAATCCTCTCTCTAAATAGAAGTTATCAACTTTATTCATAATTGAATATAAAAGTTTAATTCCTAAATTTGACATTCCCACTTCATAGATGTCTGGGAAGAATAAACACATTCTTGCCTTTATCGTATCTAAATCTTTATGAAAACTATTTATCTCGTTTCCTAAGTATTGAGCTGGTTTCTCTACTGACATTAAATATTTACTTATATCTACTCTCATCTTTCTCCTCTTATTCATCATCTATTTGTTGGAAGATTCTCATTTTATCTTCAACATTTCTTTTATGGTGATCTCTACATAATCTTGCTAACTCTAAATCTATATCTTTTAATTTTTGATAAGCATTTTGTGGATGTCTCTCTAACATTTCATCACCTACCAAAACTTTTTTAACTCTTCTATAAAAAGTGACATTACCTTTTCCACAATCATGTAGTAAAGCTAACTTTAAATATCTAATCTCTTTCTTTAAAATCTCATTTTTTTGAACAGCTTTATAAATCAGAAAAGAGTGCAATCTATCATAATCACTCATCTCGTTAAAAATTTTAAACTCATCTTTTGAAAGTATTTTTTTTACTTCATCTTCATTTTTTTTATCAAACTTTAAAAACAAACATCTAAAAGCTTGTTTTAATCTAGAAATCATTTAAATCTCCCTTATAATTATATTCCCAAACTCTTTTCTTAAAGCTTTAATATTTGAAGCATTTTTTCCAATCACTTCACCTTTTTTATCTTTTTGAACATAGAATATATAAATTTTTTCATCTGCTGTTCTCTCTATTTTTTCAACACCTGAAACAATCATATCAGGGATAGGTAAAATCATTTTATCTAACAACTCATCTTTTAAATATACATTCTCCAAAGTTAGATATTTACCTGGAAAAGTTTCAACCTCTCCTGTTAAAATATATCCTGACATATTTCTAACTTGTTTAGGCATAAAAGAGTTTCCTATAAATCTAAGAACATTTTTTTCAAAAGTTACAACTACGCTTCTTTCATGCTCTTTTAGCTCTAAACCTTTCTTATCTGTAAATCTACTTACATCATAAGTTCCACTGATCTCTTCTAAAGTTTTTTGAATCTCTTCTAAAGATCTTTTTATTCTTTTCTTAGGATATCTATAAAGATACTCTCTTTTATCTACATATTCAGGAAACGAAAGATTTGGAAAAGTTTTTTGAACCTTTCTTATAAAGATAGATTCTTTCATCTTCTCATTAAATTTAAAAATAATATCTTTCAAGTCTCCCTCAAAGTTACTGCTCACATAAAGCATATTTCTTTCAGCTGATACTTTCGCATCTGTTCTTCCACCTTGTTGAATACCTTTAGCCCAAGTAAATCCTAACTCATTCATTACTCTTCTAAACTCACCTTTTACAGTTATTTTTCCTGCCATCTCATCAAAAGAGTGAAATCTCTCTCCATTATAAAAAACTGTAAATATATATCCCCATTTATCAGTTTTTTCAACTCCTCTAAAATCCATTATTCTCCTCTTTTTCTAACTATATGACATCTTCTGCATCTAGCTTCATAACTTTCACTTGCTCCAACTAGTACAATCGGATCATCCTCATAAGCAGGCTCTCCATTTACAAGCCTTTGTGTTCTAGATGCTGGGTTTCCACAGCAAGCACATATCGCATTGAACTTATCTACATATTCAGCTTTTGCCATCAATCTATCCATTGGCTTAAAAGGTTCTCCTCTAAAATCTTGATCCAATCCTGCAACAACAACTCTTTTTCCTGAATCTGCTAACTCTTCACAAAACTCTGCTACTTCTTCTCCGAAGAATTGAACCTCGTCTATTCCAACAACCCTTACATCTTTATATTGAGTTTCTATTATCTCTCTCATCTCTGCTACTGTTGAAGCTGGAACAGCTTCTATAAAAACTTGGCTATGTGAAGCCACTTTTGTGTCATCATATCTATCATCACTTGCGTGCTTAAAAACTACCATTTTTTGGTTTGCATACTTTGATCTTCTCATTCTTCTAATTAGCTCTTCACTTTTTCCTGAGAACATACTTCCTGTTACAACCTCTATCCAACCCATTCCTTCTGTTAATAATAAATGCATTGTATTTTTTCCTCCAT
>NZ_CAMFHX010000023.1 GCF_945952365.1 uncultured Cetobacterium sp.
CAAAAAAATTGCTTAGGTTTTAAGAGAAACTGTTTGACAAAAGAGCCCACCATATTTAATTCATCTCTAACATTTTCCCAAATAACATTTTCATCACCATTTATTCCTAACTTTACAATCTTAGTTCCTGAAGTTACATCTTCTGATTTTTTTCCACAACCTATAATTCCTAAAATAGATAGCACCACCAATAAAATAACTCTTAATTTTTTCATAATCTCTCCTCCGATGTTTTAATTTTTATTTTTTATTTTTTTATTCTTTTTAATATCTTTTCTCCAGACCATTGGATTGCTGTAATCAAAGTCACAAGTATAACAATTGTTACGACCATAATATCCGTTTTAAAGTGTTGATAACCATATCTTATGGCGAAGTCTCCAAGTCCTCCTCCACCAACAGTTCCTGCCACTGCTGAAAATCCAATCAAACTAACTGTTGTTATAATAAGAGCGTATATAATTTCAGGTAGAGCTTCTCTAAGTAAAACTCTATAGATTATTTCAAAAGGTGTTGAACCCATTGAGTACGCTGCTTCTATAACTCCTGAATCCACTCCTAAAAGTGCTGATTCAATCTGTCTAGCCACAAAAGGTGCAGAACCAAATATAAGTGGAACTATTGCTCCTTTCAATCCAATTGTTGTTCCCATGAAAAATCTTGTTACAGGAATCAAAGCTGCAAGTAAAATCACAAATGGAATTGATCTAAACACATTTATAATCTTTCCCAAAATACTATTGATTAAGTTATTTTCTAAAATTCCATCTTTTCTAGTCACAACCAAAACTATTCCCATTAAAAGTCCAATCAGCGTTGAGATTGTTCCTGCTATAGATACCATTAACAAAGTTTCTCCCATGGCACGAACCATCTCATCTTGATACTTAATTACATTTTCTAAAGAACTATATAGCTTTTCTACCATCTTTTAAAACCTCCGTATATATATTATTTTTATTTAAGTAATCTAAGGAATTTTGGATATTTTCCTCTTCCCCTTTCAATTTCACAACCAAGTTTCCAATTGGTGTTTCTTTTATAATCTCAATATTTCCAAAAAGAATACTACTATCAATACCATAATCTCTTGATATTCTCGATATATAAGCTTCCTCTGTATTACTACCAACATAAGCTAACTTAATTATTTTTTCATCTCCTTTTACTAAAATTCCATTTAAGTAATCATTTATCTTATCACTGTTGAAAACTGAGGATAAAAACCTTTTTGTTATTGGCTCTTTCGGTCTAGAAAAAATATCTATAACGTCCCCCTCTTCTTTTACAAATCCATCCTCCATAACAATAACTCTATCACAAATCTCTTTTATAACCTCCATCTGATGAGTTATCAAAACAATGGTTACTCCTAAATCTTTATTTATTTTTTTTAGAAGTTTTAAAATAGATACTGTCGTTTCTGGATCTAGGGCTGAGGTTGCTTCATCACAAAGAATTATATCTGGATTATTTGCTAATGCTCTAGCTATTCCAACTCTTTGCTTTTGACCTCCCGAAAGTTGAGATGGATAACTACTTTTTTTATCTTTTAATCCAACTAAATCCAACAAACTATTTACTCTTTCATCTATCTCAGCTTTTGAAAGTCCACTGCCTTTCAATGGATAAGCTATATTTTTAGCTACGGTTCTACTTCTCATCAGATTGAAATGTTGGAATATCATCCCAATCTTTTTTCTTTTCTCTCGCAGTTCTTTTGGATTTAAAGACCCTAACTCTACTCCATCAATTAAAACCTCTCCAGAACAAGGTATCTCTAAAAGATTTATACATCTAAGTAACGTACTTTTTCCAGCTCCAGAATAACCTATAATTCCTGTGATCTCTCCTTTTTTAAAATCGAAAGATAACTCTTTTAATGCCTCGACGCTTTGACCTTTACTCTCGTAAGTTTTTATAATATTCCTAAGTTGTATCATATATATCTCCTCCAAATTATTTTATATTTTTAATTTTTTTGAAAAAATTGTATAAAAAAAAGCTTGAGATTTAATCCCAAGCTTTATGTTAACAACTTTATTCCTTGGGAGCTCTCTTTTTGTAAGCAAAAATGAGTTCGTCCCAAAATTAAAAATTAATTTTTGGTTCCAACTCCCATAGGCATCATATTCATCATTGTAGTTTTTGATATTAAATTATAGTTCGTCATTTAACTACTCCTTCGATAAATTATTTTTAAGTATACTAACATATGAAAATTTAGAAGTCAAATTATTTTTTTATTTTTTTTTCTTTAAAGTTGAATAATTTGAATATCCTCCAGAGATATTATATGCATCAAACCCTGAATTTAAAAGGATATTCTGACCCATGTTCCCTGTAACACCTTTATTGCAATGTACTGCAATTTTTTTGTTTTTATCCAACTCTTTTACTTTTTCTCTTAAAGTTTCTAGAGGTATATTTATGGCATCCTCTATATGAGCCGCTTCATATTGAGATCTACTTCTAACATCTATAACCAAGAATTCATCTCTTTTTTCATCTAACTCTTTTGGAGTTACAATTTTATTTTTTCCGTTTATAGCATTATCCAAAATCATACCTGTGTAATTAACAGGATCTTTTGTTGTTGAAAATGGTGGTGCGTAAGCTAAATCTAAATGGAATAGTTGGTCTACTGTCGCTCCAAATGTTAAAAGTGTTGCAAAAACATCTATTCTCTTATCAACACCGTTTTCTCCTAGCATCTGAACACCTAAAAGTTTTCCATTTTTTCTGTCAGCAATCGCTTTTATTACCATCTCTCTAGATGTTTCTAAATACTCTGTTTGATTTGGTTTTATGTTGTGAATTATCTCGATTGAATACCCTTTTTCTAAAGCTTCTTTCTCGTCTAATCCAGTGCTAGCAAAGGCCATATCAAATATTTTGAAAATTGACGTTCCTAAAATCCCTTTAAACTCTAAATTTCCACCAGTAAGTCTATCTCCTAAAATACGCCCCATCTTATTTGCTGTTGAACCAAGTGGAACATATGTTTCCTCTCCTGTTAAAAGTGAATAAGTTGTAGCACAATCTCCTGCTGCGTAAATATCTTTCAAACTTGTCTCTAAGTGATTATTTACTTTTATTGCTCCGCTTTTTCCTAACTGTATTCCTGATGATTTTAAAAACTCTACATTTGGAAGCACTCCAACCGCTGCTACTATAAAATCAACTTCTAAAGTTTCTCCATTTTCAGTACTTACAATTTTTCCATCCTCAGAAATGTTATTTATCTTATCGTTTAAAATTAGTTTAACACCTTTTTTAGCTAGATATTTTTCTAGATAGATACTTATTTCTGAATCCACTCTTCCTATACTAGAGCTCATCTCAATAACAGTTACCTCTATTCCTCTTTGAACTAAGTTTTCTACCATCTCAAGTCCAATATATCCAGAACCAACTATCAAAGCTTTTTTAGGTGATGTTTCATGAATAAACTTTTTTAATCTATCACCTGTTTCAACATCTCTTATATAGAATATATTTTCATTATCAAAATCAATTTTTCTAGGTCTAGCTCCTGTTGTAACTACTAACTTATCATATGAATCTTCAAAAATTTCTCCTGTTATTTCATTTAAAACTTCTATCTTTTTTAAATCTGGATTTACAGATAAAACTTTATGATTTATGTTAAGTTTCATATTAAAACGAGATTCGAACCATTTAGCATCTCTTGGAGTTAAGTTTCCTCTTTTTATATAATCTTCTCCAATATAGTAAGGAATTCCACAACCAGAATAACTTATATCTGATCCTGAAGTATAAGCAACAATTTCTACCTCTTCACTATTTCTACGAGCTTTTGCTATAACAGATGTCCCCGCTGCAACTGCTCCAACTACAACTATCTTCATTTTTCCTCCCAAGTTTACTTAATTTTAATTACGCTTTTACAAAATACTCTCTTGTTTTATTAGATATTCCTACTAGTATTAACATCACAGGAACCTCTACTAAAACACCAACTACAGTTGCTAATGTAGCACCTGAATTCAATCCAAATAGAGATATTGATACTGCAACTGCTAACTCAAAGAAGTTACTCGCTCCGATCATTCCTGCTGGTGAAGCTATCTCATGAGGAAGTTTCCAAACTTTAGCCCATCCATATGCTAAGAAGAAAATAAAGAACGTTTGAATTATTAGCGGTATAGATATCAATAATATATCTAAAGGATTATCTATTATTTTTCTTCCTTGGAAAGAGAAAATTATTGTTAATGTTAATAGTAATCCTGTTATTGTTATTTTATCAAACTTTTTTATAAATATATTTCTAAAATAATCTAAGCCTCTTGATTTTATAATATAGTGTCTTGAAGTTGCTCCTAAAATTAGTGGAATAACTACAAATAAAACAACTGAAAGAATTAGTGTATCATACGGAACAACAACATTATTTATTCCTAATAGCAGTGCTACAATAGGTACAAATCCTATTAATAATATTAAATCATTCACAGCAACTTGAACTAAAGTATAAGCTGGATTTCCTTTTGTAAGTTGACTCCAAACAAAAACCATAGCTGTACAAGGTGCTGCTCCTAAAAGTACGGCTCCAGCAATATATTCATCTGCTAAATTTAAAGGTATTAAACTTTTAAAAATAACTTTAAAGAATAACACTGATATCGCATACATTGTAAATGGTTTAATTAACCAGTTAGTTACACAAGTAACTGTTAATCCTTTTGTATTTTTTGTTGCATCCATTATAGATGTAAAGTCAATTTTCAACATCATTGGATAAATCATAAGCCAGATTAAAATAGCTACTGGTATTGATACATTTGAATATTCAAAAAGAGCTAAAGTCTCTGGTACTACTGGTGCAAATATCCCTATTGCAACTCCTAAAACTATACAAATTCCTACCCAAACTGATAGGTATTTCTCAAAAAATCCCATTTTTCCTCCTAAATATTAATTTTCTCACATGAGTGATTAATTATAATTTATCACAAAGCTTTTCTTTTGTAAATAAGAATATCATTATTTTCTAATATAGTTGATGAAGTAATATTTTGTATATTTTCAAATAAAGATATCATTTTTTTATTTTTTGAACTGATTCATATACTATGGTATAATCTAAATAAAACTAAAAGGAAGTGATTGAAATGTGTACGAAATTATTTGAACCAAAAGTTGATTATGTATTTAAAAATCTATTTGGATCAGAAAAACATCCTAGAATATTGATATCCTTTTTAAATGCATGTATAAAACCAGAAAGTCCAATAGTTAGTGTCCAATTAAAAAATACAGAGTTATCAAAAGAATATATTGAAGATAGTTTCTCAAGATTAGATGTTTTAGCTAAAACAGATAAAGGAGAGATAATAAATATTGAAATGCAAAGAGCTGATGAAAAAAATATGATAAAACGTAGTCTTTACTATTGGTCAAAAGCTTTTTCTGGAGAATATGGAGGAAAAAGTAGATATAGTGAACTTCCAAGAACCATCTGCATAAATGTTATAGATTTTAATCTTTTGTTAGAAGAAAATTATCATAATAAATATATTTTAAAAAATACTAAAACTAGTAATATTTTAACTGATACTATGGAAATACATTTTATTGAACTACCAAAAATGAAAGAAATTGATACTAAAGATGCTCTTAGTATGTGGACAGCATTTATAAATGATCCGAATGACGATAAAGTTATTGAACTAGAAAGCATGCTTGAAGAGCTTCATGAAGCTAGAATTGAATTAGCAAGAATAAGTAGAGATCCAAAAGAAGCTGAAAATTATAGACTTCGTCAAAATGCAATGAACGAAAGAATGAATGCACTTTTAGAAGCCGAAGATAAAGGTGTAGCTAAAGGTATGGCTCAAGGAATAGCTCAAGGAATAGCTCAGGGTATGGCTCAAGGAGAAAAATTAGCTAAATTAGAAATTGCTAAAACTTCACTACAGAATGGGTTAAGCTTTGATATTATAACTCAAATAACTGGCTTAACTATTGAAGAGATTGAAAAATTAAAATAAAGATATTTTAAATAAACCCTATATCATTTATTCAAAATTTATGATAAAATTTAAATATTGTTTGTAAAAAATAAATTTAATAAATAGATTAGGAGTAAAAACTTATGAGTATTTTAGATGTAAAAGACGTAAGTCATGGATTTGGTTCTAGAGTTATTCTTGAAAATGCCTCATTCAGACTTTTAAAAGGAGAACACGTTGGTCTTGTTGGAGCTAACGGAGAAGGAAAATCTACTTTCCTTAACATTATAACTGGTAAACTTATGCCAGATGAAGGGCAGGTTTCATGGTGTAATCATATCACTACTGGTTACCTTGACCAGTATAGTACTTTGGAAAAAGGAAAAACAATTAGAGATATTTTAAAATCTGCTTTTGCTGGAATGTTCCAACTTGAGCAAGATATCATGGATCTTTATACAAAAATGGGAGATTGTACTCCTGAAGAGATGGATTCACTTTTAGAAGAGATTGGAGAGATTCAAAGTATTCTTGAAGGAGGAGACTTCTATAATCTTGACTCTAAAATAGAGGAGTATGCCGCTGGATTAGGTTTAATGGATATTGGACTTGAAAAGGATGTATCAGAGCTTTCTGGAGGACAAAGAGCTAAGATTCTTCTAGCTAAAGTTTTATTAGAAAATCCTATGATTCTTATACTAGATGAGCCTACAAACTTCCTAGATGAAGATCATATAATCTGGTTAAAGAACTTCTTACAAAACTATGAGAATGCATTTATTTTAGTTTCACATGATATACCATTCTTAAATGAAGTTACAAATGTAATCTATCATATAGAAGCTGCTGAATTAACTAGATATACTGGAGACTACTACCAGTTTAGAGAGATGTATGAACTGAAAAAGAGACAAATCGAATCAGCTTATAAAAAGCAACAAAAAGAGATTGCTCATCTTCAAGACTTTATCGCTCGTAATAAAGCTAGAGTTGCTACAACAAACTTGGCAAAAGATAGACAAAAGAAACTTGATCGTATGGATATAATAGAGATTGCAAGAGAGAAACCAAAACCAATATTTGGATTTAAAACTGCTCGTACTCCATCTAGAGAGATTATAACAGTTAAAGATCTTGTTATCGGATATGATGAGCCATTAACAAAACCACTTAACTTTACAATTGAACGTAATCAAAAAATTGCTATTAAAGGAGTTAACGGTTTAGGAAAATCAACTCTTCTTAATACAATCTTAAAAAACATAAAAGCTTTATCTGGTGAGATTGAGCATGGACAATTCTTAGAAGTTGGATACTTCAAACAAGAGGAGGAAAGTTCAACAACAACTGCTCTAGATGAGTTCTGGAATGAGTTCCCTGGACTTACAAATGCAGAAGTTAGAGCTGCCCTTGCTAGATGTGGACTAACTACTGACCATATCACGAGTCAAATGCGTGTTCTTTCTGGAGGAGAAAATGCAAAAGTTAGACTTGCTAAAATCATGAACCGTGAAATTAACTTCTTAGTTCTAGATGAGCCTACAAATCACTTAGATGTTGATGCTAAAGATGAACTTAAAAGAGCAATAAAAGAGTTCAATGGAACTGTTTTAATGGTAAGTCATGAACCTGAATTCTATATGGACGTTGCTACTGAAATTTGGAATGTTGAAGATTGGTCTACTAAAATCATCTAATTTTATCACAAATAATTAATTTAATAGAAAAGCCACTAATTTATTTTTAAAACTAGTGGCTTTTATTTATTTTTTTAACTCTATTTTAGTTTTATATCTATTTATCCAACCTTTTAATGGATTCGAATTTTTCTTTTTTAAATCTTTTTTGCTAAGGTGCTCTCCAAATATTAAATCTACTATATGAAGCGTTTTTGTTTCTCCAACTTCTAAAGCTTCTCTACATCCAGCACAATATGTCAAAATATTCCCTGTACTACTGCTCTCAGCTCTTTTTTTCCTAACCTCTTCACTTATCTCCGAAGCAACTGAAGCTACCATCCCTCCGAGTCCACAACATCTTGTTTTTTCCTTTGAGTATTCAAACTCCTCATACTGATATCCCAACTCATCCACAATCCACCTAACTCCATCTTGAATGGACTTCTCAAATCTAGTTGGACATGAATCATGAATATTAAATTTAAGATCAGACCCAATTCCTATATTGATTTTATCTTCAGGTAATCCTATTTCTGGTAGTAACTCCCACAATGATACTGTTTCTATATCTAAGTTCTCCTTAAACATTTTATAACACGATTGACATGCAACAACTATTTTTTCTACATTTTTTTCTTTAAATTGCTCTTCTAGCTTTTGAAATTTTCTAGAAAATAACTCTACCTCTCCAATATCTCTAGTTGGTTTTCCACAACATGCCAACATCGACTCAACATTGTTTTCTAATTTATCATTCAGATGATTTAATATACTTTTAACTCCTGAAGGACTGTAAGACGATAAAGAACACCCTGGGAAAAATAGATATTTCACATTTACTTTCTGTGAATCAATATCTTTACTAAAAAGTTTAGTCTCACCTAAATATTGATGAATCTCTACACCTTTATGACCTTTTAACGGGGATTTTCCACCATTGTCTTTACTATACTCATTTCTTAAATCTTGAAAACTAGATTTTAAATCTAATTTTTTCGGACAAACCAATTTACACTGATCACAAAGATTACAAGAAAAAGCTATCTTTGGATCCATATTTGCATATCCTTTTTCTAGATATTCACTGAACAACTCTTTCGGACTCTCAGTATACCTATACATCATAGGACACTCTTTCATACAAAGTTTGCAACTAGATTTTTTTCCAGAAGTTGCTAAACAGTTATCGGCTATATATTTCATTTTTGATTTTATAATCTCATTTGACATGAATTCTCCTCTATCTATATCTTTATTTTTATCAAAATAACTAGTAACTTTTTTGTAACTGATTGATATAGTGTAATTAATATGTTACATTATATATTATACAATAATTGTCATCATATTTTAAGGAGGTTTTTTTATGTACCATACAATTGTTTTAGGCGGTGGCGCTGGTGGACTTACAGCTTCTATTGGACTCGCATCTGCTGGAAAAAAAGTTCTTCTTATTGAAAAAGAAAAGCTTGGTGGGGAGTGTACTTGGAGTGGGTGTATCGCCTCTAAAAGCTTCATCTCTGCAGCTAAAACTTCTAAAAACTTAAAAGATGTTTTAGAAAAAACTCTTAAAAACGTACATAAAGTTGGTGATAGTGAATTACCTCATGTTTCTAACTTCAAAAATATAGATTTAATTATTGGTGAAGGAAGTTTTATTGATAAAAATAGTGTTATTGTAAATGGAACTATATACAAAGGAAAAAATATTGTAATCTCTACTGGAAGTTCTCCTTTTATTCCAAATATAAAAGGGTTAGAAAAAATTGATTACTTAACAAACCAAAATTTTTTCTACATAAAAGATGATTACTGCAGTATAGTTATGATTGGAGCTGGGATAATCTCTTTAGAACTAGCTTTTCCCCTTAAAAAACTTGGAATAGATGTCACAATTTTAGAAAAATCTAGCCTTTTTCTTCCTAATATGGATGATGAAATTAGAGAGTTTTATTCTAAACGATTGAAAGAGGAAAATATAGATTTATTCTTAAACTGTGAAGAGATAGAGATTTTATCTTTTGATAAGTCTAATAAAAAAGTTTTAATAAAAACAAATCACAGAAATTTTGAAACTGAAAAAGTTTTTATATCTACTGGAAGAGTTCCTAACTTAAAAAATTTAAATTTAGAAAAAGCTGGGATTGAATTTAATAATAAAGGTATCGTTGTTGACAGATATATGAGAACATCATCTAAAAATATATTCTCTATTGGAGATGTAGCATCACCTCTTAAATTTTCACACGTAGCGGGGTATCATGGTGAAACAGTTGTAAGAAATCTTCTGTTCCCTTATATTATGAAATCAATAGACTATTCTAATATCCCTTGGACTATATTTGGTGAAACTGAGGTTTCTAAAGTTGGTATAAGTGAAGAGGAAGCTAAAAGTAAATATAAAAAAATATATACATACACTTTAGATGAAAATAATGATAGAAGTTTAATTACATTTGAAAAGAATTTCTATTTGAAAATTATTTGTGATAATAAATTTAATATCGTAGGAGCTCTGTGTATAGGTGAAAGAGCTGGCGAACTTATTGGATTTTTACAGCTGATGATTGGAAATAAAATTAAATTTTATAAAGCTATGAAATCTATTCAAGCTTATCCTACATATACTTACTATATAAGAAACCTGTCTAAAAAAGCTTATATAGATCACTTAAAAAGCTATTTACCATAATCTACTAGGAGGTGAATCGTGAAAAATAACAAAAAAAGAATAGCAAAATTGTTCATTATAATCTTTATAGCTTTCCTCTTCTTTCTATTTTTTAAATATGATGGAGTGAAATATATAAAAGATAAAGAGCAATTAAAAACATTAATAGAAAGTTTTGGAATCTTAGCTCCTTTAAGTTACATATTACTTTACTGTATTGTAACTATTACAACAATATCAACTCTTCCTCTTAGTTTGGCAGGTGGAGTACTATTTGGACCAGTTTATGGAATTATCTATACTATGATTGGAGCAAGTCTTGGAATGATATCTTCATTTTTAATAGCTAGATATATTGCTAAAGACTTCATTGAACGAAAGTTTTCAAATCTACAGATTTTTAAAAAAATAAATGAAGGGGTTAAAAAAGATGGTCCATTTATTCTTGCAGTAACTAGATTACTACCAATATTTCCTTTTGGAATTCAAAACTATCTTTACGGATTAACCTCTATCAGTTTTTTTAAATATACTATCTTTTCTATAGTATTTATTCTACCGGGAACTTCGGTTTTCGTCTTACTTGCTGGAGCTATATCTGCTGGAAATACAAAAGATGCAGCTAAAATATCTTTAATCGCATCTCTAATATTTTTAGCTTTAACTATTATTACTAGAGTTATTCAAAACAAAATAAAAAATAGATAGGAGATTCTATGCTAAAAAAATTTATTAAACCACTACTTCCCATTCTCTTAATCGGGGCTGTTGCGGGATGTGGAAAAAAAGAGAACAGTGAAGTTAACATATATATGTGGGGTGGTTCAAAAGAGATTAATAGTTTTATGGATGACATTGTTATTCCATCAATTTCAAAAAAAGAAAATATCACTTTAAAAAGAGTTCCAATTGTTAATATTAAAGATGTTGTAAATAAGCTTATAATAGAAAAACAAGCTGGTAAAAAAAATGGAACTATCGATATTTTATGGGTTAATGGTGAAAACTTTAAAGCTTTAAAAGATGCTGAGGTTCTTGAAAAAAATATTTTAGCTAAAATTGAAAATAAAAACATAATAAAAGAAAGTACAACAATTAAAGATTTTGGAGAGACTATTGATGGTCTAGAGGTTCCTTTTGGAGAAGCTCAATTCAACTTTATCTATAACACTGCCAAAGGAGCGATTCCTTTCAGCAATTGGATGACTTTATCTCAGTATGTAAAAAATAATCCTGAAAAATTTACATATCCAAATACCTCTAATTTTACTGGTAGTGCTTTTGTAAGAAATATCGCTATCGATATTCTTGGATATGATGAGATTTCAAAAATGACTACTGATGAACTTAAAGCTAACTTAAATATTGTTTGGAATTTTTTAAATGAGATAGAACCATATCTTTGGAGAAAAGGTGAAACATATCCAGAGTCAGAAGGAAAATTAGATTTATTATATTCAGCTGGTGAAGTTGATATCACGATGGGATATACAATTAATAAGGTTAATTCAAAAATTGAATCTGGGGATTATCCTGTAACATCAAAAAGTTTCCTATTGGATAAAGGAACTCTTTTTAATAATCATTACTTAGCGATTCCAGAAAACTCTGCTAATAAAAGTGCTGCTTTAAAAGTTATAAATGAACTAGTTTCACCAGAGATACAACTGCTTAAACAAGATTCTAAAAATTGGGGAGATTTTACAATTTTAGATATGAAAAAACTACCGACTGAAGCTGTTCAAAAGTTTATTTTATTAAATAAAAGTGATAAAATCCCATCATCAGAGGAACTTGCAGAGAAAAGAGTGATGGAGTTGACTCCTGAAAAGTTAGAGATTATAGACAAAGGTTGGTTAGAATACGTTGGGAAAAATTAAAAAATATATATTTATAGCTCCTTTTTTAATATATATTTCAGTATTTTTTTTATACGGCTTATACTACGTTTTTATGACCTCTATTGGATTTAACAGAATTCTAAGTCCTTCGTGCTTTACCTTAAATTTTTATCGTGAGATTTTAAGCTCAAAAGAAGTTTATGAAAGTTTTATTTACACAGTAAAAATAAATACAATATCTGCTTTTATTTCAATTACTTTAACAGTAGTTTTGTTGTTTCTAATATTTTTAGGAAAAAGAAAAAATTATGCTCATATAAAACTATTTCAAAAGATTGTTGAATCTCCAACTTTTATTCCATACCTTATAAGTGCCTATGGCATTTTACTCGTATTTATGAAAAATGGGATTCTTCATAATCTTTTTGTTAAATTTGGAGTCTTATCGAGTAACCAATTTCCAATTCTAACAAATGAGAAATATGGTATTAGTATAATTTTTACATATATTTGGAAGACCTTACCTTTTATGACCATGATGACTCTTCCAATAATGTTTAGAGTTGAAAAGAAATGGGATTCTTTAGGTAAAATCTATAACTTAAGCAGTTTAGACTTTTTTAAAAAAATAGTATTACCTTTAATTTTACCAAACTTAGGAGTTAGTTTCTTTATAGTTTTAAGCTACCTCTTTGCATCATTTGAAACTCCCTATATTTTAGGAGTAACTCACCCAAGAGTTTTATCAGTATTAGTCTTCGATATGTATGCAAAAGGAAGTTTGGATTTGAGAGGTAAAATAATGGTTTTAAATATATTAATCTCTTGTCTAAGTTTGATTTTTGCAGGAGCAATATATTTCATTTTTAAATATTTTACAAAATTTGAAGATAGAGAGTGGTAATCATGAAAAAGTATATTTTAAATTTAACATATTTTGTAATCTGCCTATTTTTTCTATTACCATTTATGGGTATATTTTTTAAAAGTCTAAATTTTAAAATGTGGGTATATGTTTTAAACTCACCTAGCACTTATGAAAGTTTAATCACTACCACAGCTATTCTTTTTATAACTGTATTAATTAATTTTATAATAGGAACACCTGTTGCAGCTTTTTTAGCAAGAGAAAAATCTAAACTAAATTTTTTACTGATGATTGTGATAGCTCTTCCTCTTATAATTCCTGTTATGGTAAGTACGATGGGACTACAATTTGCTTTTATAAAATTAAATCTGATTGATACTGTTCTCGGAGTTTCTGTTGTACACAGTGTTGCAACTATTCCCTACTATATTCTAAGTATGAAATCTGGATATCTTACAATAAATAAAGATTATGTAAAGCTCGGAAAAATTTTAGGAGCTAATCCTATACAACTATTTTTTAAGATTACGTTGCCTTTAATATATCCTTCATTTTTAGTTGGAGTTTCGTTGACTATAGTTGTTTCTTTAGCACAGTATCTTATCACATTTATAATAGGAGGTGGAAGAGTTATCACTCTTCCGATTTTAATGATGCCATATCTAGTTGATGGTGGAATAACTAACGGAACCGTTTACAGTGTTATTTATATTATTTTTACATACCTCTTACTATTTTTATTAAATAGTTTTACCAAAAATATATACAGAAAGAGAGATTTACATGATTCAAATAAACAATGTATCTAAAATATTTTCAGGATTTCTTTTAAAAAATATAAATTTATCAATAACCTCAGGTGAGTTTATCGGCATATTGGGACAATCCGGTTCTGGAAAATCAACTCTTTTAAATTTGATAGCTGGTTTAGATGAAGATTTTTCTGGAGAGATTAAAATAGAGGGTAAGAAACCATCTCATATTATAAAAAATGGAGAGATTAGTATGGTTTTCCAAGATTCACTACTTCTTCCACACTTAAATGTCTTTGATAATATTGCATTTGGATTGAAAATACAAAAGATAAGTAAATTTGAAATTGAGAAAAGAGTTTTTGAAGCAATTTCTGAAATGGAGCTAACTGGAAAAGAGAAAAGATTTCCAAATGAGTTGAGTGGAGGAGAAAAGCAAAGAGTTTCTATAGCTAGAGCTCTTGTGACAAAACCCAAACTTCTTTTAATGGATGAGCCATTCTCTGCATTAGATTTTAATTTAAGAGAACGAATGCAAAAATTAGTTAAATCTCTTCATAAAAAATATAAAATTAGTACTATTTTTGTAACTCATGATAGAGATGAAGCTTTCTTTTTAGCGGATAGAATTGCTGTAATGTCTGGTGGAGAACTTTTAGAGTTTGATACTCCTCAAGCTTTATATTACAACCCTAAAACACTCTATACCGCTAAACTTCTTGGAATAGAAAATATACTTTCTAAAAAAGATTTTGAAGGAATTTTTGGAATTAGAGATGAAAGTTTTGATTTTATCGCTTTTAGAGGAAACAACCTATGTATTGTTCAAAACTCTGATTTAACTGGAATCATTGAAGATATCCAGTTTGGATTAGGGAAATATTGTCTCACTATTTTAATTGGAGATATAAAGCTCTATTTCATACAAGAAAAAGAACCAAAGGAAAAAATTGGAGATTTCATCTGTTTTTTATATAATAAAAATAATGAAATTTTAATCAAAGGAGAATAAACTAATGTTAGATACACACTGTAGAAAATATATTCAACCACTTATTGAAGTAGCCGCAAATTTAGCTATAAAATTAAAATTGAGTGCAAACTTTGTAACAATTTTAGCTGCTATCGTTGGTATTTCAAGTGGAATTTTTGCCTTGATAGATATGAATATCTTAGCTATTATCATGTTGTGGTTATCAGGTTATCTTGATGCTGTTGATGGAAGTATAGCTCGTAGAACAAAGTCATCTACAGCTTTTGGGACTGTTATGGATATAACTTTTGATAGAGTTGTTGAAGGGTCAGTTATAATTGGGGTAGCATATAAATATCCTCAATTTAGCTTTATCTCTCTTTTGTTAGCAATCAGTATAATTATATCTATGACAATCTTTTTAACAACAGGACCTTTAGCTCAAAATAAAGGTGAAAAAACATTTTATTATCAAGCTGGATTGGCTGAAAGAACTGAAGGTTTTATTATGCTATCTGCTATGATTTTATTAAGAGAAAAGAGTGGAGTTATAATAAATCTATTCACTGGAATCGTTTTATTCACTGCTTTCCAAAGATTTGTTGAAGCTAAAAAAATTCTAGATAAATAAAAAATCCCACTAGCGAATCAAAAATTTACTAGTGGGATTTTTATCTCCTATTTATATTTAATTTTCATTCTTAAAATAGTTATTGCAAATGACAACGTTACAGCATTTCCTATAATAACTGGAATATCTTTTCTAAAAGTTCCATAGATTAACCAAGCAAAAACTCCTATTGTAAACATTACATACATCAAAAGTGAGATTCCACTTGTATCTTTTGTTTTTATAGTTTTTATAGCTTGAGGTAAAAATGAAGCTGTTGTTAAAAAAGCTGCACAGTATCCTAATATATCTATCATAACTTTTTCTCCTTAAATAGATTTTAATTTAATTAAACAACTCTTAAAATCTCCAATTAAGCTATCTAACTCTCCTTCAATTTGTAAATTTCCTAAATCAGAGAATGAAGGTTCTTTAAATATAAGTCCACTACTATGAAGCTCGTCTCCGTAATATGACTCTCCCTGAACTTGTAAACTTTCCACTGAATATAGATAATCTTCATTTAATCCACTCAATAACAGTGATTCATACCCAGCATTAGGAAGTGATAAGATTTTATATTTTGCTACGATAGCTTCTTTTTTATCTTTGCTTACAACCATCCATGCTGCATCATTCAATTTTTTCTCAAATGGAGAAACCAATCTATAAAAATCTCCAAATTGAATTAGTTCTCTATTTTCTTTGAAGAACTCTATCTGTTTTTTAACAATCTCTTTCTCTTCATCTGTTATTTTATTCAAATCTAACTCATATCCAAAAGCTCCAAAAATAGCGACATTCCCACGTGTTTTTATAGGTGTTATTCTATTTGTTTGATGATTTGGAACTGCCGACACATGAGCTCCCATAGAAACTACTGGATAACAAAGTGATGTCCCGTATTGAATCTTAATTCTTTCAACTGCGTCTGTATCATCACTTGTCCAAGTTTGTGGCATATAATATAACATTCCTGGATCAAATCTATTTCCGCCACTTGCACAAGATTCAAATAAAACTTCTGGAAACTCTGTTGTTAACTTTTCTAAAAGCTCGTAAAGACCTAAAATATATCTATGGAAAACCTCTCCTTGTTTTGTAGAATCTATAACTTCTGACCAAACTTCAGTCATCGGTCTATTCATATCCCATTTCACATATGATATTTTTGATTCTCTCAATATTTTAGATATTTTCTCATAAAGATATTCACGAACATCCTCTCTTCCTAAGTCCAAAGTATGCTGATTTCTACTTGGAGTATTTTTTCTATTTGGAGCTCTTAAAATCCAATTTGGATGATTTCTATAAAGTTCACTATCTTTATTTACCATCTCAGGCTCAAACCAAAGACCAAATTTAATTCCCATCTCTTCAACTTTTTTCGATAATCCCTCAACACCACTAGGAATTTTTTCTAAATTACTCCACCAATCTCCTAATCCAGCTTTATCATGATTCCTAGCTCCAAACCATCCATCATCTAAAACAAACAGTTCAACACCTAGCTCTTTTGCTTTTTTAGCTATGTCTAAAATTTTCTCCTCATTGAAATCAAAATATGTAGCTTCCCAGTTATTAAGTAATACTGGTCTAACTTTATCTCTCCAAACTCCTCTAGCTAATCTTTCTCTGTAAAGTCTATGATAGTTTAAGCTAAGTCCGTTCATACCAGTATTTGAATAACTCATTACAACTTCTGGAGATTGAAATTCATCACCTTTTAATAGTGTCCAATTAAAGTTAAATGGATTCATACCGATCGAAACTCTAAGTTTGTTATATTGGTTTTTTTCAACCATCTCTATATGATTTCCACTATAAACTAAGTTGAAACCATAAACTTCTCCTGAAAATTCTGTAGTTTCTTTTCTTTTTAAAGCTATAAATGGATTGCTATTTACACTACTTGTTCCTCTTTTACTATCTATTACAAATTTATTTTGGTTTATTTCACTTATCTCAACGTGTCTCTCTCTTGACCAAGCTCCCGAAAGATGAACAATTTGAAAATCAGGTTCTTTAAAATCTAAAGATGCACTTAAAAATCTTTCTAAAATCAACTTTTCATCCGATTCATTTTTTATGTGAGCATTTCTTGTAATAACATCATAATCTCTAAATATAGTATAACTTAAAGTTAGAGTTGCTCCTATAAGTTCATCCTTTAAATATATTTTTAAAGTTTTAGCTTCATTTGAATTTTCAACATATGTATTTGGAAGATTTTTTAGATTTTCTTTTCCTTCAACTATCTCATATGAATGATAAGTAAAATCTGTAATTCTACTTCCGTTCTCTTGTAAAACTACGATTGCGGGTTCTCTGTAATCTCCATTTCCATAACTTGGATACTCCTGTAGTAAAATATCTTTACAGAAACCTCTTTTGTCATCTAAAGCATTTGGAGTAACTGGAACTTCTGCTGATGTAAATTGAACAAGATGTTGATATGAGTCTCTATGTTTAATTTTTTTTCCAAAATAAAGATGTCCTAAAGTTCCATCATCTAAAACTTTTAAAATATAACTAATGTTCTCGTTATAAAGGTGAAACTCTAGATTTTTTTGATTTACAAGTATATGCATTTTTCCTCCCTAAGCTTCAATTGCTTTTTCTACTTTTGATTTTTGTCTATATTTTCTAATAGTTATAACTAGTAAAGCTGTAACTGTCCATAGTATTCCTAGGTTTTTTTGTAATCCCACAAAGTTCAACGTAACCAATCCATACTTTGAGAAAATAACGTAAAATGATAACATTACAGCTACTATTATTGTTCCAGCTTCGTATTGGTGCTCCCAAGGAGTAACTTCAACAACATTTTTATTTACTAAAACATATGGTGTTTTTCTAGGCTTTAATTTTCCTATCACTAACATAATTGCACAACTTATAACGAACAATATTGCCGATTGATGTAAAAAATGTAAGTCCGGCTTAATCACAAGCTGAAGAATTGCATATGATGAAACGAAAAATGCCAATGAAATTTTTGCTGCTATTGCTGGTACATATTTTGTTGTATAACCTATAAAAATTATTGTAAATATAGGCACATTGAAGAAGCCATTTACAATTTGTAAATACTGGAATAACCCTTGAGGTGCTTTCATTATTAAAGGCGCTGTAAATAAAGATGTTAATGCTATAACAAATCCAAATATTTTCCCTTTATTTACTATTTGAGCATCCGTTTTATTCTTTCCAAAAATTGGTTTATAAACATTTATACAAAATAACGTTGAAGCACTATTTAAAGTACTATTGTAACTACTTAAAACAGCTCCAAACATTACAGCAGCAAAGAATCCTATAAAGTATTTTGGCATTAAAGCTTTAATTAGATGTGAATACATTAAATCTGGTTCTGCAAAGTTAGCTCCGTAGATATGATAAGCAATAATCCCTGGAATAATTACGATTACAGGAGTAAATATTTTTAAAAGTCCTGCTAACATAACTCCTTTTTGACCCTCTTTCAAGTTTTTAGCAGCTAAAGCTCTTTGCATAATCCCTTGATCTGTTCCCCAATAATATAGATTTACTAAAAGCATCCCTGTAAAAAGAGTTGTAAATGGAATCGGATCTGAATTTGAACCGATAGCATCAAACTTTTCTGGATGTGCTAAAATTAATTCTCCGATACCTCTACTTAATGAACCATTTCCTATAAATTTAAACCCTAAATAAGGTACTGATAATCCCCCAATTATAAGTCCTATTCCATTTAAGGTATCTGAAAATGCTACCGCCTTTAATCCACCAAAAATTGCATAGATTGCCCCAATAATTCCAATTGCCCAAACTGTTATCCAAATTCCAGCTGTATAAGAAACCCCTAATACACCAGAAATATCAAACAGTTGACTCATTACAAGAGCTCCAGCATAAAGTGTAGGTGGTAATCCATTTAAAACATAACTAGTTAAAAATAGATACGTTACAAATTTTCTAACTCCTGGATCAAAACGATCTTCTAGAAATTCTGGAATTGTTGTAAGACCACCTTTTAAGTATCTAGGAACTAAAAACATTGCAACAAGTACCAAAGTTATTCCTGAACAAACTTCCCATCCCATAACAGACATGTTATGAGTATAAGATTGAGCACTCATTCCTGCAAAGTTTGCTGGACTAAGGTTTGTTAGCATAAGAGACCCTGCTATAAATCCAGCTGTTAAACTTCTTCCTCCTAAAAAATAACCGTCATTTGTATCTAATGTATCCCCTTTAGTTTTATAGTAAGTCAATATAGCAACTAAAGCTGTAAAGAAAATAAAAGATAAAAACATTAACATAAAGCCACACTCCCCTTATATTTATTTTAAAATTTTAAAAAAATTTAATCTTCAAAATAATCTATCATGCTCCCTATTAGTTTTGTCTTTGTATATTCAACTCTTGTTTCTACAAACTCAGAAACTAAGAATTTGATACTTTTTTTAGCTGTTTCTTTTAACATAGGTGACACTGTTTTAAAACCCATTGGAACTGTATATTTTAAATTATCGAATCCCCAAATCTCTAATTTTTGATAATCAACTTCAAACTCTTTCAAAGCTTTTACGATTCCAAATAGCATATTATCACTTGATGAAAAAATAGCATCAAATTTTATATCATTTTTTAATATTTGAACCATATCGCTATAAGCATTTTCTCTACAATAATCTGATTTTAAAATTAGATTTTTATCGATATCTATTTTTTTATTTTTTAAACTATCTTCATACGCTCTTTTTCTTTCAAATCCAGAAAGTTTATTCAAATCTCCTAGAAATATAAGTGGCTGTTTTAAATTTTTTTCTAAAATTTTCTCCATAATAGAGGATACTCCACCATAATCATCTGTATTTATGTATAAAGTTTTCTGAGCCATATTGTTAATTTCTTTGGCATAGTCTACTACCACAACCCTGTATTCACTTTTTATCATTTTTTCTAAAAACAGATTATCTCTTAAAAAACCAATAAATATTCCACTTGAAACATTTCCGTTTTTAAAAAAAGCTTCAATTCTTTTTTCATCATTAAAATCTTTTACATAATCTACTAAGATTTGATGATTTTCTAAAAAAGCTTCTTTTACAACAGTATCTGTAAAATCCATAAAGTATGCTGTATCCATAGCAGTTGTTTCCAATCTCATATTGGGTTCGTATATAAAAACTCCAATTACACTATTTTTTTTCCCTGCCAATGTCTGAGCATTTAAATTTGGAATATAGTTATACTCATCTATTATTTTTAAGATTTTTTGTCGATTCCTAGCACTCACATTTGGATGATTATTTAAAACTCTTGAAACTGTACTTCTTGAAACTCCTGCTAATTTAGCTATTTCTGTACTATCTATTTTCAAATTTTCTTTTTTCATATTACGCCTTTCTTTTTGGACGGCTGTCCAAAAGTTTTTTAAAAAAATATTTATGTACGTATTATAAAATAAAAAATAGAAAAATAAACATTTTTTATTAAAAAAGTATTTTTCTTTTTTTACTGAAGTAAAAAAACTTCTATTTTTTATACTTAACTTTTTTAGTTAAATATTTTTTATTGACAGACATTATTATTTAATATATAATAATTGAAATATATTTTTTAAATATATGAAAATTAAATAAACAACTTCGTATAACCCTATTAATCTGGTATAGGGGTCTCTACCACGGAACCATAATTCCTGCTTACGAAGAAGATATGTCTATCATTGCCATATTTTCTTCGTGTGCAGGATTTTTTTTATAATTTTTTATTTAGAAGGAGAAAAAATATGAATTTAAACAAATTACCAAAAATCGAGTTACACTGTCATCTTGATGGAAGTGTAAGACCTGAAACTATTATTGAGTTATCAAAAATTGAAAATGTTAAACTTCCTAGTTATGATATAGAAACTATTAGAAATATTATGATTGCTCCTATGGAGTGTACATCTCTTGATGAGTATTTAGAAAAGTTCGAAATTCCTGTTGCTATTATGCAATCTAAAGAAAGTTTAGAAAGAATCACTTTTGAACTTATGGAAGATTCTGCTAAAGAAAATATAAAATATATTGAGATTAGATTTGCTCCATTACTTCATATAAATAAGGGGCTTTCTGTTGAAGAGATTCTAGAAAGTGTTATTAACGGAATTAAAAAAGCTGAAGAGATATACGATATAAAAGGAAATCTTATTTTATCATTCCTAAGACATATGCCTGCTGAAACTATCTACGATGTTATTGAGGCTGGAAAAAGATTCTTAGGTGATGGTGTTGTGGCTATAGATCTATGTGCTAGTGAAGAAAAAGGGTTCTGTGAAAGATTTATAAAGCCATTCGAACTTGGAAGAGAGTATGGTTATAGAGTTACTATACATGCTGGTGAAACTGGAATTGGAGAAAACGTTTTAGACGCTGTTCAAATGCTACATGCTGAGAGAATTGGTCATGGAATCCATATAAAAAATTGTAAAGCCGCTTATGATATTGTAAAAGAAAATGGAATTACATTAGAGATGTGTCCTACGAGTAATGTTCAAACTAAAGCTGTTGAGAATTTTGAAAATCATCCTCTTTTAGATTTCTATAAAGATGGAATAAATGTAACAATAAATACTGATAATAGAACTGTTTCTAATACCACTTTAACTAATGAGATTCTTGTTTCTAAAGATAATTTCAATATGGATTTTGAAATCTATAAAAATATATATCTAACTTCTGTTGAAGCGGCTTTTACAACTTCAGAGGTTAAAAATAAACTGAAAGCTGATTTAGAGAAGTTTAAAAATTAGATTATATCTATTAGTGGGACTTCTTAAAAATCATCAAAAAATACCCCTAAAAAATGACCCTTTAAAATCAATTTTAAGCCCCCTAAAAAACTCATTAGGTATAAAAGTATACCCCATTTTTTAGAGGGCTTTATTTAGATTTTATTTTAATATATTTTCTCCAGCTCTTTTTCCAAAAACAATTATTTCAGTGATAGCATTTCCTCCTAATCTATTTGTTCCATGAAGACCTCCAACAATCTCTCCAGCTGCAAATAATCCCTCTATTATACTACCTTTTTTATCAAGAACTTGGTTCTGATTATTAATACGAACTCCACCCATTGTATGATGAACTGCAGGAGCTACTTTTTGAATATAAAATGGTCCTTTCTCTATAGATACAAGGGTCCCTCTTCTATTGAAATCTAAATCCTTTTTATTTCTAACAAAACTATTATATCTTTCAATTGTCTTTAAAAGATTTTCTTCATCAATATTCATAAAATTAGCAGCTTCTTCTAAGCTATCTGAAATTGCAATTAAGTTAGAATTTTTTAATCTCTCAACCTCTTCTTTATTTTTACTAACATAGCTAGTTATAGCTTCAACTTCTTTACTCCAAACTAAGTATCCAACACCATTTTCTTGTTCAAGTATAGCTTCTGAAACGGTGTCTCTTCTTTCTAATTCCTCAACAAATCTATCACCTGATTTATTAACTAATATAGCTCCATCAAATCTACTTCCACCCACATGAGAAAGCTCTCCTGTTTCTGGATTAGATATTGGGAATGTTTGAATATATTCCATTTGGATAAAGTCAGCTCCAACTTTTTCACACATTAAATGTCCATCACCCGTTATTCCACTTATATTTGTTGTTTTATATCTCTCATCTAAACTTGGATTGTATTTTTTTCTTAACTCTATATTTCCACTAAAGCCACCGGTCGCTAAAATAACCCCTTTTTTAGCCATAAACTTAACATCTTTTTCTTCAATAGTTGCTAAAATTCCAACTACCTTTGAATCATTTTCAGTTATTAACTCTTTAGAACGAACTCCTGTTCTAATATCCACTCCCAAAGATACGGCTTTAGCTCTAAGCTTTGCAATTAGTTCAACAGCATATTTACCAGAAAATACTGCTGCTCTTGGTACTGTATGTCCTCCAAAATGGATAAGTTCATTTTTAAAAGAAACCTTGATCTCATCTTTAAGCCATCTATATATTGGTAGTGCTTCATTGACAAAAATATCAAGAAGTTCGTGAGAGTTTTTATTATCTCCACCTAAAAGAATATCTTTTTTATAAAGTTCCACTGAATCTTTGATATCTTTCTCTATCTGTGCATCATTTCCAGGAATATTTATTCCACCCATAGAAATAAGAGTATTTCCACCTATAGACGACATTTTCTCTAATAAAACTACCTTAGCTCCTTTAGAAGCTGCAGAAATAGCTGCTGATAATCCAGCCCCTCCAGCTCCTACAATAACAACATCAAAATTTTCAATCGGCTTTATAATCTTCTTACTTGCACCATCTCCTATTTTAACTAAGTTTTCAGCTTCAAGCATTTGAATTTCAAGTTTATCAAAATTTTCTCCAGCTTCAATTAAAGCATTTTTTACAGCTTCTCTAATACCTCTTGAGCTCATAGAACATCCAGAAACATTAGGTATTAAAATACTATTAGCTTCTAATATTGATTTTGGTATCTGAACAAAAGCTGGATCTGAAATTATTTTAGTTTCATTGTGAGAAAGAATCTCTATATTTTTTATAGTATTCTCAACAATCTCTATTTCTACAGAAATATCTCCTCCATATCCTTTTCCAATTCCTATAAATTTTCCATTTTTCATTTTTCTCTCCTCGTCGAATATAACTGTTTTTATAGGAATCTGAATCTCTGTTATGTATTCATTTTTGTTTCGAGATAAAAATGAATTTATAATATCAATCTCATAGATAACAGGCTCAACATTAATTTTATTTAAAGATATATAATCTAAAATTTTTTTCAAAGCTTCCTCTCTATTTCCATATCTATATCTTATTGTTATATACTCATTTTTTTTAATCTTTTCTATATTTTTTAAATAATTCTCATTTTTAAAAAGTAAAAATTCACTTATTTTTTCACTTGAACATCCCTTAGAATTTAGTAATTTAAACTGTTTACCAAGATGAGCACTGCCACACTCAACAGATGCCTCAATAATTTTATAAATATCAAAAATCGAGTTATTTAAATCTTTATTGGTAATAATATCTAAATTATATAAGAATTTTTCCGGTAAACATTTCAATATAATTTTATCTACTTCTAAATATGAAAACTCATCTAAAAGATTTTGAAGTCTTTTTTTACTATTTTTTAGATTCTCAATTTCAATATCTATATCTTCGATTTTCTTTTTATAAATATCAAAAAAACCATTCATATCTCTAGATTCTGCATCGTCAAATCTTTTTTTTATCTCTTCTAAAGAAAATCCGTTATCTTTAAGAGTAATTATATTTTGTAATTTTAAAATCTGATACTCACTATAATATCTATAACCATTATTTGGATCAACATAATCTGGTTTTAAAATACTATTTTCATCGTAATATCTCAGAGTTTTATTTGAAAGTCCTGTTATTTTTGATATCTCACCAATCAAATACAACTCTTTTTTCATAACTTAACAACTACTCTTCCTTTATTTCTACCTTTTAAAATGAGTTCAATTTTATCATTTAAATCTTCTAATGTAATCTCTGTAGAAAGCTTATCTAAATCATCAATCTTCCAATCTGTAGAAAGTTTGTTCCATAAAAGCTCTCTTTCACTCGTACTAATTTGAACAGAGTCTACTCCATAAAGAGTTACCCCTCTTATTATAAAAGGATAAACAGATGATTCGAATGAAGCGCCTGCAACATTTCCACAAGTTGTTGCTACTCCATTGTATTTTAAAGATTTTATACCTGTAGAAAGAATATTTCCACCAACTGTATCTATGACTCCAGCATAGATTCCCTTTAATATTGGTCTTGAAGTGTCATCTACATCAGATCTTTTTATAACTCTTTTGGCTCCAATATTTAATAAGAATTCACTTTCTTCAGCTTTACCTGTAACTCCTACAACTTCATACCCTAACTCGCTTAAAATTTTAACTGCAACTGATCCTACACCACCTGTAGCTCCTGTTACTAAAATTTCTCCATCTTCAGGCTTTATTTCTCCTTTAACAATCAGTTTATAAACTGAAATTGCAGCAGTTAAACCAGCTGTTCCATAAATCATGCTCTCTTTTAATGTCATATTCTTAGGAAGAGGTACCACCCATTCAGATGGAACTTTTACGAATTCTTGGTACCCTCCTGAAGTGTTCATTCCAAAATCATAACCAGTCACAATAACTTCTGTTCCAGGTTTTAACTCTGGATTTTTACTTTCTACAATTACACCTGCAGCATCAATACCTGGTGTATGTGGATAAACTTTTGTTACACCTCTATTTCCATTCGCTGATAAAGCATCTTTATAGTTTAATGAACTATAACTAACCTTAATTAAAGTGTCGTGATCAGGTAAATCATCTAAATTTTTTTCCACAATGCTTCTATCTAAAGAATCTCCAATTTCTGTTACTAAAAAAGCTTTAAACTTCATAATATTCCTCCAAAATATTTATTTTATATTAAGATTATAAACCATACCCTTGGGTTAAAGTCAACATATTAAGATTTTATGAAAAAAATATATAAATCCTTTTATAAAATTTAGAATATAAAAAAGATTAAAGTTTATTATACTGAATAATAAATATAAGTAATATTTGATTAGAGGAGGAAATTATGAAAAAAATAGCCCTGATTTTTTTAGCTTTATTTAATTTAACTTTTTCAGCCGAGGTTATATTAAGAAAAGAATTATCCTATGAAAAATACACTTTAGATCATTTTTATAAATATAAGAATGTAGATAGAGAGTTTCAATGGAAAAAAATCGAAGATAAAATATCTAATATTGAAAACTTTAAAAAAGAGTACACTAAAATAGGAACTTTAAGAAATTTTAGAAATTCAAATGGAAATCCTGCTCAATTAGAGAATTTTCTAACATCACCAGAAAGAGACAAATACGGTGTTCGAAGACACCAAGGTATACCTTTATACGAATCTTTAAATAAAAAACCAATAAGATATGGATGGGATGGTTCTTTCGTAGGAATTTTAGATGAAAAAGAGGGGTTCGTAAAAATAAAAATAGAAAGTATTGAAGGAGAATGGTGGACTCCTAAAAAATATGTAAAACAGATATCAAATACACCTACAGATAAATTGATATTCATAGATAGAAAAAATCAAAATATAGTAACACTACAAAAAAATAATAGTGAATGGTTAATTAGAAGTATGAATCCAGCTACAACAGGTTTAGATAGACTACCACATAATTATCCAACTCCTTTAGGAACTTTTGTTATTCAAGATAAAAAACCTAGAATGAACTATTTGAAACTAGGAAGCTCTTCTCAAATTGCAGGATTTGCTCCTCATGCCACTAGATTTTCAGGAGGCGGATATATTCACGGGATACCTGTAGAACTTCCTAGAACAAGTATTATTGAGTATTCTCCAACTTTAGGTTCAACACCTAGATCTAGAATGTGTGTTAGAAATGCTTCGTCTCATGCTAAGTATGTTTATGATTGGGTAAAACCATTAAATACTTTACTAATTGTTATCGAGTAGAGTGATTTTATGATTTGGAATATTTTAATCGAATTCATAGGTAGTTTAGGAATATTTTTATATGCACTCGAATTGATTTCAAAAGAAAGTCAAAAAATTTTCGGTGAAAATATAAAAGAATATTTAAAAAAATTAACTCAAAATAAATACAAGTCTATTGCTACTGGAGCTATTGTAACAGGAATAATTCAATCGTCTTCGGTTGTATCAGTTTTAATTGTTAGTTTGGTAAATTCGGGTATTTTAACTTTAAAAGATTCAATAGGACTGATTTTAGGAACTAATATTGGTACTACTGCAACTGGTTGGATATTTAGTTTTAAAATAACTAATTTTTCAATACCTTTAATAGCTATAGGAAGTACAATCTATTTTTTTTCAAGCAAAGAGATTCAAAAATCAAAAGGAAAGTTTATATTTGGTTTTGGGTTATTACTTTTAGGTTTACAATATATGAGTAGTTCTATAAATCCTTTAAGAAATAATGCTGATTTTATAGCTCTTTTTACACTCTTTAAAGCTGATACTTATTCTAATATAATAAAAATTGTTGCTATAGGTACAGTTGTTACAGCTATAATCCAATCCTCTTCTGCGGCAGTAGGAATTATCTTAACACTGGCTCTTCAAGGATTAATAAATTTAGAAACGATATTAGCTTTAATATTAGGAACAAATATAGGAACAACAATCACTCCTGTTATTTCTGCCTTAAATAGTAATTACGAAGCTAAAAGAACGGCATTACTCTGTTTTTTTATAAAGTTTATTTTAGCTATATTCTTTATTATAATATTTCCTTCATATGTAAAAATTATAGAGATTTTAACAGCATCTAATGGAATAGCAATAAAAACTGCTGTAGCAAACACTTTTGTAAATGTTATAAATACTCTTATATTTTTACCTTTCTTTGGAACTATTGAAAGAATGTTTGCTAATATTTATAAAGGAAAAGTTGATAAAAAATCGATTTCAGTAACAGAGTTAAATACATTTTTAGAAATAACATCAAATACAATGATAAACATTTTTAATAAAGAGATAATTAAAGTTATGAATATTATTGAAGAGATTTTTGAAAAAAATGAAGATAAAAAAAGTTATAAAAAAATTACACTTATAGAAAAAGAGGTGCTTGAGTATTTCATTTTAAAATCTAATACTTTAGAAAAAAATATAGATAGTTTTAAAATTTATAGATATATTAAGATTCTAATTGAACTAAAAATCATAGCAAAATATCTATTAAAAATAAAAAAAAGCTTATTAAAAGAGAATCTGAGAAAAGAGATTATGAATTTTTATAAAGTTTTAAATATTATTTTTGATGATATTAGAATATCTTATGAAGATAAAAAAGTTGATCAGTTAGAAACTTCTTATGAAAATATACTTTTTTTAGAAAAAGAAATCAGTAGTTTCGAAGAAAAAGAATCAAATTTAGAAAACTTAAAAATATTAACATTATATAAACGAATAATCGTTCATTTTAAAGATTTAGTAAAATTAAACCAAAAAATATTTGGAGGAAAAAATGATCGGAATTGATGAGACAAATATATTTTATCTACTACTTCAACTTTCTATAATCTTTGTATCAACAAATTTTATAAATAGTTTTTTGAAGAAAATAAACCAACCCACTATAACAGGTGATTTATTAATAGGGATTATTTTAGGTCCTACAATATTAGGTACATTTTTTCCTAAAATATATAACTTTATATTCCCACAAAATCTTGTCCAAGTAGCTATGTTAGATACATTAGGGTGGTTTGGATTATTTTTAGTACTTTTGTCAACTGGAATAGAAGTAGATTTTTCAAGTATTTGGAAACAAAGAAAAAATGCAATAGTTATTTCTGCTTCAGATATAGTAATACCTATACTATTCTCTATGATTTTTATTTATTTTTTACCTAATATATATTTTGAATTTAGTGATAATAAATTTATAACCTCTTTTTTTATATCCGTTATTATGACAATAAGTGCTCTTCCTATTGCTATTAGAGCTTTACGAGAAGTTGGAATAATGAAAAGTGATTTAGGATTTTTAATAATATCAGCACTCACAATTAACGATATAATTGGATGGATTATATTTACACTTTTACTTTCTCTTTTTTCACTGAAATCTTTTAATTGGGAGATAGCTCTAAAAATCGTAGTATATACTGGAATTTTTACATTTTTAGCTCTAAATATAGGAAAAAAAGTTGTAAATTGGCTCTTTTCAAAAGTTGTTAATCAAGATAGTGATGGTATTCAAGGAGTGCTAACTATTTTAATATCAACTGGTGTTATTTTTGGTTTGATAACTTTAGAGATTGGCATTCATACACTTTTTGGATTTTTTATAGCTGGAATTGTAGCTGGTGATTCACCGATTTTCACAAAAAGTGCTAGAAACACCGTACATAATTTTGTATATTCTATATTTGCATCTTTATTCTTTGTAAATATTGGTTTGAAAATCAATTTTTTTGAAAATTTCAACCTATTCTTAGCTCTTTTTATAACTGTTGTTGGTGTTGCTGGTAGATACTTAGGAGCTTGGATTGGTTCAACTTTATCAAATAAAACAAAATATAGAAATATAATATCAATAGCTCATACTCCTGGAGGAGAGATGCACATAGTCGTGAGTCTGATAGCTTTAAGTTTCGGATTATTAAATAAAGAATTATTTGTAGCGATAGTTTTCGCAGCAATTCTTTCGTCTATAATTGGTGGTCCTTGGTTATCATTTGCTTCTAAACGTTTTAACTATTTAGAAAGTTTTGAAATTTTAATATATCCAGGAATAAAATTAAAAGCTCAAAACAAAAAAGAAGCGCTTTGTAAATTGTTAAATCAATTAAATTTAGAATACAATGAAACTAATATTTTAGAAAATGCTTTACATAGAGAAGAGATTAGTTGCTCTGGATTAGAAAATAGCATTGCTATTCCCAAAGGAAATATAAAAGGTGAAACTAAAACAAAAATTTTATATGCACGCTTAGAAAATCCTATAAATTGGGACTCTTTAGATGGAAAATTTACTAAAAATATATTCTTAATATTAACTACTGAAAATGAGGAAGAAAATCAAATTAAAATAGTTAAAAAACTTACAGAGTTTTCTAAAAAATGTGATGCTATCAGTGAAATAAATACAATAGTTTTAGAAAAAGATGTTGAAAAATATATATTAGAAAAAATTCTAATATAAGAAAAAAATCCCTGACCTGAGAAAATTTCTAAGGTCGGGGTTTTCTATTTTTTCTGATATCGATAAATATAATATTTTATTTACGAATCTTTTATCAAGCCTATCTTATTGTGATGGTAGTTTATTTCCAAATTATATTAGGTTTTCTTCTTGGAGTAGTCCTTCTGTACTTTATATTTGGATAACCCACTACCATACATGCCACTAAGTTTTGAGATTTGTCAATTCCTAAAAACTCTTTTATTGCTGGATTTTCCTCTGCTGCTCTCACTAAGAAACCACTAAATACAGTCCCTAATCCCAAAGCATCCACCATCAACTTCATATTTGCAGAAGCCAATCCTGCATTAAGAGCATGCTCTGACGTAACCATAATAAGAGCCGGTGCTTTAAAGAATAAATTGTCCTCTCCATCAGGATTTATAATAAAATCATCATGCATCTTTATCCACATCCCTGCATATTTTTTATACAAAGGATTTGTTGAATTTTCTAAAATATGATGTCCCATAGCTTTAAGAGTTTCTAAAGTCATTTTTCTAACATCTTGAATACTCTCTTTCACCACAACATAGTTTACATTTTGTGCATTACTTGCTGTTTGAGTAAATCTTCCAGCTTCTATTATTTTTAATATTTTTTCATTCTCTACATCTTGATTCTTAAAATGTCTAATTGTTCTTTCAAATCTTATAAAGTTTAAAAGATTATCTGCATCTAATTCAAAGCTATCTTTATCATATTCTATTACATCATTCATATCATATTCATCTGTAGAAATTGCTGCCACAGGGCAAACAGCTATACAGTGACCACACTTAAAACATCTTACATTTTTTATTTCAGCTTTTCCCTCTACCATCTCGATATCTTTTACAAAACAATCCTTAGTACACAGCTCACACCCGATACATTTTTCAGTATTAACCTTAAACATAAAATCATCCTCCAAATAAAAATTTATTTACTCATTATATTATATACCATTCTCCCAATAATTATATTAATTTTTTTCATTAAACATCTTTAATTTTACTATAAACATCTCCCTATCAATAACTATATCATATTCAATATCTCCTAAATCAGAGGCCTTTTGAACGATAGATAATCCCAATCCCATACCATCAAGTTTGAACTCTTCTGCATTTTTTCCTCTTGCAAAAGGCTGAAGTAGATTTTTTTTATCAATCTCAATTATTCCATCAAAACTATTTTCAATAAATAAAAATTCATCTTTTTCAAAAATCTCTATTCTTCCTCCAACTTTACTATACTTTAAAGCATTCTGAATCAAGTTATTAAAAATCAATTTTAATAGTCTTGAATCGCCTAAGATATTACTTGTTTTAATAGAAACATTTATCTCTATATCTTTTTCAAGCTCTATTATATCATATTTTTCTAAAGCATCATTTAGAATTTCATTTAAATCCAACTTTTCTTTTTTTACTTTGAAAACACTACTATCTAACTTCGAAAGAGTCAACAGATTCTCTGTTAAATCCTTCATTTCATTTCCAACCTTTAAAATTATTTCGTGGTATCGTCTTTTCTCTGTTAAATCTAAAGTCTCCTCTTCTAAAAGAGCTGTGGCATGAGCACAAATAACTGCTATCGGAGTCCTTAGCTCATGAGAAGCATTTGATACAAAGGATTTTAAATTATTTATAGAAGTCGAAAGCTCATTTGACATCTTCTCTAAATTTCTACTCAAATCTCCAATCTCGTCCTCTCTAGGTATACTTATATTTTCTGGAAACTCTAATTTTGAAATCTTATCAGCTTTCTCCTTTAAATAACTTATATCTTTTGTTATTCTCTTTGAAAAAACAACTCCCGCAATCAACGAAATCAATGAGGCTATCAAAGCTGTAATTATATTAAATATATTACTCTCATGACTGTGAGATTGAATCACTGAAAGAGATGTTCTAACAAAAATAGCCTTCTCTTCTGAAAGCTTTTCAGCATAATACAAACTTTTTGCGTCATTTCCCAGAAGTTCTTGGACTTCAAACTTATTGTAAACAGGATTGTTTACATTAGTAGTTCTTCTCATCATATGATTTCCCATCATATGATTTTTTTTTATCGTTTTTACATCTATATCTATTCCCATAGCTTCTTTTACATCATAAACATAGTTTTCATAACTATCTTCTGATTGAGTTTCATATATATATCTACCAGTTTCAATCACTCTCATCATCATCTCTTTTTTTCTATATATATAAAATTTTTCTAAAAAAATAGCATTAAAAAAATAGTTTGTCAAAAGAGTTGTAAGTATTATAAAAATTGAAAATCCAAATATCTTTCGAAATAAATTCATTTTAATTTTGATTGAAAACATATCCAACTCCTCTTATTGATTTTATATAGTCACCATAGATTCCAAGTTTCTTTCGAAGACGAGTTACAAGAGTATCAACAGCTCTTTCCTCTCCACTAAACTCAAATCCCCAAACTTCATTTAATAAAGTCTCTCTTCCTAAAATTATATTTTCGTTTCTAAAAAAATATTCTAAAAGCAAAGCTTCTCTTTTGCTTAAAATTATCTCCTCTTCTCCATCTATAATAACTTTAAATCTATTGTAATCAAAAGTTAACCCATCTAAATTGAAAAACTCATCACTTTCCATTTTTAAAAGTTTCTTTATTTTTAATAAAATTATCTTTGTACTTATAGGCTTCGTAATATAGTCATCTGCTCCAAGCTCTAATCCATGTATTTCATCTAACTCTGTATCCCGAGCTGTCATTATAATTATTGGAACTTTTGAAAACTGTCTTATCTCTTTACAAATATCCCAACCATTTTTTTTAGGTAAATTTATATCTAAAAGAACTAGTGACGGTGAAAAAGAGTAAAACTCCTCTAAAGCCTCATCTCCTCTAGTTACTATCTTTATCTCAAATCTCTCTTTAATTAAAGTTTTTCCAATTATATTTGCTAAATTTTCTTCATCCTCTATAATAAGTATTTTTCTTTTCATCAACTTCACTCCCTATTCTCTTTCACTTTTCATCAATATATTATACAACAAAAAGACGAGTTTACCCCGCCTTTTTATTGCTTCTATATTATTTATCTCAACTATTAGATTAATTTGTTTTCATCATGTTTTGTTGCATTTCAGTCATGTGAGCAGCTCTGATATTTGCTATCTCTCCATTTAAAACCTCAACTTTTTTCATATCTGGGTTTGATGTATTCATAATTTTGCTTATTTCTAATCTTTTCTCTTGAATTTTTATCATATCACCTTGCATCTCTTTTCTTAACTCAGGAGACATATTCATTCCCATATGGTTTCCATTGTGTCCACCACTCATCATTCCACAGCTCATTGATCCATTCATCATTCCACCATTTCCATGATTCATTCCACCCATATTTCCATGTCCTTTAGCAAAAGATACCGCTGATAAAGCTAACATTCCTACAAATAATAATTTTTTCATTAAAATCACTCCCTTATCTATTTTTTATTTTTTCTCTGTTCTTTATACATCTATATTAACAAAAGTTTGTTACAGAATTGTTTCAATTGTATTTTTTATTTTTTAAATTTTTTGATATCTCTGTGGATTATTTTTTATATCTAATTTTAACTTTTGAATCTCTGTATCTCTATTTTTTTCTAACTCTTGAATTTTAGAGTTTAAAAACTCCAATTTTTTATTGTAATCTCTACTTGAACTTTTTAAATTTTTCAGTTCTATTTTATAGCTGTCTAATAACTTTTCATTTGTACCAAATATATATTCATAAGCTATCTTTTGCTCGGGTTTTAAATATAAATCAAACTCATTTAAATTAATCTCTTCTGAAGCTAAAATAGATGTTATATTTAAAATAACCGCTCCTAATAAAACTATTTTTTTCATACTTTTAATCCTCCAATAATAATTTTCCCATTTTTCTCTCACAAACATATTAACAATTTTATGTTTCTAATTTGTGTCAAAAATTGTATAATAATCTGAAACAAATTTTTAAAGGAGCTATTAAATTGAAAAAACAAGTTTTTGAAAGTTGGTTAGAAGGAATTGAATTAAAATCACATATAAAAAATCCAAATATATCTGTTGGTGATTTTTCTTATTACTCTGGTTATTATCACGAAAAACCTTTTGATGAATTTTGTGTGCGTTATTTACTAGGTGATAACAGTACTAAAAATTATAAAGAGATTTTTGGTGAGGTGTTTGAATTTGATAAATTAATTATTGGAAAATTTTGTTCTATAGGATCGGGAGCTATTTTTATGCTAGCTGGAAATCAAGGTCATAATTATTCATGGATATCAACTTTTCCATTCAATCCTAAAATTTTTCCAAATGCTAAAAATGGGTTCAAAAGAAAAGGAGATACTATTATAGGAAATGATGTTTGGATTGGAAGTGAAGCTCTTATAATGCCTGGAATTGAAATTGGCGACGGTGCTGTTATAGCTGCTAAATCTGTAGTCACTAAAAATGTTCCTCCATATACAATTGTAGGTGGAAACCCTGCAAAAATCATTAAGAAAAGATTTTCAGATGAAGATATTTCTAAACTTTTAGAAATAAAATGGTGGAATTGGGACGTTATTAAAATTAATGAAGCATTACCTTTTATTAATAGCGAGAATATTGATGACTTACTTTTATTTTCCAAACGTTAAATAAAAAATTTGACAAAACACTTTTAACATAGTATAAATATAGGGTATACGGGTATATTTATACTGTAATTATATATAGGAGAACGCAATTATCTATGAAATTTTTATTATTATTAAGCTTACTCTGCTCTGTATCTCTATACGGAAAAGAAAATCTACAAATTTCTAAATATTTCAAACTAAAAGACGCTACTAAAAGTGCAACAGCACAAAGATATAAAATTAATAATCTACCAAAAAGTAACACTAATGTTATCTACGCCGCTAAAAGACTCGATAAAGTTAAAGAGATTCTAAAAAAAGATATCTATATAACAAGTTGGTATAGAGGGGACTTATTAAACAAAAAAGTAAAAGGTGTCAAAAACTCTCAACACAAAGATGGCTTGGCTATTGATTTCAAAATAAATGGTAGTGCAAAAACTATAAAATCTAAATTGGATAAAGCTAATATAAGTTATGACCAATTAATATATTATCGTAAACAAAATAGAGTTCATATAAGTTTTAATAAAAATATATCAAAAGAAAGAAACCAATATATTTTAAGATGAATATTTTTACATAAACAAAAAACCGTGAAATTATATCACGGTTTTTTAATTTTTATTTAATTTTCTACTTAGCTCTCTTATAACTCTATTTTATAAGAAACATCATTAAAGATAAAATCTCTAACACATATTGATCCCTTCGGATGTTTTAACATCTTTTGGAAAACTTGAATTGTCAATTTTGTTATATTAAGATTACTTGAAATTAAATCCTCATTAGATTTCAATCCATAATATTTTGAAACCTCAAGCAACTTAGGCCATCTATTTCTTCCATTTGAATTTTTTATCTCAACAATATTTATATTTGTAAGCATTGTACAAAATTGTATTTTTTGATTTAAATCTAATGTACTTTCATTAAGCTTTACATTGTGTGTGACAAAATGTTTTACATCATTTGAAAAAATTTTAAAAGCTTCTTTATCCGTATTTTGAAACTCTTCTAAACGAATAAACTCACCAGTTTTTAAATTAAACCCCATTTTTATTGCTGTAATCTTTGGAATATCCAAAAGATTAGAGACAGTATCAACTGTATAAAAAATTATTTTTTTATAATCTTCTGATATCTCCTCTTTTTCTGGTTCAATTTTTTGTGAAGTCACAACATTTTTTCTTACTGTAACTTCGGGGTGTTGTGGAACTCTTACATTAGAACCTCTAACCCTTACTCTACTGGTATATTTAGATTTTTTAGAACTTTTTATATAAAAAAATAGCACCATTCCAATAGCGACAACTAGTATATATATCATCGTAAAACTATGCCTTTATTAATTTTAACTTCAATAAGTTATCTTTTGTTTTCTCAAGTTTGATAGATTTCAATTCAAAATCTAATTTCGCTAATTTAGGTATTAACTCATCTGCTATTTTTTCACATAACTCATGTTCTATTGAATGTCTATTTTGGTTTAAAATTTTCAAAATATATCCCTCCCGAATAAATTCTACAACTATATTTTATACTAATTTGTAGAGAAAAGGAAGACTTTTTTTATATAATTTTTCACTTCTTTTTTAAATATAATATTCCAAGTTATTAAACATAAAATCTCTGAGAATAAAGTACTTAACCAGATACCATTCAATCCTAAACTTTTAGAACTGATAAATAACACTACCGGGAAAAATACTATCGATCTAAATATTGAGATAATGTTTGATTTTTCAGGGTTATTTATAGCTTGATAATATCCAGATTGAATAACATTAATTCCTATAACAAAAAATGCAAGATTAAATATAGTCAGTCCTATATAAGTTTCATTTATAATAGATATATCGTTTGTGAAGAATCCAATAATTTTATTTCCCCAAATATATAGGATAATAAAATAAACTAAATTTATAGTAAGTGCTGCCATCATTGTAAATTTATAGAATTTAGAAACTTTTTCATAGTTCTTAGCTCCGTGATTAAAACTAAATAGTGGCTGAACTCCAAACGATAGTCCTAATAGTAACATATAAACGATTGTTGTTAAATAGTTTATAATTCCAAACGATGCCATTTGATTTTCATTTCCAATTTTTAAAATAGCTAAATTCATACAAAATATTATAATTGAAAATGTAATCTCCATAAAAAATGATGGAAATCCTATTCTTACAAAATTAAAAATATTCTCTTTATATATTCTACTTTTACCAAAAGAAAGATGACCCTTTTTAAATAGGAAGTGCAATAGTATAACTAAAACCGTTAGAATCTGCCCTAATCCCGTTGCTATAGCTGCTCCTTTTATTCCCCATTTAAAAATAAATATAAATATATAATCTAAAGCTATATTTAAACAAGCTCCTGAAACTGTAGCTATCATAGCTAACTTTGGGTTCCCATCATTTCTTATAAAGCTGCTCAAAGATATTCCAATTATGTTTGGAATACAAAACGCTACATAATATTTTAAATAGGTATTTCCAAGTTCTAATATTGTATCACTTGCACCTAAAAACATTATTATCTGTTTTGAAAATATAAAAAATGTAAAACTTAAAACTAAACTTAAAATTAATAAAAATAATAGTGTCTCTCTAAATATACTGATACCTTTTTTTATATTACCATTTCCAAAACTTTCAGATATAAGAGTTCCTCCACCAACTGCAAACATCGAAGCTATCCCAAAAAATAAAATTGAAATTGGCATAACTAAATTTACTGCTCCAAGTGCTAAAGCTCCAACTCCTTGCCCAACAAAAATACCATCAACTATAACATACATCGATGAGATAAACATTGCAAACACAGCAGGTACTGCGTACTTAATAAATTCTTTAAACATTTTACTTCCTCCTTTAATACTCTTTAGTGTATACTCTATTGTAACAATAGAGTCAAAATATATTTGGAGGAGAAATGATTTTTTCAATCGGTGAAACAGCAAAATTAAATAATATAACTATTCAAACCCTACGTCACTATGATAAAGAGGGACTTCTAAAACCCTCACATATAGATCAAGATACAAAGTATCGATATTACTCAATTGATCAATTTTTACAAATAGATTTTATTAAAAGATGTAAAGCTCTTGGATTCTCTTTAGATAAGATAAAATGTCTTTTATATGAAGAAAATAGCTTAGAAAATATTTTAGAATCAATAATTTTTCAAAAATATATGGTTCAATTACAAATTGAAAAGTTACAAAATCTGAAAAACAACTTAGAAGAGTTAGAAAATAATTTAGAACATGCTATTTTTAAGTTAGATAAATCTCCTGATTTAGAAGATATAAGCTTTTATATTTTAGGTAGTTCTAAAGGTGAAATGAAAAATATTGCGGATATTGAAACTCATATAAGAAAAGTTTTGAAAAGTTTTAAATCTCCTCATAACATCAGTGACACATTTATCGTTTTAAAAACGAATAAAGATTCTCCTGAAATCTATACTGAACTTATTATAGCTTCATATTCCATTAAAAGTGAAGTAAAATATTCAGCTCGTGGAGTCTCATTTTATACTGAAAGTGCAGCTTTCCATACTAAGGATTTCTTTAAAAAAATTGAAGATTTTAGTATAGAAAATAATCTTCAAACTAAGAATGAATATCTCGAAATAGCCTATGTCTCAAAGCTAGACAGTAAAAATAAAGAGAGATCTCTTGTAAGTATTTTCTCTCCAATAGATTTGTAAAAAACTCCTCGCTTGGATAGTCTAACTATCCTAACGAGGAGTTTTTATAGTAAAGGGTATTAATAATATAAAGTTATTTGTTAATTCTATTGTATCTTTGAATTATTCTATCAGAGTCAGCAATATGCTTATCTACAATTTTAGATACTGAAGTTTTTCCTTCGTAGTTTGCTTCCATAGCTTCAACCATTTTATCTCTAAGCTCTGGGAATACCCCTATAATAGCTCCTTGAGTTGAGTAAGATGGTTTTGTCTCTTTTATCTCAGCAACAGCAGTTCCAAATTGTGGATATTGTTCCATATTTTGTTTCATCTCTGCTGTATCGTAAGAAGCTTTATTTACTGGGTAGTATCCAGTGTTAATTGACCAATAAGATTGAACATCTTTTGATGTAGCATATTTAATAAAGTCCCAAGCTGCTTTTTGAGTTGAATCAGCAGATGAGTTTGTTATCCAAAGAGATGCTCCTCCAACAACACTTCCGTTGAAGTTTCCACTTTCATTTAAAACAAATCCTGTTCCAACTTCAAAGTTAGAGTTGTTTATAACTCCCTTAATTCCAGCAGATGAATCGAAATACATTGCTACCTTTCCAGATGAGAATGCTGTTCTTATAGAATCCCAGTCTCTTCCATATGACGTTGCAGAACCATCTTTATACATCCCTCTTAAGAATTCTAAAATTTTTGGTAAATCTTTTTTATATGTTACAGATGTTGGAGTTTCTCCAGTTCTTCCATTATTTTTATCTACATACGTAACTCCATCATTAGCTAAGAACTGCTCGATAAACCATCCATACATAAGTACTGCTGAACCGTATCTATCAACAGAACCGTTGCTGTTCTTTTTAACTAATTTCTTTGAGTACTCAGCAAACTCAGCATAACTTTTTGGTGGAGTGTTTGGATCTAATCCAGCTTCTCTAAATGCATCTTTATTATATATCATTATCGCTGTTGATGAGTTAAATGGCATAGAGTATAACTTTCCATCTATTCTGTAGTAGTTTAAAAGTGCATCCTCTAATGTATTTACATCAAACTTATCCTGCTCAATAAAGTTTTGCATAGGAGTTATAGCTCCACTGTTATACATGAATGATGTAGAGATATCATTCATTTGAATAAGAGTAGGTGCATCTTTTGTTCCTGATATAGCTTTAAATTTTCCGATTGTCTCTTCATAAGACCCTTGATAAATCGCTTCAATCTCTACACTGTTTTGAGAACTATTATAATCTGAAACAATTTTATTTAAGCTAGTTTGAAGCCCTCCACTCATCGAGTGCCAAAATACTACCTTTTCTTTTCCTAAAAGTGTTGTTGATAAAGTTAACCCCAATCCAAATGCTACTAATTTCTTTAAATTCATCTTTCCTCCCATTTATTTTAAAGTTTCTGTTAACTTAAAATTTATTGAAACTACTCCAATCCTTTGAGG